>CAVXXN010000005.1:0-338065 GCA_963765715.1 Terriglobia bacterium
GATCCCAATTTTCCGGATCGGCGATATTTCCGATGCCCAGAAGCTGTTCGACCTTTTCCCAACCAATATCGGTGACGGTGATGCTACGATGTTTTTCGTCAACCACGAAATCGCCGGTAAGTTCTTTCGGTTCCCCCGGCGCGGTATCGATTTCCTCGCCTTTTTCAAGCTTGGGGATAATGCGATTGACCCTGGCATACTTGTCGGTCGATTCCTCGCTCGCCCCTGAAATAATGAGAGGAGTGCGGGCTTCGTCGATCAGAATGGAGTCGACTTCATCGACGATGGCGAAGTTGTGCCCGCGCTGCACGCAATCGTGAACGTCAAACTTCATATTGTCGCGCAGGTAATCGAAGCCGAATTCATTGTTGGTGCCGTAGGTGACATCGGAGGCGTAGGCATCCCGGCGCTCTTCGTCGTCCAGATCGTGCACAATTACGCCCACGGTCAAGCCAAGGAAGCGGTAGAGCTTTCCCATCCACTCGGAATCGCGCTTGGCGAGGTAGTCGTTCACGGTAATGACATGGACACCGCGGCCACTTAAAGCATTGAGATAAACCGGAAGGGTGGCGACCAGGGTCTTTCCTTCGCCGGTCTTCATCTCGGCGATTTGCCCTGATGCAGCACCATGCCGCCGATCAGCTGGACATCAAAGTGGCGCATCTGGAGAATGCGGCGTCCGGCTTCGCGAACCACAGCGAAAGCCTCGACCAGAATTCGTCCAGTGCCTCTTCTATTATTTTGAGACGATCGTCTTCGAGCTGTTTAAGGCGGTCGGGGTCAGCATTTGGCTCGTCGGGGACGGCAGCCAGGAGCGACTGGATCCGGCCGCGAAATTCGTCGGTCTTGGCGCGCAGCTGGTCGTCCGAGAGCTGCTCATCTGCGGCTCAAGGGCATTGATGGCCTCAACCTGAGGCATCAAACGCTTCAGTTCGCGCTCATTCTTGGTCCCGAAGACCTTGCCTAATAGAGTGTTGATCAAATCAAGATACCTTTGGAAGTTGGCACTGCCCATTTCATTAAGAGCCTAGCATATTAGATGCGGCGGCAACCGGTAAGTCGCGGAGGGAGTCCCGGACTGCAAAATGTCAGTGGCAACGTTGTTCCTCCTGATTTGAGGCTCGGGCCAACACGAGCCGGTTTCATGTAGTATTTTCGCGAGCCCATGCCCACTTTCTATCGATCGTTTTGTCGAGTGCGTCGAGCACTGGCCCAAAAACGTCGCCCTGGAGATTCAGCGCCGCGATCAAGTTGAGAGCTGTACCTATGCCGAACTGCGGCACATGGCGGAAACAGTCGGTTCCTGGCTGGGTAAGAATGGATTCCATCAGGCGCGCGAGTCGTCATTCTGGCTGACAATCACCCCCGATGGGTAGCCGTGTTCCTGGGAATCGTTGCATCCGGTTGTACCGCCGTTCCGCTCGACACGGCCTTGCACGCCAACCAGATCACGACTCTCCTGAAAGACAGCGGCAGCTCGCTTTTATTTTGCGACGTCAAACATCTCGCAACCGCTCAGGAAGCGATCGGAACTTTACCACTCAAGATCGTACTTATGAATCCGGTCGAGCTTAAGGCGGCGGGGCAAACGAAATCCGGGGCATCGGGGCATGCCCCAATGGCCGATCTGGAAAGCATCTTCGCCGCAGGACCAGGAGTTTCGCACCAGCCGTCGTGGAGACGGACGTTGTCGCTTCCCTTCTCTACACTTCGGGAACGACTTCCGATCCCAAGGGCGTGATGCTAACGCATGCCAATCTGCTGGGCGAAGTGGAATCGGTATTCCAATGGGCGATGTCGGCCCCGAGGACGCTGTGCTCGGGGTGTTGCCCCTGTTTCACGTGCTATCGCAGATGGCGAATCTTCTGCTGCCGCTGGTGAAGGGCGCCCGGGTCGTCTACCTGGAGACTCTGAACACCACGGAACTGCTGCGCGCACTCAACGAACGCCAGATCACAATCTTCGCGGTGGTGCCGCAATTCTTCTACCTGATTCACGAGCGCATCTTCAAAGAGGTTGCCAAGCGCGGAAAGATAGCCGAGATCGGTCGCTTCGATCGCTCATGGGATTGAACCGGGGCCTTCGGTCTGTCGGATTGAATGCCGGGCCGCATCTTCTTTGGCAAGCTGCACAGCACCTTCGGCGACCGGATGCGCTATCTGATCACGGGTGGCTCGCGCTTCGATCCCGCAGATCGGTTATGACTTTTACGCTCTTGGCATCGACGTGTTGCAAGCCTATGGCCTGACGGAAACTACCGGCGCGGCGTTGCTGCATTGCCCGTCACAACGTGATCGGTTCGGTGGGGCCACCTCTGCCCGGCGTGGAAGGCAAGATTGTCGATCCGAAACCCGGGAAGATGGGGGCCCGCGGTCGGCGAAATCGCGATCAACGGCGCGATCGTAATGAAGGGATATTGGAACCGTCCGGACGCCACCGCTGCCGTCCTCAAAGATGGTTGGCTCCATACCGGTGATCTCGGATATTTCGATTCAGGCGGCAATCTGTTCATCACGGGACGACAAAAAGACGTGATCGTGTTGAGCAATGGCAAGAATGTCTATCCCGAAGAGATCGAGTCGTACTATCTGAAATCTCCTTATATCAAGGAAATTGGGGTGATGGCGCTGGAGAGCGAACCCGGCAATCCCGGCTTCCGACAGGCTGTATGCTGTAGTCGTACCCGATTTCGATCCTTCTGAAAGAACGCAAGATCGTCAACGCAAAGGAAGTCATTCGCTTCGATATCGAAGGCATTTCGCCCACATTCCGTCGACCAAACGCATTGGCAGTTACGAAATCTGGCAGGACCCACTGCCTCGAACCACCACGCGGAAACTCAAACGCTTTGAGATGGAAAAACTGGTTCGCGCGAACCAAAAGAAAGGCCAGAGCGACGGCAGGGAAATCAGTTTTGCTCCCACTCTGAGCGCAGAAGACAAGCAATGGCTGGAGCGATCCGAGGTGCAACAAGCTGTCAATATCATCCGCGAGGCGTCCAAGACAAAGCCTGAACAGATTCGCCCCAGTGACAACCTTGAACTCGATCTAGGGCTCGATTCCATGCAGCGTATCGAATTACTGGTCGCGCTGGAAAAGGAACTCGGGGGCGACGTGGAAGAGTCGATCCTCGCCGAAATCTATACGGTGCGCGAACTGGTTGACGCAATTCTGGAGAGCGCCGCCTCGGGAAAGACGATTTCCAGTTCGCGGGAGCAAAAGGCGGGGTGGAAATCGATTTTGCAGGAGGAGTCCACCGATCCAGAGGTTCTGGCTCTGGGCAGGCCTGGACGATTCGCAGAACGGGTTCTGTACTCGCTTTTTCAACTGGTGCAGGTTTTCGCTTCCGACCGCTTTCGGTTGCGAGTGACCGGACTGGAGAACCTTCCCACGCAGGGTTCATACATTATTTCGTCCAACCACCAAAGCTATCTTGATCCGGTATTGATGTCCGCATTTTTACCGTGGCCGGTGTTTCGAAATCTGTTTGCGGTAGGTACCAGCGAAATCTTCGGGTCGGGCTTTATGCGGCGCCTGGCACGTTGGCTGCGTGTCATTGTGGTTGACCCGGATGCGAACCTCGTGCCTGCAATGCGCGCCGGTGCTTTCGGACTTCAGCACGGACGGATTCTCATCCTTTATCCCGAGGGCGAGCGCAGCATTGACGGCACGCCGAAGACTTTCAAGAAAGGCGCCGCCATACTTTCGATTCACCTGCAGGTCCCGATTGTCCCGGTGGCGATTGACGGATTTTACGACTCGTGGCCGCGCGGCAAGCGGTTTCAAAAGTTTGCACCTTTGAAGATCCAGATCGGCAATCCGATCTATCCTCCACCAGAATCCGAGGAATCCGAAGCGGCTTACGAAAAGCTCACCACTGAATTGAAGTCGCGAGTCGTGGAAATGTGGGAGGGATTGCGCACCGTGCAGCCTGAAAGCACATCGACCGGGACATCACACTCTTAAGATCTCATCCGACAACTTCTACTAATCATTCTGAACCAGGGGTCTCGACTCGTCCGTGTTGCTTGCGTCACTTGGCTCGCGGATGCGTCCGGTCGTAGACGTGAAGCACGTGCTTGATGGAGAGCTGAGTGTAACGCTGCGTGGTCGAAAGACGTTCGTGGCCCAACATTTCCTGAATCGCCCGCAGGTCGGCGCCTTCCTCCAGCATGTGAGTTCCGAAAGCGTGGCGGAGAGTGTGGGGATGGACGTCGGGAGACAATCCTTTTGCGACAGCGATCTTCTTTATGATGCGGCCAACGCTACGGGTAGTCAGGCGACCGCCGCGCCAGTTCAGCAGCAAGGCAGGGGCAGCCTTCTTTTGTTCCGCAAGCATTCGCTGCCGTACCGGAAGATAGGCTGCCAATGCTGCCTTTACCGAGCCTCCGAATGGTACGTAGCGCTCCTTCTTGCCCTTCCCGCGTATCAGGATCGCCTCGGAGCTCAATCGAATGTCTTCAAGATTGATTCCCGTGAGCTCGGAGTTGCGAATGCCACACCCGTAGAGTAGTTCAAGCATCAGGGAATCGCGCTCGGGAAATGCCGCGACCTCGGGCATTTTTCCGTCGAGCACTCCGTTCATCTCTTCGATGGTCGGCACGCGTGGAAGCTTCTTGGGAAGCGTGGGCGTCGAAACCAGAGAAGCCGGATTCTGCTCAACTGTTCCTTCCTGGGCCAGCCAGCGATACAGCGACCGCACTGCCGCCAGCGCTCGCGCTACCGAAGTTTTGCCAAGTCCTTTTTCGTACAGATGAGACAAAAATCCGCGAATGGTGACATGGTCGATCTGCTTCCAGCCTCGTGACCCGGCGTAAGCCGAAAATTCAGCCAGGTCGCCGCTGTAGGCTTTAAGAGTATGGACAGAGGCATTGCGCTGGCGCAGCGACTGCAGAAATTCAACGATAGCTTTATCGACGATAGTAGCGTTCACAATGTCCTCATTCGGCAGCGCCGGTTTCGGTAACATCGACCATCGGTAGCGCCGGCGTCCAGCAAGCTGTCCGGAGGGAATCTTGCCCTCCGTCTCATCCGCACCGTTCAAACTTTTCTCCAGCGAGGGCGGGACGCCCTCGCGACAGCCGGCAAGATGCCGGCGCTACCAAAACCGGCACTACAAATTCGTCCTCACTTTCGCTCTCGGATGATGTTTCTGATAGACATTCTTCAGTCGATCCAAAGCCAGGTGCGTGTAGACCTGGGTTGTCGAAATATCTGCATGGCCGAGGATAGTCTGCACCGTACGAAGGTCCGCGCCGTTCTCCACCATATGGGTGGCACAGCTGTGGCGAAGCATGTGCGGGCTGGCATTGCGGCCGGCACCCGCAGATGCGGCGCGAACCATCTGCCAGACCCGCTGGCGAGTTAGTTTCCTCGCACCCCGGCTCAGAAACAACAACGGTGACGTTTTACCCTTCGCGAGAAGCGGGCGAAAGCGCTTGATGTACTCGGTCAAGGCATCCTGCGCGCCTTTACCCAAGGGCACAATTCGTTCTTTGTCGCCTTTGCCGCGGACCAGAATGCATCCCAGATCGAGCTTCAGGTCTTCAAGTTTGACACCAGTGATTTCGGAAACGCGCAGCGCCGATGCATAGAAGACTTCGAGCATGGCATGATCACGCGCCCTGATCGCTTCGCCGTCCTTGCCACCGGCAGTTGAGAGGGATGCGCCTAGAATCGATTCCATCTCGTCGCGGGCCAGCGCTTTTGGTAACACCTTCCATTGCTTCGGGGAATCAATATTCAGGGTCGGGTCGTGCTCAACGATCTTATCGAGCAGAAGATAGCGATACAGATGGCGCAAGGCAGAAAGTTTACGTCCGACGGACCGTCCGTCGACTGAGTTGGCGAACAATTGCTGGATGAAATCGCGCACGTGCTTACGCTGGGCATTGAGCAACGTGCGTTTCTGCTTTTCCAGAAACACCGAGAACTGGCCTATGTCCGTGGTGTAGGCACTGATAGTGAGTGAGGCCAGGCCCTTTTCGATCTTCAGATAATCAAGGAAGCCGGAGACGATGCGGGCATTGGCTTCGCTAGGCATTTATTGAGTATGCGCATTATCGGACACTGAGGGAAGTGATTAGGAGAGTGCGACAAGGCTTTAACCACAGAGGACACGGAGGATCACGAGGTTTTGAAGTCTTAGTCAGTGATATTGGATCGAGATTGTATTTCGAGTCATAGATTGATTGCCGATAAGAGGTCGCAGACTCGCGACACAAAGATCAAACAGTTCCCTCTGTGATCCCCTGTGTACTCTGTGGTAAATGGTTCTCTTTTAAAATCTCAACCGCATACAACGCACCCTCCGGCGTGTCTTCGTGCTTGAAATACGAGAACACGTTTCGGTTCTTGGCCAGATGTTCGCGGATGCGAGTCACCATGGCAATGCGTTCTTCTGGAGTGTAGCTGGGCTTACGGTAACGATAGTAGCAAAAGTCGGCCGTCACGACATCGGGCGTGACCCGCTCTTCTGTTTCAGCGACGCATAGCGCCCGGTTCGCGCTTTTCAGCACATTGAAAATTTCGTCGCTGAACCACGTAGGATTGCGGAATTCAAATGCTGCCTGAACCCCGCGAGGCACTTCAGCCAGAAAATCCTCCAGCAATTTGGCATCGGCTTTCAGGTTCGGCGGAAGTTGAAACAGTATCGGGCCAAGTTTCCCTGCCTGAGCCAGGGGTTCGATCGTGCTCAGGAAGCGGGGGACAAAATCGGCTGTCCCTTTAAGTCGCTTGATGTGGGTAATGACCTGATGCGCCTTAACGCCAAAACGAAAACCGGGAGGCGTGTCTTCAATCCATTTCTTCGTAGTGGTTTCTTTCACCAGTTGGCGGAAGGTGAAGTTGACTTCTACCGTATTGAGCTGGCTGGCGTAATGGGGCAGAAATTTTTTCTGCGGAAGTTTCGCGGGATAGAAATCAGGCTTCCAGGTTGGATAAGCCCACCCCGATGTGCCGACGTAGAGTTGCGCCATGGCGGAATCTTAAACTGAGAAGTTGATCTATGTCTTGCGGCGCTTTTTTGACGCGGCAGCCTTTTGTCGGCTTGCCGGCGCGGTCTTCCTGGCAACCGGCTTGGCGCTCTTGCGGATTGCCGGTTTGGGCTCAGCTTGCGCCGATATTTGCAATCCAGACTTGGAAGCGGACGAGCTCCCCAATTCGGATCCCGGAAATTTCGGCAGCTTCTGCTTTAGTTTGAGGGTCGGTTCGAACAGGTCTCCCAGTTTTTCCACCCGCTTTATGACTTGTTCTGCCTCGAACACTAGCAGGCTTGCGTCTTTCTTCTTCAGCAACTGTTCGACTTCCTCCCATGTCACCGGCGTCGACACTGTCGGATGCTCGCGTGCGCGCAGCGAATAAATCGCAATCGTCGTCTTGTGCTGGTCATTCTGGCTCCAGTCCACAAGCACCTTGCCTTTGCGAAGTTCCTTCTTCATGTCGGAAACCACCAGATCGCGGTGTTGGTCCTCCAGCAATCTGGCTAACGCATGCGCAAATGGCTTGGTAGTTTCGTAAGTGGTGGGAACATTCAGCGGAACGTAAATCTGTAGTCCCTTTGAGCCGGAGGTTTTGGGAAAACTTTGCAAGCCGAAGTGCTCGAAAATTTCACGCAGCCACATACCCACCTGGGCACACTGCACAATGTTGGCAGGCGGACCAGGATCGAGATCGAACACCATCATGGTGGGACACTCGATCTCTTTGGCAAGGGAGAGCGACGGATGCAGCTCGATCCCAGCCAGATTGGCGATCCAGACGACCGTCGGCAAATCATCGGCGAGTAGGTAATTCACATCGCGGCTGTTCCCTTCGCTCCAGATCGGCGCAGTCTTGATCCAGTCAGGGCGGTGCTTGGTGGCGTTTTTTTCAAAGAAGTATTGGCTGTCGACTCCATTCGGATACCGCTTAAGAGTCAACGGGCGTCCGGCAAGATGAGGCACGAGGACGGGGGCGATGCGGGCGTAGTAGTCGATAACCTGTCCCTTGGTGAAGCCGGTCGCGGGATATAAAACCTTGTCCAGATTCGACAGTTTCAATTGCCTGCCGCCAACTTCAATCACGGGTTCGTTGCTCACACTGCCTCGCTTGTTGGTCTGGCGTGAACTGCTTCGGCCAAGCCGGACGGAATCAATGATCGCCGTTCAGTATAGCGGCGCTCCCTGGCTGCCACTCGTTTCGTCTTTGATGCCTGTTCCGGGCAGGATGGGAATGCGAGATTTTCAAAGGGAGCGGACCCCGTGGTTTGACAACTTCCCTTCCCTCCACTAGTTTCAAATTCTCCTCTCATGTATTCGATTCATGCGCGTCCAATCAGTAGTGGAGGTCCAATGAAATACCGTGCACTCAAAGCCCTCGCCACGATGGCGCTGCTGGCCGGCCTGGCTTCAGCTCAAGACGTGGCTTCTTTTGAGAAGCGTATTACGGTGAAGAAGCTGGATAACGGCTTAACAGTCATCATTTGTGAGCGCCCGGAAGCGCCAGTGTTCTCCTTTGATACCCACGTGGACGCCGGATCTGTGCAGGATCCCATGGGCCAGACTGGAATGGCCCACATGTTTGAGCACATGGCGTTCAAGGGCACAGACACGATTGGGACTACCGATTACGCTGCAGAGAAGGTCGCGCTGGCCCAGGTAGAAAAGGCGTATGCCGCATACATCGAGGAGCGAGACAAGCCGGTCGGCCGCAGCGACGACAAACTTAAAGAGCTGCAAAAGGCCTGGCAGGACTCGATCACCTCAGCGCAGAAGTACGTGATACCCAACCAGTTTCCCCAGATTCTTGAGAGCAACGGGGCGGAAGGATTGAACGCCAACACCAACCTGGACGAGACTTCGTACCACTACTCCTTGCCTGAAAACCGTCTGGAGCTTTGGGCGTATCTGGAATCCACCCGTTTTGTTCATCCTGTGATGCGGGAGTTTTATAAAGAACGCAATGTCGTGATTGAAGAGCGCCGCATGAGGACCGACAGCAATCCAATTGGGCGGCTGCTGGAACAGTTCGTTACCGCTGCTTATCAGGCTCATCCGTACCACCGTCCAACGATTGGCTGGATGGCGGACCTGAATTCTTTTTCTGCTACCGACGCGCAACACTTCTTTGACAGGTATTACATTCCCTCGAACATGGTGGTTGCAGTCGTGGGTGATGTGAAAGCTACCCAGGCAATGCCAATCATCGAAAAGTATTTTAGTCAGATCCCGTCCCACGAAAAGCCGGATGAGCGCACCACTACAGAACCTCCACAGAACGCAGAGCGCCGGGTGGTACTGTACGACAGGTCCCAGCCACTTTATCTTGAGGGCTATCACCGTCCGGACTACCGTAGCCCGGATGATGCGGTCTACGATGCCATCGCCGACCTGATGTCGAACGGGCGAACCTCACGACTCTACCGCTCGTTAGTGCGGGATAAAAAGATTGCCGCCGACTCAGCCGGTTTTACTGGGCTCCCCGGTAACAAATATCCCCACCTGTTCGCGTTCTATGCTTTCCCGCTACCCGGCCATAAGCCGGACGAAATGGCAGAGGCGATTCATCACGAAATCGAGCGGCTGAAGACAGAAGACATCAGCGACGAAGAGTTAAAGATGATCCGAACCCGGGCCAAGGCCAATCTGCTACGCGGACTCGACAGCAATGAAGGCCTGGCTACACAACTTGCCCTGTTTCAGACTCGCTACGGCGATTGGCGAGAACTGTTTCATCAGGTGGACAATCTCGAAAAGGTCAGCAAAGCAGATATCCGGCGCGTTGCCAACCAGACCTTCGTTCCCGTCAACCGCACTGTAGGAATTATCGAGACCGCAGCTCCGCCCCAACCTGCGAGCCAAAACGGAGGTGGCCAATGAGGATCTCGAGCTACGTGGCGCCACGGCAAATATCGAAACTTTCGTTGTTTCTTGTTATGACGCTGGCCGGCCTCTACGCGCTTCAACCTGCGCCGGCTGCCGCTCAGACCTCCACATGGGAGCAGATCAATATCCCGCCGCTTCCCGCCTTTCATCCGCAGGAACCGAAGCGCATCGTTCTGCCGAACGGGATGGTGATCTTCCTGCAAGAGGATCACGAACTGCCTCTCATCGATGGCGTGGCGCGGATTCGCGGTGGCTCCCGTTCGGAGCTAGCAGCCAAGGCCGGCCTGGTAGACATCTACGGAGAAGTTTGGCGTACGGGAGGCACCAAGAGCCAGACTGGCGATCAGCTCGATGATTATCTCGAGATCCGCGCGGCGAAAGTTGAGACTGGCGGCAATGCCGACTCTACCTCGATTTCATGGTCCTGCCTGAAGGGCGACTTCGACGATGTGTTCAAGATCTTCGCGGAATTGCTGCGCGAACCGGAATTCCGCGGTGACAAGCTTGACCTCGCACAGAAAGAATTTTTCGATGCCATCTCCCGCCGCAACGACGACGTGGACAGCATCGCTGGACGCGAATCAGCCAAGCTGGTTTATGGGGCGCAGAATCCCTATGCCCGAGTTGCGGAGTATAAGACCGTTGCGGCTGTGACCCAGCAGGATTTAGTCGACTGGCACCACACTTACGTCCATCCGAATAACATTATTCTGGGTGTCGTCGGTGATTTCGACGCGGCGGCAATGGAAGCCAAACTTCGGCAGGCATTTGGAACGTGGTCCAAAGGCCCGGCGCCGAAGGAAGAAAAAATTGAATTTCATCCGGCCAAGCCAGGTTACTACCTGGTCGAAAAAGACGACGTAAACCAGAGTTCGATCAACATGCTCGGGCTCGGTATCAGGCGCGACAATCCTGACTACTATGCGCTTCGGGTTTTCAACGAGGCTTTCGGCGGCGGCTTCTCTTCCCGGCTGATGCAGAGTATTCGCACCGCCAAGGGTCTGGCTTACGCAGTCGGCGGCGGCGTCGGGAGCGCCTTCGACCATCCCGGCAGTGTTGCGCTTGTCCATGGGAACGAAGAGCGTCACCACGATCGAATCCATCACTGCGCTTGATGAGCAGATCGACGATGTAACGAAGCATCCAATTTCCGAGGCCGAGATCAAACGTGCCAAGGATTCCATCCTGAATGGTTTTGTCTTTAATCTCGATTCGCCGGAGAAAATTCTACGGGAGCGCATGGCATACGAATTTTATGGCTATCCCGCCGATTACCTTGATAAGTTCCGGGCCGGAGTAGACAAGGTCACGCCTGCGGACGTGGCGCGCGCGGTCGCCAAGTATCTGCACAAAGACCAACTGGCTGTGCTGGTAGTGGGGCACGCATCGGAGTTCGACAAACCGTTGTCATCGCTTGGTCCGGTGACGAATGTCGACATCAGTATTCCGCCGCCTCCGGGAGAGCCTGAAGCGCCAGCAAAGCCGACACAGTGAGGCCGCAAGGCGCGAAACCAAAAACGAGCGGCCCGACGGTTCCTTCGACATAAATCCACGGATGGTCTGATGAAGGCACATCGGGCCATCCGTTCTTCATTTCCTCCCGCAACCAAAGACGATGTAATCGGGCGCTACCCGGCGCTCGATTTTGTTTATCTGGGGCGGGCCTGATTCTTGCCTTGATAAGCCTGTGGCTTCTTCTCAGAACCCTGCTTTGATTTCCGCAAAGTGCGGCTTTTTGCCTTGACTCATCGCCTCTTGAGCGCTAATCTCAATAGCGAACAAAAAGCGAATATCGTATGGCTTCCCTACCGCTTCTCCCTGGCGTTTCCTCGCCCAAACTAATTGGTATCGCCCGCCTTGCGTCTGAAGGTGAATCGCTCCGCCAGGGCCATGAAGTCGAGTACTTCACGCTGCCCGCGAAGTCCCTGCTCAACCGTTGCACCGGGACACGCATGCCATTCGACTGGACGATCAACCCGTACCGCGGATGCGAGTTTGCCTGCAAATACTGTTACGCGCGGTATACCCACGAGTTCATGGAGATGCGTGATGGCGCGGACTTTGAGCAGAAGATCTACGTCAAGCAACACGCCGCGAACCTGCTTCGGCAGGAATTAAGGCATGTGAAGCCCGGAGAGGACATCGCCATCGGCACGGCAACGGATCCGTATCAGCCGGCCGAGCGCCGTTTCGAAGTGACGCGCACCATCTTGGAGGAATTGTCGCGCCATCAGGGATTGGAAATCGGTCTGATAACGAAGGGCAATTTAATTCTGCGTGACCTCGACCTGCTCAAAGAAATTAGCCGAAACAATCGACTGTTCGTGAACCTCACGATCACCACTTTGAATCCGGAACTGGCGCGAATTCTTGAGCCGAGGGCCCCAAGACCGGATTTGCGGATGGATACAGTCCGCAAATTGAATCAGGCCGGGATTGTGGCGGGTGTCAGTTGTTCGCCAGTCATTCCCGGTATTACTGATGCCCCAAAAGAGCTTGAAGCACTGGTGCGCGCGATTGCGGCGGCAGGCGGCAAACATGTCTTTGCCAACCCGCTGTTTCTCAAGCCCTGCTCGGCAGCCGTGTTTATGCCATTTCTTGAGAAAGAGTTTCCGCAGCTGGCAGCGGGTTATCACCAGCGCTACAAAGACCGCGCGTTTTTGCCAAAGAGTTACGGGAAGCGAATTTCGCAGTTGATAACGCGGCTGCGCGACAAGTACGGCATTGGGAGAGGCGGTGAACGTTATGGTCCGCGCCTGCCTCCGCCCCAACCGCCAGGAACCCAGATGAAACTTTTCTGAATCAAGAAAAAACCTTGACCGCAAAGGTCGCAAAGTGCGCGAAGACGCGGAGTTTGATCCGGCTACGCGGATCCTGACCTACATCAACGCAGGTCACAATAATCCAATATTGCGGCGAAGCTCCGGAACAGTTGAACATCTTGTTGCCGGGGGATTACCGCTGGGAATCCGAGCGGAAGCGGTTTACGAATCAGGCAACACAACCCTCCAGCCTGGCGACTGGCTGGTGATCTTCACCGACGGCCTTATTGAGGCGATGAACGAGCGCAACGACGAGTATGGCGAACCGAGGCTGCTGGAAGTGTTGGATGCCGGGTCCGCGTCGGAGCCCGAGGAGTTGCTGCGCCGCATGCGCAGCGATGTAGATGCGTTCGTGGGCGCAACGCCGCAGCACGACGACATCACCTGCATGCTGGTAAAGGTTAGCGGTTAGATCTGCGCCGACGGGCGAACAGCAGGCCCAACGCGGCTCCAATCAACAATGTCCCCAGCAGTTTCTTCTTGTCGCCGATGGCGACAAAGTGAGTACCATTCGGCCCCACTTCGAAGACACCGACCGGAAGCGCACCCACGGCACCGCCGCCACCGCCGCCTTCGCCGCGGGCAGTCTTGATCTCGAGCCCGCCGCTGCCCGTACCGCCGCCAAATCCGTAAGCGATTTTGGCGACTGGAATAATGGTTTTATCGCCCGCGGTAATGGGCTCTCCGAACACGCTTTTAACCTGTGCCCGGCTGGACAAATTCTCGTGCAATGATTGCAACAAACTTAAACTGCTCATTTACGACTCCTCAGTGGGCATTCATCACGTCCGCATACATGCGGTGAAACGCGTGCACACCCATCTCCTGCTTGATGCTGTACCGCCCGCGCTGGTAGCTTCGCGAGTGCAGATTCTTCTGAACGATCTCGCAGATTCCCACATCCTCAATCTGGATCTGATCGCTGAATTCTACCGATGCTTTGGCCGCCGCGCTGCCCAGATCTTTTTCCGGCAGATACCATTCGAAAATCGCCAATGAACGGTCGGCGTCGATGGGCACCACGATGTTCAGCGAAACATTATCCGGGATAACAATTGAGCATCCAGTTGGGAAAAATCCAGAAGTAATCCGTGGTCAGATCTTCGCGAGCTTCCTGATACCGTCGCGGCGTGGCGTCGCCCGGCTGCGCTCCGCGAATAGGGCTGAACTGACGAACATGACGGTCGTACGGTTCAACGGTGTAAGCGTTGTAATCCAGTTCGCGATTCAATCCCGGATGAACGCTGGGCAGGTGGTATCCCTCGAGATAGTTATCGACGTAGGTTTTCCAGTTGCACTGCATCTCGTAGGTGCGCCGTTCGAACAATTTCATTCCATCGAACCCGAAGCGTTGGGCTTGCGCGGGAAGCTGACCCAAACTCTTGATCAACGGTTCGGCGCCCGGATCGAGATTAACGAAGATCAGGTTAAACCATTTCTCCGTGCGCACCGGAGTGAGGGCGAATTGTTTGGCGTCGAAACCCGCCTGGCCTTCAAATTCCGGCGCGCTGATTAACGAACCGTCAAGCCCGTAGGTCCAGCCGTGATAGCCGCAGCGGAATAGTTTGCGCGAACCGCATCCTTCGGCAGGAGGACCGGCGCGATGGCGGCAGACGTTGTAGAAGCCGCGCAATTCGCCTTTCGCACCGCGCACCAGCAATAAGGGCTCGCCCGCGAGTTCCGTGGTGAAGAAGTCCCCAGGCATGGCGAGTTGTGCGCAATGTCCGACCACCTGCCAGGTACGGGCGAAGACTCGTTCTTTTTCCTGCGCGAATAGATCGGGGTCGGTATAGAAAGCAGCGGGAATTGACCAGGCGCGAGAAATGTCGGAATCGATTTGAATGGCAGGTTGGTCGGACATGCCCGAACATTCTACGTCAGCCTCCGGATGTGGGACTTCGCACCGGGGCATCAGATCGGACCTCAGCCGCCAGGTTTCCACCCAAGCGCAAACTGCCATCCTGACCGGAGCGACGCGAAGTAGAGAGCTTGCCCTGGACAAACTCCGAGTGTAACGAATGGCGGGTTTGAGTCTGTTCGTCGCAATCTGACACAATTTGTCAGTGAGCGCGACAATATCTGACACAGACTTGTCAAATGTAAAGAAATGTAAGCTGAAAATGCGGTGAACCAAAGGAACATTACGCCATTAGAATGAATCACCTGCGGGGTGTATCGAGGACTCCCACGTAACCCTGATTCTGGCTAGAAAAATGCCGCTATGTCTGGTATCGGTCGTTGGAGACCAAACCTTTAATCGGAGAAGAGGGAGAACGAAATGCGGAAACAGAAGGGCTTTTCACTTATCGAGTTGCTGATCGTGGTTGCGATCATTTTGATCATCGCTGCCATCGCCATTCCTAACTTGCTTCGTGCACGTATCGCAGCCAACGAGTCGGCTTCGGTCAGCGCGGTGCGTACCATCAACACTGCTGAAGTGACTTACTCCACTTCGTATCCCACCAAGGGCTACTCGGATTCTCTGGCTGTGTTAGGTGGAGCCCCGGCGATTTGCGCCACGGGTGGAGCAGGGCCGGCTGTGGGCAACGCCTGCTTGATCGATAACGTCCTAGCGACTGCCACTGCTGCGCCTGGAAAGAGCGGCTACATTTATCTGGTGACTTCGACCGCCACCGCCGGTATCAACACTGGCTACACGGTAGGCGCGTCACCCCTGACCTTCAACCAGTCTGGTGTGCGTGACTTCTGCTCGAACGAAGATGGCGTCATCCGCTTCGATGCAGGTGCTTCTGGCAGCACTCCGGTTGCAAGCAATGGCGCTTGCGTGGCCTTCACTGTACTGCCGTAACAGTTGCCTAGTACCCGGGGGAGGGTACCAGACAGAGAGCACCGGATTCACTTCCGGTGCTCTTTTTTTTGTCCGCAGCCTCTATGGCGACCATCGGCGTACTGGTTCGTTGTTTCAAGAATCTCAAGCGAACCGTGTCCGAATCTAGGACGCCCGTATTGCATTCTCGAGTGTCAGAATCTGTCATTACGATTTATCAGCGTTGACCTCTCCCACTAATATTTCTCCTGAATGCAATGAAATGATGGCATTTGCGGGTGATGACTACGGTGCCAAGATGTTCAAAGGATGGCCACTGAAATGCAATTGAATATGTGACGATAAGGGATTGGATTCACGGTCTGCCCAGAGAAGGAAACAGACATGCGCTCTAACAAAGGGTTTTCGTTAATCGAACTGCTGATCGTGGTAGCGATCATTCTGATCATCGCTGCGATCGCCATACCGAATCTTCTGCGGGCTCGAATCGCCGCGAACGAAGGATCAGCGGTAAGTTGCATGCGCACAATCAATACCGCGCAATTCGCCTACAACAGCAGCTATCCCACGGCTGGATATGCGAACGCTTTGGCTAACCTGGGACCATCGGCAGCGTCAGGTTGCGTGGCCGCCGGCCCGAGTCAAGCCAATGCATGCCTGATCGATTGGGGATTGGCGCAGGCGTTTGCCGGAGGCGCTACGGGCGGAAAGAGCGGGTACAAATTCGGGTCTACGGGGATTGCCGCCAGCGGAATCAACAGCTCGTTTGTCACAGGGGCTTCGCCTCAGACCTATAACATCTCGGGAGTCCGCAATTTCTGTGCGACCGAAGACGGCGTCGTCCGGTTTGATCCCGGCGCGAGCGGAAGCGCTCCGGTAGTGACTTCTGCGGCGTGTCAGGGATTTACGTTACTGCAATAACGTTCAAGTTTGGCGACGTACCCTGGGGGAGGGTACCCAAGCCAGGAGAGGAGCTGGGTGAATCATCCAGCTCCTCTATTTCTTTTTGGGTCTCTTGTTGCTTTTCGATGACCTCGGTAATGGCGACCGTGGTGCCACTGAGCTCCGGTGCGAAATATAATAGTCCTACCAAACACATAGATTAACCAGTGGAGTCCGGTAGAAATGCCTGCCATTGAAATCCTGGGCCTGGAAAAAACTTACAGCGTAGGGTTCTGGCGAAAGAAGCCCAAGCACGCCTTGCGGCCGCTCCACCTTGCGGTCGAGGAAGGCGAAATTTTCGGATTTTTGGGGCCGAATGGCGCCGGCAAGACGACTACGCTCAAGTTGCTGATGGGCCTGATGTATCCCACGACCGGCAGCGCCCGGATACTGGGTCGCGAGATCAACGACCCCGCAATGAAGGCACAGATTGGTTTCCTTCCTGAACAGCCATACTTTTACGATCACCTGACTGCCCAGGAACTCCTGCACTATTACGGACAACTTTCGGGAGTTGCCGCGAAAGATCTCAACCGTAAAGTGGACCAAATGCTTCAGCGGGTCGGGCTTCCCGACGCGGGCAAAGTCCAGCTGCGCAAGTTTTCGAAAGGAATGCTGCAGAGAGTAGGAATCGCCCAGGCCATTCTGCACGATCCGAAAGTGGTTTTCTTTGACGAGCCGATGTCCGGTCTAGATCCCATGGGCCGACGCGAAGTTCGCGATCTGATGGAACAGCTCAAGCACGAAGGAAAGACCGTATTCTTTTCGACCCATATTCTTTCAGACGCGGAAGCGTTGTGCGATCGCGTGGCCATTATCAACAAGGGAGAATTGCAGGGAGTGGGCGCGGTCGCCGACCTGACCTCAAGCGTTCATAGCCAGATTGAACTGGTGTGGCAAGGGCCGATCGTTCCACAATCCTTGCGGGCGCTGGGAGCGGAATGTCATGTGACCGGAGAGACCGTCCGGGCCGTGATCTCCGAGGCCAACCAGGACACTGCCATTGAGGCATTGCGAAGGGAGAGACTACGCCTGGTTTCCGTAACTCCGGTGCGGACTTCGCTGGAAGATTATTTCATGCAGAAGTTGCAACCGACGGAAGCAAGATCGGGAGCGAGGGCATGAGCACACCGATTGTGCATATCGCGTCCAATACCTTTCGCGAAGCCGTTCGCGACCGGGTGCTTTACAACCTGATCGTTTTCGCCTTGCTGATGTCGGGCGCTTCGATCCTGGTCGGCCAGATATCTATCGATATCGAGCGCCTGGTGGTGATCAACCTCGGCCTTACGGCTATTTCGTTATTCGGAATGGTGATTGCGATCTTCATCGGGATCGGATTGGTTTCGAAGGAAATCGAAAAACGAACGCTCTATACCGTGCTCTCGCGGCCGGTGCGACGGTGGCAATTCATTGTCGGAAAATTTTGCGGCTTGGCGGGAACTCTGGTGGTGAATACCTTCTTTATGGCCATCGGAGTGTTCGTTTCGCTCCTGTATGTTTCGCGTCACTTCCAAAAACAAGATGGCTGGGTGCTGGTGGCGTTGTATTTCATCGTTCTGCAATTTTTGATCATTACCGCGCTGACGCTTTTCTTTTCGTCATTCTCGTCGCCGCTGCTTTCGGCGGTCTTTGCTTTCTCGCTTTTCGTGATCGGCAGCTTCGCCGAAGATCTGCGTGGGTTTGCCGGTATTACGCACGGGATCACGCGTTGGCTGGCTACTGGCGTGGCATACCTGGTTCCAAATTTTTCCGCGCTCAATGTGATCAGCTCGGTAGCGCACGCGCAGCCTATCTCAGGCCAACTCATCCTTTACAACAGCGCCTACGCTTTGGTTTACGCCTCCATGGCAGTGTGCGGAGCCGTGCTGGTATTTGAGCGCCGGAATTTGAAATGAAGGCATCGGCAAAGGCTACGGTTGTTTTCAGTCTCCTGCTGGCGGCATGCATGGCTGGCTCTGTCATATTGTTGCGCCGTCTGGATGAGATACGAACGGGATCCACGCTGGAAGAAGTGCTGTACATTTCTTCCCCCAAAGCACTGAAAAAGATGAGCCTTGGCTATAGCGGCCTTCTGGCCGACATTTACTGGACGCGGGCGGTGCAGTACTTCGGCGGCAAGCATCACGATGGCAGCCACAACTATGATCTGCTGGCGCCGTTGCTGGAAATTACTACTACCCTCGATCCGCAATTGCTGGTGGCGTACGACTATGGCGCCAGTTTTTTGGCGTCGAAAACGCCCAACGGAGCGGGCATGCCGGAGCGCGCCATCGAGCTGGAAGAATTCGGCATCCGCAATAACCCTGACGAGTGGCGGCTCTATTACAACGAGGGCTTTATCCGTTACATGGATTTGCAGGACTATAAAGGCGCAGCGGAAGTATTTGCCAGAGGTTCCCGAGTGCCCAACGCCCACCCATTCCTGGCCGTTCTTGCGGGACAAATGGCGGAGCACGCGGGAGACGCACAGATGGCCCGAATGATGTGGAGTACGACCTATCAAACTTCAAAGGACAAAGACGTGCGTGCCAATGCCGCGGCACACTTACGTGCGCTGCAAGTCGATGAAGATGTAACTAACCTGGAAACTCTCACCGGCCGATACAAACTACAGACGGGTCATTTCCCTGCCAATTTTTTCGAACTGCAGCAGGCTGGCATGCTGCGTGGGACGCCAGTCGACCCGCTCGGACAAACCTACAAACTTATGCCCGACGGGCGGGTGGAAGTCCGGGTACCTGAGAATTTTCCCTTCGTCCAGAAGGGCACGCCTCCGGGATACGTTCAGGCCGGAGTACCCAAGTTCCTGCCGGCGGATTAATGAATGCAATCTATATGAAGTGCAATCGGCGATCAAACCGCGACGCGGGTTGGTCGTCCGCGATCCAGCAAGTAGTGGTTGAAGGCAGTTGGCCAGCGATAACCACGAACTTTGTGAAAACGACTGAGCTTCACCTGGTCGCTTTGGTTGCCCCCAAGTAGAACGATCCAATCTCCTTCAGTTTTCACATAAAAGGCAACATGGCCGGTGGTACTGCCAGTGGAGTGTGACGGAGGGACGATCGTCACACAACCGTATGCCGGCTTTGCGAGCGGTGTTCCAAATTTTAACCAGGAAGCAGCCGTGGCGATTCCCAGATGAGGAACCCCTGCTTGCTGCAGGCACCAGTTCACGAATGCCGCGCACCAGGCCGTAACGCCCCAACCTTGCGCTCCCCGGTTCACAGGAGAGACTCCCCAAGTCCGTCTTTTGGGGTCGCGGTCGGGATCAGTTTTGAGTCCGGAGAAGTACTTCGTGATTTCGGGATTCTTGTTCTCAAGCTCGGCCCCCTCTCTGCATCCAGCACGGCTTTCAGCAGCGTGTGGTGTTCCTTCAGACCGGGCTTCATGAAAGGAGAGTCTGATTTGTCCGTTATTGCGGGCACAACGCTGTCAGCTTTCAGATCCTCAGAAAGAAAGTGGTGCTCGCTTTCGTGTTGAACGATGGAGGTATACCAAAGACTGGCGAAACTCTCGTAGTCTTCGTTCTCCTTGATCTTCTTATCACATTCTTGCCACGCAACATCCATCCAAGGAGCTTGAGAAGTGTCCACGCTGATCGAATCATCTTTGTAATAAGCGGGATCGTTGGGTTCGGGGGGACCGCTTTTCCTGAGGGCTTTGGGTTTCAATTTTGATGTCATTTCAGAAATCCTTTGATCTACGAGTAGGCGAGGAAGCCCGCGCCGATGCAGTTGGAAGATTTGTTTGGCCTGAAATTCCGGTCATTCTATACCTCTTCTTCCACCTCGAAACCTGATTTTTAAAGGGTGCTGCTCGAGTCGTGCTCCCGCGGTCCTCGGGCGCCAACGCTCCCAGTTCGTACCTATCGGCACCGCAGCAGAGCCGAATTTAGTTAGTCTTCAAATCAAAACTACAATATCGTTACCTCATGAAGGGGTATTCCATCGCTCGGCGGTTCAGTTCTCTTTTGCTTGTGCTTGCGTCGTTGCCAGCTTTGGCTGCAAACCCCGCATCCGATGTTCACGCCATCGCCCAGGCTGTGGACGATCACTACAACCATCTGCAAACTTTGCAGACGGAATTCACTGAGACCTATCAGGGTGCTGGAGCCGACCGCGAGGAAACGGGGTTGCTTTGGCTGAAAAAACCGGGCAAGATGCGCTGGGAGTACCGTTCTCCTAAAGAGAAGCTGTTTTTAAGCGACGGCAAGGACGCCTGGTTTTACCTCCCCGATGACCGCCAGGTGCGACGGACCGCGATGAAGAAATTGGACGACTTGCGGTCGCCTCTCGGCTTTCTTCTGGGCAAGACTCGGCTGGAGAAGGAATTGGACGGGCTGGCTCTGGCTCCGGACGTCGCTCCTTTGATGCCGGGAAACATCGTTTTACGAGGCGTGCCGAAGAACATGGCGGACCGCATTCGCGAAGTTATTCTCGAAATCACTCCTGATCACCGCATTGCCCGCATCCAATTTGAAGAGGCGGACGAATCGGTAACCGAGTACCGTTTCGGCCAGCAGCACGAGAACGGGGTGATTGGGGACCAGCGCTTCAAATTTTCGGTGCCCTCCGGGGTTGAGGTGATTGAGGGAGAGTTCGGACCGTAAGCAAATTGCTGGCCTGTAATTAGAAGATTTTAAAGAATTTATCCCTTCCTCGCCGAACCCGGCTGGTTGGTTACCACCGGAACCTCCCTGCACCACTCATTAGGGCATATTCACCTCGGCTTAACATCTGTGAATGCTAGACTTGGGAGGATGACGGCATAACAGGGCGAGGGTAATCAAAGCCATTCATGGCCCAATTTCTGGTAAAAATCGCGGACGATCGCGGGCGCCTTGCGCAGCAGGTGGAACACGGCTACTCGGAATCCGAGGTACGGGAGCGTTTCGTCCAACAGGGTTACCTGGTTTACTGGGTCAAGCCGAGGGGACTCTTTTCCGGCGGCAAGTTCCAGCTCGGCGGGAGGAAGGTCAAGCAAAGTCAGTTTGTGATCTTCAACCAGCAGTTCTTGACCCTGATCAAGGCCGGATTGCCCATCCTGAATTCCTTGGATCTGCTGATCAAACGACAGAAGGATGGAAGCCTTAAGGGACTGCTGCAGAACGTTCGGGAACGGGTAAAGAGCGGCGAGTTGCTCTCCGATTCCTTTGCGGCGCAGGGAGTGTTTCCGCGAATTTATACCACCACCCTGATGGCGGGAGAAAAGAGCGGCAACATGGAAGAAGTGCTTGGCCGTTATATCGCTTTCCAGCGGCTGGCCTTGACCTTCAAAAAGAAGCTGGCTGTGTCTTTGGTTTACCCGGCGCTGCTGGTAACGATGGTGATGGTCATGATCGTGTTTCTGGTGACCTATGTAGTGCCCGAGTTTGCGAAGCTCTTTGAGAATCTTAATGCTCAACTCCCCGCGATCACGGTATTGATGTTAGCGATAGGTACGCGCGCCCAAAGGTTCGCTCCTTTCCTGGCTATCGGAGTGGTTGTTGTGGCGGCAGTCTTTTGGCGGTGGAAGAGCACGGATCGAGGCTCAGAGCAGATTGATTCGGTGATTTTGAAAATGCCGGTGCTGGGCGACATATGGTTGAAATATCAGGTCGCAAGTTTCGCCCGCATGCTTTCGACGCTGTTGGCCGGCGGACTGCCGCTGGTTCCGTCGCTCGAAACCGCCGGGGCTTCAATGAGCAGCCGTCGCATTCTCAATGGCATCGTAGAAACAGCCGCCCGGGTGCGCGAGGGTCAGACGCTTTCGGGGAGCCTGGAACAGCAGAAGATGTTTCCCGATCTTTCGGTGGAAATGATTGAAGTGGGCGAATCAACCGGAGCACTGCCGGCGATGTTGAATTCGGTCGCGGAATTTTACGAAGAAGATGTACAGACCGCGCTGGGCGCGACCATGGCATTGATCGAGCCTGTGATTCTGATCATCATGGCGGTGTTTGTAGGAGGAGTGTTGATTTCGCTGTATATGCCGATCTTCTCTTTGGGTTCAAATATTCACTAACGAAGGCCGGCACTGGCGTAAAGAATTGGAATTGTAAGCATGGCGGAAAACAAAACGACAACGGTAGTAGCGCATGGAGGGAATGGCGGAGCCCGGCTGGCTCCTACGCCTCATGTCGATGATGTGGCCAAGGCCCAGGACATAGCCCGGCGATACCGATGCGAGTTCGTGGACCTGCACAATTTTCATCTTCACCACGATCTTTTCAAGAAGATTCCGGTGGAACTGATGTTCCGTTACAACTTCGTTCCGCTGGAGGAAACAACGGACGGACGTTTAGCGATTGCCATCGCCGATCCCAGCCAGCTGATGATGATCGATGAGATCAGCCTGCTGCTGAGCAAGCGCATCCTGACCAAGGTTTCGACGCTGGCGCAGATCAGCGAAATTCTCAAGAAGACGGAGCAATCGAAGCGCGTTCTGGAAGAAGCCAGCGAAGGCTTCACCCTTGCCGTGGTATCGGAAGACGAAGCCGGCGGCGAAGACAGCATTTCCATCGACCGGCTGACCGCGCAGGGGGACATCAGCCCGATTATTCGCCTGGTCGATACCACAATTTTTACCGCGCTGCAGCGCCGAGCCAGTGATATTCACATCGAGACTCGCGACGATTCTGTATGCATCAAGTTCCGGATTGACGGCGTTTTGACCCAGGCGATGCCGCCCATCGGCAAGGAACACCATTCCACAATCATTTCGCGCATCAAGGTGATGAGCGAGCTCGATATCTCCGAGCGTCGCGTCCCGCAGGATGGCCGTTTCCGAGTGAAGTACGGCAATCCCGAGCGCCCCATCGATTTCCGCGTGTCAATCATGCCTTCGATTCACGGCGAAGACGCGGTTTTGCGCGTACTCGACAAAGAATCGATGAGCGAGAAGTTTCATAAACTCGTACTCGACGTGGTGGGGTTTGATGCAGATGATTTGCGGAAGTTCCGCCGCTACATTGCGGAGCCATACGGAATGGTGCTGGTAACGGGCCCGACCGGAAGCGGCAAGACCACTACGCTCTATGCCGCGATGAGCGAGATCAAAACTGAAGAAGACAAGATCATCACGATTGAAGATCCAGTGGAGTATCAGATTCGCGGCATCACCCAGATTCCTGTCAACGAGAAGAAGGGACTGACGTTCGCCCGTGGATTGCGCTCCATTTTGCGGCATGACCCGGACAAGATCATGGTGGGAGAAATCCGCGACACCGAGACGGCTCAGATTGCGATTCAATCGGCGCTTACCGGACACCTGGTGTTCACCACCGTACACGCCAATAACGTCGTGGACGTGATTGGCCGCTTCCTGAACATGGGAGTGGAACCCTACAACTTCGTTTCGGCGCTGAATTGCATTCTGGCGCAACGACTGGTCAGGTTGATCTGCGAGTCCTGCCGGACGGTGGTGCACTACGCGCCTGAAGTGCTGGAAGCCAGCGGACTGGATCCGGCCGGGTGGTCCAAGGTGGCATTCTACGAAGGACAGGGTTGCATCGAGTGCGCGGGGACCGGTTTCCACGGCCGAACCGCCATTCACGAATTGCTGGATCTCAGCGACCGCATCCGCGAAATGATTTTGGCCAAGAAGCCGACTTCAGAGATTCGCCGCGCTGCTCGCGAAGAGGGCATGCGTTTCCTCCGTGAGTCGGCGCTCGACAAGGTAAGACTGGGAATGACCACGCTGAAGGAAATCAACAAGGTCACGTTCATCGAGAATATGCGGTAGAGCAGTCTTCAGTCATCAGGAGGCGTTGATGAGCGAAGACCGACGACCGAAGACTCGCCTCCGATCACTGATTGCCGTGCCCTTCCGGCTATTGCAATTGATCCCTCAACCGCGCTTTACTTATAGGACAACTGCCGTTTTATGA
Organism: Terriglobia bacterium; assembly: GCA_963765715.1. Taxonomy (GTDB): domain Bacteria; phylum Acidobacteriota; class Terriglobia; order Terriglobales; family Acidobacteriaceae; genus JAIQFF01. Next base: position 24,286 of record CAVXXN010000005.1, read on the forward strand.
GTCCCACTTCAAAGTCCGCATCGAGGCCGAAACTGGCCTGCGAGATTGCTGCTGACCGCGTGCTTGCCGGCCGGGTTTCGGAGAATGGCGGGCGTTCGCTGGAAGCGTGCGCTTCCCACGAGCTTTCGCCGGGCAGCGTTGTGCCGGATCTCATCGAAACGAACTTGCGCCAGCCGGATGGGGTTTTCGAGGCGCTGCGCGACACGCTATCCAGTCTGGGTGGGCGTTCCAGGGACGTGATCGCAGTGCTGCCTGATGCTGCCGTTCGGGTTGTGCTGCTCGATTTCGAGACTTTGCCGGCCAAACGCGATGAAGCCGAGAGCGTGGTGCGCTTTCGCCTGAAAAAGTCTCTTCCGTTCGACGTCGACAAGGCGAAAGTTTCTTATCATGTTCAGCCTTCCCGAACCGGGGTGCGGGTGATCGCGGCGGTTGCATTGCGCAATGTGATTGAAGATTACGAAGCCGCATTCCGCCAGGCTGGATACGAACCAGGCGTGGTGATGCCTTCCATGCTGGCGGCGCTGGGAGCCGCTAACGCGCCGATACCTTCACTGGTGATCAAAGTGGACGCCCGAACCACGAGTATCGCCATCCTGGATGGCCAACAGCTTTTGCTATTCCGCACCCTGGAAAATACCCGAGGCGTGACCATTACTGGCGAGCAGCTGGCGGAAGAGGTCTATCCCTCGGTGGTATTCTTTCAAGACACTTACCAGTTGAACATTGGCCGGATTTTTGTAGCGGGACTGCCGGAATCCGGTGGCGCGGCGCCTGCGCTGCGCGCCCAGACCGGGGCCGAAGTCAGCGACCTGGTGGCCGTATCACAACTGGGAGGCAGTGCGGGGACGACTCCGAAGTGGAGAATGGCTGGCGTTGTAGGAGCGCTTCTGTCCTGATTCTCAATAGCTGAAATGCGCGTCGACATCAATCTCGCGAGCCGTCCGTACGAAGACTCCAGCTCTTTATGGGTACGCTGGGGCGGAGCTTTGGCGGTGCTTGTTCTCATCACGATTGTTCTGCTGTACAGCGCTCTGTCTGGTTGGCTCTCGGCGCGGAAAGACCGGAACCTGATCGCGCTGCGTCAACAGCAAATCGCAGACCGCGATCAGGAAAAGATCAAAGCGGAGGCAATCCTCAATCTTCCAGAGAACCGAAGCACGCGTGACCGGTCACAGTTTCTCAATGACCTTGTTTCGACGCAAAGCATTTTCCTGGACGAGGGTTTTCGAGGATCTTGAGCGGGTGATGCCGGCACGGCTCCATGTGGTTTCAATTCAGCCAGCCATGACAGACAATGAACTGGAGATCAAGCTGGTGGTAGCGGGAGAATCGCGCGAACGCGCGCTCGAACTGGTGCGAAAGATGGAGAGCTCGCAACGCTTTCATGAGACCCAGATTCAGCAGGAGTCCAGCGAGGTCGGACAGACTCCAGGCGACAATGTGCACTTCGATATCACCGCGGTCTATGTTCCGGAACTGCCGGGTGCGGCGCCAAGGAGTAGTCCATGACACTCGACGGCCGTGACGCCCGTAAAAAGATAAGGATTGCGATTGCCGCGTTGCTTGCGGTGGACGTCCTCGCCGTTTTGGTTTTGTTCTCGCCGTTAGTAGGTTCGGAACAATCGCGCCGCGAACAACTCAATCAGTTATGGAGAGAGTTGCAGCAGAAGACGCGCGCGGCCGAACCCCTGCGCGACTTTGACAAGAAAATCGCAACCGCGCGGACGCAGATCGACGACTTTTACAAGACCCGGGTGCCGGGACAGGACTCGGCGATTTACGAGGAACTGGGTAAACTGGCGGCACAGAGCGGTGTAAAAATCGGACAGATCCGCTCCAAATCGAAGGACACCGAGCCCATAGGTTTGCGGCCGGTAGAGACTTGAAGCGGATTTTTCCGGAGGCTATCTCCAACTGGTGAAGTTCATCAACGCCCTTGAACGCGATCCACTATTTTTCATCGTCGATAGCGTGCAACTGGGAGGCGAGCAGGGTGGTGTGGTCAAGTTGCAATTGAAGCTGGAAACCTATCAGAAGGCGAGCGTCTGATGGAGTTGGGAGCGGACAGCCGGAAAAAGACCATAGTCGCCATCAGCCTGATGGTGCTGGCGCTGATCTTTGTCGTGGTGCGTTTTTTCCCCGACTCCCCTGCAGCAGCCAAGTCTCCCAGCCCGACGGCTGTTCTCCCCACCGCGGGGCGCCGGAATATACCGAGCAGGAGCAATGGCAAGAAGGCACCGCTGACTACTGAGAGTTCGCTCGATCCGACGCTGCGTTATGACTGGCTGAAGGCCAGCGAGGACACCAAGTACGAGGGAACGGGTCGAAACATTTTCCGGGCCCAAATCGATATTCCGAAGCCGGTCGTCCCGGTTCATGTCGCCGCCGCGCCGGTTGTTCCGCAGGGTCCGCCTCCGCCACCGCCCATCAACCTGAAGTTTTTCGGATTTGCCAACAAGCCTGGTGAAGCAAAAAAGATCTTCTTGTCCCAGGGGGAAGATGTTTTCATTGCCGGCGAAGGTGACATCGTTGACCGTCGCTACAAGATCCTCCATATCACCCCGGTCTCGGTTGAAGTGGAAGACGTGTTGAACAACAATAGGCAGAGTATTCCGTTGACTCAAGGGTGATCAGTGGTCGGTGGCCAATCGTCAGTTACCACGTTGATTTATGTGCAGTTCTCCTAATTTTTCGTTCTCTCCTCCAGCTGCCCGGCGATCTGAAGCGCGGCTACATTCTGATCATGCTGATGTTGTTTGTGGCTTTGCTGGCCATTGCCGCTGGCGTCGCCGCACCCACGATTGCTTTCACAGTCCGGCGTGACCGCGAAGAAGAGATGATCCACAGGGGAACGCAGTATTCGAGGGCCATACGGTGGTATGTCAAAAAAACTGGACGCTATCCGTCCCGCCTGGAAGACCTGGAAAACACCAATAACATCCGCTTTCTGCGGAAGCGCTATAAAGATCCGGTAACAAACAAGGATTTCAAGATCCTCCATGTGGGCGAAGTGCAGCTTACGGGCGTAGCAGGCATCGCTGGCGCCGCTACCCTTGGAGGTGGCACGATACCCGGCGCGTCTGCGGTTGGAGCAATGGGCCAGAACGGATCCCCAATGGGGGGTGCAGGAGCCAGTTCGATGCTCGGAGGAAATACGAACCAGGCGGCGAGCTACCACCGCCAGCGGGAGAAGCGACAGCGACAGTTCTGACGCAGGTCGTGGCGAAGGGAGATCCAGCCAATCCAGATCAGTCAACGCCTGGCCAGGGACAATCCGGCTCGGGTGACAAATTATCCAGCCAGGTTTTTGGCGGAGGACCGATTGTTGGCGTCGCCAGCACCAGCAAGGCGCAGAGCATTCGCGAATTCAACCACAAGAATCATTATGACAAGTGGCAGTTTATTTATGACCCCACCATGGATCGCGGGGGATTGATCACGACTCCGGCACAGCCCGCGTTGCAGGTGGCGGCTCCGCTGCAACAGAACCCGTCGACTGGTCAGAATCCATCCGGGCAGAATCCATCTTCCTTTGGAGGGTCGGGGTTCGGGATGTCGGGATCAGGGTCATCTGGTTTCTCCAATGGACCTCAAAGTCCACCTCCAGCCCAGCCGACACCACAACAGTAAAGCTCGCCGGCAAGTTCCACAGAAAGCCTTCCAAAACCACTGACAAAGCCCACGCAAGCTATCGGCGAGCGTCGATGATCTGGTTCATCTCGATCACGCCGATCCACTGTCCGTTGCGGGCTTCGGTGTAGACCAGGTTGCCGCCGAGAATTTGCGCTGCGGCCGCCGGCGGCAAATCGCGATGGTACCCGAAAAATCGGGTCTTCCAGGCCTGCCACAAATACCAGTTCTCGAGGAGAGGGTGCAGGGGCTCATATTTGGTGGAGAAGACCAGCGCCACCTCGTAACTGCGAACGCAGATCGGCCGCGGCGATAAGTTGATCGATAGCGAAATGTTCAATGCGAACCACTCGCATCGGGCGCGTCACGTAGCCAAGGTAGGGATGATTTAGCTCGTCGCTTGCCGGCCACGCGGTAAGCACGCGAGCCATGGGATAGCGTGCCTCCAGGAAATGCTTCGGCATTCTGGTGCAGACGGATGTAGTCGCGGTAGGCAAGATTGTCTTCCGGCGCGAATCCGTACGGCGGATTGATGAACCATCCCGCCACGAACATGAGCGCGATGATTGCGATCACAACGCGCGACCAGCCCACTCTGCGCCATAAAGTGGAAATACCCAGCAGGATAACGAGCGGAACGACAGGAAGCATGTAGCGAGCGAGTTCCGCCCCTCCTATCAGCGCCATCGCAACCACATACGCAATGATCACGGAAAGCATGGCAAATTGCGCGTCGAGCGCGATCCGCGGACGCTCGCCGTTTTCGTCATGCAGCGGAGGCAGCCACATCGCGAATAGTGTGGCGAGCGTCAGGATCAGTAGATGAAAATAACCGAAGGTTTGCCAGAGGCGGATAAGCAGAGCCAGCAGACACTCGCAGCGGATGGAGCGTACCCGCGACGTTGTAGCGGAAAAATTCAGGGTTGCCGAAAACTGTGCCGGTCCGCGAATAGTGGTAGGCATACCAGCCAGTCAGCGGCAAAAGCGGCGACAGAAGCCAGAGCGAATTCCGGAGTGTGCTTCGAGGAAGAAGCGCCTGCCATGCGGGCTTCCTATCGTCGTCGCTGACAACAGCCAAGACAGCAGATTCCCACGCGAAGAGCGCCAACGGTGCCAGGATCGCCGTTTCTTTGGCCAGCGTCGCGAGAGAAAACCAGAACACCGATGAGCCAGGTTCGCCTTTTGAAATACGCGAACAGACCCCAGAAGGTCAGTCCGGCAGCGGCCAAATCGAGATGGACCAGCGAGCTCTGCGCGAAGAAAACGGGATAGAGCGCGGTGCACACGGCCGCGCCAATTGCGACTTCCCTGTTGGCAAGCGTCTTTGCCAGCCGGAACAACCCCAGTAAAGAAAACGACGCAATCATCAGCATGGCGACGCGGGTCACCAGGGATGAGTAGCCGAAGAACTTCCACCAAAGCGCCAGATATGCCATCACCAGCGGCGGGTGGGCGTTGGATGGAGTGGAGTGCGGAATCAGGCTCCCGCGTCAAAAGCAGATCGCGGGCGGCGGGCACATAGTAGCCGGCTTCATCCCAGAAATACGGCAACCGCAGCAGGGGAAAGTGCAACCCCAGTAGCACCACGAAAATGAGAGCAAATATCAACGCGGTGGGAGTGCCGCGCGAAAGGTGATGAGTATCTCTCAATGCGTTGGAAGTGCGGATGCCGCCTAGTGGATCGGGCCGGGAGCCATCATACGTGGATCAAGCTTGATTTCGCCAAACGTGCTCTCATATCCGGCAACATTTTGTTGCAGGATCGCCGACAGGGCCTTGGCCTGCTGCGGGCTCAGGTAGATTCCCTCAAAATTATTGACCTCCACCTGGGTTTCGCTTTGCTGCTGCAAGATCCCGAATACGAGGAAGAAATCCCAGACATTCACCCGCACCTGCACGCTGTTGGCGTAGTGTTCGCGGTATTCGCTGGTATTGATGAGTTTGATATTTGGCTGGGTTGGGTTCGACATAGGAAATCAGTGTAGCGGGATTGCGGCGTGAAAAGAAAGACAGAAAGTTGCTGGGCGATTGGCGTTCTCCGCGAGTTCGTCTATTGCGTTCGCCCTTCAAAAGCTCTTAACCGCAAAGGACGCGAAGGACACAAAGAGGACGCTAAAAAGAGATTTTTACACCAGCTCAGTGTGGGCGAAGTCGGAGGAATAAAATCCCGCTTACTGGATGGTCGCCATAGATTGGCTTCAAGTCGGCCGGGACACCGTACCAGGTAAATTGACCGCCGACTGCCGTCGACAAGTGCGGGATGTGCCCTACTTCGCGTTCGTAGCCTGCAGTGTAGGCCTGCACGCGGGTGAAATAGTGTTCATTGAAACCAGCCGGTTCCGGGCTTTCGCCGAGAAGAAGCTCGTTGGTGCGGTCCACGTTTTCGATTCGCGTCGACAGGTAGTTACGTTCGATGAATCGAAGCGTGGATTCGAGCAGATAGCTGTTGCCGACATTTCCGCCATCAATGTCCTGGTTTCGTCCCCACAGCAGTAAGGACGCCCAGTTCCCTCTTTTCAGGGGGCGGTTGTATTGAACCGATGCCGTCATCCTGCGGACGTCTTCGGCCGGAGCGAGGGATTCGGGGCTATGCAATTGCGCGATTGAAAACTGTCCGCTCCAGTTCTGCGCTGGATTTAACGGTGACGCGAGCCGACCAGGAGTCAATTGTTCCGGAGTTAATGTTCCAGCGGAATTCATCTGGCTCTCGTCCGTGAAAGCCCGAAGCTTCCAGCCGGAAACTGCGGTGTGTGATCCCAAACGTAACCACGTCCGCCGCAATGTGGGTCGAGTCCTGAAGGTGATGACCGAGAGGCGCGATGGGATCTTCTGATGCCGATGCCCGATGAGGATAAGCGGCCGGCCCCATTGCCGGATCTCCCATGGGCGCCGCGTAAACCGACAGCAAGGTGCGATCGCCCACTTTGTAGTCGTACAGGGCGGCGAGTTCCATGAAGAAATCGTGCGGATGCTGACCGTCGACGATTGGGCGTCCGAAAGCGGTTTCGCCTTGTTGAAAGAGTTCGGGGTAGCGACGGTCGCTCACCGTGGCCGGCTCGAAACTGAGCATGGTGCGGATGGTCAATGTGCCGTTGCCGAATTTACGTTGCGCCATCGGCATCCACCAGTTGGTGGAAAACAGCTTGTCGAAGCCGCGAGGCCCGGATTGTTGCGTCTCACTCAGAAATGCTTCGCCATGGAACATGAACGTCCAACCGCCTTTGGTAGTCATCAGCATCGAGATCGGGGTGGAGTTGGGCTCGGCATCGGTACCTGACGTGGCGTGCTGGAGCAGAAAGTCAATGAACGAGTGCGATTGCATCATCGAGCTGTCGTGTCCAGTGTCCCCCATCCCAGGCATCGATTGGGATTGTCCCGACATATCCATCCTCATGTCGTGGCCGTCATCGGCGGCCGGAGCTGGCATAGGTGAGATCAAGGACAAGCCCACAAGCGCAGCCGGAATTAACTGCAGAAACGTCTTCCGCACCGGAATTCTCCTTACGATTTCGCAAACAATACTTGAGAAATCTGGACTAGTTCAGAGGCGATTGTGGGGTTAGACGCGAAGGCAAGTGCTTTGGGGTGGGCCGGCAGATGAGATGGTCAGATTACTGGAAGTTGAATAAGTGTCACCTGGAGGCAGACTCTGAATCGGTTCCATTCGAGACAACAACGCGGAAAGATCGACATGAGCTTGAAATGAAGTTTGTACGAAAGCGTTATCGTGCCCCATCTGGCAGCAGCGATTGCTCACCGGTTGAGGAACTGCGGGAGCACTACGCTCATGACAGGCAGGCACGTGATGACCCACCGCCATCGGAGACAATTGCTGTGCCTTCAGGGACATCGTGGCGGTCAGAGTCAGAAGGACAATCGCAAGCAAGCCTCGCCCTGGCATCTTGTTTGTTCGATGCGCCATGCTGTTCGAATGATACAAGCAAACTCTGTATTTTCTGCAATCGCAAAGGCCGATGATTTTCTTCGCGACCTTCGCCCTGCTGCTTTCCGATCTTGGCGGTTAATGGCTTTTGGGATTTTCAGGCTCAGAAGGCCCAAAGCATTTAACCGCAAAATTCGCCAAGAAACACCCCAGAACCCAAAGAAAACCGAGGATGGCCGAAATATGAGGATTCCGACCCTGGCGTGGATTTCTCATGCAAACGCCGGTATTTCCACAGTAGCCCATTAGTGCCATTTTCATTTAATCGCAAGACCGTTACTCTCTTTTTGAGCAGACTTCGGGGGAGGGCTGTTCGACAGGCGTTCCGTGACTCTTTGAGTCTGGAACGCTTTTGTTTTTAGAGCGACAGAGGTCACATGTCTTTGTATCTTCAGTACTCTTCTCCATCGATGGACTGACCGGATATTCTCTTTCCATGCCAAATTCAGGCGTGAAGCGCTCACGTAAGATGGTTACGATACACAATCTTCAAGAGATGAAAACCGCGGCGCACGCCAACGACCCTGAGACGAAGATGCTGGTTCTTGGGCTTGGAGAAGCCATCGTGACCACCTGCGGCCAGGCCAAAATGTTCCTGGGAAATGGCGTATTCGGAGACGAGTCCAAGAGCAGCTAATTCCTGCCGACACTACCTGGCGACATGGAGGCAAGAGTTCCGGGGCTGGAGATCGGACAACCAGCACCCCACACCTCTGTAATCTGACCACCTTCGTCGCCAAGCGAATATTCTTGCCTTATGGCCGAAGCAATCTCTACCCCCCACCGCAACATCATCACCGCTCAGAATTTAGAAGAAGCCAAAATAGCAGGCTTCACAAACGACCCGCAGACAGAGTTAGTAATTTTTGGCCTGAGCGAGAATCCGGCCGTCACCACATGCCGATGGGCAAGGCAATTCTTCGAAAGCAAGCCGAGCGGATTTTGACACTTTACAAGCCGGGTTGCAGCCGATCAGGGCGGAGTTCATACTCCCACCATGACGCTCAAGAATGCTGCATTGTTGGCACTCGTCGGAACGATTCTGGCAACCGTTCTTTTACTGTGGACGTTCGCCTCGACCGTCGTTAATGTGCTGCGGGGATTGGCTCCTGCGGTGATGTTGTTCCCATGGTTCGTCTATACGTTTGCTTGCTTCAGCGTGGCGGTGTTCTTTTACGTGTACCAACGTACGCAGTCGTGAGTATTATGTGCCACCCATTGCTTCTCAGGCTGACAACGAGCCCCAAGTTCAAAATGGATGAATTCTTCTTCCCAAGCTTCCAAGGTGATCGCGTCAAGATTCGCGGTGCGTGTGAACACTGTAAAGAGAAGGCCGACCCTGGAAAATTCGTGAACGGGTAAAGGCGGTAAGTTAAAATGTGAAGGTTGCTTTTCACGGTTTTCGTCGTTCGGGGGTACGGAACACGACAGGGTGCGAGCGGGAATTCCGGAAGTCGATTCACTGAACCCGCGGACACACAATTTGCAAGAATGCCGGGATGGCGGAATTGGCAGACGCGTTGGACTTAGGATCCAATGCCCAAAAGGCGTGCAGGTTCAAGTCCTGTTCCCGGCACCACACCTAAGCTCCTTTCCAGCAGTTATCCTCATTTGGGCCCCCAAGTCGAATTCGCCTTAATCTGGCATCGGCCTAATGCGAAAACGGACCAGCAGTTTCCCTTCGCGGACTAGGGTGAGGCGTCCAGGAGCCCAGCGAAGATGGAGTGCGGGATAAGCGTTTATTGATCAATGCTCACGCGGGACTGCTTAAGCAATGTTTGTTGAGAACAGATGGGATGAGAAGGCCGGTCTCCGGGCGGGATGCTGTACGCTCCCAAGTTATCGACGTGCTCAAGGCACAGATAAAAAGGAGACCGGCAATGAAGAAGGTTAGCACCGTAGCGGCGAAAGCAGAGCAGGAATATTTCGCAGCAGAAGCTGACCATCGGATTGGATCTGGGAGATCGTAACAGTTGGTACTGCGTGGTGGATGAAGCTGGGCAGATACAACTGGAGCAGCGAGTCCGTACGAATGCGAAAGCGTTGCAGGAAGTCTTCGGTGCCATGCCGCGCAGTCGGATCGCACTGGAAATCGGGACGCACTCGCCCTGGGTGAGTCGGCTTGCTCAGCGAGTTGGGGCATGAAGTGATCGTGGCGAACGCGCGAAAGGTGCGGCTGATCGGGGAGAGCCGGAAGAAAGACGATCGCCTGGATGCGCAGACGCTGGCGCGGCTGGCCCGGATCGATCCGGAGTTGCTGTATCCGGTGAAGCATCGCAGCGCGCAGGCGCAAGCGGATCTGATGATGATTCGGGCGCGCGCCGGCCTGGTGCGAGCCCGGACGGGCTGGTCAATACGGCACGCGGGCTGGCGAAGTCTTACGGCGAAAGATTGCGCGGCTGCAACGTGCGCAATATGAATCCGGAGAAAGCGGAGGGACTGAGTCCGGAACTGCAAGCGCGCGCTGGAGCCGTTGCTGGCCGCGATCGAAGTCGCTGAGCGAACAAATCGCGCGAATACAACCAGCGCATCGAGACAGTTGGCGCAGCAGAATTATCCGCAGACGGCGCTGTTGAAGCAGGTCAAGGGTGTGGGCACGCTGATCGCGATGACGTACATGCTGACGCTGGAAGATCCGCATCGCTTCGGCAAGAGCCGCGACGTGGGCTGCTATCTGGGATTGCAGCCAGGACGACGAAACTCGGGGCGGAGCGAGCCGCAGATGCATATCAGCAAAGAGGGAGACCCCTATCTGCGAACGCTGCTGGTGCAGGGAGCGCAGCACATCTTGGGGCCGTTCGGCATCGACTGTGACCTGCGACGCTGGGGACTGAAGCTGGCCGAGCGTGGCGGAAAGAGCGGAAAGAAGCGAGCCATCGTCGCCACCGCAAGAAAGCTGGCGGTGCTGCTGCATCACCTGTGGGTGAGCGGAGAAGCGTACGAACCGTTGCACAACAGCAGCCGAACGACAGTGGCGGCAGTCGCGTAAACAAAAAAGACAAAACAAACGTCAAAACCGTTCTAGGAAGAGAAAAGACAAAAGCCAAAGCCGAGTTCCGGTGACTGCGTTAATCGCCTGGCCCAGGTTCCAGTCTGCAAGAGCAGAACCACAGGGCGACAAACAGATGGCAGCACCGGCTGAAACGAGAACGCCCAACATGCACCGAGCGAAATGAAATCGCTCCTCGAGAGTGCGGATGGAAGCATGGCGACAGTGGCCACTCGGCGGGAGAACAACGATGTTCCAACGAAACCGACAAAAATCGACTTGACTCCGACCGGCCTTCTCATGGAAGGCGATTACACTCATCGACCACGCACAGGGCTGCCCTTTCCCTCAATGAGTGTAAGTGCGCTGTTACGCCGGTTATCCAAAGGTCTGGCTTATCGGATATAGATCGGAGTAGGTCCCTGCATCGGGTCATATGGGGGAACGTCGTAGAAAATCTCGTTCAGTGGTTTGCGGGCGCCACTCTTGCTGGAACTGTGGGGAACGAACAGAATGTCACCGGCTTGCAGCGTCACGTCCGGAGCTTTCCCCGATAAAATATCCGTAAGGTCTACGGGAATCTCGATGCGAGCATCTTCGCCTTTCCGGATGATCTTGGCCTTGTGCAAGCTGGCGGTCGGGTTCGGTCCTTCCGCCATCTCCAGTATCTTAAGTACCGTTGTCGGCCGGGCATCCGTTATTCCCACACCCGTGGGACTGTGTACGTCGCCTACCACGTAAACAATCACCGTTTTGGGGACCACCGCTGCTGGCTTCGTATCCGCGACGCGTGACGTTTCTTTGCTTGATTCTTGGCTCAGAGAAAAGATGGGCACGGAAACAAGACACGCCAAAAACAGGAAGCGGAGCGCCATATGCAGCCTCACTTAGCAACTCATTCTACGCCCAGATTCGGCGCTGTGCCTCCGCCCGCCTGATGACCGAACTCTCTTCTTGCCGTCCAAGGAATAGAGTCCTGGAAAGGGTGGTTGCGACATGCCCATCGCTTTGAACACGTCCCGAAGAAATCCTCGAGGCTTCCTGCTGGCAGCCCTGATGCTGGCGTTGTGTCTGTTGGCTGCGCCCCTGTTCGCCGCTCCTATGACCGATACGGACCGCGAACACCTGCTTGTGCATTTCGAGATGACCACGCAAATGGTGGCCGAGCAGGTGCGTGGATTGTCCCCGGCCCAACTGGAGTACAAAGCTTCGCCGGACCGGTGGACGATCCGGCAAGTCGTTTCCCATCTGGCGGTGGCCGAACCTGACTATTGGCGACAAATCCAGAAAGCCCTGAAGGCCGCCCCGGATATGAAAGACAAGAAATCGTCGTCTACTGACGCCGACATTATGTGGTACGGCATCGATCGCGTGGTGCATACCAAGACCGGCGGTGGGCACGAAAAAGTCGACACCTACAAGGATCTCGGCGACGCTCTGGGGAAGTTTCAGGCGCTGCGCGCCACCATGATCGACTACATCAAGACCACCAAAGACGACATGCGTGCCCACAGCTTTGGTGACTATGGAGACGTGATCGATTGCTGGCAGTGGATGCTCGAAATCTCAACTCACGCCGAGCGTCACATCCAGCAGATTCGAGAAATCAAGAACGACCCGAAATTCCCGCAGAAATAATCGGACTTAGGGCTGTGCTACCCCATCTCCCAAGGTGCGCGGCATTTCTGTCTCCTTTCGGGATGGGTGGCCCGAGCTTGTGGTCAGCGACTCGGAAACGAGCCAGAATCTCTTTCCGCACCAGACTTTCAGTACGGGTCCTGAGCGGCTCTCAAAACTAGTTGCGTCCCTTCAGGTATTTGTCGAACCACAGCACCGTTCGTTGGATCGCATCAATCCTGTTTTCGCGTTTTTCAAATCCATGACCTTCGTTGGCGTGAGTGCGCGTCCACGGTCTTGCCGTCTTTCTTTAGCACGTCAACGACCTGTTGCGCCTCTTCTTTGGGCACTCGCGGGTCGTTGTCACCCTGCAGCACACCAGCAGGGCGCCTTGAACTGATGAATGTATGTGATCAGCGATCCGCTTCATAGACCTTGCGGTCCTTTTCCGGATCTCCCAGCAAACTTTTTTCATATTCCTGCAACTCTGCATCTTCGTGCTTCAACATCGTGAACAAGTTCACTCTTCCCGACATATCCGTGCTGAAAACTACTTCTTTTCCATCCGGTGACCAGGCAGGACCGGAGACGTTGCGTGTATAGAAAAGGTCTTCGACGGGTATGGGATACGCCGCGCCATTCGCTTCGGAAACGATCGACTTGGGATCGGTGATCTCCCGGCTTTCGGGCGAAGACTGCGCCAGAAGCAAAGGAAAAACAAGGAAAGTGATACCCACATACAACAGGAGTTTTGAAACCTTCATTCATCCCTCTGGATTGGCAGGAGCCCTGAATCAGATAAGAACAAGAAGTTACGCGAGCAATACTTTCCTACGCAAGGAGGCATTTTCGGCGTCCGAGCAGATTACTTCACACGGGTTGCGCAAAAGGCTGTTCGGCTGAACGACTCTCTGCCGTTTATGGCTGCGTGGCGTTCAATCCCAGGTAGACAGCCCAACCGGCGATCAGCAGGATCATGCCTCCGGAGGTAGCGCCGAGTAGTTTTACCAAAGGAGTTATCTTGTTCACTTTGTCCATCAGTTCCGTCTGTTCTTTCGCCATTGCGGAGGCGGATTCGTCGAGAAAGAGCTGGTCATCCTCTTGCATGGTGAGCGTGCTGCGATAGATGAGAAGGATGATCAGAACACCGGTCAGGACGCCCCACGCGATCAGCAGCCATAGCAATCCTGGAGTCATAAAACACCTCGGTACCGATTTCGAGCCGTTCCCGGAGGCTTGTTGCGGATGTCGGTTGTGGCCCCACAACCACCTCAGGAAAGGGCCCCAACGCGGGATTATAGACCCGTTGGCAAGCCCTGGCATGATTTTGGCTGTGCACCGCAAGAGCGCTAACTCCCATCTAATGAGGGGAGAGTGGGCTGAAAGCAACGTGTCCTTAGGCATATTTTCCACTTAACCGGACACAGGTTTTGCTATACTGATATTCAGTCCTTTCAAGGAGATACCCAATGGCGACGACTACCGTTCCCGAAGTGAAGCCAGCAGAAACAACCAAAAAGGCACCCATCAGCCTGACCCCGAATGCCGTCACCAAGGTCAAGGAGATCATGGGACAGCAAAACCCCGTTCCTGCCGGTCTGCGGGTAGGCGTGGTTGGAGGCGGTTGCTCTGGTTTCTCGTACTCCATGCAATTCGAGAATGGCGCCGGAATGATGGACAAAGTGTTCGACATGGACGGTTTGAAAGTCTATGTGGATGCCACCTCCGTGATGTATCTGAACGGGTGCATCGTGGATTACGTCGAGAGCCTGGAAGGCGCCGGCTTCAAGTTCGAGAACCCGAACGTGAAGAGCACCTGCGGCTGCGGTTCTTCTTTCAGCGTATAAATTTCTTTGTGGTTTCTAAAAGGCTTCGTCGCCCGGGCGACGAAGCCTTTTTCTTTTCGGCAGAGCCGAATCTAGCGCTGTTTCTGAGAGCACCTGTCGGCGGGAACTACGAAGGTCCCATGAGATGGCACGAGTGGGTTTTGACGATCAGCCAGACTTGCGACCCCGGCCTGAGTTGCAGGGAATCGCGGGCCGCAAGGGTTAGATGAACTTCCATTTCTACCCCACAATCCACTTTCACAGCGACGATCACGTCGCGCTGCGCCATCGAAACAATCTTGCCGGGCAGAATGTTGCGGGCGCTCAGTCCTGAGGGCTCACTCGACGCCAGTAGGATGTCGCCAGCCCCAATTGCTACTTTCAGGGTCGAACCAACCTCGGCTCGAACCAGCGGGGTCTCCAATTCAACTTTGCTTCCCACCAACTGGCAGACCATGGTGCCACGCTCTTCGTGAGCGGCAATTACCGTAGCGTCAAAAATGTTCTCGAACCCTGCCAACTGAGCCATGGTCTCTTGCCGGGGCACGGTCATGACCTGGTGCGGAGTTCCCTGCGCGATCGCGCGTCCTTTGTCCAGCACAATCACCCGTTCTCCCAATGCAAAAACCTCTTCCCGGCTGTGCGTCACGTATACCAGCGGAATGCGGTGCTCCTGGTTCCACGCGCGCAGATCTTCCACGATTTTGGATTTCGTGGCTGCGTCGAGCGCGGCCAGGGGTTCGTCAAGCAGGAGGATTCGAGGGTCAATCACCAGCGCGCGTGCCAAGGCTACTCTTTGGCGCTCTCCCCCGGAAATCTGCCCCGGCCGCCGCGAGCGCAAATTCGCAATGCGGAACGACTCGAGGATGGCCGAACTTCGCTGCTTGCGTTCACGGGTCTCTAGCGACGAAATCCCGTACTCGACATTGCTCTCGACACTCAAATGCGGGAAAAGGGCCAGGTCCTGAAAGACATAACCAACCTTACGCCTCTGCGACGGAAGATCGATTCCCGCCGCACTGTCGAACAACCCGTTTTCAGCGGTGGCGATTCGTCCTGCGTCCGGCCGAATCAGACCTGCGATGCAGTCGAGCAATGTGGTCTTTCCCGAACCTGAAGGACCGAACAGGATGGTAATGCCTGACGGGAAAGAGACTGAAAGGTCGAGTTCGAAGTCATTCCCCTGCCGCTTCCGAACCTTCACGGACAATTCATTGCGATCCGTCGGACCGGATTTTAGTAGCGCCGCGTCACTGAGCGCTGATTCCATAAAGGTAATTAAGCCCTGCAACCGGATGCTGTACTGCCTCGTTGGACTTCCGGGCAACGGTATTGTAATCCCGGAACGACATGAAGCCTTTGCACTCGATCTAACGGCTCCTCAACCGTGACGGTTTCGGGGTGCGAGTGGACGTCTTCATGTTCGGACCAGATAATGGCTCATGGCTCGATCGCGTCTGGCATGTCTCGTGATGTTTCTCCTGGCGGCTTCAGTGACTAGTTTCTCGCAAACGGCTGGCGGAGTCGTCACACTCTCAATAGAACCAAAAGAACAGTACGTCGAAAGACGCGACGCCGAGCAGGTAGTCAATTTCGACCTGTTGCTTCACAACAGCGGAACCGTTCCCTTGCGGATTAACAAGATCCAGGTGTCCGTTTACGACGCAACGGGCGCGCTGGCGTTTCGGAGATATGTCGACGAGAACGGCAGGCCATCGGGCATTTCGAGCGTGCCGGACCGCGTGGTTCCTGCCGGAGGCTCGCTCGATGTTTTCAATCCGTTTTACTCATTTGGTCAAGAGATGCCTTTGGCGCGACTTCACTATGAAGTTTTTCTCGAGAAGACGGACGAAAAAGAGCCCAACATGCTCAACTTCGTGACCAAAGCGGAGGCGGATATTTATCCAACTTCATATGCAAATAAGAGCACCCTGTTACTTCCACTGAGAGGGCGCATTTACGTGTTCGACGGGCACGATTTTTACGCCCACCATCGCAGGCAAACGGTATTTCGCAGCAGCGGATTCCACGCTAATTCCGTTCGCTTCGGTTATGACCTGATGATCGCGGATGCAAAGGGAGAGCTGTATCGAGGTGACCGCTTCGTCCCGGAGAATTGGTTTTCATACGGAAGTCCGGTGTACGCGCCGGCCGCGGGCATTGTGGCCGATGCGGAAAATGATGTGCCGGATAATACATACAAGAATGGTGAGCTGGTCTATGCGTCATTGCCTGAAGGAGTGGACCCGATTGGACTCGGCAACCACGTCGTCATCGACCATGGCAACGGCGAATTCAGCATCGTTCTTCATATGAAGCCGGGAAGTGTGGATGTGAAGAAAGGCGATCATGTGAAGCAAGGCGAGCAGGTTGGAGCGATCGGCTTTTCCGGAGACACCTTCTTGCCGCACCTGCATTACCAGCTCATGGACGGCATCGACGAGACTACGAGCCGGAGTCTTCCATCCTACTTTCATGACTTCGAACGCGTTCTGGGTTCGAAGATCGTTAAGGTTGGTCAGGGCCAGATAGATTCTGGGGATTATGTTCAGTCTTCGGCTAATTAGCCTGGAACACCGCCGGCTTCCCCTGTTACTTCCACAGCCAGACGCGCCGATTCAGGGCGTACACCAGCGAAAGCACAGCGAACGAAATGACCAGCAGCACCAGGGCGGTGGAGTTCGCGCCTGAGTAATCGAGAGCCTGCACCTTGTCGTAGATATCGATCGAGACGGTTCGAGTGACGCCGGGAATATTGCCTCCGACCATCAGAACAACGCCAAATTCGCCCATGGTGTGGGCGAAGCTCAGGGCTGCTCCAGTCACCAGACCGGGGATTGACAGCGGCAGAATCACGCGGAAGAAAGTCTTCATTCGCGAAGCACCGAGAGTCTGCGAAGCGGCTAGCAGCCGCTGATCCACCGCGGCAAACGAAGCGGCAAAGGGTTGGACCGCGAAAGGAAAACTGTAGAGGATCGAGCCGATGAGTAGTCCCTCAAAGGTGAAAGCCAGAGTATGACCAGTAAGCGATTCCCAGAACCGTCCCAGAGGACCGCGGGGACCGAGCGCGACCAGGACATAAAATCCGAGCACCGTAGGAGGCATCACGATGGGCATGGCGAAGATTGCTTCCGCGAGGAACTTCCATCTCCAGCGCGAATACGTGATCCAGTAGGCGACTGGAAGCCCTACGAGCGTGAGCACGATTGCGACAAGGGCAGACAGCCGGAGAGTGAGCGAGAATGCCTGCCAGTCCATCAGAGTCTTTCCATACGGAGGGGGTTTCCGATGCAGCGAAATGCGACAGGAATATTGCAAAAGAAAATTCTCTTCGCAACCAGTTGCGTAAAACTGGCGATTCGTCATCTTAAGCCTGAATTCATGTTAGTAAATTTTTGTAAAGGTTGCGAAAAACGCTGCATTCATGCTGCAAGCTGTACACACCGATCTATAGTACTTAGTAAGGCTTGGGCGCGTTCCACAGAAGCCAGCGATTCTAAACGCAACCTCACCCCCGATGGGGGGTTTAATCAACTGTAGAACGATTGAGTCTGAACTGCGGTAAAGCGAGGATGAAGTCGTGAACATGCTTAAACGCCATTGGTTGATCGCGAGTCTCGTGGTTGTAGCCATCGCCGTTTTCGCTGCCTTTCAATTCAAAGGCAACGATAAGCCGCAGTATTTCACCACCAAGGCGGATCGTGGAGATATTCGCGAAGTCGTAGAAGCGACTGGAACAATCAATGCCGTGACGACAGTCCAGGTGGGTTCGCAGGTGTCGGGCACAATTTCGCGATTGAATGCCGATTTCAATTCCCGGGTAAAAAAGGGACAGATTGTGGCGCAGATCGATCCTTCATTGTTTGAAGGCGCTTTACTGCAAGCCAAAGCCGATCTGGCAAATGCCAGAGCCAATCAGGTTGCGGCCCAGGCCAATCTGGAAAAAGCACAGGCTACGGCGGTGCAAACCAGGGCCGATTTTGAGCGCACCTCGGGACTGACCAAAGAGGGCGTAATGAGTCAGCAGCAGCTCGACCTGGCGAAGGCGAACGCCGACACGGCAGACGCTGCGGTTTCTGGCGCGAAGGCAGCCATCACGCAGGCGGTTGCGCAATCTCAGCAGAAGCAAGCCGCGGTTACCGTGGCACAGACCAATCTCGACTACACCACCATTCATGCGCCGATTGACGGGACCGTAATCGCGCGGAGCGTCGATGTCGGCCAGACCGTGGCTGCTTCCCTGCAGGCGCCCACTTTGTTCACGATCGCGCAGGACCTCACCAAGATGCAGGTTTATGCCAGCACTGACGAGTCGGATGTAGGGATGATCCACACCGGCCAAAAAGTCACGTTCAAAGTGGACGCCTTTCCGAAAGACTCGTTTACCGGTACGGTCTCTCAGGTACGTTTAAATGCGACCACCGTGCAGAATGTGGTGACGTACAACACCATCATTGATTTCGACAATCCGCAGATGAAGTTGTTCCCCGGCATGACTGCCTACATCACCATTCCTGTGGCTGACGCAAGCAACGCGTTGCGGGTTCCCAACGGGGCTTTGCGCTACAAGCCGGACATGTCCGCTGATCAGGTCCGGGCGCTGTACAAGCAATACGGGCTGACCTCAGGACAGACGGGAACTCAAACCGCAGGTGGTCCGACAACCCCGGGGGCATCTGGCGATACAGGAGCATCCGGCAAACAACGGCGCGCTCATGACCAGGGTGCACAGGGCGAGGGCACGCATGGCGGCGGAGAAACCTCGGGCAGCGCGTCGCCGACACACACTCCACGGGCGGATGTCGCTGTGGTCTGGAAACTGCGTCCCGACAAAACGCTGGAACCGGTAAGAATCCGTACCGGCATCACCGACCACACCGTTACTGAAGTCGCGCAAGTATTGAAAGGCCAGCTGAATGAAGGCGACGAGTTGGTCACTGGCGGGATGACTGCGAGCTCCGGCGCAAGCCGGGCTCCTGGCGTCGGCGGCGCCGGAACGCCGCGCATAAGGTAACGAATGGCCACGATCCCACAATCCGTTTCTCCAACGACCGGTGCAACTGGGGGCCGCGGCATCATTCTTATCGAGGATGTGCACAAGTATTACGATCTGGGCGAAACCAAGGTACACGCGCTGCGCGGAGTTAATGTAGGCATCGAGCGAGGCGAGTTCGTAGCCATCATGGGCGCGAGCGGCAGCGGGAAATCAACCTTCATGAATATCCTGGGCTGTCTTGATAAGCCGACTACAGGCCGATATCTGCTGGAAGGCATCGCCGTATCGGAATTGAGCAAGAAGGAACTGGCGACCATCCGCAATCGCAAAATCGGTTTTGTGTTCCAGGGATTCAATCTGCTCTCGCGTACGACGGCGCTGGAAAATGTCGAGTTGCCGACCCTGTACGCGCAGATCAGCAAGGAAGAGGGCCGGAAGCGCGCAACTGAAGCGCTCGCACTGGTAGGACTGGCAGATCGTATGGATCACTTCCCTTCACAGCTTTCGGGAGGTCAGCAGCAGCGTGTCGCCATTGCACGCGGTCTGGTCAATCGACCGTCAATTCTGCTGGCCGACGAGCCCACCGGCAATCTGGATAGCCGCACGTCAGTCGAGATTCTGGAAGTATTCCAAAAGTTGAATGACAACGGGCTGACCATAGTGCTGGTGACGCACGAACCAGACATCGCAGAATTCGCCAAACGCGGCATTCACTTCAAGGATGGAACCATCCGCCGTGACGAACAGGTAAAGAACCGGCCTATCGCGGCGGATGTTTTGAAAAACATGCCGGCGCTGGAAGATTGAAGGGCACATGGATTTAATAGCGATCATTCGTATCGCAATGCGCGCGCTGGCCCGCAACAAGCTGCGCTCCATCCTGACGATGCTCGGCATCATCATCGGAGTAGGGGCGGTGATTGCGATGGTCAGTGTTGGGCAGGGTGCGCAACAGCAGGCGCAGCAACAGATCGCAGCCATGGGTTCCAACATGTTGTTTGTGCAGTCGGGCACGATCAATCGCGGCGGCACGAGAATGGGATGGGGTGCCACCAAGACCCTGATTTATGACGATATGGTTGCCATCATGCGCGAGTGTCCTTCGGTGAAGGCGGCTGCGCCAGGCAGCCAGGCTTCCGCCCAGGTAGTGTTCGGAAACGACAACTGGGCAACGACCATCAATGGCACCGAGCCGCAATATTTTGACATTCGCAGCTGGCCCATGGGGGAAGGCTCTTCATTTTCGCAGGATGATGTGAGTATGGCTGCGAACGTTGCCGTCATCGGCGAAACTGTGCGCAAGAATTTGTTTGGGGCGACCGACCCGATCGGCGAAACCATCCGTATCAATAACCTGCCTTTCAAGGTTGTCGGGTTGCTGATTGCCAAGGGCACATCGGCGGCCATGGGACAGGACCAGGACGACATCATTCTGGTTCCGATCACTACTCTTCAGAAAAAGATCACTGGCCAAGACTGGCTGCGCTGGATCATGGTTTCCGCGGTCTCAAAGGATGCCAGCTACACCGCGCAGCAGCAGATCACCGCTTTGCTGCGTGACCGCCATCGCATTCGTTCCGCGCAAGACGATGATTTCTATGTCCGCAATCTGGCTGATATGGCGGATCTGGCGGATCAGAATGCTCGTCTGTTCACCATTCTGCTCGGCTCGATTGCCAGCATTTCGTTGCTCGTTGGCGGCATCGGGATTATGAATATCATGCTGGTTTCGGTGACCGAGAGGACGAGGGAGATCGGTATTCGCATGGCCATTGGGGCGACCGAAGGAGATGTGCAACAGCAATTTCTAATCGAAGCCGTCGTTCTCAGTATCGTAGGTGGCGGCATCGGGATTTTGTCAGGCATGGGCGCTTCCTACATGATTACCCAGACCCTGGGATGGCCGGTGCTGGTATCTCCCACGGCAATTTTTGCGGCCGTATTGTTCTCGATGGCGGTCGGCGTTTTCTTCGGCTTCTACCCTGCACGCAAGGCGGCGCGTCTGGATCCGATTGAAGCGCTGAGATATGAATAGGAGAACATCGGACGTGGTGTTCGATGTCCAACGTGTGATCCTCGTCAACTCAACTTTCGTGTAGTCTCCTGTCGGTTACCTTCTCGTATTTAGAATTCCCGATTTAGAAACAAGAAACGACATCCAGTTCATCCGTCACAGCGGCTCAACACGAGTGCATGGTAGTGGTGTGTTCGGCGGTTCTCACGCGCCGGGTGCATATGAATTTTTGCGGTCGCTCTTATTTGCTGATTGTCTTGTCGTTGCTGTCTGGCGCCGTCCTGGTTGTTGCTCAAGGTACGCGAAATGATTCCGAATACGGATCGCTCGCAAGTCATGATCGCGTTCAAGCGACCAAGCGCGAGACCTGGCTCCGGCATGGACGTGTAATTCCCGGGCAATCGCCGGCAGCGCTTCGCTACCGCGCCTACCGGCAAAAATTGCAGCAGCGAGCGTGGCGCGCGGCACAAACAAGCTCATCGGACATTGAGGCGTCACCACATACTCCTTCGACCGGCGCCTGGAAGCCGCTGGGTCCCTTGCCTCTCGCCTCTGACGCCAGCGGAGTGGGAGTGCAGGACTACGGCTGGGTGACGGGACGAGCCACAGCTGTGGCGATCGACCCCGCGGATGGCACCGGAAATACGGTCTACGTGGGAGGAGCTTACGGCGGAGTGTGGAAATCAACCAACGCCGGGGCACTGAGTTCCGACCCTTCAAGCGTGACATGGACTCCGGTTACTGACGACCAGCCTACCCTCGCGGTTGGCTCGATCGCCATCCAGCCACAACTGGGTAGCCAGGATGCGGGCAGGAGCGTAATCCTGGCGGGCACTGGAGAAATGAACAACTCCGGTGATTCCTACTACGGTTTGGGCATTCTGCGCTCACCTGATGCCGGCAACAACTGGACGCTGGTCCCCCAAGACGCCTCCGGCGCGCATTCTTTCGCGGGACTGGGATTCAGCAAGATCGCCTTCAGCGCAGTAAATCCCAACGTAGTCGTCGCCGCAGCCGGAGGGGCAACTCGAGGAGTAGTCGACGGACTGGAAGATCCGGCGCGAGCGAATCGAGGGCTTTATTACTCGACGGATGGCGGACAATCCTGGGGATATGCACCGACCAAGGATGCCGGGCAGGTGATTGACCCAAGTTCGGCTACTTCGGTGGTCTACAACGCAGTCGCGGGACAGTTCTTTGCCGCAATACAGTGGCACGGCGTGTACTCGTCCAGCGACGGAGTGAACTGGAATCGCCTGAACAATCAGCCGGGCGGATTATCTCCTAGTGCATGCCCTGCCAGCCCTGCTTCTACGGGCTGTCCTTTATATCGAGGTGAGTTCGCTGTGGTGCCCGGACGCAACGAAATGTATTTCTGGTTCGTGGATGGGAACGGAACCGATCAACTAATCTGGCAGACCAAGAACGCAGGCGTCACATGGACACACCTCAACAACTCCGGTATCACCAACTGCGGCGATCTGATGGGCGGGTGTGGAACGGAGTTGGGCACGTACAACCTGGAACTGGCCGCGATGCCTGACGGAGAAACGACAGACCTGTACGCGGGGGCGGTGAATTTGTACAAGTGCAGAATTACCATTTCCGATCCGACTTGCAACGGCACTCCGCCGGATAACTTCATGAATTTGACCCATGCCTTTGGGTGTCCACCTAATTTTGGCTCGATCGCTCACGTTCATCCTAATCAACATTCACTGGCATTTTTGCAGATCAACAACAACACGCAGGTGGTCATGTATTTCGCCACAGATGGCGGAATCTATCGCGCCCTCGACGGCTACAGCGGATTAACTACCGGCACGTGCGGAGGCAGCAACCACTTTGACAGTCTGAATGAAACTTTAGGTTCGATGACGCAGTTCATTTCTTTTTCACAGCACCCGACCGATGCAAACACGATCCTGGGCGGCGCCGGAGACAACTGCTCACCTGCAACCAGTGAATCACAGAGCAACACCGGATGGGTGAATGTGAATGCCGGAGACGGTGGCTATAACCAGATTAATCAGGACAATCCCACCGAATGGTTTACCGCCAATGCCGACGTCAGCATTCAGCGATGCAATTCGGGCGTGGACTGCCGGACACAGGATTTCGAAAATGGCCTGGTCGTTTCCAATGCAACAGTTGGAGGTGATTCCGGCGCCTTCTTTACGCCGTTTATTTTGGATCCGCAAAATTCGAGCGAGCTCATGGTGGGCACTTGCCGCATGTGGCGTGGAGAAACCGACGGTGGCGGATTTTCTCTCCTGAGCAGAAATTTCGAGACTGGAGGAACGGAAACCTGCACCGGCAACGAAGTGAATCTGGTGCGTTCGCTGGCGGCCGGAGGCATCAAGAGCACACAGGGATTATCCAACGTGCTGTACGCAGGCACCGATGGCCTAGGCCCCGGCACTCCAACCGGAGGCCGCGTCTGGGTAACCACGAACGCGAGTGGAGGGCCGGGCACATGGTTCGATCGAACGGGTGCGACCAATCCGGGAGCGTTCCCCATCTCGGCCATTGCCCTCGACAAATCGGACGCGACTGGGAAGACAGCTTACATCAGCATCATGGGTTTTCATGTTTCGCACGTCTGGAAGACCATCGACGCAGGGAACTCATGGACGGATTTCACAGCGAACCTGCCCGACGCGCCGGCCAACGCCCTGCTCGTGGATGAGGGGGCAAGCACCATTTATGTTGGCACTGACGTCGGAGTCTTTGCCAGCAGCGCTGGCACTCCGAACTGGACCGAGACCGGCCCGGAAACCCAGAGCGGCCAATCCGGCTACCTGCCCAACACAGCGGTTACCGCACTGCGCATGTTCAACTTCGGCGGCACCAAGAAGCTGCGGGCGTCCACCTACGGGCGAGGAATCTGGGAGTTCACGCTGGCGGAGGGGCCAGATTTTGAATTTGCGGTTGCGGATAGCACTCTGACCTCATTTGTCGGCGAAACCGCCTCTTTCTCGATGACGTTGACGGCCCAGACCGGGTACAACAGTCCAGTAAACCTGACCTGCACACGCCGGGCCACCGCGCCGCCGCCATCCTGTTCGGTCACACCTTCCAGTGTTACGCCGATTAGTGGCGGGGCAACCTTCAGTGTGAAGGCGGGGGGTCCGGTCGGCGACTACTTATTCAACGCACATGGGATGGGAAGTGATGCAAACACCATCACCCGTGATTTCGCGCTGACGCTGCACGTGGTGGACTACAGTCTCACGGCACCAACTCCCGGGAAGTTGATGATGAACCAGTCCAGCGTCTCCGGACCGGTTGTGTTCCAGGTGACGGCTTCGGGAGCATTCGATCAGGACGTGACGCTCTCTTGCGGTGGTTTGCCCACGGGAGCTTCTTGCAGTTTTCTGCCCTCCGGCGCAAGCAGTCCGACCTCGGGCATTCCCGCGGCAGTAACTTTGACCGTCACCACCGGCGCAACGACGCCCGCCGGAACTTACGCGATTGCAATCAATGCCTCAGCCCCAGGCGCGCCCTCCCGGACTCAGAATCTCTCACTGACGGTTCAGGCTGCGATCCCCAACACTCCGGACTTCGCACTAACGGTGAGTAATTCACCAGTGATAGTTGGACCGAACGAATCCGCGGTATTCAACGGCACGATCCAGGCATCTGGCGGCTATGCCAGTCCGGTTAACCTTGCCTGCGCGGGAAACTTGCCGGTGACCTGCACCGCTTCCCCAACGAAACTCACTCCTGCAACTTCGGGCACGGCGTTCACGATTACGGCCAGCAGCGACGTTGAGAAGACATACGACTTCAACATCACAGCGACCGGAACTGATGCCGCCCACGCCACCCATTCGACACCGGTTGAACTGGTCGTGGGCTTTAATTTCGTGCTCAACAATAATTCCAGCGGCCAGACGATCGCGGCGGGCCAGAGTGCCAGTTACAGTCTGGACGCAGCTCCGGTTGGCAACGGAAGCCTTTTCCCCGGCACATTGAGTTTGTCTTGCTCCAGCTCAGACATCCCGCCGTTGAGTACGTGCTCGTTTACTCCGACGCTGGTGGCTGCCGGGAGCGGCGACACGAATGTGAGACTAAACATCGTAACTACAGCAGCTGTCGGCGTAACCGCGCGCTTGAACAGGACTTCGCGGCGAGTTTGGTATGACATGGAGTTTTCGCTGATCGGAGTAGTGCTGGCATTTGCCGGATCGAAAGTGCCCGCTGGGCTGAAGAAGAACCGTTCCCTATTTGTGGTGG
Organism: Terriglobia bacterium; assembly: GCA_963765715.1. Classification (GTDB taxonomy): domain Bacteria; phylum Acidobacteriota; class Terriglobia; order Terriglobales; family Acidobacteriaceae; genus JAIQFF01. The sequence goes on from CAVXXN010000005.1 coordinate 49,540, forward strand.
TCGCCGGCGTGCTTCTTAGCGTGCTGGTCGCATGCGGAGGAGGTGGAAGCAGCAGTGGCAACACGCAGAGCGGCGGTGGACATCCGGGAACTCCCGCGGGAAGTTACACGATCACGGTTACAGGCGCAGTTGGTTCCGTCACCCGGAGCACACAGGTGATGCTCACTGTACAGTAACGACGAAGGGGAAATTATTTCGGAGCGCTTCTTCGCGCCATTTCCAGAGCGCCTCGAACTGGTTCGATCATGCTGGGATTGACGGCAGCCGCAGGATATTCCGAACGCAGCCGGGTATAAAACACCTGGCGTATTAAGTTCGAATTACCGAAGACGCCGCCCGACATTGCCACCGACGGAGCCTCAGCGTTAGTGAGGAGACGCGCGATGACGGTTGTGGCCAGACTTGCAAGTTCACCACCCGCCTGGCTCAGAATGTCGAGTGCGATGCGATCACCGTGATCGGCCGAAGCAAGCACGACAGGAAACAGCGCCGCAAAGTCCGGTGGCGGGGTGGCATTCGCCATGACCACCAGCTGTTCTCGGGTACCCGCTTGCCAGGATTTCATTAAGCTGCCGAGCAGAGATTGGTTCATTGATTCCGCGGAATCCACGTCCTGGGCCCGGACCGCGGCAGCCACTGCGGATCGGCCAATCCAGTGACCCGATCCCTCATCGGAAATAGCGAATCCCCAGCCGCCGGCACGCGCGGTCTTTCCGTTCGAATCCCTGCCATACGCGATCGACCCAGTGCCCGCTATCACAATCACGCCCGGTCGGTTACCGAACGCCGCTTCGAGGGCTATAACCATATCGCCGACGACTTCGATTTCGCCGGGAACAAGTTCCGCGAGAAAACGGCGCACCGGATCGCTAATCTCCGGGCGCACCGCTCCCGCGAGACCGATGCAGGCTTTCTGTATTTGCGATGGAGCGACGTTGGCCACCGCGCAAGCTTGCTGGATTCCAGCCGCCAGCGCCTCATGCGCCTGGGTCTCGCCTACGCGGACGGGATTGCTACCCCCAGCCGTGCCCGCGCCGAGGATGGATGTTTCGTCGCCGATCAGGCAGGAAGTCTTGCTGCCGCCGCCGTCGATGCCGAGATAGATGCCCACGAGCGTAGTTCTATCATGAGCCTGGGTTAGTCGCCCCGAGCGGAGGCTTGGGAAACGGCTTGACGAGCTGGGTACCCCGCGGCGGATCGCGAAATTTTGACCACCAAAGCCGCTACTCTGGAAAGGCATTGTCGTCGCCGGCGGAATGCCGGCGCTACTTTGGCTCTCGGAACCAAGCATGGGTTTGGACAAAATTGATCTCACCATTATCGCGTTGTACCTGGCTGGGATCACGCTCTTTGGATTGCGTTTTCGCAAAAGGCAGCGTTCGCTGCGCGATTATTTTCTGGCTGACCGCAGACATTCCCTGGTGGGCGATTGCGTTGTCGATCGTCGCAGCGGAAACCAGCACGCTCACCATCATCAGCATTCCAGGCCTGGCCTATGACACGAACCTGATGTTTCTGCAGGTCGTGCTGGGATACGTTGTAGGGCGCGTTCATCATCAGCTTCGTGTCTGCTGCCGCATTATTTTCGCGGCGATCTTTACACTGCGTACGAACTGATAGAGCGGCGCTTCGGAAGAAAACTGCGGTCACTGACGGCGGGTCTTTTTCTGATGACCCGCGCCGCTGCGGAAGGCGTACGCGTCTACGCGGTTTCCATCGTGGTGGCAATTGCACTGGGGACCGGCGAGGTTGCCTCGATTGCGATCATCACCGCACTGACGTTGGTCTACACCTTCGAAGGCGGGTTGGCCGCAGTCATCTGGACCGATGTAGTGCAGACCGTGATCTATGTCGGAGGCACGCTGGTGGGCTGTTCACCATTTTGCATCTCGTACCAGGCGGCTGGCCGGCCATTCACAGCATGGCCGAGAATGCCGGGAAGCTGCGCGTTTTCGATTTCTCGCTCGATTTCTGGAAACCGTACACCTTCTGGGCAGGATTGATTGGCGGCACGTTTCTGACTACGGCCAGTCACGGGACCGATCAACTGATCGTGCAGCGTCTGCTGGCGGCGCGGAACCAGCGGCAATCAGTGACCGCCCTGTTGTCCAGCGGGGTCGCGATTCTGTTTCAGTTTGCATTGTTTCTGCTAGTTGGAGTGATGTTGTTTGCTTTTTATCACGTGCCCTCGGCGAACTTCGGCAAGGCGGACAGAATTTATCCGACATTCATCGTCAACCAGATGCCGCATGGGATCTCCGGATTGTTGATTGCCGCGATTCTGGCGGCCGCGATGTCGAACCTTAGCGCCGCGCTGAATTCGTTGTCTTCCAGTTCGATCATTGATTTTTATCTACAGCGGCACCCGCAGATTGACGAAGCCCGCAAGATCCGGCTATCGAGAATTGCAACCTTGCTGTGGGCTGTGTTGCTCTTCGGCTTGGCCGTGCTTTCGCTGAATAAAGTGGGACGCGTTATCGAAGTGGGGTTACAGATTGCTTCTGTGGCGTATGGCGCGCTGCTGGGAGTGTTTTTGCTGGGCGTGCTCACGAAGAAAGCGAATCAGACTGGAGCAATCGTCGGGATGCTGTGCGGATTCATTGCAGAGCTTTACATCTGGTTAGGTACGCGGGTGCCATGGACCTGGTACGTGGCCATCGGGACTGTAATTACGTTCGGCGTGGGATATGCGGGGAGTTTACTGGTGGGAGAGAAAAGCGCTTAACCGCGAAGATCGCAAAGCACAAAGAAATACAGAGAAAAATAAAAGCGGCGTTCCCATTTTGGGCAGTCTCGTTTTTCTTGGCGTCCTTTGCGGCTTTTCTTGGCGTTCTTTGCGGTAAGATTTTGACTTTCTCATTACCATGCGAGGTCCTGACCTTACACGCGAAATCATTGGTGCTGCCATCAAAGTGCATCGGATACTCGGGCCGGGTTTACTCGTGTCCGCCTACGAGGCCTGCCTCGCTTACGAGCTTCAGAGTGTGAGTATAAAAGTTGAACGCCAGAAACCAATTCCGCTAATTTACGGGCACGTAAAGCTGGATTGGCGGCTTTCGAGCAGATCTCGTCGTGGAAAACAGAGTGATAGTTGAGACCAAATGCAAAGACGCTTTGCATCCGGTAGATGACACGCAATGCTTTCCCACCTTCGCCTGCTAAATATTCCTGTCGACCTAAAACTTCGCGAGCCTGCAGCTTAAAGCATTAACCGCAAAGGACGCGAAGAAAAGCTGGAACCGACCTCCCCGGTTAAGAGCTTGTTCTTCCTCACGTATACTTCATCCCTTACATGGAAAGCATTCTCCTGAAAGTCCCCACACGTCCTGAACTCGCGCGCGATCTGGGCGCCAGCCATGCCACTGCAATTGTGGTCGGCACCATCATCGGCAGCGGAATTTTTCTGGTTCCCGCTGAGATGATGCAGGCTGCCGGTTCCGCGAAACTGGTTTATCTGGCGTGGCTGGTGGGCGGCTTGCTTTCTTTCTTTGGCGCCCTTACATATGCCGAACTCGGCGCTATGAAGCCCCAGGCCGGTGGAGAATACGTATATATCCGCGACGCCTACGGGCCGTTGCCTTCGTTTCTTTATGCCTGGACTTGGTTCATCATTGCCAAGCCAGCTTCTATCGCGACTCTCGCCACAGGCTTTGTCCGGGTTTTGGGAACGTTTCCGGCTTTGAATTTTTTGGCAAACAATTTCATCTCTGTGCCCTTTTCCGTGACTTACGGGCAAGTCCTGGCGATTGCCGCTGCCGTGCTGATTTCCATGCTCAATTACATCGGCATCAAAAGAGCCGGCGACTTTCAACTGGTGTTTACATTGTTGAAAGTTGTCATCATTCTTGCGATCGTCGGCATTGGTTTCAGCTACAGCGGCGGCAGCTGGCAGAATTTCGCCGGAACTTTTACCGGTGCCAAAGGTGGTATGGCGGGTTTCATGGCGGCGCTGGTAGCTGCGTTGTGGGCCTACGATGGCTGGAACGACTTGAACATGGTCTCCGGAGAAATTCGCAATCCGGAGCGCAACATTCCAATCGCGCTGATTTTCGGCGTAGCGCTCGTGGGCGTTCTGTACATGCTCGTGAACGCCGCGGTGCAGTACGTATTGCCCGCGTCGAACATTGCGACTTCGCCACGGGCGGCATCCGACGCCATGGCGGTGGTTTTGGGAAGTTTGGGTGCGGGCATTGTGTCGGCAGGAATGGCGCTTTCAATGCTTGTGGCTATGAACGGAACCGTCATGAGCGGCGCGCGAGTGCCGTTTGCAGTGGCGCGCGACCGGTACTTCTTCTCCGCGCTTGCTGATGTGCATCCCCGCTTTCATACGCCGTCGAGCGCGATTGTGGTGCAAGCCATTCTTGCCATTATCCTGCTGCTCTTTGGAGGCAACTTTCGGCAGTTCTTTTCCCTGGCTATTTTCGCCGAGTGGTTGTTTTACATGATCGCCAGCAGCACGGTGTTTGTGTTTCGGAAACGCGACCCCGACGCTTCCCGCCCCTACCGCGTCTGGGGTTATCCCGCGGTGCCTGCGCTCTTCGTTCTGGCCTCTACCGTGCTTCTTTACTACACGTTCACGGGAAATCTACGTTTATCGGCATTTGGGACTCTGGCCATTCTGGCCGGGGTACCGGTTTTCTACTTTTTTGCATGGCGGCGAACGGGAGCGGTCTGAAGCTGGTTGCTGGAAACCCCTATTTTTTCAAGCAGTTCCATTCTGGGATTACCCAGGTTACCGAAGGACACCCCCGCCGGGCACGTTTACCCCTCTCTGATTGTCCCGTAACTTAAAAGCTCCACCCGGTGCAAATTCCCCAGGCTCGGGTCCCTTTTTTGGAGTCTATGAATGCCTACGCCTGACACCTTTCAGTTAGGGATTTTACCCGAGCGCAAACTCGACCGGCGCGCCCTTGCGGCCGCCTACGGACTGTTGATACTGCTGGTCATCATCATGATCAACATTGGCTGGATCTGGCCGGACAGCCTGAACATTTCGCGCCAATATCATGTGACCGAACTGGTTCCGATGCCGAGCCTGCAGCCCGAACCGCTTAAGGTCAAGACGCCGCCGCGCGTCCAGGCCAAACTTCTGCCTGCCGCCCCGGTTTTTGAAACCCCGAAGTTGACGGTTCCACGCGAGATACGGGCTCCGAAGCCGCGCACGGAGGAAGAGGTAGCCCCAAAAATTGAGGCCAACAATTTCACGCCCACCGTGTTGAAACAGGTGACTGGCGGAGCTCGGCCGTCACTGATCATCCACACGGGAGAATTTGGCAGCACGGCGACTCCGACCGTCAATGCTCCGATCGAGAAAGTTCAGACTGGCGGATTTGGCGATCCCAATGGAGTTCAAGGGCAAGGCAAGCAGAATGCGCATCTGGTGGTCGCGAACTCAGGTGCTTTCGACCTGCCCCAGGGCGGTGGTACTGGCAATGGCTCGGGTGGGACGAAGGGCATCAAGGGAACAATTGCCAGCGCCGGCTTCGGCAACGGAATCGCGCAGGGTGGTCAAGGGGATGGCCGCAGCAATGGACGCGGAGCAACCGTCCAAAATGCCGGTTTTGCCGAACAGCAAGTCAGCCGAGGCGGAATGAAACAGCAGCAAGCTGATACAGGACCGGCCACGGCACCTGTGGAAATCTTGTCCAAGCCCAATCCGGTTTACACTGAGGAGGCGCGCAGTCTCCGGCTGGAAGGTGAAGTATTGCTGGAAGTCATGTTCGGGGCAAATGGACAGCTGCACGTCAATCGCGTGGTACGGGGCATGGGTCACGGCCTGGACGAAGCAGCGATCGCGGCGGCAAATAAGATGCGCTTCAAGCCCGCCCAGCACTACAATCAACCGATCGACTCCACGGCAACCGTACATGTGGTTTTCCAGTTGGCCTACTAGGCTGGCGCGCAGAGCGATAAGACAGAGAGGATTTTAGTCATGCGTAATTGGAAATGGATCGTCACGGCTTCGTTGCTGGTCACGTTGAACGCGATGGGACAGCAAACGACCGCGCCGGCTTCCTCACCGGCTGCGAGCGGTAATCCACCTCAAGCCGAATCCCCGGCGGCTGCGCCGCAAACTGCGCCGCCAACTTCGAACCTGACTTCGCCGGCCCCTCCGCCTCCACCAGTTGCGTCCGCTTCGCCAACCACAATGGACCAGGTGGTCGATCGTGCAATTGAGCGTGAACGCGGACTGATCGCGATGCTGAAGACGCGCACGCCGCTGGTTGAAACGTATCTTCAGAACCTGAAGTTCGATCCGCAAATGGGTCCTGCACCAAGAGAGGATCACTACTTTTTCGGCCGTCTGGATCTGAGTGATTCTGTCGACCGCGAAGATTACCTTTCAAGAGATACAAGTTTGCAGAGCCGCATGATGGGCGGATTCACTAAGTTGTTCAAGTTCGAATACAAGCCCATTGGTTTTTCTTGGATGATCTTCGCCGACCGCGACGACTTCGACCGAGCGCACTACGACTTCAAGTACGTGCATCGCGAATTTCTTGGCGATGTGCGCTGCATCGTGTTCGACATTACCCCCAAGAAAGATGCCGGCAAGGGACGATTTCTGGGTCGCATCTGGGTGGAAGATCAGGATTTCAACGTCGTCCGTCTGAACGGGACGTATGCGCCCCGCCCGAGGAACGCGCAGTTCTTCCACATGGATAGCTGGCGGCTGAACCTGATTCCGGGTTACTGGGTGCCTGCCTATATCTACAGCGAAGAAGGCGACTTCAGTTCGGGCAAAGATAACAAAGACAAGATGGCTTTCAAAGCGCAAACCCGTATCTGGGGTTACGACTTGAAGAAGAACGGCAAGGAAGACGAACTTACCCAGGTGTTGGTGGATTCTTCGGTGAAGGATGAAAGCCCAACTTCGCAGGACGCCTCGCCGTTGCAGGCCCAGCGCGAATGGCAGCAGCAGGCAGAAGACAACGTGATCGAACGGCTGCAAAATGCAGGCTTGCTTGCCCCGCAAGGAGAAGTCGACAAGATTTTGATGACAGTGGTCAACAATATCGCGGTAACCAACAATCTCGAACTGCCACGACCGGTTCGAACACGCGTAATGCTGACGTCTCCTCTGGAGACTTTCAGCGTGGGAAATACCATCGTGGTTAGCCGCGGTCTGATCGACGTGCTTCCCGACGAAGCCTGCCTCGCGATGGTTCTGTCGCACGAACTGGCTCATATCGTACTGGGACATAACCTGGGCAGCCGCTACGCTTTCAACGACCGGATGCTCTTCTCCGATGAGTCTACGTATCAGAACCTCGGCTTCCGGCACGTACCGGAAGAAGAAGTCGCGGCCGACAAGAAGGCAGTGGAGTTGTTAAAGAATTCGCCTTACGCGCAGAAACTGGACACGGCTGGTTTGTTTCTGCGGCAATTGTCGGAAAGAGGATCGGGGCTGTCAGCATTGCTGACCCCGCATCTGGGCAACAGTCTCGCGGACGGCAAAGGTGGAATCGAACGGATGTCAGCCCTGATGACATCGGCGCCGGCGTTGGATCCGAACAAACTGGATCAGATCCCCGCGTTGCCCTTGGGAGGACGCGTCAAGTTGAACCCGTGGGATGATCATGTGGAACTGATCAAGACGTCGCCAGTCGCGATTACTTCAGCCCGGGACAAAATGCCGTTTGAAGTTACGCCCTTTTTCCCAAGGCTGACCCGTTACGGGAGCGGGGCCAATCCGGGATCGCCCACAACGGCGAACGCGACTCCCAACAACTAGGCTGAGTCGCAGGAGCCGGATGCTCGCGCCTGCATTTGCTCACTCCCGAGATTTTCCTTTGCCCGGCAACCCTGCCGGGTTCTCGTGGGTGCGTTCGCGGAATCCGCCTCTCAAGCCGCTTGCCAACGAAACACTCGACTCTCCGAACTTATCGCGCAGGCGATCGGCGGCGGACAGAGCTTGCTGCCAGCGCTGGCGGCGGTCATCTTCGAGCAGATTTCCCTGCCCGGCCTGCTGACCTTCAAACGAGGAAGCCTGCACACCCAGCAGGCGCACATGGGCTCCCTTGCGCCAGTTCTTACGAAACAGAAGCCGCACCTGCTCGAAGATTTCATTGTCGAGCTGGGTTGGTGACGGCAAGGTGTGGGCGCGGGTAATTGTCGTGAAATCTTTGTAGCGCAGTTTAAGCTGAATGGTACCCGCGTAAAAGCTGCCTTCACGTAAGCGGCGCCCCACCATCTCCGACAGACGCATCAACGTGGATTCCAGTTGCTCGGGGTTGGCGGTGTCTTCGTTGTACGTGTGTTCGTGGCTGATGGACTTGGGATCACTGTCCGCTGCAACTTCACTGTCGAACCAGCCACCAGCGTCCTCGCCGCGCGCTTTACCCGCCAGAGCGAGCCCCCATTTTCCGAAACGCTCTTCCAGAAAGGCCTCATCGAATCGAGCCAGGTCTCCTACCTTGTGGATGCCCAAACCGTGCAGATTCTGTTCCGTGACCTTCCCGACGCCAGGGATTTCACGCACGTCGAGCGGGGCCAGGAATTTTGCTTCCTGTCCGGGTACGATCCAGAGAACTCCGTTGGGCTTGGCCCTGGCCGAAGAGACCTTGGCAATTAGCCGGGATATCCCGATTCCTACAGAACAGTTCAGTCGGGTGTCGGACTTCATTTTCTGATGAAGCAGATGGGCCGCGCGAAGCGGCGGGCCGTGCAACCTCTCGGTGCCCGTCATGTCGAGGTAGGCTTCATCAATGGAGGCCATTTCCACCTGAGGCGAGAACGAGGTTAACACTCGATGTACTTTTTCCGAACATTCGCGATAGCGGTCAGGGTGGCCATTCAGAAATATGGCTTGCGGACAGAGCTTTGCTGCCGCGCGCAGCGGCATGGCGGAATGCACACCGAATTTGCGGGCCTCATAGGACGCCGCTGAAACCACGCCCCGCTCGTCACGCTGGCCACCTACGACTACAGCCTTCCCTTTTATCTCGGGGTTGAATAACTCTTCGACCGAAACGAAGAACGCGTCCATATCGACGTGGAAGATCGTCCTTTGGAAGGGACTCATGGGAACAAGACCAGAATGCGACTCGATTTTACCAAGACGGCAGCGCCGCAATATCGGGACGGCTCGAAAATCGCCGACCATCCGGAGACAAAGCGCTAGCGGCTAATTGGTTCCAAGTCAATGGCTTCAGCGCGCATCGATGGGGCTGGATTCCCTGTCCGCACCTGCCGGGCGCGCTCGTAGACGCGTACGTATTCCTTCGCCGAAGCATTCCAGGAAAAATCTTTGTTCATGCCGTTGCGCATGAGCTGTTGCCAGGAAGTGTGATCGCGGAATGCTCGCAGAGCCTCTTTGATGGTCAAGAGCAAAGCTTCGCCGTTGTAGTCGCTAAACTTGAAACCGGTGCCTTTGCCGGTTCGAGGATCCCAATGGTCAATGGTGTCGTCAAGGCCCCCGGTCGCGCGCACGATCGGGACCGTTCCATACTTCAAGCTGTACATCTGATTCAGGCCGCAAGGTTCGTATCTGGAAGGCATCAAGAACATATCGCTCCCACCCTCAATCTTGTGAGCGACAGTATTGTCGTAAGCGACTTTCACGGCAATTTTCTGAGGAAACTGCTTCGCCAGCCGGAGAAACATTTCTTCGTAAATCTTGTCTCCATTCCCCAGGACGACAATGATTAAGTCTTCCCGCGCCAGCCGTTCCATGATTTGAGAAATCAGGTCAAAGCCTTTCTGCGCGGCGAACCGGGAAACGATGCCAATCACAGGTAGGCGTGGATCGGCTCCATCCAGTCCAAAGGTTGTGAGCAAGTCCTGCTTGCATTTAGCTTTGCCGGACAAATCCTGGGGTGAGTACTGAGCCACGATAAACTTATCGGTCTCTGGACTCCACTCGTCGTAGTCTGCGCCGTTCAGGATGCCGGTGACGGTTGAAGATCGAGTGCGAAGTACCCCTTCCAGGCCAAAACCGAATTCGGTGGTCTGGATTTCCTGGCTGTACTTTCTGCTCACAGTCGTAACGAAGTCCGCAAATACCAGCGCGCCCTTAAGGAAATTTACACTTCCGAAGAACTCCATCCGGGAGATGGCGAACAGGTCCCAGGGCAACGTGAGCAAAGGCAGCGTATCGGGCGGGAAAAGGCCCTGATATCCCATGTTATGGATGGTGAAAACCGTGGCAACGTCGCGGAAGGCGGGGTCTTCGGCGTATTGTGTGTGCAACAGCACAGGAACAAGAGCGGACTGCCAGTCATGGCAATGGAAAATCTGAGGTACACCGATGATCTTCGAGGCTTCCAGCACGGCGCGCGAAAACAAGGCAAAGCGCTCGGCATTGTCGGGATAGTCGCCGACGGAAGTTCCGTAAAGAGCCTCCCGGTCAAAAAATGGCGGATAGTCAACAAAGTAGAAACTGACCCCGGCAATCTTTTCGCCTCTGACCACCGAGCAAAAGCGGTATCTGTCATCAAAAGGGATGGTGATACTTGCAACGACGGTCTGCGGGTCCTTCAGCCTGGTTTGACGATAACGGGGAAGGTAGACGCTTACCTGATGTCCGGCAGCTGCCAGAGTGCGAGGCAGGGCGCCGACGACGTCGGCCAGACCCCCGGTTTTCGAGAATGGCACACATTCCGAAGCTGCGAAGGCGATTTGCATCCAGGCGACTCCTTGTCAGCGCAAGTCCCGCGTACTGCCACCGGCGCACGCTATCATGTTGACCGGGGCTTGCTACAGCATACTCCGCCGCACCAACGGACTACGCGGCATGCGCTAGTATGGACGACCCGCTAGTCTAACGCCGGGAAGCCAGTCAGAAAGAGGCAAACGTGACAAAAACCGCTGCTCCGGAAGCTTCCCGCGCCAGGCCCAAACTGGGTCAGCATTTCCTGGTCGACACAGCTGCGCCGATGCGCATTGTGGAAGCGCTGGGTGATATCTCCCAAAGTACGGTCCTGGAAATTGGACCAGGGCGCGGGGCTCTGACATCGTTGCTGGCGAAGAGAGCGCGCCGATTGATTGCGATTGAAATTGACCGGGTACTGGCGGCGCAACTGCGCATGAACTTTTCCCAGGAGCCGAACGTCGAGATCATCGAAGGCGATGTTCTGGCCATCGATTTTCACACTCTCTTTGGACCGAAGCCCGGTAGCACCCGCCCAGGGATGAGCCCACAGCCCGAAGCGGTGCGAGTAGTTGGCAATCTTCCTTATTTCATTACTTCAGATATTCTGCTTCGGCTTTTCGAATTCAGGCAATATTTCGAAACGATCGTCCTGCTAGTCCAGCGCGAAGTAGCAGAGCGGTTGGCGGCAGCCCCAGGGCGGAGTGAGTATGGCCTTCTTTCGGCTACCGCGCAGCTCTATGCGCGGGTGGAAAAAATGTTCACGCTCGCGCCGGATGCATTTTCGCCTCCGCCCAAGGTCGAGTCGACAGTTGTGCGGCTTCGCATGGCTCCGAAGATCGATAGCTTGAGGGTGCCGGAAGCTGGCTTTGTCAGTTTTCTGAAACTTTCTTTTGGGCAAAAGCGGAAGACTCTCTGGAACAACCTCAAGGTGCAGTATCCGGCCCCCGTTTTGAAGGCCGCGCTCGAAAAGACTGGAGTGAAACCGACAGTCCGCGCCGAAGCCTTGAGTCTGGAAAAGAGTGCGGCCCTGTATCGCGCGTTGTTGAATTCGAGCGCGGACTGACCTCAAACCAACCGAAGAACTTCGGCGCCACGGACGAATTTTTGCCCGGGAAAGCGCAGCCACTGGAGGCTTCATGGCCCGGACGATTCGCGAACCGGCGGTCGCAGGGCGTTTTTATCCGCGCGATCCGAGCGAGCTTAGGGTTGCAGTCGAGTCGTTTATCGGTCTCCAGACGGCAACAATTCGCGCCATCGGTTGCATTGTGCCGCACGCCGGATATATGTATTCCGGGCACGTTGCCGGCGCGGTTTATGCCCGGATCGACTTACCGAGGCGATGCATTCTGCTGTGTCCGAACCATACCGGCACCGGACATCCGCTCGCGATCATGAGTCAGGGCGATTGGATGACACCCCTGGGAATGTTTCCGATAGCTTCGCAGCTCGCGGAGGCCCTCAAACAGCGCTTCCCTCTCCTCGCCGAAAACGCGGAGGCGCATCGGGCTGAACACTCCGCTGAAGTGCAGCTACCCTTTCTCCAGATCAGGAGACCTGACTGTTCGTTTGTACCGATTGCTTTGGGAACCAGCCGTTACGAAATTCTGGATGCTCTGGGAATCGCTATCGCAGACACGGTTCGGGAATTGGCCGAACCCGTGCTCCTGATCGCGTCAAGCGACATGAACCACTACGAGAACGACGCGGTAACCCGGCAGAAGGACTACCTGGCCATCGATCGCATCCTGGCGATGGATGCGCAAGGTCTGTTTGATGTGGTGATGAACGAAAGCATCAGCATGTGCGGCTTTGGCCCTGCTGTGGCAATGCTAACCGCAACTCGCCGATTGGGTGCGAAGGGCTCGGAAATGGTGACGTACGCGACATCGGGCGACGTTTCCGGTGATCGCGAACGAGTGGTCGGATACGCGGGGATTATCGTGAGCTGATTACTCGATCTCCAGTTCTGTTTCCTCTTTTTTCTTTGCCTTCGCGGGAGGGGCAGCCTTCTGTACCACGCCTGCGGGGAGTTCCAACCCAAGGTCCGCAAGCAGGAGACGCAAGTTTCCCGGATTCGTCGCGTAGGTCATGGCGGTGTCGTAGTCAATCATCTCCGCCCGGATCAACTTCTCGATCTCGCCGTCGAAGTGTTGCATGCCCTCTGTGTCTCCGTCCCGCATCGCGTCCAGCAAGCTCTTGCCTTCGACTTCACCTTTATCCAGGTACTCGCGGGTGCGCACCGTAGACTTCAGGATCTCAATTGCGGCGATGCGCCCTGGGCCAGGCTTGCGCGGAAGCAGCCGCTGCGAAACGATGTAGCGAAAACTCTTTGCGAAGCGGTTGCGAATCGTATGCTGCTCGTTCAGGGGAAATACGCCAATGATTCGTTCGACAGTTTTGGAAGCGTCCGTCGTGTGTAAGGTCGATAGCACCAAATGGCCGGTCTCGGCAGCTTCCATTGCAATTTCGATAGTTTCCTTGTCCCGCATTTCGCCGACCAGAATTACCTTAGGGGCCTGCCGGAGCGCGGCCCGCAGGGCCAGCGCAAAGCTCGGAGTGTCACTGTGCAACTCGCGCTGATGAATAATCGAACGCTTGTGGCGGTGCATGAACTCAACGGGATCTTCAATAGTAAGAATGTGGTACGCCTTGGTTTCATTGATGCGGTCGAGAATCGCAGCCAAGGTTGAAGACTTCCCCGAGCCGGTGGGACCGGTTACGAGCACAATTCCGTTCTTCAGATCGGCAATGCGACCAAGCTCATCCGGGAGTTTCAGTTCATCGAAGCTGGGAATAGTCTTCGGAATTACCCGCATCACGATCGCGTGACTGCCTCGCTGCACGAAGACGTTGACTCGAAAACGCGCAGTCCCCGGCAGACTGTAGGAAATGTCACATGAGCCTTGCTGTTGCAGCGTGGCGAGTGCCTGCTTGTTGTCGCCAATCAATTCCTGCGCGACTCGCAGCGTGTCATTCGCAGTCAGGACCGATAACCCTGCAATCTTTACTGGAACCAATTGGCCGCTGACCTCGACATGCGGATGGCTTCCAGGTGAAAAGATCAGATCGCTCACATGGGTGGACACCTGGAGCATAGCCAGCAGCAGTGCTGGTGCCGGCGGAACGGTCTGAGCGGGGTTAGGGCTGGGCGCTCGGCCCGGTGTTGCCATGAGTCCTCCAATGTAGGGTGGTGTCTACCAGCGTACGTGCCGGCTGTGAGGGTCTCAAGTGACGCTGGTAATTTGACGTGGCTTCGAGAAGGATGACTGCCCGTATGGGGAACTCGCTATGCTGTCCGATGGTGAAGAACTCGCATCGAGACTCATTAGGACTTGTTAATTCAATAAAAAAGGCGGCCCGAAGGCCGCCCTCTGTCCTCTTATCACGTTATCGCTTGAGCTCATCGGCCAGTCTGAAAGTCGGCACGGCAGCCGTGATCGACCCAAATTCCCCGACGGTCATAACCCCAGCTATAGCCCTGGCGGCAAGAGGAATCGCTGCGTTGCTTCACCAGTTGCACTCCCCGGCCAGTATCAGCGGAGCAGTAGTGCCGGTGCATGTCATCGGAAGAGCATGAGACGATTGAACCCCCGCCGCCCCGGTTCCAGTCGTTCCGGTAACGGTCTCGATCCCGGTCCCAGTCTCCACCCCTGCCACCTTCTACAACGAAATCAGCCCGGCAGCCATGGTCAACCCAGAGCCCCCGGCCATCGGATCCCCAACTGTATCCTTCCCGGCAGGGCGATTCGCTGCGCTGTCGATCGAGCCGAATCCGGCCTCCAGTGCCTGAATCACAATAGTGACGGCGACCGTCGTCGGAGGAACAGGCAATCGTACCGAGGCTGCCTGGCGCTGGGCCGCGGTACTGGTACGCGCTGACGGAAAAGTCAGCCCGGCAGCCGCGATCAACCCAAACCCCGCCGCGGTCAAAACCCCAACTGTAGCCCTGCTGGCAGGGAGATTGGCTGCGTTGCCTCAACAACTCTACCCCGCCACGCGTGTCCGCTGGACAATACCGCCGGTGGCCATCATCGGAAGAACACGAAATACTCTGTGCCGAGCTGCGCGGAGCGAAAATCATTGCCGCTGCTATAACCAAACCGAGCCGCACCCAAGCCTTTGTAGTTAACATCCCACCCTCCTGAAAGTAGTGGTCAAATTTGCTTGCGAGCTTACCAAGCTTCACAGCATTTTGGAACTTCCAGGACTTTCTTGGGGCCTGGCCTGTCACTCGGAATGGAGGACGGGCCAGACGCCCGGCTCCCACTAACTCTCGGGGCACGGATCTTATCGATGAAGCGTGCCTTGAGAGACTGGAGCTGACGACCGCGACGACGCTCCACTTCCCCGAGAACTCGCTGCGCCGGCCCGTGGGTCCGGTCCGCCGTGCGAGGATGGAATCCGGGATGATGACGGCAAGCGCGCTGCCGATGCGCTCGACGGCGCATGCATAGCTCCTGCAGGGACCGACGAACGTTCCACCTGACGGGAGACCCGACCCAGATCGCGAACACTCCCTCTCGCAATGCCCAAACCAGCGGAGCCATCGCGAAGTTGAATCCGGTTTTGGACGACGCCGGCAGGAGAAGACAACGGGCCGCGGTTCACTGTCAGGACTTGTCCGGGTGTGGCCGGCGGCTTAGGCAAATTGAACTGAGCCGGCGGATGCAGGATATTAGGACCGGTGTTCCATCCAGCCCAGGAGTTACCCGGCCGCCAGAACCAGCCGTAGTTGTTCAGGTAAGTCCACGAGCCGTACCGATACGGCGCCCATCCCCAGGGGTAGGCAGAGACCCAGGTGTAGCCAGCATTGGGATACCACATCCACGACCCATTCATGAACGGGTCCCAACCAGACCCAACGAGATAAGGCTGCCACATCATGCCGTAGCCGGGGATGCTGTAAAAGCTTCCGTAGTAATTCAGGTCGCTCGCCCCGTAGGCATACGGCGAGTAGCTGTTGGCCTTAGCCAGGCTGTACTGCTGCTGATATTTATCCTGCGCCTTGTCCCAATCGTCATAAGGATCGGGCTCGAGATTGTTGGCGACGGTAGACGGGTTTGACCCCGCCAAATCGAAGGTTGCGCTGCGCTTCTTCTCCACTGCAACTTTGCCGGATGGGCCTTCTGCTTCAACCTCACCCTTGAACACCGCCACGGTCGCCGCATCGTCCTTCAGTTCCAGGCGTAAGTGAGCCGTCTTGGTCAGGTTCAACGTTTGTTTACCAAAACCTAGCGAGAACTCCTGCACCGGCTTGTCGCCTTTGAAGTTGAGGTAGGCAATCCCTGTCCGAAGATTCAGGGTCGACGCTCTGACGCCCGAATCGCGCAGTGCGAGCACCGCGAACTCGACGACGGACCCTGGCGTAATTCGTAACGTGCTTCCATCTTCGAACTCGACCTCAGCACGGCCGTCGCTTCCTGACCGGATCTTGGCGCCTTGAATGATCGGCAAATTTATAAAGGCTTTTTCGTAACCGTTCCCGGCATTACGGTCGATTTGAACGTCGCCGTCGACCTGGCTCAGACGGACAATGCGAGCTTGAGAATCAGCATGGGATGGAATGGAAAGCGAGAAAGCTAGCGCTACCAACGCGAACGAAGTGCCCAGTTTGCGCTTGGACATTTGAACCTCCGAGACAGCCCTTGCAACATTAGAACACTTTTCGGATCACGGGGTTGTCAACAATTTAACCCCGCCTCGCATGAAATTACGGAGCCATAGAATCATGGCTTTACAGATTCAGCCTTCTCAACCATGCGTTGGGCGCGGGCCCGGACGGGATTGATCACCGTATTGTCGGTGACAATCTGTTGCAGTATCGGCACGACCGCAGGCAATTCCTGCAAGCCGTTCTCGTTCGCCATGTCCTCCATGCGCTTCAATTCCTCGTCCAGGGCCAGCTTCTGGTAGCGATGGTAGTACTTCAGCCGGCGGCCGAATTCCAGCGTCGTGGAGAGGTTCTGAAACAGCTGGGTCACCTGTTGGACCGCCTGAATCGGCGAGTAGTTGTAGGTCGCCGTCGCGTTTTGACTGGCGTCCTTGTAGGTCAGAGTCTTGGCCCCGGTGGAGGCCAGTTTGCGTTTGCCGGAGTCAATCTGTCCTTGAAAATAGTGTGCCCGCTTCGCCAGATCGAAGATGGTTGTGCTGGTTGCCGGCGACACCAGAAAGTTGAGATGGAATGGATCGGCTTCGGAGTCGGGGCTAAGCTTGCCGTCAGACTCGTAAGTCGAGTGACCATCGGATGAAACGGAAATAACATAATGGGAAGGCTCGGAGCCGGGAAAGTCGAGAGTGAATGTCACCACGGCGGCTTCCTGCGCGCGTAAAGAAACCGGCGAACAAAGCGCCATGGAGACAAAGATCGTCGCTAGAAAGCAGGTCATCCGTTTGGGCTGATGCATATTCGCGACGCACATCCCTATCCGTTGGTGCAATTTGGCCTTCGTTAACTTGACCATCCCCGACTGTACGGAAGCCATGCTGAAGAGATTATGCCAAAAAATACGATGCGGCGGCTGATGAAGCCCGTCTTACCTGCCTGCCGCACGCTGGCGCACCAGCGTCGCTGAGGTATGAAGGTGACAGATGGCGATGGCGAGAGCGTCGGCCGCATCGGGCGGTTCTGGTATCTCAGCAAGATTAAGCAGGCGAGTGACCATGTGCTGGACCTGTGGCTTTTCGGCCCGGCCATAACCGACCACCGCGGACTTGATAGATAGAGGCGAATACTCGGCGACTTCCAGTCCGGCAGCAGACGCAGCCAGCATCGCCACGCCTCGCACCTGTCCCAGTTTGAGCGCGGACTTTACGTTCAGCGCATAGAACACGTCTTCGATAGCAACGTTGTCCGGCTGATGTTCCTGAATGATCATTCCGAGCCGCTGGAAAATAGTCGCGAGTCGCCGGGGCAGAGGTTCACGAGGCGAAAGCTTGATGGCGCCGCAAGTCAGGCAAACGAGTGTGTCGTCATGACCAAGTTCGACCACCCCAAAGCCCGTGTATTCGGTGCCGCAGTCAACGCCCAGGACGCGCATGGAGGGAGTCTATATTAATTTCAGTTGCCCGCGGCCTTCCTCTGGCCATTGAAGTATGCAGCAGATTCCTTGCTGACAACTCGACTGATCTGTTCGCGATCAGCAACAGCGTGGTCTGCGCGCCTTGGCCACTTCATATTCCTTGCAAAACGCAGCATAGGCTTCGCGAGAGGGTTTCAATTGACTGCGATTCAGAAAGCGCGCATAAGCGGATTCGTCGAAAATTTCGCGTAAAGCCGATATCACAAGGGCGAACACACCGCCCAGGCCTGTAGAGCTTCGTTCGACTTCACGATCCGGAGCAGCCGTTCTCACATGATTCGTGTTATCGATAGACTTCATGGCTGCTCCTCGATTGCGAACCGCGTTACCACGAACGCGGACTCTTTCACCTTTGGCTGCTTCCGGCCGGAGATTACCCGCGTCCACTCGACCGCTGATTCGATCAGGATCAGGCCAATCAACACAATGAGCGTCCCGGTCACCACCGCATCCAGGCGATCATTGAAGATGAGACGCGTATTCGCACCGGTGCCGGAAGCCAACAGCGCGGCATGGGACAAAAAGCCGATACGTGGATTTGGATCAAAGATCTTGTGCCATGAAGCGGTGAAGGTCACAGCAACCAACCATAGAAGCGGCACGAGCGTCACCGCCGCGTAACGCGCTTTACCCATCTTGATAATGATGGTGGTGGCGAGGCACATCGCAACCGTTGCCAATAGTTGGTTGGAGATTCCGAATAACGGCCACAGGGAGTTGATACCTCCCAGCGGGTCTTTTACTCCTTGCCAGAGAAAATATCCCCATGCGGCTACGATCAGCGCGCTGGTTGCAAGGGTGGACGGATACCAACTGGTGCGGCCCAGTGGTTTCCAGACGTGCGCAAGCGCGTCCTGGATCATGAAGCGTCCGACGCGCGTACCCGCGTCGAGCACCGTGAGGATGAACAGCGCTTCAAACATGATGGCGAAGTGATACCAGATCGCCATCAGCGCCTGACCGCCGAGGCTATTCGAGAAAATGTGAGCCATGCCTACGGCGAACGCAGGCGCTCCGCCGGTGCGGTTGTAGAGCGTCTGCTCGCCGACGGATTGTGCCAGCGAATGCATTTCGGCAGCAGTGACCGGGAATCCCCAGTTGCTGATCGTTGCGGCTGCTGCCTCCGGTGCCTGACCGACGATGCCTGCGGGGCTGTTGATTGCGAAATAAACTCCGGGTTGAAGAACGCAAGCGGCAATCATCGCCATGATAGCGACCAGGGATTCGGCCATCATCGCGCCATATCCAACCATGCGAGCTTCGGTTTCACGGCGGATCAGTTTCGGGGTTGTGCCACTCGAAATCAGCGCGTGGAAGCCACTGATCGCGCCGCAAGCGATGGTGATGAAAGCGAATGGAAAAACATTTCCGGCGAACACAGGCCCCGAGCCATCAATGAAACGAGTGAGCGGAGGCATGTGCAGGCTGGGACGAAGCGCAACGATTCCTAACGCCAGCATGGCGATGGTTCCCAGTTTCACGAATGTGCTCAGGTAATCGCGAGGCGCAAGCAGCAGCCAAACCGGCAAAGCCGAAGCGGCAAAGCCGTAAACAATGATCAGGATCGCCAAAGCTGGAGCTGTCAGAGTGAACCAGCCGGCGACCGTGGGAGTTTGAGAGACCCACTGTCCGCCCCAGATCGCCATCATCACCAGGACAAAGCCAAGGGCAGATGTTTCCAATACTTTGCCGGGACGCAAGGTGCGCAAATAAACTCCCATCAGAAGCGCAATGGGAATGGTCATCGCAATGGTGAACAATCCCCAGGGGCTGGCCTTGAGAGCATTGACGACGACCAGTGCGCAGACTCCAAGCAGGATCACGATGATGCTGATGACGGAAATGTATGCGACCAATCCGCCGACACGGCCAATTTCTTCGCGCGCCATTTCAGTGAGCGACTTGCCGTCGCGCCGAACCGAAAACAGCAGGATCACGAAATCCTGCACGCAACCCCCGAAGACCGCACCGGCGAGTATCCAAAGGGTCCCGGGGAGATAGCCAAACTGCGCCGCCAGAACCGGGCCTACCAAGGGGCCGGGTCCAGCAATGGCTGCGAAATGGTGCCCGAAGACAACCCACTTGTTAGTAGGGACAAAATCTCGCCCATTTTCCAGACGCTCGGCAGGCGTGGCGCGGCGAGGATCCAGAATAAGAATCTTGGTCGCTATGAATTTGCTGTAAAAACGGTAGCCAATCGCGTAGGTGCAAACAGCAGCGACCACCAACCACATGGCATTGATCTGCTCGCCTCGGTGGAGCGCGATTGTTGCCAAAGCCAACGATCCCAGAATTGCGATTGTGAGCCAGATCAGAATGCGGACTATTTTAGGCATGAGTTTTGGAACGCTGTGGTGCAGTGATATTGTGGCGAATCTACCTGCGCTGGACGCAATCGGCAAGAGAGGCTCATGCCACTCTGGACGGCACAAAATTGCGCGGTTTAATGATAACCTTAGGCATCCGTTGCAACCGTTTACAGTTGGAAGTGTAACCCGTGCGCCCTTCGCACAAGCTGCGGGCGAAACCGGGTCGAAATTCATAGACGTTGAGGAGCAGGCGATGAAAGTTGGTGTGCTTACCGGTGGGGGCGATTGCCCCGGGTTGAACGCTGTCATCCGAGCCGTAGTGCGTAAAGGCAGCTTCCACTACGAAGACGAATTCGTTGGTTTTCTCGAAGGATGGCGTGGCGTTGTTGAAGACAAAACCATGCCTCTGGATCTGGCGAGCGTGGGTGGGATTCTTCCTCGCGGTGGCACGATCCTGCGCACGTCGCGGACCAACCCCGCCAAGAAGCCCGACGGGCTGGACACGTGCATTGCCACACTCAAACGACACAATATCGACGCCCTTATCGCCATCGGCGGAGACGACACGCTTTCGGTCGCACAGAAGTTGCACGAAAAGGGAGTCAAGGTAGTTGGTGTTCCCAAAACCATCGACAACGACCTGGCGGGAACCGACTTCACGTTTGGATTCGATACTGCGGTCAATATCGCCACCGAGGCCATTGACCGCGTCCATACCACCGCAGAAGCCCACAATCGGGTGATGGTAGTCGAAGTGATGGGACGCGACGCAGGTTGGATCGCAATGTACAGCGGCATCGCTGGGGGTGCCGACGTAATTCTGATTCCTGAAAAGCCGTTCGATGTTGACCAGGTTGCCGAAACGATTCGATTGCGGCACGCGCGCGGCCGCTACTTCAGCATCGTAGTGGTAGCCGAAGGAGCAAGATTCTCCACCGATGTCGACCCCAAGCAGGGCGGACTTGCCACCGTGGATACAAGCAAAGATGAATTCGGACACGCCCGGCTGGGTGGAATTGCCGGCATCCTGGCACGCGAGATCGAGGGCCGCACCGGCTTCGAAACTCGCACGGTAGTTCTGGGACACGTGCAGCGCGGAGGCTCTCCCAGCGCCTTCGATCGCATGTTGGCGACGCGTTATGGTCTAGGCGCGATCGATATGGTCCACCGCGGTGAGTTTGGCTGTATGGCCGCCTTGCGTGGGAACAAGATAGTTTCTGTCCCGCTCAAAGATGCGATTGCGAAGAATCGGACTGTAGACCAGGAGACTATCGACGTCGCGTCCGGGATTCTAGACAAACTCACCTCCGACAAGGTGGGCGTCGGCAAGTAGATCGCCGCTCCCGGCACAGACTATCGCCACCGGCGTACTGAATACGCGCGGTTCACAAGTAGATCAAGCCCGCTGACACCGGGCATGGCGTCGAAGGTCCGACGCTTGAGGTACGAATTCCGACGCCCCGATGATAATGGCCGGATTCTACGCCCGCCTCGCCCCCGCAATACTCGAAATCATCGAATTCCTCATTTCGGCCGCCGCGCTGGGACTGATCCTTTTTCGTTCCAGTAGAGAAGCGGGTAAACCGAAGTCGTTCCAATTCGTCGAGCAGTGGTTTGCACGACTGTCCCGAAAAAAGTTTCTCAGTGTTTTGTTTGTGGGATTGCTGGTTCTTGTTTCGCGCGCCGCGTTGATTCCTGTTCTTGGCATTCCGGAACCCAGCTGGCACGACGAGTTCAGTTATCTTCTTGCCGCCGACACTTTCGTGCACGGGCATCTGACCAATCCGACTCATCCCATGGCAGTCCATTTCGAAAGCTTTCACATCATTCAATGGCCGACCTACATGTCCATGTATCCGCCCGCCCAAGGCTTGGTTCTGGCTTTCGGCGAACGCCTCGGACATCCCGTGGATTGGGCAATTGATTGTGACGGCGCTGATGTGCTCCGCATTGTGCTGGATGCTGCAGGGCTGGCTACCGCCGGGATGGGCTTTGTTCGGCGGATTGCTCGCCGCACTAAGGCTTGGCGTTCTCGGCTACTGGATGAACGGCTATTGGAGCGCTTCGGTTGTGGCTCTCGGAGGAGCCATGGTGCTAGGAGCTCTGCCGCGACTACAACGTCGTGCAAAGGTGCGGGATGCGGCTTGGCTGGCTTTGGGACTCGCCATTCTGGCTAATAGCCGTCCGTATGAAGGGTTCATTCTCGGAATTGCAGTAGCAACAAGCTTGGTCGTTTGGTTCGCGGGTTCGCGACGGCCCGATTTCTCGATGGCAATGCGCCATGTGGTGTTGCCGGTAATCGTCATTCTCGGAGTGACGGCCTTAGCGACCGGATATTACTACTATCGCGTAACCGGCAATCCCCTTCGCATGACCTACCAGGTCAATCGCGAACTATATTCCCAAGCGCCCTATTTCTTGTGGCAAAACCCTCGGCCGGAACCGGCGTATCACCACGCGGTGATGCGTGACTTCTATGAGCGCGAGTTTCAAGTTTTTCTTGAGAGCCGAACTCTCGGCGGATTCCTGCGCGGCTTGGGCGAAAAGATCAGGATGTCATGGACCTTCTATATTGGAACTATTTTCACGATCCCCCTGCTGATGTTGCCCTGGGCATTTCGGGACCGTCGAATGCGGTCTCCATTGCTTGCGGGAGCGTTCTTCTTGCTTGGAACGGTGGTTGAAACCTGGACTTCGCCACACTATCTCGCCGCGGGCACCGGCTTCTTCTACCTTGTGCTCATGCAATGTATGCGTCATTTACGATTCTGGAGGTGGCACGGAAAGCCGTACGGAGCCGCGCTCGTCCGTGCGATCCCAATAATCTGTTGTGCCTTGATCGTTATCCGGGTGAGCGCAGTAGTTGCAGGTGCACAAATCGAACCGCGCTGGCCGCGAGGCAATCTGGAGCGTGCAGGCATCCTTAACCAACTGCAGAATTCGCCTGGGCAGCACCTGGTGGTGGTCAGTTATGATCCGGGGCACGATCTCGATCACGAGTGGGTCTACAACTGCCGCTGATATTGACGCCGCAAAAGTGGTGTGGGCGCGCGACATGGGCACCCACGACAATGCGGAATTGTTGCAATATTTTCACGACCACAAGGTGTGGCGATTGAATGCAGATCAAACGCCCCCAAAGTTGGAGCAATGAATTCAGACGCCTGGCTGACGATAAAGCGGATCCGCATTCATGGGCTCCTGCTGGCCGTCTGTCTCTGGACCATTTACGCCGTGGACATGTCTCCACCTGGGCTGTTGGATCGCAATGGTCTGGTTAAGGGAACGGATTTTTTACATTTCTATACTTTGGGAACGCTTGCGCTGCAAGGCCGTGGCGATCTTCTCTATGACATCCGCGCACAAGCAGAATTAGCAAGGCAGCTCGTGCCGCAAGCGCCGGATAGCTTATATGTCCCGCTTTACGGCCCGCAGGTTTCGCTGTTCTTCGCGCCTTTTGCCCGGTTGCCCTACGGTTGGGCGTTGGCCGCGTGGCTGTGCGCCAATGCGTTCATCTTCGGCTTCTGCTGCTATGCCGTCTGGAAGACGTGCCCTGCCCTTCAGGCACATCGATGGACGATTCTGATCCTAGCCATTGCCTTCCCAGGATTTTTTCATTTACTGGCATGGGGCCAGACCTCCGGGATGGCGCTTCTCTGTTTCACATTGGCCTATCTGGCATTGCGATCTGACCGCAAATTGCTGGCCGGATTAGCCATTGGTTCGCTCGTCTTCAAGCCGCAGTTGGGTATGGCGGCGGCGGTAGTCTTTTTATTCGCCCGCGACTGGAAGTTAATCGCAGCGGCAATCGTGGCTGCTTTCACGCAACTGAGCGTGGCTGGGATGCACTACGGCACCGGCGTAATGCGCACCTACTGCCGCGCACTAACCCACGTCGGTGAGGTTTTGCCGTTGCTCGAACCGCGGCTGTATCAGACACATTCGCTACGCTCCTTCTGGTCGTTGTTGCTGCCGTGGCCTCATGCAGCATTTGGGCTTTATGTTGTTACTGCGGTTGCTGCCCTCACGCTCGCCGTTCGATGCTGGCGCAGCGGAGCGTCATTGGAGGTGCGCTATGCAGCGCTGTTATTGGCGACGGTCCTTGTATCGCCTCATTTGACCGTGTATGACCTGGTCATCCTCGCGCCTGCGTTCCTGCTGCTCGGTGATTGGGTGATGACGCATCGTGATTCGGCGTCGCCGATTCCGATGCTGCTTTACGCATACTACCTTCTGTTTTTGTTGGGGCCGCTGGCACGGATTACTCATCTCCAGTTGTCGGTCCTGGCTATGGCAGCGTTATTGTGGCTCACCTGGAGAATCGCTGAAACTTCTGTCAGCTTGCCTTCCTGAGAAGGCCTATGCGTGATACAGAAATTCCAACGCCTCCGGAAACCGCCGCGCCCAATCTTTCTCGCTGTGAGTCGCGCCGTCGTCGATTTTCACCAGTAGACGATCTTCTCCCAAACCTGCGCGCTCGAAAAGATGTTTAAGTTCGCGAACGTCTTCGACCACCTGACGATCACGATTTTCGTTTCCAGCTTCTCTGGTTCCCATCGCCATAAATATTCTTGCTGGCCATTGCCGAACGATGCGACTGGCTTTGAGAAGCCTCCGGTTGGAGACGAACAACGACGGGCTCTCCAGCAGCAAGCGGCCAAATACTCCGGGGCGGGCCATTGCGGTGTAGAGCGAGATGATTGCTGCCAGTGATGATCCTCCCAGGCCTGTGTTTTCGGGGCCGCGAGCGATACGGTATCGCTGAAACAGAAATGGCATAACCTCATTCAACAGGAAGGCAGGATAGAGCTTGCCCTGGGGGCGCAGGACTGGCGGATTCATCGACCGGTACGGCAAATATTCCTTGGCGCGATCTTTCTGAGCATTGTCGATGCCGACAACAATGAGCGGAGGAATTTTCCCTTCCCCGATCATGCGGTTTGCAGTTTCACCCACCCGCCAGTCAACTCCAATGTATGCGGTAGCGGGATCGAACAGATTCTGTCCGTCATTTAGATAAAAAACGGGATAATGCCGGCTCTGGTTCTCTGGCTGGTTGTATCCGCGCGGCAACCAAACCCGAAGGAATCGAATGTTGCGAAAAATCACACTTTGAAATTCATGCAGTTGCAATTCTCCGGCTACGGTCTCGGATGGTGTGCTGTTTTCCATATCTCGAATCGACTAGTCGGTGCATACCTATGCGGGACGGACACTGCGCGTCCACAGCAAAAGAGAAAGACACGTGATGCAAAAGATCACTCCGAGAGACGACAGGCACAACACGCACCACGCCGCCAGGACGAATCCTTCGATGTATGTCAGGTACAACGCGAACATTAGGCCGGCCAGCGACGCAATGGCCAGAATTTTCGGAGTTCCAGGGTTGCCACGGTACACTGTGGCAACAGTCGCCATCCCGAGGTATCCGATCATGCCAATCAATGCCACGGGCACCCCGGAGATTGTGGAGTATGTACTGCGGTTCACGATGTCGCAGTTGAAACTCTCTCCGAAGTCGCAATAGGAAGTCTGCGACGTACTGTAGTGATGATAAAGGGAGACGGACGACACCACTGCGCCAGCGACCGCCAACACTGCGATGACTAGAAAAATACGGCCAGCGAGACGTGGCGTTTTTGGCTCTATGCCACGTGACATCATGGCAAATCGCATCCGGTTTTGGTGCCGAGCGCCTGAAGAGGTTGCGTACCCTCCTGCCGTTCGCCGTTGCCGAACTCCCAGGTGGGAAAATGTTTGATCCCGGCATCCTTGCAGACCTGCGCTTCATCGCGCGAACCTTTAATCCCGCACTCGACATAAGGAACATATTGGAAAGATGATTCGAACATTTCCTTCTGTTCGGAACAATGCGGGCACCAGTAAGCGCCGTACATCTTCGCTTGCCTCGACGCCACGCACTTTGCGAATGCGTCGAGGCGGCTGCCGCGTTTGCGCAAGCCCAGATAAATTACTGCTGCGAAAGCAGCCACAATCAACACCACGGTCAGAATCTTGCGCCCGGACGATGATGATTTTGCCTGCGCCTGCTGTTCGCGTTTTTCTCGCTCTTTCGACATCGAATCCTTCTTATACCACGACGTTGAGCGCCGCAGGCAGCACGTCAAGGCTCTGGCATCGCAACGTAAGCACCTCGCCGTCAATCATCACATCTACGGGATCGGCGAGCTGGAAATCGATACGTTTTGCCGGACGCCGTTCCGCCAGCGGATGATCGATATGAGTGCCATCGTAGAGAGTCGGCAGATTGCGGATCAGGCCCAGGCGTCCAATCGGCCCCCATCGCACGTATTCAATGAGCCCATCATTCACCTCTGCCTTCGGCGCGATCATCATGGTGCCGCCGGTAAACTTGCTGTTACTGAAAGTAAGAAACAGGCACGGACGCTGGTCAAACTCTGATTCTCCATCGACCCGTAAAGGAAAGGGACGACGCCGGAAGCGCGCCAGGCTGATGAAGATGGATGACTGATAACCGATTTCGCCCCAACCGCTGAAGCGTCGCGCACGCAAGGTGGCGACATCGGCAGAGAATCCCATGCTCAGCAAATTGATGTAATAAAGCTGACCAGTTTCGTGAGTCAGTCGAAGGACGTCGCAAGGCTGCGAGCGCTGCGCAAGTATTGCCTCGATCGCAAATTCCACGCCGCGATCGCTGAAGTCGCGCAAGAAAGAGTTTCCGGTCCCTAAAGGAAGAAACGCCAGCGTGGCTCGCTCGTTCTTTTCGGCGTGTTCATTCGCCGGGAAAAGCCCGTTAACGATTTCGTAGGACGTTCCATCGCCACCGACCGCGATAAACTTGCGATAGCCCTCGCCATAAGCATCGTGCGCTAATTGCGTTGCTTGGCCTTGGGCACTCGTCTCGACCACTTTCAACCCGATCCCGCCCGCGCGCAAACGCTCGAGCGCCGGTCCAACGAGTTTGCGGCAGCGCCCTCCGCCGGCGGCTGGATTCACCACCACAAGAAAGTCTTGGGCGTCGTTCACGCTTGGTGGCTCATAGGTTGGTTCTATATTTCGACGACGGCAGCTCTGGTCAGACCTTTACGCATCTCTTCTGCAAGGACGTTTCGCTTGATCTTCATGGCGGCGGTGCGAGGAAAATCTTTCTCCCAGATCACCAGCCCTCCCACCCGTTTGAAATCCGGCAAGCGGCGGTTGCGAGCGATGACGTCCTGCTTTAGACCTTCATTGAATTCCTGATTGACTTCCAAACGAAGAACGAGGACCAGCATTTCCTCGCCCAGGCTCTTGGCCGGCCATATGTAATTTGCCGCGAAGACGCTGTATTCCTTCACCGGCAATCCGTCGAAAATGGTCTCAATGTCCTCGGGATAGATATTTTTCCCACCCGCGGTGACGATCATGTTTTTCTTGCGACCAAACAACTGCAGATGTCCAGACGCTTCAAAACGACCGAGATCACCCGTGAGAAGCCATCCGTCCACGATAGTCTCTGCTGTTAGTTCAGGATCGTCGAGGTAGTGCGACATCACGGTCCTGCCTCGGGCAGCAATCTCGCCGATGCCTTCGGAATCGGGATTCAGAACGCGCAGGTCCACGCCTGGCAGTGGCTTGCCAACCGTGTCGGCGCGAAAGGGTTTCAGATCGTTGAGAGTCAATGCGGTGCCCGCCTCAGTTAAACCGTACCCGTTAACCACCGGAATGCCGAGATCGTAGAAAAACTGCAAGCGTTGACGGCTCCATGAAAGCGCCGCCAGTGACCATGAGCCGCAATTCCCCGCCGAAGGCTTTGTGCACCTGTCGCAGCAATACACGGCTTAAACGAACATCGGAACGCCAACCGGTAAAAAATTTATTCAGGGCGATCGAACGATCCAAAAGGAATTGCTTCGAGCGCGACAGAGCTTCAAATTTCGCTCTTAGCCCGCGTTCCAGATTTTTCAGAACCATCGGAACAAGGCTTACATGCGTGATCTTGTAGCGGACGAAGGCATCGCGCACGAATTCCGGACGCAGGGTGCGCAAATGCACCACACAAGCCCCACAAACAAACGGTCCGATAAAACCAACCATGAAATCGATAGCATGGTTGGTTGGCAGAATGCTCAGGTAGCGCACGCCAGGCCAGAAGGGATACCACGCAATCAGTGCTTTGGATTGCTCAAGGTAATTGTCATGGGTAAGCACGCAACCCTTGGGGCGCCCACCGGTACCGGACGAATACACGATACAAGCCACATCTTCACGTTGCCGCGGGACGAAAACGGGATCGCCTTTGCGTCGAAAATCTTCCCAGCGATGGGCACCCGCCAGGTCCGCGCCAGGCGGTGCTTCGGTAACCAGAACGGTCTGTACTTTGTGGTTCCGATGTTCCGGCAATTGCGCGATCGCGCGCCATAAGTGGTATTCGATAACAAGGAATTTGGCTTTGCAATGGTCCAGCAGCTGCTGGTGCTCGATCGCGGTGAGCTTGTAATCCAAAGGAACCAGCACACCCCCGCTGTGAAAAATTGCGTATGCCGAAATCAGCCACTTCGACTGATTAGTCATAATGATTGCGGCGCGATCGCCGGAGTGGAACTCAGCATCTTCCAGGGCGCGCGCCAGCGGCATCGCCATCTCTTTGAAGTCTGAATAGGTAAGCCGGGTCTTTTCCTTATCGCGATCCGACTCGATCAAGCAAGTCTGATTGGGCCAGCGGTCAAGAGCCTCGCGCAGGGCCGCGCCCAGACACGTATATTGATCAAGGTTGAGCATCAGAAATGGGTAACTGTTGATTTTAGATTGAAGATCAGAGAATTGCAGCGTGATTCACGGCCGGTGTCCCCTTCGCAATCAACAACCGCAAGTTCGGCCCACGGATTCGCAGCCTACAACCGGGCCTGTATACGGCCCGCGAGCGTTCTAAAGTCCGAGACTCCCTGTAGCTCGTAGTCGGGAAGCTCGACATTGAAGTGCTGCTCAAGCCGGGTGAGTAAATCCAGGGCTTGAAGACTATCAATCCCCAGTGTCTTAAAGAAATCATCGTCGGGAGCAAGCTTCTCACGCGGAACTTTGAACTGGGCCGCCGCAAGATTGAGTATCTCGTCGAGAGTTCCGTTGGGCATCTGGCATGGCTGAAATCATTCTATTCTAAAAATTGTTACGGCAAGTAAGGTTGAGCGTCTTTGCTTTCCACGAACTTTTTCAATCCTGCCTCAACCGCGGGCTGACTGAACAAATCGCAGAAAATATCGATCTCCTGCCGCAGTTCCTCATAAGGTATCGGCTTGATGAATTTCTTGGCCGCGCTTGCGGTGCGGCGGTCGAATTTTCCTAACTGGGTTGCCGTGCCACGCGCCGCGCGCAGTGACTCCCCTTCACCCACGACCTGGCTTACCAATCCCGCTTGCTGGGCCTTGATGGCGTTGAAACTGCGGCCGGTGAGCAGCAGGTCGCGGACCACGGCATTCCCCAAATCTCGCTTCAGTCTTGGGATGCCGCCGAATCCCGGGATGAGCCCCAAACGCAATTCAGGAAAGCAAAATCGCGCCATCTTATCGGCAATGATGATGTCGCAAACTAGGGCGAGCTCAAGACCACCGCCGAAAGTCACGCCATTGACAGCGGCGATCGTCGTCAGCGGCGAAGCGTCGATCGCATTCATCACCTTGTGAATGCGCTCCAGGAAATCGCGAACGCCGCGGGATGCCGACTCGCGATCCATGCCCTGCGCCCCGTGATAAAGCTCACGCAGGTCAGCTCCCGCGCAGAATCCGGATTTCAGAGTGCTGTGCAGAATCAGCGCATGAGCAGTACTTTCCAATTCCGGCAGGGCAGAGGCGAATTTCTCCAACTCAGCAAGCGAGGACGAACCGATCTCGTTGCAAGGCTCGCGGTGAAGAGCGAGCTCAACGATGCCATCCTTCAATTCCCACGAAAGCGTCTTGCCTTCGAATTGGTTCATCCGTCTCCCGGGCGAGAGCAAGACGCCCTCGGGTCAGCCGGCGGGACGCCGGCGCTGCCTTTCAAGATGCCTGTTTAACTTGGTACATTTCTTCGATCTGGGGCTGCAGGCGGGTCGCAATCAAATCCCGCTTCAGCTTGCCGTTAGCCGTAAGCAACCCGTTGTCGATGGAGAACGGCTCGGAGTGAACGTAAAACGCGCGAATCTGTTTGTAATGCGGCAGCTCGGGATTCACAGTGTCGACTGCCGACTGAACCTGCTCTCGGGCTACGTTTCCAGTGATGATTGCCGAGAGATAGCCCCGACCGTTTCCCATCAGCACAACCTGTTGCGCGGCTGGCAAATTTCGCAGCAACTCATCCTCGATCGGTTCCGGCGCGATGTTGTGTCCCGATCCCAGGATAATCAGGTTCTTGATCCGCCCGATGATACGCCAGTTCCCTGCGGCGTCGACTTCGCCCTGATCGCCGGTATGAAACCACCCGTCGCGCAACGCCTTGGCGGTTTCCTCCGGGCGGTTCCAATAGCCGGGAAAAATATTCGGACCGCGCACGATCAACTCTTCGTTCTCACCCAGCTTCATTTCGATCCCGCTGATGGCCGGACCCACACGTCCGGGTTCAACCTTGCGTGGGTCATCCATTGTGCAGATCGCGGTAGTCTCGGTCAGTCCATAAACCTGAAGCACTGGGATTCCGAGCATGTTGAAATACAACTGGGTTTCGAGATTCAACGGCGCCGAACCACAGATGAGAGCTTTCAGGTTCGAGCCAATCATCTTTTTGCGGATCGTAGGAAAAACCATTGCATTGGCTAAAGTCAGCCAGCAGGAATCAGAAAAGCGATTATTGCCCATCTCCTGTTTGTGCATCCATGCCGATTTGGCTCGAGTGTAAATTGTTCGAACCAGGCCTCCCGTTTTCCAGAGCTGCTCGTCTACCGCTTTACGCATGCGTTCTAGCAAAGCTGGGACGTTCAGGAAGTAATCCGGCGCAACCGTACGCATTTCGCTCGCCAGCTTGCTGAGATCGGTGTTAAGGGTAAGCAGGCTGCCCCGCAACAGACACGTCAGCAGCATGATCCATGAACCAGCGAAACAAAACGGCAAATAATGAAACACCCGGTCCTGACCGGTCTTGTTCTCGATCAAAAGATCGAGGCGTCCGGAAGTACAGCCAAGCATGTGGTTGACATTACCGGCCGTGAGAACCACACCTTTGGGTTCACCTGAAGTCCCAGAGGTGTAGATAATCGTAACTGGATCGGAATCGGCCAGTTGTGGCTTGCCCACGGCGGGAGAATCCTGCTGCTTAAAAATTTCCTCGAACAGGTGCTGCGGAGGCGCGTCAGGCCAGTATTGCACGATCCCGTCGCGAAGGGCCTGATCTCCGCAGCAGATGAGTGCCGGAGAGCAATCCTTCATCATGGCAACCAGTTCCGCCGGGGCTTGCCGGGCGTACAGCGGTACCACAATCAGAGCCTCTGCCATAGCAGCTAGATCGAGCGCCACCCAGTCGATGCCGTTATGTGCAAGCAGGGCGCATCGGTCACCTTTTTTCAAGCCTCGAGTCGTGAAAAAGGAACGGGCTCGGCCGACCCTACCCGCCAGTTCGGAAGCGCTTACTGCGAAGACCTCACCATCACGAAGTTCCTGCAGCACAGGTGTACTGTGGGCCGCTTCGAACCGCGCGAAGATGTCTTCCAGAAAATTCATTTTTATTTCGATCGTGTGTAGGGGCAGGTGTCTCGCCTGACCGGCGGAGTGAATCTCCGCAAATTTGAGCGACCTCCCCAACCCCTGCGAGCTGCGCTCGCTTGCTCAGATGAGGACATCTGGGCCTACGTATTCAGGCAAATGCTTCTGCCAGTTGCTTCAGGCTGTTGCTAATAGGCGGCAAATAATCCTCCCATCCCCATTCGCCTTTACGCGTCGGAAAATCGGGGTAGCGCCGTTGCACTTCTTCCTCGAAATACACACCCATACGGGCCATGACTTTCAAGTTTTTCACCACGGTCTGGCCGATGCCGACAGAAATTGCCTCACCCTCGGTGGCCAGTTTCTCCAGCACCGTGAATAACCTGGCTTCGAGATCCGGGTCATCGACGTTCATCAACAGATCCGGCTGCCCGCGCTCACCCATCAGATTGCGAATGCGCTCGTCCATCGTAATTCCGGCGGACGGCACCAATCCCGGCATTGAGGTCACGATACCGTGGTAGCGCGACGAAACCATCATGTGGCAAGCACGCAGAATGCTCACCAGTTCGTGCATCTTGTAGTCTTCGGAACTCAACACCGGCACTCCGCCGAGCTTCTCCGAAATGCGTCCCGCTGGACGGGCATCCAGACGCTCAGTGGCTGCGAGTACAACGAAGACATTGCGCTGTTTGCGGAATGCGGCAACCGCGTTGGCGATCGAGGTGAGATAGTGCTCGAGGGCACGGTCTGCCTCTGCGCCCGAATTGTGAAAGTACACAGAGCGGTAGTGGCTGTCCTTATATGCTCCCGTCAAACTTCGCGCCGCGAACTTCGCCACCGAAGCCTTGACGGGCCACTCAAAAGGATTGATGGGACATACGACCAAGACCGGCAGGACACCATCCCAACCTATTTTGCGCAAGGTTTCCTGCCCATATTCGGCTGGAGCAGGTTCAAACGTCCACGCGGTATCGGTTCCCAACTCCGTCGGCACCCCCAGTTCGCGCAGAACGCTGCGCGATTCTTCATTGCGGGTGATGACGAACGAGTTCTGGCAATAGCGCGCACACATCTTTGCAATCATCGGGTCCATGTGCCCGGCTTCAGCGCCGTAACCTACCGAAAGTTTGTTCTGCGCCGCCGCGATTCCCAGGGATCCGATCATCATTGTGGTGAGCGCGTTGGCAAACTTGCTTTTGAACATCGAGCCTTCGCAGGCCACGACGCCATGATGCCGCGGCACTTCGTCGGAAAGGAATGGCGGGAAAATATCCGGGAGATGTACCTGCTGCGTCCCTTCGAAGTAGCCCTCGGTGAACTTGAAATTCTGACTCATCACACTGAAGGCAGTCTGGTCCGCGCCCAGTATGTGGCGTATCTGGCGCAACATTTCGGCCACGCGCACGTCGGAGCCCATGTTGCGCGTACCGTTATACCCAGCGAATAACAGCTTCAGCTTTTCGCCGGGCTGCCAGGGCTTCCCCTTACCCATCATCCAGCCCAGCTTCGCGGCTTCGATGCTTCCGCTCACCCAGGCTTCGAGGACCAGGTCCATCATGCCGCAGACCCTCCGGCTTTCGTGGGAGGCCAATCCTGATAGGGATAGGTAAAGTTGGTGTCACGGCTGAATTTCAGAAGCGGATAACTGTATTGCGAGAACGGCACCGGTTTGCGGCCGAGTTCCTGAGTCACGCGGGTGTTGTCAAAGACCGTATTCCAGGTTAAATACGGCATGAACACTTTCATCAGCGAAGCACCATGAGCCATCGATCCCTGCCTGTTGGACAGGAAATTCACCGACGCGCTGAACGGACGTTGCAAAAATGGAAGAAAAATCGGGCCACGCTTGTTCTGAGCGGCGGCCAACGCGGTAGTCAGCTGACGAAACGTTTGCGAGTCCACACCGGATGAAAGGTGATAGGTATCGTGCAGCGGGCTTTCCTTCTGATGAAGCGTCGCAATAGCATCAGCGACGAAATCTACGTTCACGATATCGATTTTGTCTTTTGACGGGAATGGCAGGACCGGGAGTCCAGCAAGAAATACGAATGCCTTCACCATATCGAATTGCGTTGTTTCCGGATGGCGGCTGTCGCCAAGAACAATGCTGGGCCGGAAGATTGTGATCGGCACTTCCGGCAGAAGCTGCCGCATCATGTGCTCTGTAAATTTCTTGGTGCGCGCGTAGGGATCGTAATCGGAGCGGTCCCAATCGATCGACTGGTCTTCGGTGACAACTTCGTCCTGCCGTTTCCCAGCAACCGCCACCGTGCTGACCTGGCTGAATCGTCGAAGGCCATGATAATGGTTCGATTTTTGAGCCAGCAGCAGCACTTCAAGCGTGCCCCGCAGGTTCACATTCAAACAACTTTTCTCCGACTTGCGATTCAGCGAGGCGGCGCAATGAATCACGGAATCCGTGGTATGAATCAGGCGATCATAGTCATCTTCGCCCAGCCCAAAGCGCGGCGCGGTAAGATCGCCGCAAAATATCCGCATCCGTGTCTGGAAGTATTCATAAAAGCGCGGAAATTCCAGGTGCAGTTGCAAGGCCTGCCACAAACGGCCCGCTGCTTCCTGCTGGTCGCGGGCGCGAACCAGCAGATTCAGCGAAGCGCCGTGCTGCTCCAGCAGATCGACGGCGACATGTGCGCCGATGTATCCGGTAGAACCGGTCAGGAATATCGCCACGTTGCTCCGTTGGTACCCGTTTTTACCACTTCGCCGTTTTCTGGAACAGCCTCAAGCTTCAAGGTTCGCGCGGGGCGCGCTTCCAGGGGACGGCCCTCGATCAAAGGATAAGTCCATTTCCGCAGCGCCGGAATGTGAATGTTGATCCAGTAGTCCCACCAGTCAATCGACCGAGTGTCATATCCGAAAACGGATTTCTCGTCTTCCGGCAACGCGTGCGACAGTCGCTCAACATTGTCCGCTACGAAATCGTGCTCATTGTGCAGGATGAATGGCTCAAAAAGTTTGATCAGTTTTTCGACTCTTTCCAGGTTCCGTTCTGCTCGTACCAGCGGCGTCTTTTTCAAAGGCAGTGGAGACATGACACGCTGAATGGATTTCACAATCGCCTTCTGTGCGGGCGCCGACATCCGGTTATAACGCTCTTTCGAAACCGGAATCGCATCCAGACGCAGCCGTAACCAGTATTCGAGGCCCTCCTGGGCGCGGTAGTGTTTACGATGTGCCAGTGACGTCAGTTCGATGGAACGACGCATGTCGCACGGGTTGGTCACCGAAGTCGCCAGTTGATAGAGCGGTTCATGACGTCTTTCAATAATCGCCGCACCAATCAGAGTCATGCCGCGGCAAACCGAGTCTACCGGAATAATGTCGAGACGCTTCCGCTCGTTCGTGGGAAGTTGGCGAAAAGAGGTTCCCAAAAGATATGAAAGCGATGCTGAAGTATTGATGCCCTCATTCCACCCGACGAACGGTTCCTTTACGGATGTCTCGACGATTGCCGGCCGCACCATTGCAATTGGCAAGCCGGCACCATGCTTCGTAATCAGCGATTCAGCCAGGCTTTTCGTCAGGGTATAAGTGTTCGGCCAACCCAATTCAGCGGCCCGCTTCATTCCCGACTCAGTCAAGTACTCACGCAACCAACGGAAACGATTTTTCCGGATTTGATTTTCCAGCGCCGCGCCGCCCAGATCTTTGGCCGCATGTTCCTTGCCCAGAGCCTGCCGGCGAAGCTGTTCTGTCACTTCGGCGCTCTCCGCGAGTTGTTCGGCCTGCGTGACGAAATTATGCAGGGAACGCCATTCGCATTCAGCATTGAAGCCGGCAATACCCGCAGGGGTGTAGTCGGTTCGAAGCGTCTCGCCGACTCGCCCATCCCGGGCTCCCGCCACGTAGCAGGTCGAAAGATGAAGAAGTCCGGCATGATCTGACTCGCGGACAAATCCAGTCACGTTGATGGCCGCGTCGACATTTGTTGCCAATGCATCCCGCAGATCAGGGTTGAAATCAGTCAGTCCGGAACTATTGATGATGAGATTGAGATTTCGTTTTAACGATTCGCCGATTTCGGGTGCAAGGCCGAGGCCGGGCTGGCAAACATCGCCTTCGATCACTTCCACCCGTTCCTGCAGAAATCGAGCGAGACCCGCTCCATAGCGCGCATACAAGGGATCGAAAACCGGAGATTCCTCTACCAGCTTTTCAAACCGGCGTCGAGCGGGATTGGACTTCTGCCGCCGGATCAGGAGATAAATCCGGCCAATCTCCGGGAGCTCCATCAATGTATTGACCAGCCAGACCTTCCCGATGAAACCAGTCACGCCGATGAGCATGACGTGCTTCCCGGAGAACGCCCGGCGAACCGAAAATGCACCAGCATGGCGAACCCCGTCGAAATAGACAATTGGCCGTTCCGCAAGCGGGAGTTGGCGCGAAGCGGGAATTATGGCCGATTCGAGAACTCTGAAGCTGTCCAGGCCGAGATCGTGAATTAACCTTTGTACGGCACGTCTGCCATCCGAACCCGCGCCGCTGATACCCGCGAACAGACCTCGCGGGCGGATGACCGGTTCCAGCAATCGGCCGGTCGCTATCCCGTCGCGAAATTCAAGGCGATTAGCGATCAGCCATTTGACTCCCAGAAACTGCGCCAGGGGTCGCATCACATGCTCCAGACTTTGGCTCACCAGGACAATTTCATCGCCGGCTTGCAGGCGTAACCTAAGTTGCTCGATACCATCCACTTTTAGATATGGCTGCAACTTATACTTGAAGTATTCTTCTCCCAGCAGATCCAGTCGGTCGCGGCTTATCCCCCGCAGGACAGTGTGTACGACCCGGGTAGCAAAGCTGCGATGAATCGCGTACAGAAATGGCCGCAATACAGCCATCATCAATACCAGTCCGCGGCGCACCCAGCGTTCCAGAAAGGTTTGCGCGTTCCAAGTGAAAAAGGCGATGGGACGAACGGTAGTCAAGTCGGCAAGACTACCCTCCACTCGCCAGTAAACCGGCGCAGCAGAGCTTGAGTTGTAGTGTGGCTGTTCCAAATTGTTTTCGCCCCGAGAGTTGGGAGCCGTCTCTCCGGCGTTAGAAGTCGTAGCCTATTGTAAACAATCACGTCAAAAGGGCGAAGGGAGGTGCTCGGCTTGTACCCCTCAAACCAGTGGACGCAACTCTCTGGCAGCCGCGAATTCTACGGGACTGTCGCCACTTTGTGCAGGCTTTTTGAATACACCAAAAGGGCCAGTACACCGCTAATGCTCAGTACGACGGCAACCGACAGCAATCCGCCACGGAATCCGCCCGTCCAGGTCCGAATCAGACCGATCGTGTAGGGCCCGAGGAACCCTCCAAGGTTTCCGAATGAATTGATCAGAGCGATGCCCGCCGCGGCCGAGGTTTCGCTCAGCACTTCAGTCGACGTCGCCCAGAACGGACCCAGCATGGAGTATGCGGCCATCAGGGTTAGGCTGAGAAACACAATGGTCGCAAACGTGGAGGTTACGTAGGCCGAAATACCCAGACTTATAGCTCCCACGAACGCCGGACCAGCCAAATGCCACTTTCTCTCGCGGGTGTTGTCAGAATGGATTCCAATCAACGCCATGGCTATCGCGGTCAAGATGTAGGGAATGGAGGAGAGTAGCCCAATAATCAGGTTGCTCACGCCCGAGACGTTGCGGATAAGGCTAGGAAGCCAAAGCCCTACTCCGTAGGTGCAGGTGATTTCACCGAGATAGACGAGGACCAGCAGCCAGACCTGGCCCTTGCCGAAAGCCGCGAACGCATCATTTCTGGCGGCCTCGGGGTGCAGATTGCTCTCGCGTGCCAGTTGTCCGGTGAGCCAGGCGCGCTCATCGGTCGGGAGCCATTGAGCGATCTCCGGGCTGTCGGTGAGATATGCAAGCACCACACCGCCTAGCAGGACCGCCGGCAGTCCCTCGACGAGGAACAACCATTGCCATCCAGCCAGATTCGCCCAGTGAACTCCCAGGAGGACTCCGGAAATCGGGCCACCCACCACGCCAGCCAGAGGCCCGGCGGTCATGAATAGGGCTACCGCGCGCCCCCGCGCCGCTGAAGGAAACCATCGCTTCAGGTAAAGGATCATGCCGGGGAAAAACCCCGATTCGGCGGCGCCCAACAGAAAACGTAAAAGATAAAATCCACGAGGCGTTCCGACAAATATCATCGCAGCGGAAATAATGCCCCAGAGCACCATGATCGCCGCGATCCATTTACGAGCACCCACGCGCGCCAGCATCAGATTGCTCGGAACCTGCAGAAAGAAATATCCGACGAAGAAAATGCCTGCTCCCAGACCGTAGACCTTATCGCTGAATCCCAGTTGGCCTCGCATCTGGAGCGCGGCGAATCCAACGTTGATTCGATCAAGGTAATTGACGATGTAAAGCAGGAAGAGAAAGGGCAGCAACCGGCGTGTCAGCCTGGAGATAACTTTCGCGCCAATGTCAGTGCCAGTCAGCGGTTGATTGGGCATGGTATCGAGCGCGAGTCGAAAAGGGGCG
This sequence comes from Terriglobia bacterium, assembly GCA_963765715.1. Classification (GTDB taxonomy): domain Bacteria; phylum Acidobacteriota; class Terriglobia; order Terriglobales; family Acidobacteriaceae; genus JAIQFF01. The sequence goes on from CAVXXN010000005.1 coordinate 87,658, forward strand.
TTGTACGTCTACTGAATCACGAACCTGCCAGATTTCGGTCCAAGCCGAGTCTGCGTTCGATTTCGGCCGTAATCGCTTCCGGCGATTGATCAATACTTACGGTGACAGCATCGTCCGGTTCTTCGAGGTCGGCAAATTGACCGGCCAATATTGTATCGGTGGCAAAATGCCCGTGCCGGAGTCGCAAGCGCTGGTCGATCAAATCGTAACTTCCCTTCAGATAGACAAAGCGTACGTCGCTGCCGATGGAAAGCTGATTGCGGTAACTATTCTTCAATGCTGAACACGCCAGGACGACATTTTGACCCTTCGCAATCCACCGTTCCATCGCCCGACGCAACGACGCGAGCCAGGGCGCCCGATCGGCATCGTCGAGCGGAATGCCCAACCTCATTTTTTCTACATTTGCCGGTGAGTGGAAACTATCGGCGTCCGCAAACTCCCAGCCGAGATTCTTGGCCAGCAGGGTGCCGACGGTCGTTTTACCTGAGCCTGTCACACCCATGATGACCACAATCATGCGAACTCATCAGAAGTGATGTTCGAGTGATCCATGTCAAGACACTCTGCGAAGTTTTGTCACTCTACCTGATTCCACCCATTCCACGACAAAGATATTGCCTTCATGGTCAAAACAGGCACCATGAGGACATACGAACCTGCCGGGCACGAATGTTCCCGGAGCCTGGTTTCGCACCGTGCTCCAGTCTTTATTTGTGTATTCGCCTTCGCCCAGGCTTGCGACCACGTTGTTCTTACGGTCGAGAATCGTCACTTTACTGAGCAGGTCGGCTATCACCACGTCGCCGTTCCGTTCGTGCAAATAACACGGCATCTTCGACGTGCCTTGAATGGCATCAACGCGCTTGCCGTCGAGTGTGAAGCGTTGCAACCGGCTGTTGCCGCGGTCAGTTACCGTTAGTAGTGGAGTCTCAGAGCGCATATCAATCCATAGACCATGCGGGCAGTCGATCTGATCGTCGCCTTTCCCTAGTCCGCCAAACGTGCGAATGAACTCGGCCTTCTGGTTGTACTGGTTGATGAAACTTGAACCGTACCCATCGCCCACGTAAATGTCGCCATTCGGAGCGATCGCCACATTGGTTGGCCGGTAGACTACCGCGGAAGCCTGATCCTTCGGTTTGTACGCCGGCGATTCAGCTGGATAGCCAAGCGTGAAAACCTCTTCACCTTTCAATGTCCGCTTGGTGACGATGCCGTGCATAAAATCGCAAAGATAGAGGAACTCCTCGCTTCCCTCTTTTTGAATGGTCAGTCCGTGCGCTCCGCCTTTGAACTGTCGTCCCCAGGAACGGATGAATTTTCCGTTGTGGTCGAACACGACCATCGTGTCCAGGTTTTCGCTGGTCGCGTTTACCGTGTGGTGAACGTAGATGTTGCCTTGTGAATCCTCGCAAACCCCGTGAGTGTTGCCGTATTTGATGGTTCGGGGTAGTTCGCCCCAATCATGAATGGCTTCGTACTGATAGTCGCCTTGCCCGAGGATAGGCGCCCTGCTGCCCGCTTTATCGGTCGCGCGAAGGAAGGCAGGTGCGGCTGCCGCCGCTACGGCGGTGACGAGAAAACTACGTCGTGTAACGGACATGGTCAGACGCTCCTGAGGGACGGTTACCAACTCGGCGTATTGTGCCGACGGGTTGTTGTTCCCACCACGATGTCATCCTGACAGCGTTACGGCTCACACCGCCATTCGATCGCTACCAGACTTCTGAGCAGCCGCACGCCAGATCCTTCGCAAGCACAGGATGACGCCTTCATTCCACTTATTCCGCTTATTCCAGCGAAGAGATTTACTTATGCGCAACCGCAGCTTTGTCGTCGACCAGTTTGGGGTCGGCGAATTGCAGCCAGAAGCCCATCATCTCTTCATCGCTGGGCTCGCCCCAACGAATAGCTTTCGACGGGTCGGGATTTTGCGGATTATTCGACGAATTATCGAAATAGGCCGTGGTCACCAGCTTAGTGCCCTTCGGCAACAGGTACTGATGCTTCAGGAAGTAGATTTCCTGCCAGCGGAAATCGTAGTGGGGCACATTCAAGATCACTTCGTGCCTGCCATCGGGATAGATGGCTTCTGTCGTCATGCTTTTCCCGCGAAAATGCATGTGAGCGGTATAGGCCAGGGCGGTCACATCTTTGGGCAAGGTATAGCACGAGGTTACGCGATGACTGTCATCGTTCGGCGGAATCAGGAACAGATTATTCCAGATCTCGTACTGTGCAATCTCGTGTTTCACCGGTTCCGTGGCAAACACTAACCCGATGCTGGTGCGGTCTTTTACGTCATCGCCGGTATGGTTGCTGTAGTGAACCTGGAACTGTAGATACGAGCCAGCCGGAATTCTCAGAGCGTAGCCGGGCGGACGCGTCTCCGCCAGATGTCCGGGAAGATAAATCCCTGGCACGATATTCAAGTATCCGGATGGTTTGCCCGGAATGCCGCCACCGTTCCGCGCAGAACAGCCATCGTCCAGGACCGGAGCGTCCCGCCTCAAATGCAACACTTTACCCGTGCGGTAGTGATACTTATCAACTCCGGCATCGGACTTGGTATTTTCCTCTTCCTTCTTTGCCACTTCATTGGCCGCGATCACCGAGACGGTGGCATGGTGAACCACGCGCCGATCCCCAGGCATAACTTCGGCTGCCTGCACCCACTTGTCCTCCGTGAAATTGGTGGGGACGTAAATGTATTCATAGTCGTCCATACTTCCGCCGCTCACGGTAAATTCGGGAATGGTCAGGACGACGTCGGGCTTGATGTGCCAGCCCGTAGGGTAGTCAGGCACCGGGGGCAAGTCTTTGGCATCGCCTTCTTTCGTACCGGTTCGAACCCATGCGTCGATGGTCGCGACATCCTGTTCCGACAGCCGCGGGTCATTACTGAAATCCCCTACTTTGGGATCGGCATGCCAGGGCGGCATCTTGCGCTGCACAACGGCGTCGCGAATCGGCCTCGCCCAGGCCCGAGTCTCCTTGTAAGTCGTCAACGACATGGGAGCCATATCGTTGGGACGGTGGCACATCACGCAATTTTTGAAGAGAATGGGCGCGACATCCCGGTTGAACGTGACCTCTTTCGGAGCACTGGAATTTTCCTCATTCGCCGCTAGACACAAACCGCCAAAAACTATCGCCACCAGAAAGAACACGACTTTACGCGGACCCATGTGCCCTCCAACCTGTCCCTGATATCTGAAGCCGGGCCGACCCGAGTTCACGACCCGAGCTATTGTAAGGCTGGAAGTCCCGCGAACTCCAGCTTTCTGCGAACGCAGCAATGGCAACCAGTCGGCTAAATCGCCCATGCCAAAAGATGAAGCTGCGACCCGGTAGCGTACTATGGTCTTGCCATCCAATCGCACCTCCTCAGCCCTTTGAAAGGGATCATGAACAAATTGAATGTTTCTTCTTGGTTGTTGCTTGCCGTCCTTTTCACTGTCGGCGTGCAGTCGCTTCAGGCGGCGGACCGTATGAAAAGTGGACAGTGGGAAGTAACCATCAGCGGTAACGGACATTCTGCCACCAATACTCACTGCGACCCTCCCGGCGCGGTGAAGATGACGAACGGAAGCTCTGAAGAAATACGTTCCGCTTTGGAGAAAAGCGCAGCCACCCTCCAATGCAAGCTCCAGGACTTCAAAATGGACGACACCAACATCTCGTATTCCTATGCTTGTGCCGACAAGACAATGGAGACCAAAACCAGCTATCACGACGGCAATTCTTTCGAAACCACGCGGACAACGATGGTAGGCGGGCAGGAACAGGTCAGCGTGACCAAGGGGCGCCGGGTGGGTGAGTGTCCCAAAGTATCGGAATAGGGTGGAATTTGTTTGCAAAAAGACAAAAGCGGAAAGGGTGGCCATCACCTTTTCCGCTTTTTCAATCCATTACAGCTGTCGTGTGATTATTAGCTCTTGATTTCGCTCGAGGGATCATTCAGCGCAATCAACTTACCTGGCGGATAATCCTCGGCGGTCAGCGGGTTTTCCGGATCCGCATTCTTGATAGTCAGGACTTCTCCGCTGCGGACTCCCCGGAGAATGAGGTTCTGCTCGTCAATGGCGATAACTCTATACTTCTGTTCGAATATCGCATTGTTGTCCATAGAGGTCTTAGATGCTTAATTTACGAAGGAAGGCGCAAGGAATCAACCTCATAAATGAATTCGCGTATCCATCGTAATGAATTATTAATCTTTACTGATTTACCTATGCGGGAAGCTTGGCCGCCAGGACATCGATTTTTTCGATGGAAGGCGGTTTTGACAGTAGTTCTGAGGCCTTCGCCATCAACGCAGCAGCTACACGGCCTGTAAGGTGCGCCTGCCGGCCAGCGTCGTTGGGAAACGCATCAAAGATCCCGAAACTAGACGGCGACATCTGGATAGCAAACCACGCTGTGGTCGCCGGCTCCTCCTGCACGATTGCCAGCCCACTGCGGAGAAAGTCTGCCACTTCTTTCTCTTTGCCGGACTTTGCGTCCAAACGAACCCACAGTGCAACATGAACGTCAGCCATGATGGCTCCTTAACTATTAGACAGGGTTTCAAGATTACGCCACTTGGCGTCGGAATTTTCTGCAGAACGTGAGCGGAAAAACGTCAGCTCGGTTATTGTACTCGCGTTCAAAAAAAATGGCACCCGCGTCCGACGCAAGTGCCAGAGTATTTTGCTTGGTCACCGAGCTCGAAACTTACTGACCGGTTTGAGCCTTTTCTTGTGCCTTTTTCGGCGCCGCAGCTTGCGGCTTCGGCTTCCAGAAGTCCGGATCGGCCTTGATCCAATCGTCCTGGACGTAGCTCATGCTAGGACTGAACACAAACAAATTGTGCTGGCTGGTTTCGATCGCAGCAGCCAGCAACTCGCTGAACTTCTTCATTCCGTCCGTCCCCATATTGGCCTCGAACTGCTTGTCCTGTGCGAACGACTGATCGATTTCCGCCGCCGATTTCATGGGAGTGAATACGACGTATGTATTGCCCTCCTGTCCATACACGGCCTGGTAGGTTGCAAAGCGGACATCGGGAATCTTTTCGTACGCGGCCTTAACCATTTTGACAATCGCGTCCCAGTCTCCGTCGTGCCCGGCACGAACCCGGTAGAGAGAGATATCGAAGTACCGCATGTGCGGTATGTCAACGGAGGAACGCAAGCTGTACTCGTCCCGGTAGACGAGCGCGCTGGAATCCATATCGCTGAGCAACTCACCATCTGCCACCGCGGCCTTTTCCGTCGCGGCGGAAAGGGTCGCGTTGGCCTGTTCGGCGAGCACATCTTTCTCCCAGGCTGCGAAAGAATCGTAACCCGTGAAAAACAATGTGCGAGGTTTGCCGGTTATCGAATTCGCGGCAAGATAATGGGTTGGCCATTTGGCTCGGGTCATGGCCTGCACAAAAGCGCTTTCACTCTTGTCGTGCATTGCGCCGCTCTTCCCGGGCTTTACATACTCGCGTGTAACTGCCAGTACCTTCGGTGGCGGCGGGCTCCTGCGCCACGACGACGCCTAGTCGACACCCAACAGCAAATACGACCCCAACAGCAATCCCGTAATTCTCTTCATGGATGCTGACCTCCTCGGTCGCAAGATAGATTTAGATTAGTTTGGAAACCTGGAGGGCCTTACTCCGCACGCCCAACGCGGGTGCCGGAGTCGGGCGGAGATTATCCGAGACGCTTCGCGAAGTCAAGCGGACAGGAAATAATGCACAACTCTGTATCAGGTACTGGAGTTGGCGCCAGCGCTTTAGGAGGCCAGCAGGGCTGCGATTTCACGATCACTGGACAGTCTCCTGACTGGCACATTCGGACCGCTGGAAAGTCGAAGCGACTCGATTCGCGGACGATTAACCCGGTCGAATCTTTGAATGAACGCCAATACCTCGCCGAGTTTGCGTAGCTGGTGGGCCTCTCCGCTTTTGAACACCCGGGTGACCGCGCGCCAGGCGCAGGCCAGTCTCGGACGCTCCAGCCAAATCACCAGTGTGGCCCGGCGCAGCCGGATATCAAGACTAGCCACCGCAAAATTGCCCTCGCTGATCCACTCCTCACCGGCGTGAGCGCTCTCCATCAAGGCCCGGAAAGCGGGAACGTCTTTCTCTCCCCAGTGTGGGCGCCAGATGGCATCCAGACTGATGACAGGCGCGCCCGTGCATTCGCCGAGCTGGCGCGCGAGAGTTGTCTTCCCGCTGCCCGCGCAGCCCAGGATGATGATTCGTGCCACGCTCTCAGGCTATCGCAAGATTTTCAGATCAAGAGCACGGTTTCTGAAATTCATTAAAGACAAGAAAAAGGCCGCCCGGGTGGCGGCCTTCTGAAACCTGAGTTCCTGCTTACTCAATCTCCGAGCACGGGCTCCGCTTCTGACTTCGATGGAGCCGGAGCAATGACGACGTGACCGTTCCCATTGCCCTTGGGTTGGGTAAGCGCGCCTAGCGGAATGAATCCGTTCTCAGCCACTACCGGTTTTTCTTTCAGCACGACTTCGCGGTACAGCGCAGCCATGCGGGCGTTGTACGCCGGATCTTCCTTCTGCTTGGCATCGCGGGCCCGCATCTTTTCTTCGCGGGAGTTCTTTGCGATGCCCAGCTTGTCGAGATCGTGCTGCTCTTCGTTGGTGACCAGTTCTTCTTTCAGCACCAGCGCGTGCTCGACCGAATCCATCTTCACGTTCTTGCCGCCCGCGAAGATCTCATGCCGTCCGTGCTCCTCGTACCACTTGGTGAGCGTGGCCGTCATGTGCATCTTCTCGATGATGTTGCGCCAGCCCACGCCGGTGTTGTAGGCGCAGAACGAAATTTCGCCTTCCTGCGTGGCGTAAGGAATGATGCACTGCTCGGTGCGGCGGAAGTCGTAGTTGAACAGGTCCTGGAACCACATTCCCGCGATGAACAGGAAGTTCCAGCGATCCTGGCGCCGCTTCATCACGTCGTCGATGGTGCGGTCCGGACCGACCTTGCCGTAGTTCTTGCCGGTGGCGTTGAAGTTCTTGTCGAACTTCTTCAGCAGGTCCATCAGCTTGAAGTGCGTCGGCGACTGGAACGGATCGTAGTTCTTCATCAGGCACAGCGCCATGCCGACGACGGTCAGGAACTTGCCGCGAGCCGCGTCGTTGACCTTGGCAATGTCCTTGGCCAGCTGATCGCCCTTCAGGAACGCCGTGACCGGAACCGCTTCCTTGGTTTCCTTGTCGATCATGACCGCCATGCCGGTTCCGCAGTTCGGATGGCATCCACAGCTCAATTGGCCCCAATCGTTGTTCGCGTCGTTGACGTGCATCAGGTCGGCCCAATCGGAGAAGGTTCCCATGAACGAGATCGGGAACCAGTCGCGCGCAGGCTCGCCAAGGCCAGTCTGATTCTTCACGTCGTGCGCCAGATGAGACAGCGTGTAGCGCTGCGCTTCGCGGCGATCGTCGGTGACAGCTTCATCACGTCCGGTAAACGACACCGGCTGGAATGACAGGAATCCGATGGTCTTGGGATTGTCCAGCGCGAACTTGATGATGCGTCCGACCTGCTCGTTGTTGATGCCGTTGACGATCGTCACGACCGGAACGATCTCGATACCGGCCTTGTGCAGGTTCTCGATCGCCTTCAGCTTCACGTCGAACAGGTTGCCGACTTTGCGGTGGGCATTGGCGGCGTTGCCGATTCCGTCGAACTGCAGATAGGCGTAACGCATGCCAGCTTCGGCGGCCTGCTGCGCGAACTCGAAGCTCTTGGCGAATTCAATTCCGTTGGTCGCAGCCTGCACTGAGTTGTATCCAACCTTGCGGGCGTAACGGACGGCGTCCAGGAAGTACGGGCGAAAGCGTCGGCTCGCCACCCGAGAACTGCACCGACATCTGGCGACGCGGCTTGATGGTGATGGCGTTGTCGAGCATGGTCTTGATGTCTTCCCAGCTCAACTCGTGGACGAAGCCAACCTGGTTGGCGTCCATGAAGCAGGGATCGCACATCATGTTGCAGCGGTTGGTCAGGTCGATGGTCAGCACCGAGCCGCGTCCGTATTTCACGGTCGACGAGCCGTGGTGATGCAGCTTCTCGTCGTTGTGGGCGCGAATGTCGCGGCCAGGGAATACTTCTTCCAGGTGGCTTGGAGAACTCGGTGTCGATCGACATCACGTCTTCAAAGTGGCCATGGATGGCGCAGTCTTTCACCATCAGGATCTTGCCGTCGCGCTCGACGATTTTGGCCTTGATCTCGCCGACTTTTTCGTTCATCAGCACTTCGTAGGGCAGTTTGCCGTCGAGGATCTGCTGGCGGATTTCAGGCACGCACTTGGGGCACAGCGAGTCGGTGGTACGCGGCCAGCCGAGCGGCGGCTTGGTCTTTTCGTAGGACTTCAGCAGCGGCTTGTCCGACCATTTCGGCGTCGGCGAGGGGTTCTGCTTGATCTGGTTCAGGCCATTGAACACCACCCACGCGCCTTTGGCGGCGACGGTGACTGCCTTCTCTACGTACTTCACTGGCTTATGCATGTGCTCTCGCTTTCCTCTACCTGGAATGTCACCACAAATTACGCGATCGTACCACGAATTCCCGGACTGAGCCTGGAATTTACCTAGTTTTGTGTGACCTTCATATGCCGTATGTCAGGGGAACGCCGGTTAGCACTTCCACCTATGGATTAAGCTAGCCTTATGTTATTGAAGGCATGGGGGAAGCACACGCTATATGTCAACGAAAGGGGAAAAACAGGGGTTTAGCGGCAGGAATGCCGCATTGGATGGATTGTAAAGTATTGAAAAGGCAAGGGTAGATTTCGATACCGCTCGATTTCTGGGGTTACTACACGACCATTCAAACGCAGCGAACGGTCATTCGGCTTTCTCCATTTTGTACTTTCTCCAGTACATCTTCGCGGGAGATTACGCCCTCCAGGCGCCGGAAGTCAGCGCGATGGACGACCGGCACAAGCGGTGTCTGATAGACACGACGCAGGGCCGCTTCAAGCGTGTGATCGGGATGGAGATAGGGGAGCGCGGGCGTCATGAGAGTCGACCCCAGAGTCATTTCCCCCTTTCCCTCACCAGTCAACCGTTTCAAGGACTCTGCGGTGACGCTCTTCCAGCCGCTTGGATTCATGCGGACCAGGAAAACTCCCGGCAAATCCTGAACGCGGCGCAGAGCTTGCTCGACAGAATCGTCGGCGTTCAGTATTGGAGCGGGCGCCGGTTTCATCGCATCCTCGACCCTTAGTACCGTTTGCTCCCGTTGCTCCTCGAGAGAGGGCAAATCGAGACCATCCTGACGGGTGAGCACATCGAAGATTGGGGTTGGTTCCAGGCCGCGGGAAACCACATAAGCCAGCGTGTTGGCTACGATCACCGGCACGATAATGGAATAGTTGCCGCTGACCTCAAGCACCATGAACACCGAGGTCATAGGCGCGCGCAGAAAACCTGCGAAGAGCACTCCCATGCCCACCAGGGCATAAGTGCCGGTGGACCCGGTAAGGCCGGGGTAGAAGTGGCGCTCAATGCCGCCAATCGCTCCTCCGAGCATGGCCCCGACAAATAGAGTTGGGGCAAACATTCCGCCGGGCGTGCCGCTCACGAACGAGAGAGTCGTCGCTATGATTTTCAGCACTGCCAGCGCTGCCAGCATCTTCCAGGTGAACTGGTCGTGCATGGCCTGATCGATGTACTCGTAGCCGGCGCCCATCACCTGCGGAAAACCAAAGAACCCGATCAACCCGATCACGAACGCGGCGCCGACAGGTTGGAAGTATTGCGTCCAACGCGGCCAGGCGCGGAGTCGAGGACGGAAATAACAGATTGCCTTCGCGAAAATGACAGCCGCGATTCCCCCGATGATTCCCAACACGGCGTATGCCATCAACTCGGTGGGCCGCATGAGCCCAACCGCCGGGATGCGAAACAAAGGTTCCGAACCGAGAAACCAGCGCACTACTACAACGCTCGATACCGCCGACAGGACAACCGAACCGAGAATGCCCGCGCTCCAACGGCCGATGACTTCTTCAATGACAAACAGCACAGCCGAGATTGGAGCGTTGAAAGCCGCTGCCAATCCCGCCGCTGCGCCCACCGGAGCCATCAGGCGCAAACGTTCGCGGGAAAGATCGAGCCGCCTGCCAAGCGCGGAAGCAAGGCTGGCGCCAATTTGCAGTGACGGATCCTCCGGTCCCGAGCGATTGTCCCGAGCCGATGGCCAGGGCGGCGGTAATGAATTTACCTATCGCGGTGCGAAACGGAATGTAGCCGTTATAGATGTAGAGAGCGGCCTTCGTCTGGTTCACGCCGCTGCCGCGCACCAGCGGGAAAACATGGATGACCAGAATGGCCACGACCAGACTGGTCAGCGCGGGAGCGGCAATCAGACGCCAACTGTGAGGTTCCGGCACTGGTCCGAGCAACCAGATTTTCGTCCAATCAATCGCTAGACGAAAACATACAACCGCCAGTCCTGAAAACACACCAATGAACACTGCGAGCGCCAGGAAAAAACGCTCTTCACGAGTTGTACTGAGAGTGAGCCAGGATCGGTCCGGACGCTTACGGCCGGTGCTATCCACTGGAGCTGGGGTTCGGAGGTCTGCTTCTAACCCGATAGGAGTGCCCGGCGTCATTTCTCCGCTCCGCGCGCGATCCTGCGAAAGAAGCAGCAGGACCTGGTCCGGCCCTTCTGGATTTCCGCACACCGCTTGAGTCTGCTGCTCGATCTCGTAGACAAGGTCCATTACCGAGTCTAATGCTCCGCCGTCACCAGGACGGCGCAAGCTTTCCAGTTTTGGTTTCATTGTCAGCCATCGCGTCTTCAATAATGGCAATCCGGAGGCTGGCGACGTCGGGCTCAGGTCAATCGCCTTGCTCTTCGCGCAATTATCCAGTCGCTCTCCGGCAACCTGGAACGCCGAGCGCATGCGCTGCAGACGCTCCGCATCGGAAATATGTCGGGCAAAAGGATCTGAGTGCAGTATCTGCGTATCCTTCTCCAGCAACTGTCGGGCTTGTGAATTGTCAGGATCGGATCGCACCGCATTCTGCAAATAACCTTCAGCCGTCCTGTGATGCCCCAGCTGGAAGGCAGCGAACCCGGCTCCGTACAAAGCGGCACGACTGGAATGATCACCTCGCAACACCTCCTCATATTGCGCTAACGCGTGCTCGTAGTCCTGCGCCCGCAAGAACAGATCCGCCACTCGTAGCCGCAGTCGCGGGGTCAGCAGGCAACCGTGAGGCCATGGTGATCAGCTCTGCCTGTGCCTGCGGATAAGCCTTGTGTTGCAAAAGAAATTCGATCAATTCAAATTGCGGTGTCTCGCCGTTTTACGTCAGCATCGTTTGACCAAAAACCGTAGATCGCATTGTGGTAATACTGGACGGACTTATCGAATTGCTGCTCGCGAGCAAACAGCCTTCCTAAAGCCAGATTTACCGGCCCTTCCTGTGGCGCGCGCTCCCAGAGACTGATGAGATAGGTTTCGGCTTCGGCGGTTCGCCCGGTGTCCCGCAAAGCGCGCGCCAGGCTGAGTTGGTATTGAGAATTATCGTGACCGTAGCTGAGCGCCGCTCGAAAATCGCTTATTGCGGCATCCGGATTGTTGGCGCCTTGTGCCCGGATACCACGTTCGTACAAATGGCGGGCGAGCGCTTTCTCCTGCTCGTGAAAGCGGGTGACCAAACGGTTTACGCCGGCAAACGCCAGAACCGCCACAACCAGCAAGCTGGCAAGGATAAATGGAGCGCGACGAGTGATTGATTTCAAACCCGCGACGTTCATGACTGCGCGACATTCATAACGGAGAAGATTTTTATTCTAAATGAACGCTCATAAGAATAAGAAGGTGACTGGATGGCTTAACGCGATCATGCTGACGTGATCATGTAAGATACTCGCCGCATTCATTTCGGTTGCCATGGGATCTGTCATGAACCGCGAATATTTCAAGGGATACAGCTCCGAACTGCAGCGCGACATGGAAGTACTGGTCTTTGGACATGCGGGCACTCCGTTGCTGGTGTTTCCCACGTCAATGGGAAGGTTTTTTGAATACGAAGACCGCGACATGATCGGCGTGCTGGCGCCCAAAATTGAGGCGGGAGAATTGCAGGTTTTCTGCCCGGATGCTGTCGACACGGAGAGTTGGTACAACAGGGTCGTTCATCCCCGGGTGCGTGTGATGCGGCATCTGCAGTATGAGCGATATATTCTGCACGAGATGCTTCCCTTCCTGCGATGGAAGAACCAGGCGTCGGGTTTGGCGGTAACCGGTTGCAGTTTCGGCGGCTATCATGCCGTGAATTTTTCGCTTAAGCATCCCGATGTGGTGACCTATTGCGTGAGCATGAGCGGCGCCTTCGATATCCACCAGTTTCTGGATGGCTATTACGACGACGACTGCTATTTCAATTGTCCGCCGGATTTCCTGCCGCACATGAACGACGACTGGTTTCTGAGCCGCTACCGCAAAATGAATATCGTTCTGGGATCGGCCGATTGGGATATTTGTCTGGATCAGAACATGAAGTTTTCAGCGATTCTGAATGCCAAAGGCATTCCACATTGGCTGGATGTCTGGGGAGATAACTCCAAGCATGACTGGCCGCTGTGGCGAAGAATGGCGGTAAAATATTTTTCGTGACGTGCGTGGAGCGTCGGCGTCTCGCCAGCTGTCTGGAGGGCGTCCGGCCCTCGGCACGGTTCGCGGAGACGCGCCACCCAGCCGTCGGAACACGGCGCTAGCCAGAGAAACGAGTTGGTAGAGATCCTTCGACTGCGCGACTGCTTCGCATAGCGAAGCAGCCACTCCGCTCAGGATGACATTGGCTCGGGGATGGACCAGCGAATCTCAGAATATGAGTGAGGTGACCGTGAAGAAGATCGGCATTATGTTCGGCATGGAAAATACCTTTCCGCCTGCGCTGGTGGAGAACATCAACAGCATGAAGGTCGAAGGCGTGACTGCGGAGTTCGTCAAACTGGGCGGAGTGAAAATGGCTGATCCCAGCGGCTATCGCGTGATCATCGACCGCATTTCGCAGGACATTCCGTTTTATCGCGCCTATCTGAAAAATGCCGTGCTCACCGGAACGATCGTCATTAACAATCCGTTCTGGTGGACAGCCGACGACAAGTTTTTCAACTATGCTCTGGCATCGAAGATCGGCGTCGCGATCCCGCCCACAGTTATATTGCCGCACCAAAGCATCCTGAAGGAACGACGGACCAGTCCATGCGCAACTTTATTTATCCGCTGAACTGGGAAGAGATTTTTGATTACGTCGGCTTCCCTGCCTTCCTGAAGCCTTACTCCGGCGGAGGTTGGAAGCATGTGTACAAGGTCCATTCGCCCGATGAGTTTTTCCATCATTACAACCAGACCGGCGACCTGTGCATGACTTTGCAGCATGGCGTTGAATTCAAAGAATATTTTCGCTGCTATGTAGTCGGGCAGGAAAAAGTGCATGTCATGCACTACGATCCGAGGGCCCCGTTTCACGAGCGCTATGTGAAAAGCCCTCCTCCGACCGACCCCGCGCTACTCGCCAGGGTCGTGAAAGATGCCCAGACCCTCTGCCGGGCGCTGGGTTATGACCTGAACACGGTGGAGTTCGCCGTCGAAGACGGGATTCCGTACGCGATCGACTTTCTCAACCCCGCTCCAGACGCTGATGTCCATTCCGTAGGTCAGGAGAATTTCGATTGGATCGTCAATGCCGTCGCGGAAATGGCTGTAGAGAAAGCTCTTAGCGATGAGAACCCGGCAAAAGAATTGCACTGGGCTTCGTTTCTGGCTGGAGCCGCAACTCCAAGAGCCAGAGCTTCCATTAAAAAGAAACCGAAAGTGTAACGATGTTCCTTTACGTTGCATTCCTTTGCGGTCAAAATCGTTAACCGCAAAGATCGCAAAGGATGCAAAGAAGGCCACAGAGAGCGCAGAGGTAAACGACGGATAGCTCTTCGGGTTTCCGAACGGGTTGCTATACTAGTCCCCGCTTTTGCGCTGCTGCAATCAGGCTGGCGCAAGCGTTCCCCTGGAAGGACAGCGGTAATCATGCTTCCGACTTTCACAATCGGCATTGAAGAGGAATATCAGACCGTCGATCCGGTCTCCCGCGATCTGCGCTCGCATATTCACGCCGAAATCATCGAGAAGGGCAAGCTGCTTTTGCAGGAGCGGGTCAAGGCTGAGATGCACCAGTCGGTGGTCGAAGTCGGAACCTCGGTTTGCGGGAATATCAAGGAAGCCAAAGAAGAGGTCAAGAAGCTTCGCCGCGACATGATCGCGCTGGCCAAGGAGAATGGTCTGCGCCTGGCATCGGCCGCGACCCATCCTTTCGCCGACTGGCGAGTGCAGGAGATCACCGAGGACATCCGCTACAAGAACATTGTTGAGGATCTGCAACTGGTGGCGCGGGCCAATCTGATTTTCGGACTGCATGTTCACATCGGCGTGGAAGACCGCGAAACCGCGATCCAGTTGATGAATCATGCGCGCTATTTTCTGCCGCACATTCTGGCGCTATCCACAAATTCTCCGTTCTGGCTGGGAATGGATACAGGCCTGAAATCGTATCGTTGCAAAGTCTTCGACAAGTTTCCGCGCACCAATATTCCGGATTATTTTCCCAGCTGGGGCGAGTACGAGAATTTCATCAAGCTGCTGATCAAGACCAACTGCATCGACAACGCCAAAAAAATCTGGTGGGATATTCGTCCGCATCCATTTTTCAACACGCTGGAATTCCGGGTGTGCGACATTCCCATGCGGGTGGACGAAACCATCGCGCTGGCTGCGCTCATCCAGGCCACGATCGCGAAGCTGTACAAGCTCTACTCCGCCAACCAGGGATTCCGCCTCTACCGCCGCGCCTTGATTATGGAAAACAAGTGGCGCGCTTCGCGTTACGGGCTGGAAGGCAAGCTCATCGATTTCGGCAAGCAGACGGAAGTTCCGGCCCGCGAACTGGTGCTCGAGTATCTCGAATTCGTGGACGATGTGGTGGACGAACTCGATTCCCGCGAGGAGATTAACTACATTCACGAGATTCTGGAAACCGGAACGGGCGCCGACCGCCAGTTGCGCGTATTTCGTGAGACCGGCGACCTGAAAAAAGTCGTAGACTACATTATTGAAGAGACGGAAGTGGGTCTGGCCGAGACGGAGGCCCAAGCTCCCGCAAGAAAAGCAGGGTAATGAACTTCCCTGTCAGTCAAGCCAACCGCCAGCTCAGCACGCTATCGTTTGATCCTGAACTTACTCCCGGCGCCCGCAATGCGGTGAACGTATGCCTGCGCATCCAGCCGGGCGAGAAGGTCACGGTCATCACCGATGAGGCGACCAGGGAAATCGCCGCCAGCCTGGTTCACGAACTGGAGAGTGTGGGCGCTCCTTATCGGGCCTGGGTTCTGGAAGAACTTGCGCCTCGGCCGCTCACCGACCTGCCGCTTGAAATAGTCGATGATCTCGAGACCAGCCAGGTCAGCATTTTTGCAGTGCAGGCGCAGGCGAACGAACTGCGCTCGCGGATGCAGATGACGGACGTCGTCAACCGCCGCAAGATTCGTCATGCGCACATGGTGAATATCAACCGGCAGATCATGCTCGAAGGCATGCGGGCGGACTTCCTGAAAGTTGATCGCATCAGCACCAAAGTTGTGGAGATAGTGCGACGCGCCAAGCAGGTGCGAGCCAAAACCTCCGCCGGGACAGATCTTGACCGCGGACCTGAATCCCGAATACCGCTGGCTCAAGACCAGCGGCATCATCAGCCCCGACAAATGGGGCAATTTGCCGGGCGGCGAAGTGTTTACCACTCCGGGCGAGGTCAATGGAACATTTGTGATCGATGGCGTCGTGGGCGATTGGCTGTGCGCGAAATTTGGCAGCCTGCGTGAAAATCCCCTGACGATTCAGGTGAAGGGCAATCGCCTGACCGAGGCCCATTCTGCGAACCGCGAGTTGCAAGACGACTTTTGGCGATACACCCACACTGATGAAAACAGCGATCGCGTGGGTGAATTTGCCATCGGTACGAACATCGAATTAAAAGACGTGATCGGGCAGATTCTGCAGGATGAGAAATATCCAGGCGTCCACATCGCGTTCGGAAATCCCTACGGCGCGCATACCGGAGCGCAGTGGTACTCGTCGACGCATATCGACGTGGTCGGCAGGAATTTCGATATATGGGTGGATGGAGCGCAGATCATGCGGAGCGGCCAGTTCTTGCTCGAGGCGTAGTGGTCACCAGCGATTACGTGGGGACAGCCGCCCTCGGCTGTCCGGTCGAGCATCGCTCGACAGATTTTATCGTGAGCAAAAACAAGCGGAGCGTCGCTTCGCCGGACAGCCGAGGGCGGCTGTCCCCACGCGGTTCGTAGTTACGTCAGCCTAATCATGATTCCCGCCTTTCGACAGCAGTTCAACGCGAACTTCACTCCGGAAAAATATCAGCGCCTGCTCAAGCTGATGGAGGAGCGCTGTGGAACTCCGGTGAAGTTCCGTGTTTGCGAAACGCCGGTCTTTCTGCCAAAGCCACTTCTGGACCAGATGTGCGATTACGGTAAAGAATTGATCCATCAGCTCAACAGTATCGAATACCGCAAAGCGTCTTCAGATGCGATTCCGGAGCAGTTCAAAGTTCCACGGGAATCTCCGCGCCCACTGTTCATCCAGGTGGATTTTGGCCTGATGCGAGATCAATCAGGCAAGCTGCAGCCGAAACTAGTGGAGTTGCAGGGCTTCCCTTCTCTTTACGCTTACCAGGCAATGCTCTCGCAGGCCTATGGAGAAGTTTTCGGTCTCGATCCGAAACTGCAGTATCTGCTGGGTGGCTTGAATTGGGAGAGCTACAAGAAACTGCTGCGGCGAGCCATCGTTGCGGATCACGATCCGAAGCACGTCATCCTGATGGAGATCGATCCGCTCCACCAGAAGACGTTGCCGGATTTTCTGCTGACGGAGAAACTGCTCGGCATAAAGACGGTCTCAATCACTGACGTCAAGAAGGTGGGCAAATTCCTGTTCTATGAAGACGGCGGCAAACGCGTCCCAATCCTGCGCATTTACAACCGCGCCATCGTCGACGAGATGGTTCGCAAAAACCTGAAAACGTCTTTCCAACTCAACGAAGATATCGAAGTGGAGTGGGCAGGACATCCCAACTGGTTTTTCCGCATGAGCAAATTTTCGCTGCCCTATCTGCGCCACGAATGCATGCCCAAGACATGGTTTCTGGATCGCGTGGAGCAGATTCCGAAGGACCTGGAAAATTATGTTCTCAAGCCTCTATTCTCATTTGCCGGTCTGGGCGTGGTTATCAATCTCACGGCGCAGGATCTGGCCGCCATTCCCAAAGAGAAACGCTCTCAATACATCTTGCAGGAGCGGATGTACTTTCGAACCGGTCATAGAAACTCCATTCGGACCAAACAAAGCCGAAGTGCGCATCATGTACATATGGCTGGATGAGCTGCTGCCGGTGATGACCATCATCCGCATGGGCCGCGGTCTGATGATGGGTGTGGATCACAATCGAAACATGGAGTGGGTCGGCTCGTCGGCAGGCTTCTACCATTAACTGAAGATCAAATCAAAAACCCGCCCAAGCGGAGCTTGGACGGGGCACTATCAAAACTTTCTACTGCAGTCCCTTCACTACGTATGCGTGCGACAGGACTTGGGAATACACATACGCGTACGCGCTTCCGTCGTTTGAGAAGCGCGGCGAGCCCAATCCGGCAGATCCAGTCGGCACACCCTCGCCAAGGGTCTTCCATAATTCCATCTTCCCGGTAGCTATGTTCACCCGGTAGACTAGGGCCGTCCGCTCACCCTGTTTGCTGGAGAACGCATACACAGAAGCGCCATCCGGAGTCCAGCCCGCCACGCGGTACTTCGAGTCCAGGTCCGGAATCGGACGAGCCGCACCTCCGTCAAGCACCCAAATGCTCCACTTGCCATCAGGTCCAAGCACCGGGACACTGCGACCATCAGGGGACAGACGAGTACCTACGACGCCTTCGGGCGTGACGGGCTTGGCATTGCCAGTTCCGAGATCAATCAGGTAGTCCCGGGCTCCATGGCCCGCTTCAATTCCATCGGCCAGCAACTGTTTGCCGTCCGGAAAATAACGAACTGAGCCGTAGCTTATGTTGTCATGGGTCAACTGCCGCGCTTCACCTGCGCCGGTCGGAACCAAGTACAGCGCACCCGACTTGGCAGGTCTCGTAATGACCCATTTGTTATCCGGCGAAATCGCCTCGCCCGTGCCGGTCCCAATCCGAACCGGTGGCGAACCGTCAGTATCGCGTATGAAGACGGTATAGCTTGGCCCGCCACCATCTCCATCTTCTTCGAACAAAACCTTTTTGCCGTCGCGGCTAATGTCCCTCATGATCGACCAGCCGAGCCATCCCAGTTCACGCTCCTCTTTCGCTCCCGGCGCCAGGCCTCGAATCCCGATACGAATCTGGTGTGACACCATTAGCACCAGTCCATCGTGCTCATCCTGGAGCCACATGCCTCCTGGGACGTTGGTGATCGACCGCTCCTTGCCGGCCAAGGTGACCCCGTGAAGATTTTCCGCGCTGCCCATACGGGTGGCGGTAAACCAGAGTTCATCGCCAACGTTTGACCATTCGACCCCTTCCAGCGAAACAAACCCCGACGCAAGTTTCTTCTCGTGGCCGTCCAAGTCAATCACCGCCACGGAACCTTCGTCATCGCCGTCGGTATTTTCGTGATCAGCGAACGCCACCAACTTACCGTCTGGAGAGATTTTCGGATTACTGATCCAGTTAATGGTGTCCAATAAAACCTTGCCAATCGGATATTCAAGGCGCCAGTGGCTGTTCTCCGGGACGAATCGGACTACCGCCATGTTTTCGCCGTCCACAGCCCAATCTGCGTCTCCAACATTCTCCAATACTTCCCGGGGTGTTCCTCCGCTCAGCGGCACCCGGGCCAGTGTTCCCGACCGGGCATAGCCACCTAAATTTACCGTGTTGAGCCGGATGGCAAGTTCACCCTTCTTCGAAATGGAAAGCAGGGTCGCATCCTTCATCCCCAGTTCGCGAGCGCCATTGTCATCCGTGCGGGCGAGATACAACTGCCTTTCTCCACTGTCCCAGGCAGCGTCGTAAACAATGCTGCCATCGGGAGTGAACCGGGCGTTCCCGATCGAACCGGTGCGGAATGTGATCTGCTGATACTCAGCCGGAGGCGCAGCTCCGCGGCCTCTCCCTAACCACCAGCCCAGACCAATCATCGCTGCCGACAACGCGACGATCGCAGCTATCCCCACCAGCTTCCGTCGTGATTCTTCACCTTTTGCCTGCGCCACCGCTGCCTGGGCGCCGGATTTGCTGCCGGTCGCAGAGATTTCGGTTAATGATTCCAGGTCGAAAGCCACGTCGCCTGCCGAATGGAAACGCTGCGAAGGATTTTTCTCCAGGCAGTGCCGCACGATTCGTTCGAGCGCAGCCGGAACATTGCGGGCGGTCTCGGAAAGTTCAGGTACTTCTTCCTTCAGAATCGCGCTCATGGTGTCGGCGGAGGTTTCGCCGTGGAAGGCGCGTTTGCCGGAAATCATCTCGTAGAGAATCGCGCCAAAGGCAAAGATGTCGGCGCGGGGGTCGGCGACTTGTCCTCGCACCTGCTCGGGCGACATATAACCTGCCGTCCCAACAATGAGACCGGGTTCCGTCACCGCATGAACTGTCAGTGCATCTCCACTGCTTTCGGCTTCCGGCCGGATCAGTTTCGCCAAACCGAAATCCAGAATCTTCACTCGACCGTCGCTGGTAACAAACAGGTTTTCCGGCTTCAAGTCGCGGTGCACGATTCCCTTCTCGTGCGCGGCCGCCAGTCCACGCGCCACCTGCAATCCGTAGTCGATTGCTTTGCGGGTAGAGAGCGCTCCGCTCCGCAACCGTTCGCGCAGCGTTTCACCCTCCAGCAATTCGGAGACTACATAGGGAGAGCTGTTCTCCTCCCCGATGTCGAAGATCGAAAGAATGTTGGGATGGTTGAGTGCCGCTGCCGCCCGAGCTTCCTGCGCAAAGCGCTGCATGCGGTCATGGTCCGAAGAAAAAGATGCAGGCAGGACCTTGATGGCCACGATTCGATCCAGCCGGGCGTCCTTGGCGCGATAAACTTCGCCCATTCCGCCCGCGCCAAGCAGTGACTGGATTTCGTAAGGTCCTAGTTTAGTTCCCGGGGAAAGTGCCATAAGTGGTGGGATTATAGCGTAGCGCCGGCGTCTTGCCGGCCCGAGGGGTGGTCAGGAAGCCCGCCAGACAGCCGGTGGCGACGCCGGCGCTACTGTTTGCCCTTCAAAGGGTTGACCAGATACGACCCACGGCCTAACATTACCGCCTACAGGGGCTTAGCTTCGGCATGAGTAGCCAAACGTCCGGCCAAAGTTCGAGCGGCACAACCTTGATCGGCCAGACGATTTCCCACTATCGAATTCTGGGAAAACTGGGTGGCGGCGGAATGGGCGTCGTCTATGAGGCCGAGGATACCCGGCTGGGACGCCACGTAGCCATCAAATTTCTTCCCGACAATCTCACCGGCGATGCGAAAGCCATGGAACGGTTCGAGCGCGAGGCTCGGGCCGCGTCTTTGCTGAACCACCCATCCATCTGCACCATCTTCGAAGTCGAGGATCATAACGGCCATCCCTTCATCGTCATGGAGAAGCTCGAAGGGGAGAGCCTGAAGCAGCGCATACGTGGCAAGGCCATGGAACTGGACGATCTGCTCGACGTCGGAGTACAGGTCGCTGACGCGCTGTCCGCTTCCCACGCGAAAGGCATCATTCACCGCGACATCAAGCCGGCCAATATCTTCCTCACCACCAGTGGCCAGACGAAAGTTCTGGACTTCGGGCTCGCGAAACTGTTGCGCGACGAAAAGCTCGGAACCAGCGAAGAAACCCCGGTAGAAGACTCGCTGACCGCAGTCGGTGTGATTCCGGGAACCGCGGTCTACATGTCTCCTGAACAGGCACGGAGCGAGGAACTCGACGCCCGCACTGATCTTTTTTCCTTCGGGGTCGTGCTGTATGAAATGGCCACAGGGAAAAAACCTTTCAGCGGCAACAACGTCGTTACCACGCTCGACGCCGTTCTTCACACCAAGCCGCCATCACCGCTGACGCTGAACCCGACGCTTCCCCGCGAGCTGGAAGGAATTATCGGGAAGGCGATGGAGAAGGAGCGCAGCAAACGCTACGCAACTGCAGCCGAGATGAAGGCCGCACTGCAGCATCTGAGAAAAGAAACTGAATCGGGTCTGACCCGTGCGGGCGCTCGCGAGAGCTCGCGCTTGCGGGTAGCGACGACCAAGACCTTCGAGAGCGGAAGCAAGTCCCAAATCTATCTTCTGTTGGGAATCACGGCCTTGCTGCTGACCGTACTGATCGCGGTGGGAATATGGTGGTTCAAACATCGCACCGGAGTCGTATCGACGACGGCCAACAATGCCATTGCAGTGCTGCCCCTGACCAATCTGAACGGCGATTTCAGCGTTGACTACCTTCGCTTCGCATTGGCCGATGAAGTCGCCAACGTACTCACCTACTCGCGCAGTCTGGATGTTCGTCCCTCGAATGTGACAGCCAAGTACACGGGCGCTGACATGGATGCGCAGAAAGTCGGCCGTGAGCTGCACGTCGGCAACGTGGTCACTGGACATTTCATAAAACAAGGCACGCGCTTACTGGTCACACTGCAGGCGGTTGAGACCGGCAGTAACCGGGTCTTGTGGCAAACCAGTCTCAACGGGTCTACGCAGGACCTGATTGGCCTGCAACAGCTGCTCGGCAAGCAGGTTCGCACTGGCTTACTGCCCATTTTGGGTGCGGCTGCCGGATTTTTGGAGACCAGCACCAGACCGAACAATCAGCAAGCCTACGACCTTTATTTGCGCAGCGTAGCCGCATCCCGTGATCCCGCTCCCAATCGAGAAGCCATCCGATCATTGGAAAGCGCTGTGGAACTCGATCCGAAGTATGCCCCGGCGTGGGCCGAGATTGGCCAACGCTATTACTTTGACGCCACCTATTCGAGCGGTGGGGAGCAGATGTTCCAGCACTCGAATACCGCTCTGGAACGTGCGCTGGCTCTGGACCCGAACCTCATCGCCGCCGCTTCGCAACTGATCGTCAACCGCGTCGACCGGGGTGAGTTGGCAAAGGCTTACGAATCGGCGGTAGCGCATGGTGAAACGCCGTCCGGAAAATGCGCAGGCGCATTTCACTCTGGGCTATGTCCAACGCTACGCCGGGCATGCTGGAAGAATCGACACGTCAATGCGACGACTGCGCTCACCCTGGCTCCGGGAAATTATCAGTTCCGCTCCTGTGCCTGGGCCTTTATGGAGCTGGGTAAGTTCGAAAGGGCCTACGATTTTATTCAGCTCGATGCGGGCTCTGAATGGGCAAACTACATTACGCCTTCTCTTCTGCTACGAGAGGGCAGAGTGTCGCAGGTTCGTGACGCGGTGAAGCGCATGTCCAACAGCCCGCACTATCATCGCGATCTGATGGAAGCCTGCGTAGGACTGCGGCCTCCCTCCGAACTCGACCGCCTGGCTCATGAGGCGGAGACGAATGGTCCTTCCGATCCCGATCCCGAGCTTTCTTATTATCAAGGAGCGATTTTCGCCTACTGCGGTAAGAAAGACGCCGCCTTCCGCATGCTCAGGAACGCCATCGAACAGAATTACTGCGCTTACTCTAACCTGCTCTCCGACCCTTTACTGAGGGGTCTGCACAATGACCGCCAGTTTGACGAGTTGCTAACCGCAGCGCACACATGCCAGCAGGCGGTTCAGCCCACCACCACGCCACAAAACCACTGACTCAGGTAGGATGTAGCCCAAGGCGGCTAACTGTTCGCCTCCCTCACAGTCAATATTAAAGAGGGACACGATCACCACGGAACTTCAGGAAAAATCTTGTCTCCCATCTTCGAGCATTGCAATCCCATACGTATGAAACTTGCCCGACACGAAACTTCAGTCCTTCGGACTGCTCGCGTTCCGTCCCTGAACAACGTCTGGACATATTGGATTCTCGGTCTTTGCCTGGCTTTGTGTTTTGGCGCGTCACCCGTGCTGGCCGAGACTCCTGTAGTCGGGGCTGACCCCGTCGATCCTCTGCCCGTGGATACAGGCGTCGACGGACTGAAGCAAATGCTCATCCGTCTGCAAACCACCGCTCGTCTGATGCAAACCACGGCGCATCCTGATGACGAAGACGGCGGCATGTTGACGCTGGAGTCTCGCGGCCATGGCGTGACCACACTGTTGATGACTCTGACTCGAGGTGAAGGCGGCCAGAATAAGGTTGGAAGCAACTTGTTCGACGTGTTGGGGGTGCTGCGTTCTCTGGAGCTGACAGCCTCCGATCGCTATTACGGCGTGGAGCAACGATTCAGCCCGTGGCGGATTTCGGTTACTCGAAGAATCCCGACGAAACATTTCAAAAGTGGGGCGGTCATGACATCGCGCTCGGCGACATGGTCCGGGTCATTCGAACCTTTCGGCCGGATGTTCTGGTCGCACGCTTCTCCGGAACCGATCGTGACGGACACGGTCATCATCAGGCATCCGCAATTCTCACCAAAGAAGCATTTCGGGCCGCCGCCGATCCCAACCGGTTTCCTGATCAGATCAAGGAAGGCTTGCAACCCTGGCAAGCCAAAAAAACTTATACATCGGAAACGTGTGCGGGTTCGGAGCCACCTCATGCCCCGCGGAAAATTACACGGTCAGACTGAATACCGGCCAGACAAATCCGCTATTGCATACGTCGTATATCAAGTTCGCAATGGACGGATTGCGGCACCAGCTTTCGCAGGGAGCCGGAGGCTGGTCGGTCGAACCCGGAGATCGTTACACCTACTACAAGCTGCTGGATTCGGTTGTGCCATCGGCCGCAGATAAAGACGGTCACGAAAAAGATTTCTTTGATGGGATTGATATCCGATGGGAAGGATTGGCGCCGAACATCAGTGCCGCAGGTTCGCATGACTTGGCGAACATCGCCAGTAAGGTTGGGGAGGCCCGAGAGTCTAGCCGAAAAAGATCCGGCCGGCGCGGCTGCGCCGCTGCTGTCGGTGATCGACTCGCATCTCCCGTCTTGAAAATGAAGTTAGCAACAATGGTCAAAAGCAGGAAGTTCTTGCGCGACTCCGGGAGAAGGAACAACAGGCCAGGATTGCACTTAACCTGGCCCTGAATGTTTCCCTGCAGGCATTTCTGACTTCTCCGCAAGCACCCGTCGACCAAAAGCCCGGGCATGGGTCCGCTAGCGTCGATTTCGCCAGGCCAGAAGTTCACCGTTCAGGTAAAACTTCACAACGGATCTGCCCATCCGTTGCAACTTCGCACTCTGGCTCTCGACAAAGAGACCAAGGAACACCTGCCTGCCATCGCCCCCGGCCAGGATTTTCAAACTGAGTTTCAAACGCAATTACCGGCGACTGCCGCTCCAACGCGTCCAGCCTTGCACCGTGATGATCCAGAGCGGGACGCGAAATATATCGTAGATGAGCCACGGTACGAGACGGTGCCGTTTGCTCCTCCGCCGCTCCGTGTTGTAGCCCAATACGACGTACCCGAGCTCGATTCGCATCTTCGCGCTGTGCCAGCGGCTGGCACACACATGGCCCTGCCTGAAGTCTCTACGCCGGTTTTAGCTCGCTTTTGCGGATGAGAAGGGTGCGGAGCAAAAGCGCGTGCTGGCGATCACGCCGGTTTTCTCGGTTGAACTGGAGCCGGGTGAGCAGGTGATTCCGATCGCGAACGGTTCCGGACGAACCGTGAAAGTTGGCGTGAGCTTCGAACCTTACTGGAGCGCCGAAGGGCAGCCTTCACCTTGAAGCACCCGCAGGCTGGCAGATTGACCCGAAAGAAATTCCGGTTGAATTGCGACAGCGCGGCGACAAACAACACTTCGAATTCAAAGTCGTCCCTGGAAGCCTGAAGGAAGGACACACCCAGATTCGCGCTGTGCTGGCCGCGGGAGGCAAAACCTACAGCGAAGGCTACACGCTCGTGACACGAGAAGACCTCGCCAGCGCGTACTACTACCAGCCCGCGGTGCAGCGCGTAAGTATTGTGGATGTGAAGATTCCCAAAGATTTGAAGGTCGCCTACATCCCGGGCGCAGGGGACGAAATTCCCACCGTGTTGCAGCAGATTGGAATCAATACGACGGTGATTCCAGCGGAGAAACTTGCGAGTGAAAATCTCTCTGACTACGGAACTATCGTTCTCGGCATCCGCGCTTATGACACCCAGAAAGATGTCGCGGCCAACAACAAGAAGCTTCTGGATTTTGTTTCGGCCGGGGGCACATTGATTGTGCAGTACAACGCCAGTGTCGGCGACTTCAACAGCGGCCACTCCACGCCGTTCCCGCTGCAACTCAGCCGCAGCAGAGTTTCCGTCGAAGAAGCTCCAGTAGAAATTCTCGCACCGGACGACAGCGTGTTTCATTATCCCAACCAGATTACGCAGCGAGATTTCGACGGATGGGTGCAGGAGCGAGGTTTGTATTTTGCAGAGCAGTGGGACGGTCATTTCAAGCCTCTGCTGTCATCCCATGATCCTGGGGAGCCTGCTCTTAAGGGCGGACTCCTGCGAGCGCAGTACGGCAAGGGCACATACATTTATGCCGGCTACGCGTTCTTCCGTCAGTTGCCGGCCGGCGTGCCCGGAGCGATTCGGTTGTACGTGAATTTGCTGAGCGCGGGACATGATTAAAACGCGTCGTTGGTCGTTGGCTCGTGGTCGTTGGCCCCGTTTCGTTGAGTGTGACATTGGATGCGATCGGCAGACCAGCTTCCGCAGCAAATGAAACATTCTTGGAAAGCCGCGTATGACTAAGGCCAACGACCAACGACCAACGACCGACGACCAAGTCCCGGCCAACGAGGGACCACTCGGCACACCCCCGACTCTCATTCGCGGAATCGGTGTCGGTAGCGCGACTGCTCTGAACATGATCGACATGATCGGGGTGGGGCCGTTCATCACCATGCCGTTGATCATCAGCGCCATGGGTGGTCCACAGGCCATGCTTGGTTGGATTTTGGGCGCGGTCTTTGCCATGTGCGACGGCCTGGTGTGGGCGGAACTGGGAGCGGCCATGCCCGGGTCGGGCGGATCGTATCGTTACTTGCGCGAGATTTACGGGTCCCGCCGGCTTGGCCGGCTGATCTCTTTTCTTTTTATCTGGCAGCTTTCTTTCAGTGCGCCTCTATCAGTGGCGTCAGGCGCCATCGGGCTGGCGGGTTATGCGTCCTATTTCTGGCCCGGACTCGAACATCAATACGCTGACCACACCTGGGCGCTTCACTTGCCCGTGCTGGGGACTCTGCAGGTGCGCTGGCTGATGTCCGGAGCAACCTTCGTCGCGATCGGGATTGTGATGCTCGCGGTCGGACTGCTCTACCGCAAGATCACCAGCATCGGATGGATGTCCAAGCTGCTTCTCGCCGGCGTTCTGGTCACCATGGGTTGGATTATCGTTGCCGGGTTCGGTCACTTCGATGCAGCGCGCGCCTTCAGCTTTCCCCCTGGCGCTTTTACTTTGTCACACAATTTTTTTCTCGGACTCGGCTCCGCCATGCTGATCGCCACCTACGATTACTGGGGCTACTACAACGTCAGTTTTCTGGGCGATGAAGTAAAGGATCCCAGCAAGACCATCCCGCGTGCCCTGCTGCTATCCATTCTGCTGGTGGGTTGTCTATACGTTTTGATGAACATCAGTATTCTGGGCGTGGTTCCCTGGCAGGAAATGACGCACAACGGACAAACCAACCGCGGTTTATACGTAGTCTCGGTTTTTATGCAGCGGATTTACGGAGCGTGGGCGGCCAATCTGGTTACGGCCCTGGTGATGTGGACTGCGTTTGCATCGGTTTTCTCATTGCTGCTGGGTTATTCCCGCGTCCCTTATGCTGCGGCGCTCGATGGCAACTACTTTCAGGCATTCACGCGCGTCCATCCGCAACATCGTTTCCCTTACGTGTCATTGCTCGCGCTGGGCGGCGTTGCGGTGCTGTTTTGCTTCCTGGCATTGGCCGATGTGATTGCGGCCCTGGTGGTGATCCGCATCACGCTGCAATTTCTGGTGCAGGCGATTGGACTGATTGTGTTGCGCATCCGAAGGCCCGATCTGCCTCGCCCGTTCCGCATGTGGCTGTATCCGCTGCCCGCGTTGCTGGCATCCGTCGGATTCATTTTTGTTCTTGTTTCCCGCACCAACTCTTTGCGACAGGTGCGTTACGCACTGGTGATTCTCACGACCGGGATCGCGATTTACATGGTGCGAGCATGGCGCAGCAAGCAGTGGCCGTTCGAGAACGCTCAAATCGCAGCGGCGACGACGATCTCCTGATGTGGTTGAACTGACATGGTCGAAGAAGCATGAGCGAAGCGGCGAAAATATCGACACCGGCGAGTCTGTCTCCCCGCCAGGCAAATTCCGCGCTGGCTCCCTTGCGTGAACCGCTCTTTCGCTCACTTTGGATCGCCGCTGTCATTTCCTACACCGGAACCTGGATGCAAAACGTTGGCGCGGGCTGGCTGATGACCCAGCTCACCATGTCGCCTTTGATGGTAAGCCTGGTGACCGCAGCCACGACGCTCCCGGTATTTCTCGTGATTCTCCCCGCCGGCGCATTGGCGGATATGGTTGACCGGCGGCGCTTCCTCCTCATCACGCAAAGTTGGATGGTGGTCGCCGCGGCACTGCTCGGCATTCTCACCCTTGAGAACTACGTGACTCCGTGGATGATCTTGTTATTCACTTTCATCCTTGGACTCGGCGCGGTGATGAATGATCCGGCATGGCAGGCGATAACGCCGGAAATTGTATGCCCGGAAAATCACGCTCCCGCAGTGGCTTTGAATTCCGTGGGTTTCAATGTCGCTCGTGCCATCGGCCCGGCCCTCGGCGGCCTGGTCATCGCCGCTGCCGGCTCGGGCGTAGCCTTTCTGCTGAACGCCGCTATCCTTTTTTGGCGTGATCTTTTTTCTGTATCGCTGGAAGCGGCCACACTATGAGCAGACGGAAACCGGCCGGGTGCGCGATGCCATTTTGGCGGGGCTGCGCTATGTGCGCGGCGCACCGCTGGTGCGGTCGATCCTGATCCGGACTGGAGCTTTCAGCGTGGCGTGCGAGTTCCCTGCCCGCGCTTCTCCCAATCCTGGCCCGTCCCCATGGCGCGACCGGTTACGGCCTGTTGCTTGGATTCTTTGGTCTTGGCGCCCTTGCAGGCGCGGCCGTGCTGCCTCGCGTGCGTATTCGGTTTTCAGTGGATGGCCTGGTTTCCTTCGACATAATTCTCTTCGCCGCTATGATTCCGCCGCCGGACGCGTCCAAACATTTTCCTGGCTATGTCTGGTATTGTTTGTCTGCGGCACAGCATGGATTGGGATCCTGGCCTGTCTGAATATTGCGGCCCAGACGATGTGTCCGTCGTTTTTACGTGCGCGCGCTTTGTCGATGTATCTGCTTGATATTGCAGGGTGGCATGGCGCTGGGAAGCACGGCTTGGGGAGCTCTGGCCACGCGAATCGGCGTCCCCGCTACACTTTATTGTTCGGCCGTGGCGTTGGTCGGTGGTTTGTTCACCGTACGCCGACACCGCTTGACGTCCGACCAACTGGAACTGACGCCGTCAGCAGTTCGCGATTGATTTCAAATCTGGAAATTACCGCACTCGATTACAGCACCCGAAACTAAGATACTCAAGGAGAAGCTTGATGAAGAATGTTCACTTCGCGTTTGCGTCGTTGTTATTGATCAGCTGTATGGCAGTGGCTCAGATGGAAAAGCCCGCGGAGCCGCACTCCGTCGGTCAGGTTGTGAATAATTCCATAAGCAACATAGAGAACGAACTCGTGTCCGCGGCTGACGCCATGCCCGAGGACAAGTATTCTTTCGCGCCAACCAGCGGTGAGTTCAAGGGCGTCCGAACTTTTGCCCAGCAACTGAAACACGTGGCCGCCGTCAACTACATGCTGGGAGGAGCAATCCTGAATGAGAAGCCTCCTGCGGACCCAGGTGGTGAGAACGGACCCGACTCGGTCAAGAGCAAGGCCGACATCATGAAATACCTGAAGGATTCTTTCACTTACATTCACAAAGCGGCATTAACCATCGACCAGAACAATATGCTCTCTCTCATCAAGTCCCCGTTCGGTGAAGGTAAAGTGACCCGCCTGGCATTGGGCATTGGCGTCACCGGGCACTGCTCCGACCACTATGGGCAAATGGTGGAGTACTTGAGGATGAACAATATCGTTCCGCCCGCTAGCCGCCAGTAAATCCGCTATCAGGGAGGGCTGGCCGCCGTCTTTGCTTCCGGAGGCCAGCCTCTTTCCAGGAGAATCATCCCCTACTCTTCGAATAGCACGAGGGTGCCATTTACAGCTTCTCCGCATCCGCGTATTCATTATCTCCCCTGATTCGCAGATGGGACGAGTGTAGGCGGGGGAATCAATTCAGGAGAAGCATGAAGAACAGTAAACGTCGCCCGAGCGTCTCGGGCCTGGGTCGCGTCGCCGGGGAGCGCGATGTGCAGCATGAAATCAAGAGTTTTCTGAGTGCCCTGGTCTCTTATCCGGACCGTTTTGCAGTCGAGCCTGATCTCAGTTTCGAACAGCATCTCTTCCAACTAGTGGCCGCAAACCAGATGCGTAGCCGTCACGGGAATAGCGGAGCCTAGGACCCCCTACGGAGTTTTAGGATCCTCGCTTAATCCACTCCTTGCCGTGACATGCTCCTTGTTTCGTGATGGCTGTGGGTATGAGTTCAGCTTTCAGGCCGTGCGTTCGAAGATGTGCGCGGACCTGACCTGCGGCTCGATCCGCGCCGGTTTTCCCATCCAGAAAAATAAGCACGGAGGGTCCCGCCCCACTCAGCACTGCGCCGAGCACGCCCGAGGTAGTACCAGCCAGTTTGGTTAAAGCCGGTAAAAGAGGACAAAGCGCCGCCCGATATGGCTGGTGCATGCGATCTTCCAGAGCGGACGCGAGCAGATCGCGGCGGCCTTGCACGAACGCCGCTAACAACAGCATTGAGTTCTGAACATTGGTGACGGCATCCGCCCGCGAATATTGGGACGGCAACACGCGCCGGGCCTCTTCGGTAGAAAGCCACTCCTCGGGAACCACCAGCAACAGCGGCCAGGTCCCTTTCGGAATCACGGAAGCAACTTGAGCTTCCCCTTCGCCTGACATGCGCGCCACTGCTAATCCGCCCATCCAGCATGCGGCTGCGTTGTCCGGATGATGTTCTCGCCGGGATGCCTCTCCGACGATCCTGCTGTCTGTCCATCTCAATTTTCCGAAGTGTACTGCCAATGCGATTCCCGCCAGACGCGCGGCCGCGGATGAACCACATCCCTTGCCAATTGGGATTTGGTTATCGATTTCGAGAGCGAGAGGCACAACTGTTTTTCCTTCCGCTTCCAAAACCTCTCGATACGTCGTCAGAATCAAATGGTTCTCAATCCGGCCACAGATTTCCTGATCGCGACCCTTCACGCTGATTGAAAATTCGTCAGTCTTCCGGCTTTTGATCTTCAGGAAGAGATTGAATGCCAGAGCCGCGGCGTCGAATGCGGGACCAAGATTCGCCGAGGTTGCAGGCAGCACAATCTCCAAAGGCGAGGTCAGCTTTGCGTGTTTTGTTTTTGCAGCCATGATCGGATGAGGGTGGGAACCGTTATGGCTCGGTTCTCTCGGCGTGTTCCAGCACTTTTACAACCGTGTTCGCATTTGCATCAAGCACGATGGGAGCATGTTGCCGGGGCGTGAGCACACTCACAGCTTCTTCTTCGTGCTCCGTTCCGGCGAACAAATCTCCTCGATGAAACTTTAGGGTGAAATCGGGATCCTTCAGCAGGTTGCCAGTCAAGATCAACACTACCGATTCATTTTTCTTAACGAAGCCCCGCTTGACCAGCTTCTTCAATCCCGCGAGGGTAACCGCCGAGGCCGGTTCGCAGCCAATGCCATCGGCACCGATTTCCGCTTTGGCCAATGCCATTTCCACTTCACTCACCTGCTCTACGGCTCCGCCTGTCGCTTCCAGCACGCGGACTGCTTTCTTCCAGGAGGCGGGGCTTCCGATTCGAATCGCTGTGGCCATGGTTTCGGCGTGGACCGAGATCAGATTCTTCCCGCCATTTTCCCGCATGGTTCGCACTAGCGCGTTAGCACCTTCAGCCTGAATCACGGAAAGTTTCGGCAGGCTGGAGATGAGATCGAGATCTTTCATCTCGAGAAAGGCCTTCCCAAGGGCTGACGAGTTCCCCAGGTTGCCGCCAGGCACGATAACGTGATCCGGCACTTGCCAGTCGAAGCGTTCCAGCAACTCGATGGCGGCGGTTTTCTGACCTTCGAGCCGGTACGGATTTATCGAGTTCAGAAGATATACCGGCATGCGCTGCACGACTTCGTCCAGCACGCGCATGCAGCCATCGAAGTCCGTCTTGAGTTGGCAGGTAACGGCTCCATAATCCAGCGCCTGCGAAAGTTTGCCCCAGGTAATCTGGCCTTGCGGAATCAGTACCAGGCTTCGCATCCCGGCGCGGGCCGCATAGGCCGCCATTGAGGCGGATGTGTTGCCGGTGGAGGCGCAGGCCACCCAGCGAAAACCTCCCTGCCGGGCAAAGGAAGCCGCCGCAGTCATGCCTGTGTCCTTGAATGACCCGGTGGGATTCATCCCCTGGTGCTTGGCGTACAACAGTTGCACTCCCGCCGCGCGACCGCATCCAGGGAGTTCGTAGACTGGCGTGTTGCCTTCGCGCAGAGTGATGACGTGATTCCAGTCGCGCAAGGCAGGAAGAACTTCGCGGAAGCGCCATACACCGCTTTCGTCCAGCGGATTGTAAGAAGTGCGTCGTTGCCGCCAAAGGTCTTTCAGTTCGGCGGCATCAAGCCCACCAGCGCGCATTCCGGCGCTTGATTTCCACCCTGGATAGACGACTTCCAGCAGATCGCCACACTGAGCGCAACGGACGCTCTTGGCTCCGTCTTCGCCCATAGCTCCGCATGCAATGCAACGCAATTGCGAAACGCCTGTTTCCAGTTTTGACGTGGAGGCAGCCTGGTCAGTCATTCAAGTACTAGCATACGGGATGGATGAATTATTTGCCCCCACGCAGGTATTGATCAGTTTTGTTAATCCAGTCGGCGCGCGGCGGATTGAATACATCCAGATCTACTGTGTCTTCCATGGCCTCGGCCCTGTGTGGCATGTGCGGAGGGATGGTCAATACCTCGCCGGCGTGCACCACAATCTCCTTGCCATCAATCCAGAACTTCAATGCGCCTTCGAGGATATAGGTGAACTGCTCGTTGAAATGACTGTGCAATGGGACGATGCAACCCTTCTTCATCAACACCCGAGCTACCATGATGTCGTGACCCACCACAAACTGGCGCTGCAACAGTGGATTCAGGTCTTCCAGTTCGACGGTCTGCCATGGCACGTGACGCAGTTCCATCTTGCTGGCCTTGCCGGCCCGGCTCCTCGTTGCCGTTTTGCGGCCAGCCGCTCTGCGAGCTGCGGTTTTGCGCCCGGCAGTCCTTGATTTCAAGCTTCGTCTTTTCGTCACGCGCTTCGCTTTTGCCTTCGCCATTTCAGTGCACCTTTCCCTGATATATTCCCACCGCATTGTCGTGCAGATAGCCATGCGCCAAATGCAAAGCCTGCTGCTCGGTGACTTCGCCTTCGGAAATCATCTCAGCCAGTGCCGCCGCCAGAGCAGTGCGCGCCGACTGCACCCCCAGCCAGTAACTTTCTTCCGCACCCAACGTCTCGTTGTAGGGAAACGAATCCGTTCCAAAAGTTATTTTATCGGGAAACGTTTCCAGCCACTCCTTGAGCACGTGCCTGAATTCCGACGGATACATATCCAGTTCCATCAAGGACGCATCGAGAAATACGTTCTGCATCGCCGCAAGCCAGATCGCCTGGTGCTCATAAGGATAGCCTCCATGAATCATCACGAAAACGGTGCCCGAATAACGCGGATCGCGAAGGATATTCTCCAGATTCATGATGTTTCCGTCGGACAGACTGAAGTAGTCGCCGATGCCGACGGCCGAGTGTACATGGATGGGTAGGTGCAGCCTTCCACCCTCGCGCACCAGAAAACGGAAAATATAATCCTGAAAGGTGCGGTACTCCTGCTCGCTGGGAATTCCGCCGCTCACAAAACGCTGGTAAATGTCTTCCGCCTGTTCACGCGTCGGGTCACCGAATTTAGTCGGACGGAAATAGGCCACTTCGAACTTCATGGCGATTCCGCCCTTTTTCTGGTTGTCTTCGAGCACCTGCGTGACGAATGCGAGATAACCGCCGAAGTCCGCCGGCAACTTTGCCACGCTTTCCTGCTGCATCCAGCGGTGCAGCATCTTTTCCTGCAGCGGGATGTAAACTTCCTGATCGCGGTTGCGGGCGCGCTCGCGCTGGTTGTCGAATGGCCACATAAACGAATCGGCGAAAAACACCCAGGCGAAACGCTTGGGATCGAGATAGTCGGCCATCATGGCGCGATTGGCAACTCCTTGCTCGATATTGAGTTTGTCGAGCAGGTTGGAAAAATAAGCGGTACCCTTGCGCTTTCTTTAGTTCAGCTTTCTTTTGTACCAGCCACTTGGCGTGGTCAGGAGAAAGATCGTTATAGGGATAGCCAAATAGGGCTTTGGATGCGGCAATCAGTTCAGGATTCGTGTCTCTGGTACGGAGCGCGGCGCTTCCCGGAGGCGAAGCCATCGCGTCTACGTCAGGGTCGTCGGCAAATCCCGGATGCGCGTGATGATCGAAGATCGGAATCTTTTCGATCTGTGGCAGAAGTCGCTGATAGATCTGCTGCACGTCTGGTCCGGGAAGCGGCCGGGCTTGACCCAGCACACCCACGGAGAGCGCGCAAACCGCAATCACACGGAGCCAGATTCGCTGGGGCGATGCAATTCTCATGCAGTCTCCTGGGCCATGGAATCAAAAGAGATTTACGGGTTTACGAATTGACGGATTTACTGAATTTCAACTCCAGAATCCGGAAATACGTAAATTCGAAAATTCTTCCGCTTATCATGGCGCTGATATCGCCGGAGTTCGCTGCCAGACGGAAGCCACCCGCAAGATACGCTCCACGGCTTCCTTCAGAATCGCGGTCGACGATGCAAAGGAAAAACGCACATATTCGGACCCTGCGGGCCCGAACGCCGCACCCGGAATCGCGGCCACGCCAGCTTCTTCCAGCATGATGCGGCAAATCTCTTCGGCGCTCGCTCCCGCCTCCGAGATGTCGACCCAGGCATAGAAGGCACCCTCCGGAGGCGCGCAACGGAAACCCGGAACCCGATCCAGGTCGCGAACAAACTGTTCCCGCCGTTTGGCAAACTCTCCGACCATGCGTGGCGTCGCGCCTTCGCGGTCCCGCAGTGCTTCAATCGCCCCATACTGGCAGAATTCCGACACACAGGTGTAGGTATTGACGGCAAGCAGATCAAGCGCGGGCACCATCCGCGCGGGCGCAGTCGCGTATCCCAGCCGCCACCCGGTCATGGCAAAGCTCTTGGAAAATCCGTCGATGATCAGCGTCCGTTCTTCCATTCCCGGATAGCTCATCATCGATACATACGTACCGCCATAAATAATGCGCGCGTAAATTTCATCCGACAGCACCAACAGATCGTGCTGAACCGCCAGCTCCGCCAGTTGCCGCTGCACAGCATCGGTATAAACCGTCCCTGTCGGATTGCCCGGAGAGTTCGTGATCAGAATTTTGGTTCGAGAGGTGATCTTCGAGGCAATTTCCTGCGGATCGGGTTGCAGGTGGTTCTTTCCCGAAAGTGTGAATGGCACCGGAACTCCGCCCAACCCCAGCGTGATCGATGCATAGCCTGGGAACCCTGGATCGGGGTAAAGAACTTCGTCCCCCGGATCAATCAACGCCATCATTGCCATGAACAGCGCGATTTTGCAGCCCGGCGCGATGACTATATTCTGTGGCGAGATATTGACGTTTCGCGTCTCCCGCAGGTAAACCGACAGGGCGTCACGCAATGCCGGTAGGCCGATCACTGGACAATAGCGGTCCTTTCCTTCGTCAATCGCGGCCTTCAGAGCATCATTTACAGGTTTCGCCGGATGAAAATCAGGCTCGCCCAGTTCGAGATGGATGATGGAACGCCCGGTACGCTCCAATTCCTTGGCGCGGGCATAGATGGTGAGCGCGCCTTCGCCGCTCATCACCGACATTCGTGAAGCCAGGGGTCGCATAATCAGTCTTGTCCTGCGGAACGATTTCCTGCTGCCGGAGTGACCGGGATCCGCAACGCATCTACGAACCGCGGAAAGAACTCAAAGACCGAGGCGGTAGCGACTAGTTCGACAATCTGCTGATCGTTATACACGGACTTCAACTTAGCATAAAAACTGTCATCAATCTGCGTGGCCGAGTGATGCAGCCGGTCCGCACAGCGCAAACCTAATTTTTCGGCCTCGGTGAATGGACCGCTTTCGAAATCGGCCTTCACAGCGACGATATGCTCTTCCCTCGCCCCTTTCTGTTTGGCTGAGAGCGAGTGTGCCGCCACGGCGTAAAGCGAACCCTGCAACACCGACATACGCGTAGCCACCAACTCCTTGTACCAGCCGGGCAATGCCCCGTCCGTCAGCAGCGGTTTGAGCAGTGCGGCAAAGCCCAACGCCAAAGCCGGCGTGTTGGCGACCGTCTTGAACATGTTGGGCACAACGCCTCGCTGCTGCAGCAAAGCGTCATACAAAGCACCGAGCTCGGGGGCAACCTGGTCGCGCTCGAGCATGGGAATGCGGCCCTTCGTGTCCTGCCCGGCTTTACCCTGCATTGCTTGCTCTTGTATTTACGTCCTTCATCGTTGGGTCTTCATTAGTAGTTCGCATTAGAAAGAGAACCTTCCTGAAAGCTGGATTAGCCGTGGCGTACCCTTTGTGCTGGTGATCGTGCCAAAGCCCAGACCATTGAAGATGCTGTTCGGGCTGGCAAAAATCGGATGGTTCCAGATGTTGAAGAAATCTGCCGCGAACTTGAAGTTCTTGTTCTCCGTAATGCGGAAGTTCTTACCGAGAGAAACGTCCCAATTCTGCTGAAACGGCCCATGGAACGGGTTGCGCCCGAGATTTCCAAAACCGGTGGTTCCGTCGACCCCGATAGTTGGCGCGCCGCTGATTGCATTGGGATCGAAGAATTGATTGATCCGGCTATGCATGTCTCCATGTGTCTGGGCGGAATTGATGGTGAAGCCCGGATTCAAAGTTGCGGTGCTTGTGTTCGGGCTGCTCAAGGCAAACGCCGAGCCCCCGCCTGCGTCGATCACAGTGAACGGGGTTCCCGATTGAAAGGTCGTGATTCCGCTAAGCGTCCATCGCGCAAGAAGTACGCCGACAATGCCCTCTTTTTTCGCCAGGAACGGGAGTTCCCAATCGTAGTTGACCACGAATCGGTGGGTGCGATTAAAGTCCGAGGGTCCGTAGGAGTCACGCAAATCGGTCTGATCGTTGATGGCGGTGTTGAAGGCGGTGTTCCCGCTGGACGTGGCGTCCAGAGCCTTCGACCAGGTGTACGCCGCCTGGAAGTGGAGCGCTCTGGAAAACCGGTGTCCCATCGTGACCTGTAATGAATCGTAGTGCGACCATGCATCGCTGGCGAACAACTGGTAATTCCCTGTCGCCAGACCAAGCGCGCGGGAACGCGCACTCGAATTGGCGAATGTATTCTGCGTGATGGTGTACTGGGTCCCGTCCATGGCTGTAACGGTCACCGGATGGGTTCTGGCGTCGAAGGGTTGGATGGCATCGCGAGTCTCACGCAGGTGCGTCCCCTTGGTTCCGACGTATCCGACTTCCAGTATCCAGTTACCCGGTAATTCCCGCTGGACGCTCAGGTTCCACTGCTGGGTGCTTGGCGAAACAAAGTGTCGCGGTACTTCCAGGCCAAAGAGGTTGATCAGGTTTCCACCGAAAATTCCGTCCGGATGTTGGGCATCACCGAAGGGATTCGGGAAACCATTGTCGAACACTGCCTGCGCTGTCGTATCGGTGGTTGGGTTGCCGTTCCCG
This sequence comes from Terriglobia bacterium, assembly GCA_963765715.1. Lineage (GTDB taxonomy): Bacteria > Acidobacteriota > Terriglobia > Terriglobales > Acidobacteriaceae > JAIQFF01. The sequence continues at coordinate 124,802 of CAVXXN010000005.1, forward strand.
TCCACAAACCCCAGGAAGTGCGAGTAGACGGGGACGTACGCCGGATCGATCTTACCGCCCACTGGCAGGCGCCCTACACCGGAAGCAAAAATATCTGCCATGTCGCCGGGAGTTCCCAAGGGCGTGGTAATGGGAAGAATCGGCGCGCTGAAGGACAACTGGTCGACCGTGCCAACATCTTCGCGTACGTAGAAGATTCCATAACCGCCACGGATGGAAGTAGTGTGATGCCCGAATAGATCGTATGCAAAGCCAACCCTCGGCCCCCAATTGGAGGCGTAGTTATTGTTCATCGTTGTGTCGCTGGCGGTTCCGGTCAAGCCAGGTACCCCAAGTTTGTCGACGCACTTGGGATAGATAAATGCGCTCTCCTGCTGATTCACAAGCGCCGAGACGGTGTTGCCGATGTGGCACAGATTGTCCTTGGCGGCCCCGAACAACTCCCATCGCAGACCCGCATTGATAGTCAGGTTCGGAGTGGCTTTGAAATCATCCTGGAAGAAAATTCCGTAGTCGTTGATGCGATATTCGTGGTTGGAGACGCCGCTGCCTCCAAAAGAAAATCCGGGCTGCCCGAGAAGGAAATTTTGAAAGTCACTGCAGCCGTCAACGCAGGGGCTGGTTGGATTGAGCGGGTTGGCCGCGGAGGGAAAGAAGAACAGCTCTCCGTTAAAGGTCTGCGGAAAATTCTTGTCCAGGGCCACGCGATCGTACTGCCCGCCAAAGCGCAATTGATGTTTCCCAGCGGTATAGCTGGCCGTATCCAGGAACGTCAGGTTGTTCTGTAGCTGGCTCTGGTCGGCCCCGGGCGTCGGTCCAAGATTAAACGTGGAAAAAGTAAATTTATAAATCGTTTTGTAGAGATTGCTGTTCGGGCGGTTGATCCCCAGGTCGTCGACAGTCACAATCGGTTCGTTAATCGCTTTATTGTCGATGCGGACGTAGCCGACTCGCGCTTCGTTCACCAGGCGGGGACTGAAGATGTGAGTCTCGGCCACGCTCAAGAAACGGTCGTGCACCGGCAGGTCAAGGGGAAAGTTCATGTCCGCGATGTTGAGGGTGCCGCCCAGAGTCGCGGTCAGACCACCCGCGCCAAACGGCAACTCGGATTCGAAATTAGAAAAGAAGAAGCGTCCGAGATATGTGATCCGCCCACCACGAAAGTCGCGATCGTAATTTGCTGTGAACTGATCGTCTGTATATTTGCCGGCCTTGCTGAGCACAAACTGGCCGCCGGTAGCGGCGATCGGCGTTGGGGAACAGGAACCCGCCCGGATCGTTGAACTGGCTGTTGCGGAAGTTCAAAAGCTTAAGAGCCACGGGATCGATCGACGCCGCGGTCACGTTGGCATTTCCCGGGAAAAATGAGTCCACCAGCGACTGCGCATAGCCGGCGGTCCCGCGATGCGGCAGTGGGAAGCACTGGCAGTGTGGTGCTGACGATGGCGCCCGGCGAAAGGCCACTGCGTTGGCGCGTGCCCTGGTAATTGAAGAAAAAGTAGCCGCCCTTGGCATCCTTGCCGACAGGTCCTCCCAGACTGCCGCCGAAAATATTCTGCTTGATGTCAGGTCGTTTCTGCGGAAGCCCCAGGTTGATCTGGCTGCGATTCAGGAACCATTCATTGGCGTTCAAATCGGTGTTGCGGAAGAACTCGAAGAGACTGCCGTGGAAAGTTTTGCGTGCCAGTCTTGAGGATGGCATTAATGTTGCCGCCCCCGTTGCGTCCCTGGGTGGCATCGTACAGGCTGGTTTGAACCTTGAATTCCTGCACCACGTCGGGACTTGGCAGCGGAGTGTTGGTCAGTTCGGCCACGTTGTAGTCGGTACGCGCTGATGCCTTCGATCAAGTAGTTATTGTTGTCCTCGCGCTGCCCATTCACCTGAATGCGGACATCGCCGCGGCCCAGAGAGGCGGAAGCGTTCAAGTCCGAATTTGTTCCAGCCGAAAGCGTGAGCAACTGCTGGAAGTTCTGCGTGGCCAGCGGGAGGTCGCGGATTGTGCGCGAGTCAATGGCCTGACCTGTGGTCGCAGTCGACGTATCCACCGTTTGCACCTGCGCCTGCACTTCAACTTTTTCCTGTACCGCTAACGGGCGCAGCTTTGCCTCCATGCGAGTGGTTTCAGTCACGCGCACCGCTACGTTGATGAATTTGGCCTCCTGAAATCCGGGACTGACCACGCTCACGGTGTAGTTACCCACCGGAAGCAAGGTAGCCGTGAAAGAACCGCTGGAGTCTGTCTTTGTCGCGCGGCTGGCGACGCCCGTATCTTGGTTGATGATGTGAACGTCTGCGCCGGATACTACCGCGCCGCTCGGATCCAGAACCGTTCCGCTGATTGCGCCCGTAGCTCCGCCCTGGGCCAGTACCTGCCCCGCAATGGCCAGTCCCAACAATACTGATCCAAATATGATCTGATGATTGTGCTCGACATACACTGCCCCCAGTCTTCGTTCGCGTATGTTTTGAATGCTGCTGCAGGTTGCCGACTAGAAGTTCAAAGGAGAATCGGCCGTCGTGGCGGTCCAGGGTCGGCAACAACAGCGGGCGCGGCTGAAGCCATAAGCGATGGATCTGTTTCGCTCTCTGAAACAGGAGACACTCCCCCCGGCATGAAACGCCAGACTGGAATCAAGGAATGCCCGACAGATTACTAGAAATTAAGAGAGTTAGCAATACCAAGTAGCGAATGAACTCTGAAACATTTGTTACAGTCCTTTGTAAATACCGCCATCCACAAGCACTGTCTGTCCGGTAACGTACGATGCACGTTCAGACGCCGAGCCAGACGATCGTGTCCGCTACTTCTCTTGGCTCGCCCAGCCGGCGCAGCGACGCGTCGGCTGCCCAACCATCAAAGACATCTTTCTTCGGTGGCTCCGGACGCCGCGGAACGGCTCTTGGCCAATTCTTTAAGCCGGTCTGTGGCTGTAAATCCCGGGCCAACGTTATTCACCAGAATTCCGTCCTTCCCAAATTCATTGGCCAGACTCTTCACCAATCCAACCACGGCGGCCCGAACTGCGTTGGAAAGAACCAGATCGGCCACCGGTTGCTTGGTCGTGATCGAGGTTATGGTGACGATCCGCCCCCAACGCTTGCGTTGCATGTGGGGAATCACTTCACGAGCAAAATAAACCGTGCTCATGAAGTTTGCATCCACGGCTTTGCGCCAGTCCTCGGCGCTCGTGGCCAGAAAGCCTTTCGCCGGCGGTCCCCCGGCATTAGTCACGCAAATATCGGCCGCGCCGAATTTCTCGACGACGTCTTTCACGAACTCGTGAACGGCACCTGGCATCGGTCACGTCCAGGGCTTTTTGAAACACTTCACCGCTGTATTGTTTCGCGATCCTGTCAGCCGCCGACGCCAGCGCCTGTTCGTTCCGGGCGCACATGGCGACCTTGCATCCCTCGGCGGCAAAAGCCTCGGCGGTTGCCCGGCCGATTCCCTGGCTCGACGCAGCCACAATTGCAACTCTACCCTTCGAGACCCATGTCCATAGGAATCGAATTATAGATGGATCAAATCGCGAGCGCGGATAATCCTGTCTCACTTGCCCACTTCCTTTTCGGGCGATACTCTTGACGTACTCGAATCACTGCGGAGCGCTTCAACCGGATCGATTGACGTTCTGATTTGAACCAAGCTGCCACTGGTTCGAAACTTTTGTTTCATTTTCAACCGAGGCCATCATGGCAAATCCCGCGAAGTACGTCTGGCTGGATGAAGGATTGAAAGACTTCGCGCAAAGCGGAGTTCCAATTATCAACAGCTGGCTTGCACTATGGTTTTAGCGTCTTCGAAGGCATTCGCTGCTACGCCACCGTCGCGGTCCGGCGGTGTTCCGACTGGAAGAACACGTCGAGCGTTTGCTTGACTCGGCCTTGATCGTGGGTTTCCGCAATCTTCCCTGGACCCGCGATTCTTTGATTGACGCGATTCACAAGACCATCTCTGCCAACAAGTTTTCCGCCTGCTACATCCGCCCGTTGATCTATCTGGATGGCGCAATGAACATGGTGGTGGACAGCGGCAAGCCGCGGCTGATCATCGCAGTTTGGGAGTGGACTGCTTTTCTTGGCGCCGAAGCGAAGGAACGCGGAATCCGCGCCAACATCGCGTCTTTCACCCGCCTTCATCCGAACATCATGATGACCAAGGCCAAGGTCTCGGGAAATTATGTCGGCTCGATTCTGGCCAAAACTGAATCGCAACGCGCCGGCTTCGATGAAGCCATCATGCTGGACCCGCAAGGCTACGTGGCCGAGTGCACGGGAGAGAATATTTTTCTGGTCCGCGGCAATGTCATTTACACGCCCGCACGCGGGGCGATCCTCGAAGGCATCACGCGGGACAGCCTGCATGGCATTGGCAAGTGATCTCGGCCACACCATCGTCGAGGAGCCGATATCCCGCGACCAGCTTTATATTGCGGATGAGGTATTCGTGAGCGGCACCGCCGCGGAAGTCGTCGGTTTGCGCGAAATTGACTTCCGCACCATCGGCAACGGAAAGACTGGTCCTGTCACCCGCGCGCTGCAGGCTGAATTCGAGAAGCTGACCAGCGGGCGTCATCCGCGGTCCGCGGGGTGGCTGTCTCCTGTGCCGGCATTCGACGCAGCATTGGCCGGGGTTTAACGAGACTACTGTAAGAGTCGGAAGGAGCAGGTATGAAAAAGCACAAACACCATCCCGAAACCGAAGCTGTTCGCGGCGGCACCGACCTTCACCGCAAGAATGGACCGCTTGCCACTCCGATCTACCAGACATCCACATTCGAGGTAACTGACAGCGAGCAACAGGTGCGCGCAACCTCTACGGACATGTTCTACACGCGCTATGGCAATCCTACCCACACTGTTGCGGAAAAGAGCATTGCAGAACTGGAAGGCGCGGATGCCGCGTTGCTCTTCGCTTCCGGCATGGGAGCGATCACCACATCGCTGCTGGCTCTGCTGAAAAGCGGCGACCACGTAGTTGCGCAGCGCGACATTTATGGCGGCGCCACGAAGTTTCTAAGCCAGTGGCTGCCTAAACTCGGCATCGAGACCACCTTCGTGGATACCAATGAGTACGACCAGCACGCGCGCGCCATTCGCCCCAACACCAAGCTGCTTTATCTGGAATCTCCGACCAATCCGACTTTGCGTGTGGTCGACCTGAAGAAAGTGACAGCCATTGCCAAGCAACACAAGCTGATCACGTTCATCGACAGCACTTTTGCAACGCCGATCAACCAGCGCCCCGCGGATTTCGGTATCGACCTGATCATGCATTCCGGCACGAAATATTTTGCCGGACACTCCGACTTGATCTGCGGCATCGTCGCCGGACGTCAGGATCTGATCGAGACCATTCACTCCACTCGCACCACTTTGGGCGGAACCATGGATCCGCATGCCGCGTGGTTACTGCTGCGTGGAATCAAGACGCTCGCCGTCCGGGTACAACGGCAGAATGACAACGCCCTCCGGGTCGCTACGTTTCTTGCCCAGCATCCCAAAGTGATGCGGGTGCACTATCCTTTTGCCGAAAGCCATCCGCAGCGTGCTTTGGCAATGGAACAGATGCACGGCGGTGGCGGCGTTCTGAGCTTCGAGGTGGACGGCACCGGGCAAGACGCCAAGCGGTTTGTGGAAGCGCTGCATCTGTTCTCCCTGGCGCCTAGCCTGGGGGGAGTGGATTCCCTGGTCACAATCCCGGTAACGACGTCACACGGGATGATCTCAGCCGAACAGCGCGCCAGGATGGGCGTGACAGATCAGTTGGTCCGCCTGTCAGTGGGTATTGAGAATGCCGGGGACCTGATCGCCGACCTGGAACAAGCGCTGGCGGTAGTTTCGGGCTCCCGCGAACATGCCGAAGTTGGCTAGCCGTTTCAGGCATCTGTCATCCTCTACTTGTCTGTCATCCTGAGCGTAGTGATTGCTTCGCATAGCGCAGCAACCACGCAGTCGAAGGATCTCTACCCAATAAAAAATCCTGGCCCATGGAGGGCCAGGATTCAGTACCGTTCTCACGCCATCCCTAGAAAATAAACTTCGCTCCCAGTTGCAGGATGCGACCGTTGTGTGCCGCAGCCGGCCTCAGATAAGCATTCGATCCCGTGCAGGCTGGATCGCCGGCTGAATTGTTGGCCCCGGCGTAGCAGGTCAGAGTGCTGTTGGAACTGCCGAAGGGGCTGTTCGAGGCTGCAGAGCCCGAGTCGCCGCCCAGCCACGCGTATTCGATGTGATTGAAGACGTTGAAAGCCTCAGCCCGGAACTCGAACCCCATGCTCTCCGTGATGGCGAAATGCTTGAACAGCGCCATATCGAAATTTGTGCGCCGCGGATTCGTAAGGAAATTCCTCGGCATGTCGCCGAAGGTTAGTCCCCTTGGAGCAGCGAATGCCGACGGATTATAGAGCAGGGGTCCGAAGCCCGGGAAAATGGTATTGGGAATTCCAGATCTCGGGATCCCCAACGACGTCGGGATAAGATTGAGACGAGTTTGAACTGATCCCATTGGCCACGCCAGCATTGTCTCCAACGACCCCGTTACCGGGGCTGAATGGCGTACCGCTCTGTATCGTGGCAATTCCCGACCATTGCCATCCACCCAAAATCTTGTGAGTGAGGCCGGGATTCTTAAAGAAGGGTAGATCATACACATATCCCAAATTAAACAGGTGCCGCTGGTCGAAGTTGGAACTCGCACGCGCTCTACCCAAATCGTAACTGTTGAGGATGATCGCATCCCGCGCCGAGGAAGAATCATCGATCGAATGGCTGTATGTATAGGCCAGGCTCAGTTGAAGACCGCCAATGCTGTGCCGGACCGAGGTTTGCAATCCGTGGTAGACCGATGAAGCCTGCTCTCGCAGCCCGGCAACTGATCCTATCCCGGGGAAATTGGTGCGAAACGGATCGGGATTGCTTCCGCAAGCGATCTGCAGATTAACCAGGGCCTGGCCTGTCACCGGAACACCACTGGGGGTAGTTGCCGTGCCGCAATCGTCATGAATAGGGTTTCCGGTGGCAGGATCGATACCGCCTCCAATCGGTTCCCCGACTTTGTAGGGATTCTGGCTGGAAGCAGTCGGCACCACTTGGTTCAGTTCGAGATAACGGGTCAGGTGCGTACCTTTGCTGCCTACGTACGAAACCGTTGCCACTGTGTTCTTCATGAACTCATGTTGCACATCAAGGTGCCATTGCTGCACGTAAGGCCACACTGCCTTATTCGGAATCGAAATCATGGAAAGCGGGCTGGATGAACCCGCCGGAGTGGGAACGATCTGGTTGTACGCAGTCAAATTGAAGACACTGGTCGTTTGTACGGTCGGACTAGCAGCGCTCTCCAACGATTCCGCGTTCGCTTCGTTGCCGTTCGTGTGTTCGAAGAACACACCGTAGCCGCCACGCAATGCCGTCTTTCCATCGCCCTTGGGATCCCATGCAAAACCGATCCGAGGCGCTGGGTTGAATAGATGGCCCTTCATACAACTATCTGGAACACCCTTGGTCACACCGCACTGCACAACCCCGTTGAATGGATCCCCGATCACCAATCCTGTGGAAGGGTCGGTGCTGCTCGCTCCAGCCACATAGCGCGAAGTATCAAAGTTATACTCGGCGTGATAACGATCACGGTAGGTTCCAAATAAGCTCACCCGCACGCCAAGATTCAGGGTCAGGTGGCTAGTCACGTGCCAGTCGTCCTGGAAATAAGGTTCGAAGATCTTGTAGCGATTGTAGAATTTTGGCTGCGCGCTGGCTTGACTGAAGGATGAGATATTGCCCATCAGCAAATCGGCGAAGGCATTGCCTGTGCTGACGTTGGTGTTGCTGGTATCGAATGTCAACGTGCCGTTTGTCGCAACTCCGGGCGCGCCGAGTTCGTTTTTCTGGGCAGCCACAAAGTAGGCTCCGAAAACCATGTTGTGCCTGCCAACGATTTTCGTGAGGTTGTCTCTGTACGTGTAGGTCGGATTCGAGTTGTAGGGACCATTCGGCAGATATCCTACGTCTTCCTGGAAATTGAACAGACCGCCGCCGCCCAGGTTGATCCCCGGAACCTTCCCGTTATCCGCACCGGGGAATAAACCGAATGTCATGTTGGCCGGCCGCTGCCACGCTCCCACCGGAATCAGTGTGATGTGATCGGTTGTGTAGCTTGCGACGAATTCGTTCAACAGGGTGGGAGAAAGAGTCGCGGTCAAACGGGCCACCATGCTGACGCCGGGTCCGCTGAAGTTGGTCTGGATCGTCGGGAAACTGGTTCCATTGGTCCAAAGAGGTGTGGGATAGAGCTGGTTCCAGGAATCGTGGATGTAGCGGAAATTGGCACTGACCTTGTCCGTGAAATTGTGGTCGATGCGGAACAATTCTTCCCGCCAGGTCGTGGGCAGAGTCGGGGAAGCGTTCCATGTATTGAGTCCTTGCGTCGGTTCTGGAATCTGAGCCACGAGCGCGGGAGAGTTGACGGTGTCAACTGGCACTATATTTCCGGCAAATGGCAAATGAGTGGTGGGATCTGTCGGGCAATTGCTGAACGAACCCAGTGCGTCAGGACACAAGTCGCTGAAATCACCACCTCGCTCAGCGAGAGACGGCACGGTCACGCTTCCCAGATTGGCTGGGACCCGCTCCCTGCGCCATTCCTGCGACCAGAAAAAGAACGTCTTGCTGCGATCCTTGTTATACAGCCCAGGAATGAATACTGGGCCACCGACGGTGTATCCGAAATCGTTTTTCTTGTACGGCGGCACGCTGCTTTGCGGGAACGTGGTAGCGTTAAAAATGTCGTTTCGAACGAATTCGTACGCGTCACCGTGAAAGTTTTTGGTGCCCGACTTGGTTTCCACCTCTACTGTGCCGGAGCCATTCCGGCCATACTGCGCGCCGTAATTCGAAGTCAGAACCTTGAACTCGGCAATTGCGTCGAGGCTGGGATAAACATTCAGCGTTGTATTGCTGCCGTTATCCATGTTGTCGCCGCTGTCCAATTCCCAGTTGTTGTACTCGGTGCGGCCGCCATTCATGCTGAACGCGACACTTCCGCCTACGCCTACACCCGCGTCATCTTGCCCGGTCTGATTGCTCACTCCTGGGACTAGGGTCGCTAACTGCGTAAAGTTCCGGCCATTCAGCTCCAATTGGGAAATTTCCTTGCCTGTGACGATGCCGGAAAGATCGGATGATTGCGTCTCAACCTGGGCTACGGCCGAGCCCTCGACTGTGACTTCGGTGTTGGAGGCGCCCACCTGCAGCGCCACATCGGCGCGTGCCTTTTGCCCTACCTGGCAGCTTCACGCCTTTGGCCGAGTACTTCTTGAATCCTGCCCCTACCACGATCAGATCGTAAGAGCCGCCGGGAACCGCGCCAAACAAATAGTCTCCGCTTTCATTGGTCTGACTGGTGCGATTGATGCCTCGTTCGGGACTGCTGAGCGTGACCTGGGCATTGGCAACCGCCGCACCGCTCTGATCGGTCACGGTACCTGTTATCGAGGCAGAATCCTGGCCAAAAGCGGCCAAAGAAAGTACTAGAAAAACACCTAACCACAATGCGCGGGATTTCATCGCCAACCCCCTGAAATTATTCGAATCCGACTGTCCCCAACCCCAACTCGCCCACGTGGGCATCTGATTGATTTCGATCGCAGCAATAAGTCGTACCAGCATCGTAGTGCCTGCTGCTCGTCGGCACACGGGGTCGTTTCTACCCCGAACCCAGCCGGTAAACCCAATCTGTTTCGCCCTACTTCAAACCTGCAAGATTGCCTGTCGGTTTTGTCGAAACGGCCTGGAAGTCCGATTTTCGACGTTTTGGATGAAAGGGTTTATTAAAACGTATCAATAGCGTGAATACTGCGGTAGGTCGACAGTAAGTGTCAAGAAAAAAAACCGTCAATAGTGAACTGTCAGCTTTTGCTAAAAGGGTGCGCAATGGAGCTTTTCGGCTCCAGTTCAGTTGACAAAAGGTTCCGCGTGGACTCGCGCACCGCCAATTCGGGGGCCATCTTGCGGTGGACCGCCGACACTTCCCGCTTCTCCAGCACAGCATTAATCCCTTCAACCACCAGATTCGCGCCCATAGCTCCCATAGCTTCCATGGGTTGGCGTACTGTGGTCAGGGGCGGAGTGTACAAGCTCGAAGCCGCCACATCATCGAATCCCACCACCGAACAGTTTTCTGGAACGCGCAAACCACCCTTCGCCAGTGCACGTATCGCGCCAAAGGCCGTCATGTCGTCAAACGCCATCAATGCAGTAAATGGGCGCTTACTCTTGACCAGTTCCTCCGTTAATTTGTAGCCGGCTTCAAAACTTGAAATCGGATCCCTCGATTCTGGAAGATCGAGGATCAGTCGAGGATCCAGTTCCAGGCCGCTGTCCTTCGCAAATGCTCGCACTCCCCTCCACCGGGGTGCACTATCCGCCAGGGTCTTGGGACCGCGAATGAACGCGATCTTGCGGTGACCCAAGAGATACAAGTGCTCAATCGCGGAATAAGCGCCGATCTCGTTATCTACGATCACCGAGCTGACGGTGTCCGTTTGCAACTCGCGCCCAATCATGACTGTGGGAATGCTGCTTTTTTCCAGATCGGCAAGAACGTCGATGTCGACAAAAAGCCAGTTCGCCAGCACGATCAACGCCTCCACGCGGCGGTCCAGAAGCATTTCCAAATAACGCTCGAACCGGCTGCGCTCGTTGTGCACATCGGTGAGAATGGGCAGGTAAGAAGACTGGTAAAGTGAATTCTCAATGCCCCGCAGAACCAGAGTGCAGTAAGGGTCGGTCATGTCGAAAACCATCACGCCGACGGTATGGCTGCGCTTGCTCCGCAGCGATCGGGCAAAGAGGTTTGGGCGGTATCCGAGTTTCTTGGCAGCCTTTTCGATCCGCTTTTTCGTGGCGGCAGGAATGTAGCGGGCGAGGGGAGCGTTATTGAGGACGATGGAAACTGTGGTGGAGGAAAAACCGCTTTCCTTCGCTACATCCCGGATCGTAATCACAGAATTTTTTACCATGTGAATCTTTCTTCGCGGCCTTAGCGGCCTCGCGGTTAAAAGCCTTGACCGCTAAGAACGCAAAGCGTGCGAAGACTTCGAAGCCGAACGCTATGCGGCTTGAATTTCACGCCATCGTTGGCGGACACTACAGCAGAGTGAAATCACTGTCAAGGCTCCTCGTCTTTTGCGTGCTTGCGCTCTGGTGCCGCGCGATTGCCCAGACCTCGCCTCCAGCGCACTCATCCAGCCAACCCGCCAATCCTCAGCAATTGTTTCATGAGGGCGAAGTGGCCCTGAAGAAAAACAATCTTGATGTGGCCGAGCGTTCGTTTCGCGGCGTGCTGGCCTTGGACCCTCAAGCCGGCGCTGCCTACGCCAACCTGGGCGTCATCTCGATGCGGCGCAAACAATGGCCGCAAGCGCTGGAGATGTTGCACAAAGCCGAACACCTGTTGCCGCAAGTACCCGGCATCCGTCTGAATGTGGGCCTCGTCTACTATCGCCAAAACCAGTTTCGCGCGGCTATCGCGCCCTTCGAATCAGTCGTTCGCGATGCGCCCGAGTCCTACCAGGCTCGGTACCTCCTGGGACTTTGCTACTTCTTCACGGAGCGTTCCGCTGATGCGGTGGCCATGCTCGAACCCCTCTGGTCGCAGGCATCGAATCAACTGAACTATCTTTATGTTCTGGGAATTGCCGCAGGCAAGGCTTCCCGTCCGGACCTTGAACAACGCGCCATTGGCCGCCTGATCGAAAGCGGCCAGAATTCTCCGGAAGTGCATCTGCTCCTGGGCAAGGCGCACATCAACCGTGAAGAATATGATGACGCGATCAAAGAGCTTGAACTGGCGATTCAGGGCAATCCCAAACTTCCCTTCGCACATTTCAATCTCGGAACCGCCTACTTCAAGAAACAGGACCTGCAGCAGGCAAAGCAAGAATTTCTCAAGGACGCTGCTCTTGAGCCCGACGTTGCCTATAACTATGACCAACTCGGGCTGGTGAATTCGCTGCAGGGTAATAATCTGGAGGCGGAAAAAAATCTGAAGCATGCATTGCGGCTGGATCCCGGCCTGGGCAGTTCCCGCTATCAGTTGGCTCGTGTGTATCAGAGCGAAGGCAAATATCAACAGGCGCTGGCAGAGATCGATGCGGCCGCGAAGATTGACCCCACCAATACCAGCGTTCACTACCTGCGCGGACAGTTGCTGCAGCGACTCGGTCGCACGCAGGAAGCCCGGGCGGAGATGGAAGCAACCACCCGCGTGATGAATGAACAGCGCGACAAGAGGCAAAAGGAACTCTACGGTGGCCCGGCACCTAATCCGGAATTGACCGGAGAGCCGCAGTAGTCTTTCATGCGTCTACGGCTATCCCGCCGCTGCCCTTCCCCCTGGTGATAGAAGCTCAACACAGCGCCATATGAAGTGGAGACTCGCGCCTACATTGAGGGCTTTTGGTAGACTGGTGATTGTCGACGGTTTACTCCGCAAAGTTGCCAGTTGCCGGCCCTTCAATTGAGCCTCACAAAGGAGTTCCCCCATGAAACGCGCTCTGAAGATTATTGGGATTGTAGTAGCCGTCATTCTGCTGGCGGTAATTGCCCTGCCATTTTTGATCAGCGTCAACAGCTTCCGTCCTAAATTGGAATCCGAGCTTTCGGCCGCCCTCGGCCGTGATGTCAAAGTTGGAAATCTCAGTCTTTCGATCCTGTCAGGCACCGTTTCGGCTGAGGATCTTTCCATCGCCGACGACCCGGCTTACAGCAAAGATCCCTTCATCCGCGCCAAGTCACTCAAGGTAGGAGTCGAGGTAATGCCGCTCATCCTATCCAAAACTTTGCACGTCACTGATATCACCCTCGACAAGCCGGAGATTGCCCTGTTGCGTGACGCTTCAGGAAAATGGAACTTTTCCAGCCTGGGCGGCAAGTCCGGGGCGTCGGCGAAGCCTGCGGGAGCGAACGAAGGCTCGCCATCGACTGCGAACCTTTCCGTCAGCAAGATGGATGTGAAAGATGGCCGCGTTTCGGTGAACCGCGCTAACTCATCGATCAAGCCTCACGTGTATGACAATGTAGACATCAGCGTGCGCAATTTTTCCCTGACTTCACAGTTTCCATTTACGATCACGGCCAACCTCCCCGCGGGGGGCAATGCGAAGCTCGACGGCAAAGCCGGTCCAATCAATTCCACGGACATGTCTGCGAGCCCACTGGACACACAGGTACACATCAAGGGTCTGGATCTGACTGCCTCCGGATTTGTTGAGCCATCTACTGGAATCGCCGGCATCGCCGACTTCGACGGCGTGCTCAGCTCCGATGGAAAGATGGCGAAGACTAGTGGCACACTGAAAGCCGACAAACTGAAGCTGGCGGTAAAAGGCACGCCGGCGACACGGCCGGTCGAAGTGAAGTACGCCACCGATTACGACATGGCCAAACAGTCAGGCACGCTGACCCAGGGTGATGTCACCTATGGGAAAGCACTGGCTAAGCTGACAGGCACCTACGCGTCGCAGGGAGAATCGACGCTCCTGAACATGAAACTCAACGCGGACGGCATGCCGGTTGACGATCTTCAGACCATGCTGCCAGCGCTCGGCATCGTGCTTCCATCTGGTTCGTCGCTGAAGGGCGGAACGCTTTCAGTCAACGTGGGAATCGTCGGTCCGGTCGATAAATTGGTGATCACGGGTCCGATCCGGCTGGCACAGACCGAATTGGCGGGCTTCAATCTGGCTTCCAAGATGTCGGCGATCTCGGCGTTATCCGGCGCTCAAACCGGGTCAAACACGTCCATCCAGAATTTGAGCACAGATGCGCGTGTCGCACCCGAAGGCGTGCGCACCCAGAACATCAACCTGACGATTCCGTCTCTCGGCACGGTCACAGGAGATGGGACTATCAGCCCGGCAGGAGCCCTGAACTACAAGATGAACGCCAGCCTCTCCGGCAGCGTGGTGACCGGACTCACCCAACTCGCGGGCATCGGCGGGAAGGGCGGCGCCATTCCCTTCTTCATTCAGGGAACAACCTCTGATCCAAAATTCATGCCTGATGTAAAAGGGATGGTAGGCAGCCAGCTAAAAGGCGGTCTGGGCGGCCTGTTGGGTGGGGCAACAACGGGAAAGAGTCCTGCTGGCACGTCCCCGGTTGACGCTTTGGGCGGTCTGTTCGGGAAGAAGAAGAAACAGTAGTTCAAACGTTGAAACTCATACCGTCACGTTTGAGGCTTCGTTAACAGCGTCGATCGCGCGATACCGTCATTCGTTCGGCCGTGCTGAGGACGAAGCCGACCATCCTGGGCGCAGCTTGCCGTCGGTGTATCTCGCGTCAGGAATCGATTACTTAAACGCAACACAGCGGGTGCGTAGGCAACATAACTGCGCCCAGGAGCAAAGAGCGAAGCATGGCCGAAAAAATTCCTCAGACTTTTGCCAATCATGCGCGGTTTGACCCGCCATTTCACTTCTTCATTATCCCAGTGTTTGCGATCAGCTTGATTATCACCATCGTGCACCTGATCATGCATCCGGGTCTGCACTCCGCGTGGATAGTGGTCTTTATGCTTGCAGCCGCGACCGCGGTCACCAAAACGCGGACCTATGCTCTCAAGGTGCAGGACAGAGTGATCCGGCTCGAAGAGCGCTTGCGGATTGCTATCCTGCTGGACAAACCGCTGCGAGGGCGCATCAACGAGCTTTCAGAATCACAGTTAGTGGGATTGAGATTTGCATCCGATGCCGAATTGCCCGCGCTTGTAGAGCGCGCCTTGTCGCAGAAGATGTCCAACAAGGAAATCAAGAAAGCCATCGTACAGTGGAAGCCGGACTACTGGAGAGTGTAGCCCGGCTAGGTTGAGAGTCCTGCTGACGCGGTACTTTGCAAAGGAGCTTATTCTTACTCTTTGCCTTCGTGCAGGTGCTGGGCCAGATAGTTTTCGATACCAATCTCCCCGATTGCATGTAGCTGTCCTTCCAGCCAGTCGATATGCGCTTCTTCATCGGTAAGGATTCCGTTCAAAAGAACACGCGAACCGTTATCTCCGGCCTTGACGCAGACATCGATACCTTCATTCAGACGCTTCACCGCCTCATATTCGACCTGTAGATCGAACTCCAGTTGCGCCTTCACATTTGCCCCGATGTTGATCTTGAAGTAGTCACTCATGTTTGGAGTGCCGTCGAGATACAGAATGTGCTCAATCAGTTTCTCCGCGTGCTGCATCTCCTCGATGGATTCGGCACGGGTGTGCTTGGCCAATTTCTCGTAGCCCCAGTTTTCGCACATCTCCGCGTGCAGGAAGTACTGGTTGATTGCGGTCAATTCCGCCTTGAGAACTTCACTCAACACCGCAATGACTTTGGGGTCGCCTTTCACAGTTCGCCTCGTTGAATGGGATTGAAGACAAAAGCCGCCTAGCGAATCGCGCACCCGACCGACCGTTGGAATGCGGTGAGCGCTTTGTCCAGCAGAAAACTATAGCACTGGGAAACAGTTGGGAAGGGGATTCCGAGTAACGGATTGCTGCGTTGGTCAGTTTCGGGACGGGCTTTTCCTCATGCTGCGTCGGACCTGGCGAATTGTGAGGGACGACGGTGGGCAGCGCAAGAAGGATCGCGGGAAAGAAAAAGGCGGGCAAGAGTGCCCGCCTCGTCCGACGTTTTTAGTCCTGTCTTAGTCGGCGGCCAGATTCTGAGAACTCTGAGCAGGCGGCGGATCAGGTCTGCGGCGCGCCGAACGGTTGGGCGGCAGACCAGCGTCGCGGATTTTGTAGAGCAGTGCCCGGTAACTGATGCTCAGTGCTTTTGCCGCTTGTTTGCGGTTCCAGTGGTGCGCCTGCAGAACCTTCAGGATCACTTTGCGTTCCAGTTCCCGCGTTGCCTGGCGAGTGATCGTCTTCAGGGCGATCGGTCCGTCGTAGTCGATATCGGGAATGGAATATTCCTGCTGGTGCGAGACCAAATCGCTGCTGATGACTTCTTCGTTGCCCAGAATCACGTAGCGCTTGATCAGGTTTTCCAGCTCGCGGATGTTGCCCGGCCAGTGATACTTCTGCAGCGACGCCATCAATTCTCCCGAAAGCGTGCGGGCGCGGCAGTTGTACTTGCGGTTGTAGTAGTCGAGAAAATAGGTGACGAGGTCGGGAATATCTCCACGCCGCTCGCGCAGTGGCGGCATCTGCAGATTCACCACGTTGATGCGGTAAAACAAATCCTGGCGGAAGGTGCCGTTTTCGATTTCAGTTTCGAGCACCCGGTTGGTAGCGCAGACGACGCGTACTTCGACTTTCTTGTCTTCCTGGGCGCCGATGCGGCAAAACTGGCCATCCTGAAGCAATTGCAGCAACTTCGATTGCAGGCCTAAATCGAGTTCGGAAATTTCATCCAGAAACAGGGTGCCGCGATGGGCGAGTTCAACGCGGCCGGGTTTCGATCCATAGGCGCCGGTGAAGGCTCCCTTTTCGTATCCGAAGAGTTCGCTCTCGAGCAGCGTCCCGGGAATAGCCGGGCAGTTGACTTTGACGAACGGACCGTTCCGCCACGGTGAAAGCCCGTGAATCATACGGGCGATGATGTCTTTGCCGGTTCCGCTCTCGCCCTGAATCAGGACGGGTACGTTAGCGCTGGCGACTTTGTCCATGCGGGTGCGCAGCGACTGCATAACCTCAGAGTGGCCAAAAATCACGGTCTCGGGAGGAAACTCTCCCAGTGAAGTAGCCAGCGAGGAAACCGAAGGTATAGTTGTCATGAGTTATCGTGGCCCAGGGCCCGTTGTTACGGAACCATACTGTGCACCCCGAGAGCCAAACCCAGAGTGTAACGGAATTCGAGGCCTAAAGACCTGTTAACGCATTTATATTTAGTGATTTAGGTGGATTTGCGCCTTCGGGTGACGGAATCCGGACAGGAAGACCACTTGAGCCGCGGTACCAAGGCATCCGTGGGAAAAACTTTTCACAAAACAGAAGCAACTTTCCTTGGCCGGGAACGACTTGCGGCGGTTTGAGCGACCAGAGGATGGGAGAATTTCAGCCCAATCAGGTGGTAGCCGTCCGCGTGTGTGACCCATAGCGCGCGGGCGCGGAGATTGCGCGCTGCCTTGGGCAACGAGTTCGCGGCGGCCAGGGGCGCACTGGGGATTTCAAGCAAAACCTGCGCGGATAGCGGCAAAGAGCGGCGAACCGCAACCAGCGCGCCTCCTGCCGAGATGTTCAAGGCAGTGGCAAACTCCAAAAGATCCTTGCCTTTTTCGTCGCGGCTGCGAACGAAGACAGGGATCGCGATGGGGAGACGCGGCCATTGGCGGCGCTGTGCTTCGGGGGTAGCTGGACGCTTCAAACTGACCTCGATAAACGCGAGATAAACCGTCTCCCGCACCTTGGGGGCCAAACTACCTACACTACAAACACGATTTACGTGTCATAGCGCGGCAAAGCACCGGGTGATTCACTGGAAATCCGGCTTAAGACACTATCACTGCCTGAATATTTTCCCCTTTTATTCGCCGTTGAAACGTCAATTAACCTCGAACTTTGAAGCGCTTAGCACCGCAAGGTTTTTCCCTTTCGTTACCAGTTGGTTGCATTTTCCGTTGACACTGGAAAATGGGTGTCATACGATTTCAAGGGTACTGAATTCATACGTTCGGCTACTTTTGTCCCCTCCCCAGTAAGCTAACCTGTGAGTTTTCAATTATGGGCGTCGTGCCGGAAAACACGTGTCTTCCCGAGGAAACCGGAACTGAAGAGACTGGGACCCGGCAACCTGCTGGGGCAGCCAAAGCCGAGCCCGCGCCGTCAGGGCGGAAGGCCGGCGAGCCCCTGAGTTACGACGAATTGCTGAAGGAGTACAACCTGCTCCGGGAGCGTTCCTCCCGCACGACGAACGCCCTGGGCTCAGCAGCGCACGACCTGAAGACTCCGCTCTCCATTCTCAACGGGTACATCGAACTGCTGCACAACGAGAAGCTCGGTCCTCTCAACGAGCGGCAGCGGGAGATACTTGGAGACATGCAGGCCAGCGGCCAGCGTTTGCAACACTTTATACAGGATTTTCTCAGCTACACGGTGCTCGAGACCGGCGAGATGAAGATGCGGTATGAAGCGGGCAATGTGAATCCTTGCCTGTCCGAAGTCTGCCGCCTCTGGGCGAACCGGTTCCAGGAACGGGGCCTCGCACTCTATTTTCTGGCCAATGAGAAGCTGCCGGAATTTACTTTTGACTCGGCCAAACTGCAGCGAGTGATTTCAAACCTTCTGGAAAACGCCTCCAAGTTCACGCCTAGCGGTGGGACCGTCTGGTTGCATGCGGAGCCGTATATGTGGGAGCGGCGGAACCCCAATAGTGCGACGATGCCGGGCGAACGGCGCCGGCAGAACAATCCCCTGCCGAATTCGGTCAAGGTCAGTGTTTCAGACACCGGACCCGGAATTCCGGCGGAGTATCACATCGAGGTTTTCGACGACTTTTTCCGGCTGCCCGGAAGTGAAGTAAAGACTGAAGGCATGGGGTTGGGACTCGCCATCGCCCGCCGCCTGGTGAGCGCGATGGGCGGCAAAATCTGGGTGGAAAGCGAAATGGGTTCGGGGGCGAAATTTTCGTTTATTGTCCCGCTCACCCCGCCCTCGACCACCGCAGTAAAAGGGAAAAAATAATGGCCGAAGCGGTCAAGATCCTGTTGGTAGACGACGAACCCGGAATGTTGCGCTACATCCGCACATTGCTCGAAGTGGATGACTACAAGGTCGAAACTGCGTCGACCGGCGAAGAAGCCCTGCAGCAGGTGGAGAAAGGTCTCCGCCCTGATCTGGTGCTGCTCGACCTGTTGATGCCAGGAATTGACGGATTGCAGACCCTGGAGCAGTTGCGGCAACTCGTGCCGGGAATGAAAGTGGTTATGCTGTCGTGCGTAAGCGACACCAGAAAAGTTGTGCAGGCCATCCGCCTGGGAGCGCACGATTATTTGACCAAGCCTTTCCAGAAGGCGGAGCTCGACACCGTAATAGACCAGTGCCTGGGGAAGAACAAGGAAAATTACTCCGGCGACGTGGAAGAGTTGACCGATGAAGTATTTTTCGTAGCGGCCAGCCCAGCGATGCGCAAAATTCGCTCGCAAGCGGCGCTGGTTGCCGGGGTGGATATTCCCGTCCTGATGCTTGGAGAGAGTGGCACCGGCAAAGAGGTTGTAGCGCGCTTGATTCACAAGCTTTCGCCGCGTGCTCATCGGACTTTCCTGAAAGTGAACTGTGCGGCTGTCCCGGCCGATCTGCTGGAAAGCGAGTTGTTTGGGTACGAAGCGGGAGCATTCACCGGCGCAAATCACGCCAAGCCGGGCAAATTCGAGCTATGCAACAAGGGCACAATCCTGCTCGACGAGATCGGGGAAATGCCTCCCCTGTTGCAGGCTAAGCTGTTGCACGTATTGCAGGACCAGCAGTTTTCGCGCCTGGGCAGCCGCTCGGTCATCAAGGTGGATGTCCGCATCCTGGCGGCGACCAACATCAATATTCCGGAAGCGCTGGCCAGCAAGCGTCTGCGCGAAGATCTTTATTACCGGTTGAATGCATTCACCCTGCAATTGCCTCCGCTGCGGGAACGGAAAGAAGAAATCCCCATTTTGCTGAAGCATTTCATGGCGCGCATGTCAGAGGAGTACGCGCGGCCTCCACTGCCGCTTTCTCCCAACATGCTGCAGGCCTGTCAGGATTATTCATGGCCGGGCAATCTACGCGAACTTAATAACTTCATCAAGCGATATCTGGTGCTGGGCGACGAGAAACTCGCGATACAGGAACTCCAACCGAAGGACGGCGCCGGCCACGTTCCGAAAAGCGAAGCGGCGCACGCCAGCGGAGAGGCTGGCGGCGGTCTCAAGTCTGTAGCGCGCGGCGCAAAGGACGAGGCCGAAGCCGAAGCCATCAAAGTGGCGCTCGATCAAACCAACTGGAACCGCAAACAGGCGGCAGCGCTCTTGCAGATCAGCTACAAAGCATTACTCTATAAAATCCGCCAGTACGGAATCGCGCAAACCAAGAGTCACAAGCTAACCGCAGGCGCGTAACCTACAAAAAACTGTTTCGAAATTTTGTCGGTACGGTTCGCTCGTTTCAAATCCCTAACGGCCTCAGCTTTATTTCTGACGCACCCATCTTGGGCAAGACGGCCGATGTTTCACTGGCGGCGACGCACAATGAGGAGAGTCATGTCGTCGTTTGGCAAACGAGTCTGGCGGAAACGGGCGACGTCCTGCAAAACACCGTCCGCCGTGGCTTCCATCGTGTGGTTCCCGTGGTCCCGAAGTGCGCGAATCAGGCGATCTTCTTCGTACTGATTGCCCTCCGGATCTTGTGACTCGGTGATACCGTCGGTATACAAGACAAGACTATCGCCGGGATCAAGGCTAACCTGCTGTACCGGGTACTGACTCGAGGTGAACAGGCCCAGCGGCAAACCTGTGGAATCGAGCCGGTGCGTGACGTCCCTTTTCAGCAATAGCGGCATACAGTGGCCCGCGTTGCAGATTTCAACTCCGCTTTCGGTTGAGCGACCACACACCAGAGTCGCATAGTGAGCCGGCGCAGTGCTTTCACAGAACAGGCGGTTGGCGCGCGAAATCAGATCCGTGAGCGATAAATCAAGTGACAACAAACTGCGGAGGATTGCGCTGAGGTGCGTCATCAGCAATGACGCAGCCACCCCTTTGCCGGCAACGTCCCCGACTGCAAAAAAGAACGATTTATTGCAGCGCCCGTTATCCAGAACGATGAGTTCGCAATAATCGCCACCGACAGCACCGACGGGCCGGTACCTGTATTGCGTGTCCCAGTTTTGCAGAGTGATGTCGCGCACCGGCAGGAGCTTCGACTGGATTTGCGCAGCGAGCTCAATGTCCTGTTGATGTGCTTCCAGCTCTGCCTGACTGAGGTGGTCGAGGCAAAATCGAGCCAATGGATTTTGCGCGAGCCTGTCCGCTTCGATGGGATCGTGGCAAGTCTCGCAGAGTCCATACGAGCCGTTATCGATTCTCCCCAGGGCGGCATCGATTTCAGCGATGAGATCGTTGAAGTAGGCAGCCGGAACCGCGTGGGAGGCTGCAAGCAGTCGAACCCGTCGATCGAGAAGCTGTGGCCGAAATGTGTCAACCGCAGAAACAGAAGCTGAAGCAGTATCCATTTCTAACACCTCCCAATGCCGCCAGGTTGTCTCGCGCCGGGCTCTCGACCTACAAAACTTCTTCTGCCGCGAGTCAGACTTTCACGTTCACAACGAGCCAAGTATATTTTCGCGAGCAGATCAACCTCGGCACTGCTTGGGCTCATTCAGTTTCGCGAGATCATGGTTGGCTACGACATTTTAATCCGTGCGTGGTGCCGCCCTGGCGAGCGCGAGAATCGCGCCGGCAAACAGTAGCGTGTCAGCAAAGTAGTTGAGCCCCTCAACCTTTACCGCTGTGCTCGGGTCGGACAGCTGCACGATCAGGATCGGCCCGTAGACGAATAGCACAAGCAGCAAAATCCAGGCACCGAGACAAGTCGCGGCAACGCGCGTCTTCTTGTTCAGCAGAATGCCTATTCCCGCAATGAAAAGAATTGCGCCTGTTAGATAGCCAATGAGCATGCGCGCCGGAATCCACTCAGGCGTTAGTTTTTCCAGCGGCACCCCGGGGCATCCCGCTGGATGCAGAAAATGTTCTACGCCAAAAAATACGGCCGCGACTGCGATCAACACGCGGCCCACATTAATAAGCCCGTCTTTCGCTTGCCCGTCCATCGTGCTTGCCGCAAGAGCCCAGGCTCCGCCCGCGAATGACATTTCGCGGAAGGGGATCACCCATGCAAACCTGTCCCCAGGGCTGGCCACAACTCGCGGGATATGTATCATCGCCACAAAAAGAGTCATCATGATCCCGAACAGCAAACCGGACCAGCCCACCTGAATTTTCGTGGCAATGCTCAAGGACGCGGCCAGCAACGCGAATCCGACGAAATAAGCCCAAAACAATCGCCATGGCATGTACGAGGGCACGCCGAGCATGATGAAATTCGCGCCCGAAAGGTGCTCCGCGCCAAAGACCGCCAGGGGGATTGCGAAACACAAATTGCTCAGGACGACAATCTTGTCCAGAGCGCCGGCCCGCGCGATATCGGACTTCGCAGCCCACAGCCCAACAAAGAGAAGCAGGAGGCCGGCACTGCACATCGAAACCGCCGTGCGAGAGAACTCCAAAAATAT
The DNA here is from genome assembly GCA_963765715.1 of Terriglobia bacterium. Lineage (GTDB taxonomy): Bacteria > Acidobacteriota > Terriglobia > Terriglobales > Acidobacteriaceae > JAIQFF01. The sequence continues at coordinate 147,044 of CAVXXN010000005.1, forward strand.
GGCTAGGATGGGTGTGTGCATGTGAATGCCAAGATTAAGCGCGGATGCTCTATCTGCGGAATGTTTCCGCAGCTATTTGCGATCGTATTCCAGCTTCGGGTACCAGTCGGTGCCGCGACCTTCCGGCGTCAGATCCAACATGAGCCAGAGAGGGTCTGCGTCTGGGGCGCCGCGCGGATCCTGTCCGGGATCGGCCATAGCACCGCTCATCTCACCACTGTAGAAGTGATACACCTTTCCGTCACGCCGGGTAAAAACACTGAAGCCTGGCACGTCGGCGTCGCTGGGATTGACGTAGCTGCGTGTGTAATCGCCAGACGCATCGTAAACAAACGGAAGGTTCGCGAAGCCGCGCTGTTTCTTATATTCCACCAGCCGCTCGATGGGCGAGCGTGCCGTAACAACAATTGCACACCGCTCGCGGAGATTGACAGCGGTACCATTCCAGGACGTCAAAAACGATGTGCACATGGGGCACGGCGCTTTGCGCTCCGGGCCGTACATCATGCTGTAAACCAGCAGTGTGTCTTTATTGCCGAAGAGGCTGGAAAATTGAATGGGTCCAGTTTCAGAGACGAGTTCGAAGTCGCGCGGAAGCTCTCCACCAGCAGGCAATGCGCGTCGCTGAGCTGCCACCCGTTCGATGTGGCGGCGCAGTTCGATTTCTTCCAGGAGCAGCGCATTTCGAGCCGTGCGGTATGCATCACTCTCGTTAGGAAAATGAGCCGAATTTGTCGCGACAAGCTCGCGTGCAGATGAAAACGTCTGAGCGACAGACATTAAGACCTCCAGGTCGCATTTTAAGCTATTTTATTCTGCGCGAAGACCGCTGGTAGGATCAATCATCCCCACTCCGATGACAAAATCTGCAGAAGCGCAATCCGGGCAGGTCGAAGTGGTGCCAGCCCGGCTCGATGAAGAGTTGATCGTGGCGAATTTACTAGAGTTGTACATACACGATTTCAGCGAGTTCAAGGGTCTGGAAATTGGCGCCGACGGCAGGTTCGGCTACAACCCCCTTTCGCTTTATTGGAGCGAGCTTGGTCGATATCCGCTTCTCGTAAGGGTAGAAGGCAAATTGGCGGGCGTGGTTTTAGTAAAGAGAGGATCGGAGGTTTCCGGCAACGATGAGGTCTGGGATATGGCGGAATTTTTTGTTCTTCGTGGCTACCGGAGGCGAGGAATCGGAACCCGCATCGCTCATGAAGTATGGACACGATTTCCCGGGATGTGGGAAGTTCGGGTGATGCAATCCAATGTTCCGGCACACCAGTTTTGGGGGCGTGCCATCTCGCTGCTCACTGGCAAGGAGAACCAACCCACACGCGTCGAGAAAGATGGCAAGTGCTGGACACTTTTCTCATTTGAGTCCAAGAGCACCGCTTAAGAATGCCAAAGGCCATCGCGCACGGTAATCCCCTAGATAAAATCCTGTATCAGCTCAGAATCTTTCGCGTTCATTTGAGCGGCCCCAGCTGTACTCCATTCCCGGGCGGTGAGTAACTCGGCTGGATGAGCCAAAGAGGTCACTGCTCGTCAAACTCATGTAACTCCCAAAGGTATTATCGTTAGGCACAGCCAATTTGCCGCGGGTGATTCATAATTACGCTTCAGAAGATCCTGACCCGGACACGTTGATCAGGGAGACCCACCTCTATGTACATTCCAAGACTTTTCCACGAGAGCAGTTGGCCCGAAATCAGAGCAGTGATTGAGGGAAACAGCTTCGCAACCGTTGTCACCTGCGACGCGGGCGTTCCCTCGGCAACTCATGTGCCTTTGCGGCTTGTCGAATCCGCCAATGGGACGGCAACATTACAGGGACACATGTCCAGAGCCAACCCGCACTGGCGACTCTTCGAACATGAGGGGCGATCTCTCGTCATTTTTGCCGGCCCACACGCCTATGTATCCCCGCGTTGGTATGACCAGGTCAACGTGCCGACCTGGAACTACGTTGCGGTCCACGTCTACGGAAAAGCACGGGTGGTGAATGGTACCGACGAGATGCACGAACTAATGAAGGGGCTGGTCGATCGCTACGAGGGACATGGCGATGTAGACAGCCGATATACGGTTGAGGGGCTGCCGGAGGGCTATCTAGAAACACAAATGAAAGGCATTGTGGGCTTTGAGATATCGATCGACGAAGTTCAAGCCAGCTTCAAGTTGAGCCAGAATCGAGATCAAAAGGATTATGAGAATGTCATCGTAGAGTTGAATAAGAGCGATGACCAGCAGGCTCAAAACATCGCGCAAATCATGTCCAAAAGACGTTGTCCCAAACCTTAAACGGACAGAATTACTAATGTGCCGGCATCGCGGTGGCGGGGCGCTCTCCGGCTGCTGCGAGCGCGACTTCCGGCGAAATCTCCTTACCGGCGCCGTCTACGTAATGAACGTCCGCAGCCCCCTCGCGGATAACGTAGTACATGCAACCGTCGAGGCAAGTTTCCTCATGCTGATGCCCCGGCCGGAATGTAGGCGTAGGCCCCCTGGCTTAGAATCTGTCGCGCTTCTCCTTTCATTGTCAACTGGAAAGAGCCGCTGACAAATAACACCTGTGCATTCGCTGAATGGGTATGCCACGGCACCGTGCATCCGGCTGCAAGTTTTGAGATGGTCACCGAGGCGCCGGAGCGGCTGCGCGTAGGGGCTACGGCAGTTCCACATCGAGGCGGTAAATTTCCTGCGTGCTTTTGTCGCGCATCAGGAGAGGCGTGTCGTCCGGGGCGAGGCCTACCCACGATTCCCAGGGATCGAAACCTCGAGGCACTTCCTTGAGGCTGAATAGACGTTCTACTTTCCCATCCGCAACAGTTACGCGAACGAAGTCGTCGTTTTTATCGAGATAGCTCTCCGCAAATAAATACTTTCCATCAAGCGACCAGTTCTCGAAAGCAAACAAACCCTCGGCCAGTTGGGACCATTTCTGCGTCTTGAAATCGTAGAGCATGAGTTTCGTCGAGTCGGCAGAAAGGGCCGCGATATAACGCCCATCCGGAGAACAACGAGGACTGAATAAATTTTCTGAACCGGCAACATCGGAAATTCTGGACGTTTGCAGGTCAACAACTTTGATGTTCGGGCCGGACGATGTCCCATACTCTAACCACGGCATGGCTCCGAAGATGACGGACTGTCCTTGGGGCGTCCAGGTGGGATCGCCCTCGTTGCGGCCTTCCGAGGTGAGTTCCTGCGGTGTGCCGCCCTGAGCGGACACCACAAAAATCTTCCAAGGCTTTCCCTGCCGAAGGCCCATAAAGGCAATTCTGTGTTCCGTCCGGTGACCACCGCGGCAGGTGCGCTTCCAAAGGCGTGAAAGTGAGTTGCATGCGCGAGCTTCCATCCACCTTGCTGCGCCAAAGAGTATGCTCCGGGTGCGCAACATATGTAATCCACTGCCCATCGCGAGAGATTTCTGCTTCACCCGCGGAAACCCCAGGCAGGTAAGTTGAGAATTGTTGTGATTTCCCCGCATATCGAACCAGATCAAATCGACGCTGCCGGCCAATCACAAACAGCCGTCCATTATCCTCACTGACGGGATTGCTGAAAGCCAGCGGCCCGGCGGTGAGCTGCAGTGGCGCCGTCCCAGATCTGTTCAGCATCGTCTTGCGTTCCCGGATGGTCCAGATATCCTGGCCATTCGCACGTGCGGCTTGAAAGAAGAAATACTTCGCGTCCGGCGTCCAGCTTGGAGCGGATTCCCGGGCGGGCTTGTTCCAGTCCGGCAGCAAAGGATGAAGCCCTTGTCCATCCACCGCAATTTGCCAAAGTGAGGAAGTGTGTTGAGCCGGGTCCTCGACACTGAATCGTAAAACATTGCCGTCGGGTGAAACCTGCAGTGCGAAGGGCACGCCCGCGACCGTCACCAGCTTGCGTGACTCGGTTCCATCGACATTGCATACGTACAAAGTTGAACCGTTGCCGTAAATAATGTGATGACCGTCGGGTGTCCAGGTAGCTGCATGCGCCACGATGTCGCCCACCCGGCGCGGCGAACCTCCCGGAAGCGGCAAAACCCAAAGCGGAGATTCGGGTTCCGCGCTTATCTCACCTGTTCGCAAGAGAAGTTCGGAGCGACCGGGCAAAATGTCATAAATGTCGGCGCTCGGTAACGGGTTGGGAAGAATTGCCGTGTCCCCGCCAGAGGTTGAGACTTGCATCAGCACCGAATGACCACCCACATATTCCGAAAAGTAAAGCCGCACGCCATCGCTGACCAAGGACCTTTTTGGCAAACCATCATTCGTGACTTGCACCGACGCAACAACCCTGGGAGGGGCTGCCGGCGATTGGAAAAATCGAACCGCAGCCAGGATCGCAATGACCGCAACGATGATGAGGCTCCCCAGATGACCGCTTTCCTTCTCGACAGCAACGGAGCGGGGGCCGGCGTAGCCGCCGCCAGAGCCAAGGCGGAACGAATTCGCTCCTTCGAATCTGGCCCGGGCGTCGCCCCAGTGGCGAAGCCTCGTCCCGATTCTGTTTCGCGGCGGAGGTTTTGCAGATCGGTCCGCATGTCAGCCGCGCTCGCATAACGTTGCGCTGGATCCTTTTCGAGAGCTTTTCGCACAATGCGTTCGAGCTCGAGAGGCGTTGCCGGATCAAATCGCAGAGGCCACTCCGGCGTCTGATGGATAAGGGAGTCGAAAAATGCCGCCGGTGGTCTGTCCCTGGAAAGGCAGAACTCCCGTCGCCATCTCGTAAAGCACGACCCCAAATGAAAACAAATCCGTAGCGAGAGTCCAGCGGCTGGCCCAGCGCCTGCTCCGGCGACATGTAAGGAATGGTCCCCAGAGCGGATCCCGGGCGATTGGGCTCTTCCGGCGACCGCGTGATCCTCCGAAGGTGTTGCCGCTGATACTGGCTTCGTCGCCCACATTGAGCTTCGCCAGACCGAAATCCAGAATCTTGGCGTGGCCGCGCTGGGTGACAAAAATATTTGCCGGCTTGATATCGCGATGAATGATGCCGTGGGAGTGGGCGGCGTCGAGCGCGTCGGCGATCTCGATACCCAGGTCAAGCAACAGTGGCAACGGCAGCGGACCCTCGGCAATGCGCTGCCGCAGAGTCATGCCATCGAGATACTCCATCGCGATGAAGCGCCGGCGCTGCGCCTCGCCGATTTCGTAAATCACGCAGATGTTGGGATGATTCAGGCCGGAAGCGGCCCGCGCTTCCCAGCGGAACCGCTCCAGCACCGTCGGGTTTTGGGCGACCAACTCGGGCAGGAATTTGAGAGCCACCATCCGGCCCAGCTCAGTGTCCTCGGCCTTGTAGACCACGCCCATGCCTCCGCCGCCCAATTTCTCGACGATGCGGTAGTGCGAAATGGTCTGGCCGATCATGCGAAGAATGCTATGGCGGGAGGACAGACAAGTCAATCAAGCCGGGAGCTCTCGACCTGGGCTAGCGCCCCGCAACAGGAACGGTGAACGAGAACCCGGCAGATATTCCTGTGCTTTCTCAGTATGGTAAATGCTTCCTGTCGAATCCTACACCGCCCGGCATGCATCTCTTCCCGGTAACATGCGAACCATAGGAATGATTGGCGGGCTTGGGCCCGAGTCCACGATCGATTACTACCGCTCCATCATCGCAAGCTATCGCGCCCGGCGGCCAGATGGCGGAATATCCGCACGTGGTCATCAATAGCCTCGATGTCGATAAGGGCATCGCCATGCTCGATGCAGGGCGCCTTGACGAGCTTGCCGACTATCTTGTTAACGGGGTGGAATTACTGGTGCGTGCTGACGTCGACTTCGCTTTCATTGCTGCGAATACGCCGCACATCGTGTTCGACGAGGTCCAGCGCCGATCAGCTATCCCGCTGCTCAGCATCGTGCGCGCCACCTCTGATTCTGCAAAGTCGCTTGGTCTGAAAAAAGTCGGCCTATTTGGAACCGGATTCACCATGCGAGCGACTTTCTACCCGGAGGAGTTGCAGCGGGCCGGAATCGCCATGGTCCTGCCAAAAGAGTCAGAGCGGGAATTCATTCACAAAAAATACATCGATGAACTGCTGAAAAACCAATTCCTGCCGGAAACAAGGACAGAAATTCTGCGCATTGCGAACCGGATGAAAGCCGAAGACGGGCTGGAGGCGGTAATCCTGGCGGGTACTGAGCTCCCATTGCTAATGCGCGATTCGGGCGACACAGGCATTTCATTTCTCGACACGACCGTGATTCACGTCGAAGCCATTGTCAATGCGTTATTGGGTTGAAAGCGAAGATTGCTCCGGACTGGGCGCAGGTGATGACTTATGGAACGAAGACCCTTTTTGAAGGGGATGGGAGTCTTGACGGTCGTCGTTGTGGGCGGCGGAGTCTGGCGCGCCCAGGACCAGGGCGTCTTCAGCGTCGGTGAAGGACCGGCTTACGAACCGTGGAAAGACTGGCGTAACAATTCCGACGAGGGAGCACTCGCGCTGGTGCGAGCTGCGATTCTGGCCGCGAGCCCGCACAACACACAGCCTTGGCTCTTCAAGGTGACGAATTCCTCGATTGAGTTGTATATCGACACGAAGAGAAACGTCGGGGCGCTCGATCCCTTCCTGCGGGAAGAGCACATCGGGATGGGCTGTGCTCTGGAGAACCTGATGCTCGCTGCGGCTGCCCATGGCTACCAAGGCTCCGCCACCCTCTTTCCTGGGAAGCTCGGACCGATTCCCGCCGAGTCCAAACCGGAGCTTTTGGCACGCGTAGATCTCGTCTTGGGTAAACAGGAGGAATCCGACTTATACGATGCAATCCCGCGGCGCCATACGAATCGCAGCTCGTACAACCCGGAAAAACCAATCCCGTCCCAGTTCGTTGACACCCTGGACCGCTTGGCCAGCGAGGAACCAGACGTCAAACTCTTTCTCTTCACAGCAGAGGCCGACCGGAAAAAGATCGTGGAAATCAGCTCCTCCGCGAACACCGAAATCTATTCTGACCCGGACGTTGAGCGTGGTAGCGATCAATGGGTTCGGACCAACTGGAGCCAGGTCCAGAAGTTCCGCGATGGCCTCTCGATTGACGCCTTCGGGCTGGCCCCAATTGCTACAGGAGTCGCCAAGATGATGCCTGCTTGGTTGCTGAAGCGGCTCGCATCACGAAGCAAGGCAGATGGCTACTCGGACTTGATGCTGAGTGCTCCCCTGATTGGCATCATTGCGGTGCATGACCGTTACGACCGGGAACAGTGTCTACACGCTGGGAGAATTTGGCAGCGGGCGCATTTGCTGGCAACTGCTCGCGGCCTGGCTGGACGCCCCTGCAACGAGTCCGTGGAAATGATCGATCATGAAAAGGCGCTGGGAAAACCGGCGTTGCGGGCCAAGCTGCTTGGCGAAGTCCTGGGTGACGTCACCTGGCAGCCGACTTTTGTTTTCTATATGGGCTATCCGAAATTGATTGCACACCCTAGCCCGCGGCGGTCGATCGAGAGTGTAATTCTTTGACGTCGGCAGTGCCGATGGGCCCGATGTTAGGAAGGGAAAAACCAACCTTCATGGCACACCCCCAAGCGAAGATTGCGCGTATTTTAACCACAAACTGGCAAGAGTCTCAAATGGGGAGATGGGGGTTTCAACATGAATCCACCTGGCGCCTACTAGAAGCTGCTCTTCTTGCTCTTCCCTTCCAGCATCGCGTAAATCGCCGGATTGGAACATACCTCGTAGTAGAGCTGCTCGGTCCAGTGCTGCAGAGAGAATTTTTGAGGATCGATTTGAGGAATGCGGCTGGAGCGCACGAGGATTTTCTTGAAGATGTCGTTGCCAACCGGAACCATGCCACGCTGCAACTGGAAGGTTTCGGTGCCCCACAGAGCCGGTAAATCCAGCCGACACGGCTCGAGAGAAATTTCCTGCTGCAGCCGGAGAAATGCTGCGTGGCTGATGCGAATTCCGTTCAAGTTGTACTTCAAGATAAAGTCGTCCGGACTGCCACCTTCATCGGCATCGTTGAGCGCCTGGAAGGCGTACACATTGAACGGGCTCTCCACGCCTGCGATTGCCTTGCGAACCCGCTTGCTGCAGGAGGACAAGCGGTCACTTTCGTTCAGCGCGTCCGAAATCATGATCTGCTGATCGCCGTCCATCAGGTACATGGGCGCGGAATCCTGAAATGAAATTCCCGTACCCAACTCCAGCGTGGGCAGTCCTGCGCGTTCCAGCAACTGGTTGTAACCGCGCACGATCTCGATAATCTCTCGCGCTAACACGCAAGCCCGGCTCACCGCCATGGGCGGGTCGCCTTCATGTTCCAGCAAAGCGACAATGAGGGCATCGCCCTCGACAAATACTTTGCGGGCGCCATACTTTGCCAACAGCTTGTTGACCGGACCGTAGAAATTCAGGCTGAAATATGAAGCCGGATTCATGCCTTTTTCCAACAATGACCGGGTGAGCCGTGAAGAATCCCGGATGTCGGCCTTCAGAATTACGTGGCGCAGGATCTTGTCCTCAAGCGGCTTCTGTTCTTCCGGGAGCAGAAATTCGTAGAGCGTGCTGTTCATTGCGGAGAGATCCCGCAGCTTCGAATTCCCGATCAGATTGCCGCTGTCCAACGCAGAATTCAACGCCTCAAGGCGCCGCACGTCGCGGTGATAACGCAGGAAATCGCGCAGAAAGCGTGCCGCTATTTTCGAACGCTCGGCACCGCGGCAGGAGGAGACGCGCGACATCGCGGCATAGAAGCTATCCGAGGAAAGCTTGCCGTGTTCTTTGATTAGCTTTTCCACCCGCTCGCGTTCGTCGCGCGATAGCAGGCCGTGCTTCAGCTGTTGCGCATTTATGCGGGGAGAATATTCAGTCAGGAGCGGGACCACCTCATAGGACGCGATCACATGTTCGATAAGCTTCTCCCGCTCCAGGAGTTCCACCCATGACTCCAGCCTTGCGCTCTGGGCCCGGCCCAGCGGCGTGGATTCGTCGCTTTGCCCTGATCCCATTAATTCCTGCGCATTTTCCGGGACATTCAACCAGCCGTCTACTACGCGGTCGTCACTGGCTTCAGGCCCGAGGTTCAGCGACAGCATGAAGTCACGGACGACTCGTCTTACATTGGAGAACCGGTCGGGATCGCGGTCGAAGTTACCCAGCATTACGTAGTGTTCAGCATTGAGGTAAGTATCAGACCCGTCTTCGGTGAAGAGCAGCGGATTCAGGAAAAGTTTGTATTCTTCCTCGGCGCGATTGCCGAACAAGGAGCGGCGTGTGCGGGCCAGTGTTTCCTTTTCGATTTCGCGCAGCATGTGGAACAATTCTTGCCCGGCCTTGCGTAGGATGATTTTCTTCGCCACCTGGAAAGAGGCTACCCGCTCGCGATACTCCATCGCCTTCTGCTGACGGATACCTTCATAACTCTTGAGCATCATCCGGCCGCGTTCCAGAAGTTGAGCAAACTGAGAGTTCAACTCGACGCGAAGGAATTTGACGATGGCCACTCGCGCCAACACGTCGACTGAAAGATTTTCAGCCGCCTTGGCACGATTCAGCGCCGATACATGCAGATCGGTCAGAAGAGATTTCAGTTCGGAAGCACCGTTCCTGGGCTGGGTTTTTGCCGCGGATGTGACCCCAATAAAGTTGTTGTTGCCCGGCTCCGGTGCCTCGGCAGCCAACAGCCCGTCCATATCACCGTGGCGAACAATCAGCCGCGCGATGCGGAGGCGCGCAAGCTCAACAAATCGCGGGCTCAAGTGGACATCGTGACGAAGGTTGTCGACACCCAATTGAAGATCGTCCAACGTCAACTTGGGCGTGTAACTACTCAGCTGAGGAGGAGGGGCCTGCTCAGGCGAGCGTCCGAGTTTAAAAATCGGGATACGTGGCATCGTCGGGCGGTCTCGTTTGCTTGCAACTGCCTCGGTCGTATCAAATACTGGGTACATTCAACGTGTCAATCAATCGCGGCGGGATCACGGACTACTTTATCGCCGCCACGCCGAGGCGAGCCTGGGCCTAACGGCCAGTATTCAGGCTTCACCCTCGTAAACGGCTGATTTTCCTGCCTGTACGGAGCGTAGCATCCGGGCGAAGGTCGGCCAACGTTACCCAAGTTACCGCTCAAATTGGTAGTTCCAGGTTCCATTGCGGGTAGGGACTTTCGGCCGGCTTGGATGGCCAAGCCGGTGCAAAGGCCGGGAACAGGATCGTCTAGGGACGAGTGTCCAGCGGATGCGCAGCTTTCTCGAAGAACTCGTTCTGAAGTTTGAGGCTTTCCGTGTCGGCTTTGACCGCCCGAAGGGCTTTGACGATGGCGTCGATCCAGGCGTTCATTTTGTATTGACCCATCTCAGTATTCGCAAAAGAACCATCGCCGGAATAGTGATTGGGGAAGCGGGCGTACCACCAGATTCCGGTGTAGACGTCTTCGGGCAGATTAAGACGTCCAAGATCAGACCCGGACTGGCTTTTGGCCCGATCGAGATGTACCAGGTCCGGATGGGAAATCATGGTTGTCGACGTTTCCACTTCGCCCGCGTGCATGTCGGGACCAGTGCTCTTCCGGGCGGGCCCGCCTGGCGGTGGGGTGATTAGCCCAAGTACGTAGACTACGTAATCGTGAGGCTTTTCCATCTGGGTCTGGGCGAAGAAAGGCAGCAAACTTTCGTTGCCGCCATGGCCGTTCACGATGATGACTTTCTTACATCCGTTTCGCGCCATCTCGTCGGTGGTTTCCTGCAATAGTTCAAGCTGCAACTGCCGGCTGTAGGCTACCGTGCCAGGCTCGTGCCGGGCCTCGAAGATCTGGCCAAAGTAATATTCGGGGAAAACCACCGCGAATTCCTGGTCGGCGGCATGCAGGGCGCATAGCGGACGTTCAGCAGGTCCGTTCCCAGAGGCAGATGCGGACCGTGCTTCTCCAGAATGCCGAACGGCAGAAGACATGTGCCTTGCGACTGCTGAATGGCAGAGCGGAAATCCCCAGCCGTCAGCTCTTCCCAGTGGGTCGACAGTTTCGCTTGCGACCATGCCTGCACGGCACAGCAAAACAGAATTCCAAATAAGACCAGACTTTTACGCATGATATTTTCTCCGAGGCTCAGCATCCTAGCACCGCTCAGGAATCGTCCGAAAACGATCGACAGCGACAATCCGGAGTGATTGAAGTGGAAATTCTGACGATCGAATATTTGTATTCCACTGGTTGAAAGCGGAACCGGAGTGGCGGTTACTTCGGTCACCGTGCCTCTGAACAAACCGCCGTGTATGATTTTGGCACCGCCATGAAGAAGCTAAAGTTTCTGGTTTCACTGACTACAAACGACAACGACTATCAGATCGAGCAAGCGGCGGATGCCGAGTCGGCCGCCAAGCGACTTGGCGTCGATCTACAGATCATTTACGCGGACAATGATTCGATTACGCAAAGTCAGCAAATCCTGAACGTTATACAGTCAAGATCCGAGGCCATGCCGGATGGCATCGTTTTCGAACCTGTGGGCGGAACTGCCTTGCCGCAGGTAGCTCGAGCGGCGGTGGCGGCAGGCATCGGATGGGTGGTTTTGAACAGGAATGTCGAATACATTGCCGAAATTCGCAAAGGTTCGCGGGTTCCGGTCTTCGGCGTAAGCTCTGACCACGAGGAGATTGGCCGAATTCAAGGACATCAGTTTGCCGCTCTTCTGCCTAAAGGTGGATCGGTCCTCTATGTTCAAGGTCCCTCGGAGAGCCTGGCTGCCAAGCAGCGCACCACTGGAATGTACGAAACCAAGCCGACCGACGTGCAGGTAAAAGTTATGAGGGCGCAGTGGACGGAAGCCAGTTCCTACCGAACGGTAAGCTCCTGGCTGCGGTTGTCCACGTCTCACCAGAATCGTATTGATCTGATTGCCGCCCAGGACGACGGTATGGCGCTGGGCGCAAGAAAAGCCTTTCAGGAACTACCGGATTCCGTAGCCCGACAGCGATGGCTTAGCCTGCCGTTCATCGGATGCGACGGGTTGCCAAAGACGGGTCAGGTGTGGGTAAAGCGCGGATTGTTGACTGCGACAATCTTCGCCGGTCCAAACACCGGACAAGCGTTAGAGATGTTGGTGAAGGCTTTCCAAACCGGCACGATTCCGCCGGAAAAAACGCTGACGGCGCCTTCGTCCATTCCAGCTCTTGATGTGCTGGCGACGATGCAAGCCGAAAAATCGCGACTACTTTCAGTTTAGATATCCAGTCTGCAGGCACGCCGGCTGGTGAATGGCATTCTTCTTCCCTCTTCAGAGCCGCGAAGTACTATCGCACTGATCGATTCCCTTGGTAGATTGGGTAAGTTTACAGCCTCGAGGGCGGGACGCCCTCGGGACAGCCGGCAAGATGCCGGCCCTACGTCGACATTCGAATGCGAAACCCAGCGAGGAGAAAACCATGCCCACTCTGGTCCCAGAGCCCACCCGAATCCGTGCCGCGGGCACGAAGCCGAAACTGATCGATGAATTCATCGGTCGCGTCAATACAAAGACGCCAGGGGTAAGCGTGGCACACATGCGAAGCCCTCAGGGTTGGGAAGAACCAGGACAGACCCCGGAATTCGACGAATTCACTCTGGTGCTTAGGGGAACTCTGCTGGTCGAGTACAAGGGCGGCGAGTTGACGGTCGCGGCGGGCCAGGCAGTGATCGCTCATCGCGGTGAATGGGTCCAATATTCCACTCCTGCAGAAGGCGGAGCCGAATACATTGCCATCTGTTTGCCAGCGTTCTCGATGGAAACGGTGCACCGTGACGAGTAAAGCGGCTGCCGGCCGCTAGATCAGATTTGGATTTTGAATCCCGGAGCGCCCGCCGATGGGTCATAATGCGTGGCCTGTGGGTCTGGCAGCTCATGCTGATTCGTCTGGGATATGACATTCAATTCGAGATTCCTGCCGATGTGGCCATGGTCGGCGTTCTGCATGTACACCCTTCCCGCACGCGAGACCTACGAGAGCCGGACGAAGTGATCGTTAGCCCCCACGTGAAAGTAGAAAGCTACCTCGATAGTTACGGCAATCGCTGTGCGCGGTGGTTGGCGCCAGCCGGACCGCTGCGGTTGAGCAGTTCCACTCTGATCGAGGATCCAGGCACGCCCGACGAGGGCGATCCCAACGCGCAGGAGCATCCGGTGAACGAATTGCCGCCGGAGATGCTTCGCTATTTACTAAACAGCCGCTACTGCGAGGTAGACCGGTTGTCGAACATTGCAGTGGAATTGTTTGGACACCTGAAGCCGGGATGGAGCCGCGTGCAAGCGATCTGCGGCTGGGTAAACTGGAAGGTAGCATTCGGGTATCACCATGCGCGTTCGTCCAAGACCGCTCTTGATGTTTTCACCGAACGTACCGGAGTCTGCCGCGATTTTCAGCATCTCGCGATCACTTTCTGCCGTGCGTTGAACATCCCGGCGCGCTATGCGACCGGATATCTTGGTGATATCGGTGTACCCAAGCAACCCACTCCGATGGATTTCAGCGCCTGGTTCGAAGTCTACCTGCAAAACCGCTGGTGGACGTTTGATGCTCGCCATACGCAGCCCCGGATCGGGCGCGTGCTCATGGCTACGGGTCGCGATGCATCCGACGTCGCCATTACTACGTCATTCGGCATAGCAAATCTGACTGGCTTCACCGTGGTGACGGATGAAGTTCCAGAGGGGTCATCCTGAAACTATCGAACGTCCCCCACAATCTTGCTTTCCACGTGGGTATGTTCGAAGGACTTGTTCTCCATCGAAATTGACATATTCCGGTTGAAGAAAAAAAGGACGTGGATCCGGAATTCGCTTCCCAGACTCGTGGGAAACCAGACACCATCTTCCTGTCTTCGATAGTGAACGGCAAACCCTATACCGGGCAAATCTGTTCCCAGAACAGTTCGAACGCCGAAGGGCATGCGTCGCGATAGTTTGGTAAACACGTACATCGGCTGGAACTCCTTTTCATCTATGAATGCCTCTCCTGCCCAATCAATGTCGTCGGTGTCTTTCGGAGTAAAGGCAATGTGGAAGGTCTTGCGGCCCTCGAAAGTTTCCTCACCCATGAGCCTGAACTGGTAGGTTTGCTGCTCTTCTGTGGTCAACGGAAAAAGATCGCGTGCCAGGCCATCTTTGGAGTCGTCGTTGGTCAGATCCTCGCGAAAGCTGTTTACCAACTCTCCATCAGTGCTATCCGCGGCAGGAACTGGCTCACCCTCGAAGTTCAAATACTTGCCGCCGTGCCAGTACCGGCCTGTCAATTGCTGCAGGGTTCTTTCGACGCCAGCGGGCTTCGGGACCACGTGGTAGTCGGTGGTTTCTTCTCTGAGGACTTTGCCATTGGACTTTCGGGAAGCCACATGGATGTGCTGCTGATAAATATATTGGCTTCTCAGCTTCTCACTGCGGTCCTGATTCGCAGCCACCCGGGCCATAATGTTTTCAGCGGTCGGCGGCTCAACGGCGCGAGCGTGAGCAAGTGAAATCCCGACGAGAACGAGAATTCCGACTAAGCGAAAATCCGTCACGTATCTCTCCGAGATTATGTACGCAGAACTGCTCTTGGTGGTTCAAATTCGTTTTCCTATTGGCCGTCAGCGTTGCGATTACGTAGACCTGGCCTGGATGTCTTCCAGCATGCTAGAGATGTGTTCGAGGCGCTGAACTGTGAGTCTGGCTGACAGATTGTTCTTGTTCGCCATCATTATCAATTTGATGGAGACGAGGAAAACTCCGGTTTCCAGGAGCAGTTCATGGGTAAATCCCTTTACAAACACGGACATGACGAAAAGCACCAATGTCAAAGCAATTACGACCGCTGACCAAGGATCGAAACGGCTTAATTCTTGGCTGGGCATTTGGCTGCCTCCTCAGGCTTACCTGTCTGACGTTCATTTGGGAGCGGTTGTTTCTATTGGTCGTTGCGAGTCTGCGGGTTTTAGTCAAGCCTACGTGCCCGCTTAAGGGGCTTCTATCAGTTCCATCTTGCCTTCGCGGGTGCGGTGCAAGACCATTACTTTGCCTTGGGGATTGCGGAAAACAAAGACATCTCGGTCGCGGAAGTGGACTTCCTTAATCGCCTCTTCGAGCGTCATGGGGTGCACGGCGACGGCGTCCTCAGAGCGGACCAGATGAACCTCGGTAGACTTGGCTACCGCGGGGAACTTGTGGACTACGAGCGAGATCTCGGCGGTTTCTTCCAGTCCGATGCCGACCTGCAGGCTTTCCTGGTCGCCTTTGCCGTTCCATTTCTTCTGCTGATTTTTCTGTTCATGGCGCTTTTTGCTGCGCCAGCGAGTCTTGTACTTGACTGCCTGCTTCTCCAGATGATCCATGGCTTGGCCAATGGCGGATTTCATGTCACCTGCCTGGGCTAATCCAACCAGGGGTCCATTGCGGGGGTTGATGGTAATCTCCGCCTTGTGGCGATGCTTTTCGACGGCCAGAATTACCTTGCTATCGAACTTGTCACCCAGAATTTTGCGGATTTTCGCCAGGCCGGTTTCGACTGACTTGCGGTAAGCAGGAGTGACGTCGCATTTTCTGCCGGTGAACTCTACGTTCATGAGCTCCCCTCTCTATCCAGCGACTGCAGTTAGACTCTGGCGCCTGCGGCGTCGGTAAGCAAGATGCCTTCTGGACAGCCGGCGGGACGCCGGCGCTTCAATTACTTCTTCACTCTGCGTTGATGGGTGCTGGGAATTCGCATGTCTTCCCGGTATTTCGCGACTGTGCGACGAGTGACCTGTATACCCTGCGATTGTAGAATCCGCGTAATTTGTTCATCGGTTAACGGCCGGTTTGGATCTTCTTCCTCGATGAGTTTCTTGACCCGGCGCTTCAGGATCAACAAAGAAGTGTTGCCGCCCTGCGGGCCGTTCACACTCTCACTGAAGAAATAGCGCAATTCGAAGACACCCTGAGGGGTGTGGGCATATTTATTGGCGACTGCCCGGCTCACCGTCGAAGGATGGACGCCAATTTCTTCAGCGACTTCCTTGATCATCATAGGCTTGAGCTGGTCAATGCCCTTTTCCAGAAAGTCCTGCTGCCGCGTCACGATGGAATAGCAAACTTTCGTGATGGTCTGCTTGCGCTGTTCGATGTTCTTGATGAGCTGAATAGCGCTCTTGTAGCGCTCCTTGACGTAATTGCGAGTGTCTTTGTCGTTGGTATCGCGCGTCAGCAGTTTTTTGTACGCGGGATTCAGCCGCAGAACCGGAACGTCGTCTTCGTTCATCATCACCAGCCACTCATCGCCGTGTTTGATGAATGCCACATCGGGCTCGATTAGCCGAGGCTGGCTCTTGTTGTATCTGAGACCGGGACGCGGATCGAGGGTGCGGATGTATTCCAAAGCTTCCTGCACAGCCTCTGGCGGACGGTTGATGGCGCGGGCAATTTCCTTGTACTGCTTGTTCTGAAGTGCGCGGAGATGCTGATCTACGATGGCGACCGCAGTGGAAAGAATTTGCCCAATGGCTTCGCCGTTGCCGTTCTTATGCGTGGCCAACTGTTGCTGGTGGTAACGAAGCTGGTAGAGCAGGCAATCGCGCAAATCCCGGCAGGCAACTCCGGGAGGATCCATCTGGCGCACCAGATCAAGGGCTTCATGCAGATCCTTGAGAACGAAATTGGGCTGATAAGCAGGCTGAGAAGACTTCCTTGCCGCGGCAGGACTGCTTGCAGCGGAACTGGCCGTATCAGAACCCGGTGCAGCAGGACTCGGAGGAGCAATCTCCGCGTGTGCAACTGCCGGAGCCGGAGCGGGTGCTGGAATTGGAGAGATTTCAGCCCCAACGATCTCAGGAGAAACTGCAACCGCAGCCCCAACTGAATCTGAATAAGAGGAATTAACCTCCTGGACCCATTCAGACTCTGCATTCACATCGTCCGAGGGCGTAACCTTGTCCTCAGCAGTATCGTCTTCCAGGTCTTCATCGGTGGCCAAGCCGAGCGCGGCTGCCTCTTTCACGACGTTCGCCGCGACGGTGGCGTCCACTTCAGGGGGGGCGGGCGGTGCAATGCCCAGCAACTCTTCATCACTGGCGATCAGGTAGCCATCCTCACTCAGGTTTCCGATGATGATTTCGGCGGCCTCTCGCACCTCTGGCGTTACCGACAGAGCGCCAAGCTGCCAAGCCAAATGGTCGCTGAGAGTGGTGGGCTTGGAAAGAAAGTTCTCGAACGATGGCCGTTCAATTTCTTCCATCTCGCTCCGGCTGCGATAGCCGGGATCGAGATACTCCTGAAAAAAAGACCCGAAATCGATTTCTTCGAAAGGGATCTTTCTTTTCTACGGCAGTAACCGTGTTTTCTTCCGGAGCAACCCGCTCGCGTTCTTCTTCGCGGCGCACCGCGTCATCAAGCAGCGGAACTGAGTCTTCCAGTTCTTCCAAAACCGGATTCTCGACCATCTCGGCAGTGATCATGTCCCGAAGCTCAAGCTTGTTGAGCGCGAGGACGCTGACCATCTGCACGAGGCCAGGAGTCAGGATCTGCCTCTGCGAGACTTTCAAATGCAGCTTGGGTTGAAGAAGAACCATAAAAACAGTCGTTGGTCGTTCGTCGTTGGTCCTTGGCCGTTCGCCCTTTGGTCATTAGTGCCGGCCAAACTAATCGGGCCAGCGCAACAAAAGCTGACGACTAACGGCTAACGACGACGACGAGTGTCACACCAGCGAAAAACTCTCGCCCAGGTATACCTTGCGGACCTGAGGGTCGCTGGCCAGTTGCTCGGGCATCCCCGAGGCTAAAATCCTCCCACCGTCAATGATGTAAGCCCGATCTGTGACCGCCAAGGTTTCGCGGACGTTGTGATCGGTAATCAGCACTCCGATTCCGCTCGCCTTCAGATCACTGATGATCTTCTGCAAATCCAGTACAGCGATCGGATCAATGCCGGAAAATGGTTCGTCCAGCAAGATAAACGTGGGGTTGATGCACAGCGCGCGGGCAATCTCGACGCGACGCCGCTCCCCCCCGGACAAGGCGTATCCGCGATTTTGCCGGATATGCTCCAGTCCCAACTGGTCGATCAGCTCTTCCATTTTTTCCCGGCGCTCGTGCCAGGAGATGGGCTGGGCTTCCAGCACCGCGAGGATGTTTTCCTCGACTGTAAGCTTGCGGAAAACCGAAGCTTCCTGAGGGAGGTAACTGATACCGTATTGGCGTGCCCGCAAGTACATGGGCACATCCGTGATCTCTTCGTTGTCGATCAGTATCCGGCCGCTGTCTGGGGGTATCAGACCGACAATTGTGTAGAAGGTCGTGGTCTTGCCGGCGCCGTTAGGTCCTAGTAAACCAACAACTTCGCCTTGCCCGACCCTGATGTTGACTCCATTTACAACTCGACGACCGCGATAAGATTTGCCGATTTCGTCGGTGGCCAGGGTACGCATTTAACGTGCCACTCTGGTCTGAGTGACTGTAGGGGATTTGTTATCGCCTTCAACCACGACCCTATCATCGTGCCTAAATAAAGTCAACGAAACCCCGGTAATCTTGCCCCGTTCGGCATCAAAAATGCTAGGCGGTCCGCCGGTCAGCACAAATTTGTCGTCCGATGTCGTGTACACCAGCTGATCACCAGTTGCTTTTCTCCCCGGCTGAGTGATGACTACCTGCTCTCTTGCAACGATGTGATCGATCTTTCCTGCGCCTGAGCCAATTCCTGCAGTCGGCTGATTTGATGTGGTTTGATCTCGCGGTTGAAGGAATACGATCATCTCACGCGAAACGATTGTGAGGTCTGCGCTCCTGGCTTGTACTCCATCCTGAAAGTGGGCCTGACGTTCGCCGTCCGTGTAGGTGAGACGAGCGGATGTGATCTTAATTGGTGTGACTTTTCCACTTTTCTCGGTCTGAACCAGTACTGTAGACACCGATTGAGCCGGCGACCCTGAAGCAACGACCGAACGTCGGTTACGGTCGAACTCGATGGAGGGAGCTTCAATGACGTTCGCGTCCTGCCAGAGGCGGGCGTCTCCGGTGTAGACAGCGATGGCAGGATTACTGTGAGCAGTCATGGACCGCGCGGTGACGTGGATTGGATCGGACGATGCCAGCAGCGCACCGTTGGGTTGGGGCTTCAGGTCGCTGTAGGTACTCTTCACGTCTCCGTCGGCAAAGCCGTCGCCGGTAGCGCGGTTCATCCGAATGGTGCGCGCCGTGGTGGTCATGCCGCCGTCAACGATTCTCGGGGAGATCGTGAGGATGAGTATCTGGTCGGCCGGCGTATAGGAGGCGCGGCCTCCCCATGCCTTGCGTTCAGCATCCCGATAGGCGACATTTCCCTGCTGAACGATCGAATCAATCCCGCTGCCCGGATGAAAGGAAGCGTCCAGCGTATTGCTGGTACTGATTCGGTCGGGCTGGCCGGGAGATTGCGACAAAATGCGAGCATCCGGGGCGCCGTGCACCGAAGCCAGCTGTCCCAGATCATCAAAATGAGCCTGGAACTTGCCCGCGGTGATTATTGTTTGTCCAGTTGCCGGCGCGGTGGGATGGATCGTTATCTCGGCGGCTCCGGAAGTGTCAGCGCGCCGGAGTCGACGCCCATCGGCTACCAGGAAGTCAATGCCGGACGCCGTGACTTCGACGTCCTGGGCCTGGAGGTCCTGCGTTCCAGATTTGTGCTCACTACCCGCGGGTTTGGCGGGCTGTTGATGCTGCACCAGTTTGACGTTGCCCTGTGTATGCACCGTCGCCAGCACGTTGTTTCCAGTGAAATTCAGAACCGCTCGACCGGCAGTGCCGCGCATCGGCTGGGTCCCTGAATTTTCCATCCGGACATCCCCAGTGAAGGTTGCAGTACGCAGGCTGTCCTGTTGATTCCCCATCAGCAATTCCAACTGCTGGGAGTCGATTTTCGTCGAACTCATTCCCTGAGACTCCACATGAACGTTGCCGCTGGCGACAATGCGATCCAAGGTGTTATCGGGGCGGAGAAAGAGGGTAGCCTTATCGGCCGTAGAGTGCCGCGAAGCATCCTGCATCCGGGGAAGATCCAGGAAAACGACGCGTGGGTTCTTGCTGATCGTGCCGCTCGCGGCGGTCAGCGTAGCTGGCGTGGCGCCGTGGAAGTCGACCGCAACCTGAGAGTGCAGGGCGAGTATCGCGGTGTTGGCGATGTAGTTAAGTCCCACGGCCGATCCGTTGGCCTGAGGAATGCTGAAGTCCACCTTATCCGGGGTCGCGGCATTTCCTGTCTTCTGGTTGAAGAGCAAGTTTGTCGTAGTGAGGTGGATCGGGTTTTTCAGTTCCTTCGGCGGCGCCTGATCGGGATGGGTCAGGCCTTCCGGATTGGC
Source organism: Terriglobia bacterium (assembly GCA_963765715.1). Taxonomy (GTDB): domain Bacteria; phylum Acidobacteriota; class Terriglobia; order Terriglobales; family Acidobacteriaceae; genus JAIQFF01. The sequence goes on from CAVXXN010000005.1 coordinate 167,293, forward strand.
TTCCAGATCCATCTGGACTTGACCTTTTCCGATTACATCGCCGGACTGGGGATCGTATTCGAATTCCGCTCCGTATATCTGGTCGAACCGGCTGGAGTCCCTTCCGTAAAGGGTGATGGTAACGTCGCGGAGATTGGCGCGGCCTCCCTGCTTGAACTGAACCGCCTTGCTCGCCTGGATTTTAAACAACGTGTGACCCTGCTCCGACCGGGAGACGGTGAAACCTTGCGCACTTTGCTGGACCTCAATGCCAATTTTCGCCGGAACTTCCTTGAGCGCGTTTTCTACCCTATGACGGGCATAAAAATACACCCCGGCGACTACCAGCACTAGCCCGATGGCGCCTGCCGCAAACCAGCGACGCAGCCCGGATATAGAAAGAGGCATCTGGTGACAGTGTAATTCAGGGATGTACCACCGGGAATGTTACGTTGACCGTAATGCGCCGGTGAAACTTCTGATGAGCGTTTCCTGTTTCAGAATTCGATTCCCGAAGGCTCACGCTCAAGATTGAAGCAAATGCATCGTCTAAACTCAGAAGACGATGAATACGCAAGAACCTGCCCTGTTGGATTTACAGAATATCTCGGTGATGCGGGGACAAAGAGTCGTTCTAGAGAATTTTAGCCTCAGGATTCAGGGCGACGAACATGTGGCGATTCTCGGTCCCAACGGCTGCGGCAAATCAACGCTTATCAAAACGATTACACGCGAGTGTTATCCCGTAGTTCAGGAAGGGTCGTCAATGACGCTCCTGGGTCGGGATCGCTGGGATGTTTTCGAGTTACGCTCGCTCTTGGGCATAGTGTCGAATGATTTGATGTCCATGTGCAGCGGCAATGCTTCTGGAAGCGATGTAGTGTTGTCCGGGTTTTTCAGCAGCACACGGATTTTCCCCCACCATACGATTGATCCAACGCACCGCGAACTGGCTGAGGAAGCTCTCGCGAGTTTGAAGATATCGCACCTGGCGAACCGGCCAGTTTCAGAAATGTCATCGGGAGAAGCGCGGCGTGTGCTCATCGCCCGGGCACTGGTTCACAAACCTCAGGCCCTGTTGTTCGATGAACCGAGCAACTCGCTCGATGTTTTCGCCCGGCAAAGCCTGCGTGAAACCATGAGCGCTCTGGCGAAAGCGGGCATCGGCATCATACTGGTCACGCATGACCTGTCCGATGTAATTCCGGAAATCGAACGCGTTCTGCTGATGTCGAGCGGGAAAATAGTTGCCGAAGGGCCCAAGGATCAGATGCTCAGGCCTGAGCGACTGGAAGGCCTGTTCGGGATCAAAGTAGAACTGGCTCAGCACGCCGGCTACTACCACCTATGGTGAAGTAATGGTGGCCTTTTCGAGTTCTTCCCCTGCTGCAGAGGTTATCGCCTTTGTTGAATCGACGCGATTCGACAGACTCTGAAAATCGCGGAGAACGAGCTCCAGTCCGCCATATTCCGGATGGTCGTTGTGATCGATTGTGAAGGCGACGTCGAGTGCGTCGCCAGTCAACAAACCTGCTTGTTGACAACGCGCGGCCATGTGCCAGCCCATCGCATTAAAACCAACGTTGGAGCGCCAGTTGCTTCCCGGCGGTTGCCGACTTTCAACGATAGGCGGCGCGAGTTTAAGCTTTACGTGTTTTTCCTTCAGCACCCGGGGCGGAGCCATTACCCGAACACCCCGGGCGACAAAAACAGGTTGCGGATTCCCCACACCGAATGGTTGCAGACGCTGCAAGGCCTGGAACAAATCGGGTGTTACCTGATCGAACGGAAGTTCGCCATCAAAACTGAGTTCGGGTTCGAAATCGGCTAGGGTCAGCCGGGCACGGGCATATTGGTCCAGGCGGGTCCGCAGTTCGGGCAGGTTCGAAGCCGACAGGGAGAATCCCACTGCGTGTGCGTGTCCGCCGAAACGGGTGAAAAGGCCTGAGCACGATTCGAGCGCATTCAGCAAATGAAATGCCGCGATGGAGCGACCCGAGCCATGAGCCACGTCGCCGTCACGCGAGATGACCAGCGCGGGACGCCCATAACGCTCTACCACCCGCGTGGCAGTGATGCCGATCACGCCACGGTGCCAACTGTCGCCATCGATCACGATGCAGAATGCATCGCGGAGAGCAGGTTCATTCTCGAAACGAGTAGTGATGGATTTGAGAATAAGGCGCTCTTCTTCCTGGCGGTCCCCGTTGAGTTGGTCTAGACGATTGGCAATTTCGCGAGCCCGCACCGGATCTTTCACACTGAACAGTTCGATCACGTCGCGAGCTACGTCCATTCGTCCGGCCGCATTGATACGAGGCGCGATGCGAAACGCAACTTCTCCTGAACTGAGTGCCCGGCCACTGAGCTGCGCGACTTCCAGCAGTGCCTTGAGTCCGGGATTCACGGGCGCTCGCAGACCTTCCAGCCCCAGCTTGGCAAAAACACGGTTCTCCCCGATGAGCGGCACGGCGTCGGCAATGGTCGCAATCGCGACTATTTTCATGAACGACCGCAGTAGACGCTCACGATCCTTTTCCGGCATTCGGCGCGCGATCAAACCCTGGGCAACTTTGAACGCCACCCCCGCGCCGCACAGCGCTTTACAGGGATAGGCGCAACCATCCTGGTTGGGATTAACCACCGCAAGCGCCGGCGGAACACCCTGCGGTCCGGGGAGGTGATGGTCGGTAACGATCAAATCGACACCCAACCGGCGGGCCGTCTCTGCAGGCGCAAAGGCACGGATCCCCATGTCCACGCTGATGATCAGCCGGATGCCCGCAGCTGCTGCACGCTCGATGACGTCGTCGCGCATGTCGTAGCCGTCACGAATGCGATGGGGCACATGAAAGTCGGCAGCGCCGCCGCACAACTCAATAGCGGTCTTGAGGATGACGATCGCGCGTCGTTCCATCCACGTCGTAATCGCCGTATATCAGGATCGGTTCTTTGTTTTCGATGGCAGCCTCGATGCGATCAAGGGCCGCTTTCATACCAGTCATCAGCTCTGGAGAATGTAAATGGGAGATTGAAGGTGTAAGAAAATGTTTCGCCGCTTCGGCTTCGCTGATTCCGCGGGTCAACTAAAAGACGGGCGATCGTGGACGCGAGCTCAGCATTTTTCAGCCTGAGCGAAGATTCAGAAATCAACTCCGCGGAAAGGCGGTCGAGGACAACCGGGTCGGCATTTTTTGAGACCCAATGCATAAATGAAAGTTTCGGAAGCCTGATTATAGCGATGACTGGTCTTTACGGTTTGCAGTCAAAGGCTTTTGATTCGCGGAGGGCGCCGAGGTTGAAAGATGCGACGTCCCTTTTCTAACATTCGAACGCGATCAGATTTCTTCGTCCGGGCCGGAGCCGTCGATAGGAATGCCTCCAAAATCTTCGGACAACTCCAGCAGGCGCTGGTAGTGGTCGTACCACTCGGTGGAGGCTTCGTAGACCATCATGATGCCCTGGTGGGCAAAACCCAGTTGTACAAACCCAGTCTTGCCAACATAAGTTCGTAGCCAGCGCGCTTCTTCCACATCTTCGTCGCTGGCGAATTCGAGGCTGCCCAAACGCTCGACCATCAGGTCCAGCTCTTCGCGGCGGAGCGTCCAGGCGTCCATGGTCAGAAAGGGGGCGGCCGCGGTCTTGGCCAGTTCGACAAAATCCTTCCAGCTGTCCGGATTGTCTTCGGTCTTCCAGATCACGCTTTGGACTTCCTCGTAGTCAACATAGCCATGGAAACGGCGCATGCCATGACCTTCGATGAAGGCGATCATGTCATCTTTGAGGACAGCGAGATTGTCGGGAACAGGGGACATATTGGTTGGGCTTATTTCTGCATTGTATGCCTGAAGGGGCAGAAAAATCAGCATTCAGCACTCAGCATTCGGCGCGAGAGGGTAATCTGAAGATTCCTCCCGTTAGCGGGAAGTTAGGACGATTCGGCTCACGTTTGACTGAATGCCGACGGCTGAGTGCTGAATGCCTCCTGTGCTACACTACCTGTTTCACAAACCACTTTCGATCCGCCCTATGCTTTTGTCCAAAGAATATGTGGGCTACCTGGCCCGCGAAGTCACCAAAAAGCTGATTGCTGGCGGGCACATCGAGACCAAGAGCGTGCCCGCGGTCACCGAGAAGGTGCACGCCTCGATGCTGGAGGAGTTATCGCTGGAAGACCGCATCAATGACGAAGTGCGGGTCATCCTGGAGGCATATTCCGATGAAATGCGCCGGACCGGGGCCAACTACCAGGAGATGTTCCGGAAAGTGAAGAGCGAATTGACACGCAAATACAAGGCGGTGCTGTGAGAATCAGCCGGGACAAGGTGAATAAAGTTGCGCACGTGGTCACGGACGCGCTGGCTGAAATGGACGCAGTAGATTTTATCGAGGACCGGAATACCATTCGTCTCGAAGTCCGCAAAATTCTCGAAGACCTGCTCAATCAGGAAGCGAGAATCGACCAGGCGGCGCGCCTGAAAATCGAAAGCCAGAAGCGCACGATCCTCGAAGGCAGCCAGGAGTGGGACATCCTTTACCGTAAGTACTACAACGAAGAAGTGAAGAAGTTGGGGGTCTAGCCGCAGGTCTTAAATCGCTCTTTTATTGACCGCAGCCAACGTAATCTCTTCGTTCCACCTACCTCTTTGTTCGAGACCTCGAAGTGAAACAAAACTCCCGCATCGCCGAGTTCATCAAAAACTCAGCCAGTAAAGCAGGCTTTGATTCTGCGGGGATCGCACCGGTGTACGAATTCAGTGAACTGGATCGCTTTAAAGAATGGATCGCAGCCGGGCGTGCCGCTGAGATGCATTACATGGAAGCCCGCAACGAGGCGGGCTCGCTCAAGCGGGCGTCGCTTAGGTCAACCCTGCCATGGGTTCGCAGCGTGATTGTCTGCGCAATCAACTACAACACGGCGCAACCCTACTCAACTGAGGTCAACGATCCCGAGCGGGGATGGATTGCCCGCTATGCCTGGGGCCATGCGGACTATCACGAAGCAGTCATGCGCACGACTGCGCACGGTTGAGACTGAGCTGCGATCGGCGATTTCAGAATCCGAGGGCACCGATCCGCAAACCTGCTGCTACGTGGATACCGGGCCGATTGTCGAACGTGTGTATGCCAAGTATGCAGGCGTCGGCTGGATCGGCAAAAACACCTGCATACTCAGCCAGAAGCTGGGATCATGGCTGTTTCTTGGCGTGATCCTGACTTCGTTGGAGACTGGCGCCCGACCTGCCTGCGGCGGATCGCTGTGGTACTTGTACGCGATGCATTGACGCCTGCCCCACCGATGCGTTGGTTGCACCCTACCAACTAGATTCCAATCTCTGCATCTCGTATCTGACGATCGAAAAGCGAGGCACGATTCCAGAAGAGGCGCGAGAGGGCATGGGCCACCATGTATTCGGCTGTGATATCTGCCAGGATGTCTGTCCGTGGAATCGCAAAGCCCCTGTCACCCATGCAACGGAATTTCAGGCGAGGGACGGTTTGGTGAACCCTGCGCTGGAATGGCTGGCGGAAATGACAGCGGAAGAATTTCGCGAAACCTTCCGCGGATCAGCAGTACGCCGTGCCAAACGTAGTGGTATTCGACGCAACGCTGTGATTGCAATGGGCAACAGCGCCGACCAGCGCTTTCAACCGCTGCTCGAGAAATTGAAAACTGACGATGATAAGGTTGTGGCTGAGTGTGCGGAGTGGGCAGCCAAGAAAATTTCGCAACCCTGTATTTCGCATCCCAACAAGAATGGGAACTCTGAGCCCGCCGGACGGCTGGCCTCGGTCGCGCCCCGGTAACGATGACCCGGGCAGCGTGGTAGCATCCTTTGCGTTCCAAAAATCTGTCACCGGCAAGCTCATGTCCCGTATCCGCTTTTGCGTCCGAATTCTTGTACTCGCCCTCATGGCGAGCGGCCCGTGTTCGGCGACAACCACGCGCTCCAAGGAACCGAAGTGGATTCGACTCAATTCCGCTCACTTCTCCATGCTGACCGACGCGCCTGCCGACAAGAGCCGCGAAGCAATTTCGCGTCTAGAGCAGATGCGCGACATCTTCACGCAGCTCTTCAGGAAAACCAAACTGCACCTGCCGGAACCGCTGGACGTTATCGCCTTTGGATCGGATGAGGAGTACATCCGTGTGGCGCCACTGCGGCAGGGCCGAGCCATCTCCGCGCCGGGATTTTTTGTCGCCGGCGAGGACCGTAACTACATAGTGCTCGATCTTGCGGCAGAGGGCAGTTGGCGCGCCGTCTCGCGCGAATTTGCCAGCCTGCTGCTGAATTTCAATTACCCACCTACGCAGGATTGGTTTGATGAGGGCTTCGCTCAATATTTCTCCAGCCTCCGCCTCACGGACACTCAAGCTCAAGTCGGCGGAGACCCCATGCAGAACATGCCCTGGGAGCATTCTCTACCGGGTCAGGGGACTGCGGTTTCCAATTCGCCGAAATCGTTTGTGGAATCGTTGAACGGTTCGTGGCTGCCAATGCCGGATCTGTTCATGATGCGCCGCGGAGCTTCGGGCTACCCGCCCATGTTCTATCCCCAATCATGGATCGTAATGCACTACCTGCTCAGCCAGAACAAGCTGTCCGACGCGGGAACCTATTTCGGGCTGGTGGAGATCCAAAAGCTTCCAGTCGAGCAAGCAATCCAACAGGCTTTCGGTGTGAGTCCGGCACAATTTGAACAGGCCGTGAAGGATTACTTCCACTCCCTGGCTTGGTCACAAGGGTCAGGCAGCGGGAAGCCGGCGGCTCCGGCAAGTGGCACCAGCCCTATGTATCAATTCCCTTCCGTGCTGGAGAGTGCGCAGGTGGGGAGCAGCGTACTTGATGTCTCCGAGTCACAGGCCAAGGCACTGATCGCCGAAATGATGGTGCGTCTGCCGGAGCACCGCGACCAGGGAGAGAAAGAACTGCAGGCAGTTAACAGCGATCCGAAAACGGAAAATGCGATTGCCCATCGAGGACTGGCTTGGGCGTACATGCAGAAGAAGGAATTCGATCAGGCAAACGAAGAACTGGCTCGCGCGAGACAATTGGATGATCACGATCCCTGGGTGCATTACTATCTCGCGTTGGTGAAGTTCAAAGCGGCAGAATCGAGTCGAAACAAGATTCAAGGTGTGTCGAACATGATTCAGGATCTGATCGCGGTGGTGGATTGGGATCCGGACTTTGCCGAAGCTCACAATATGCTTGCGATGGGACGACTTGAAGGCGGCGGAGTCCATGCGGCGACGGATTCGATAAAAATCGCCATCCAACTCGCCCCCCGCAACCAGCAGTATCTTCTAAATCTCGCCCAGATCGATCTTGCAGGCAAAAAATGGGACGACGCGACCGCGCTTCTTGAGCGATTGAAAGATAGTCTGAATTCGCGAATTGCTCAGACGGCACGGAAGAGCCTGGAAGATATGCCCACGTTAAAGAAGTACGGTGTGTTGCCCCAGACAAATGACTCACCTCAGCCTGCGGCAGCCGCCACTCCGAAGGCCGCCCCCAAGAGTTCCACGGAAAAACCCGGTGACGATTCGGACTCGGATCAGAATGTTTCAGCACCAACCGAACCCGCCTTGGACAGACGCAAGGCACTATTTTTAAAAGGGAGGCTGACACGCGTGGACTGCAGCCAAAGCCCGGCGGCGATTTTAACGGTGAAGGCAGGAACCCGAGTTCTGAAACTTCGCACCGATAACTACAAATCGCTGTTGTTGGTCGGTGCAGACGAATTTTCCTGCGACTGGGCGGACCGTCCGATCGTGGTGAATTACAAAGCTGGTGGAAAAGCCGACGGTGATCTGGTTTCGGTTGAAGTTCAGTAACTCAATCGTCCAATCGTACCCGCAAGTCCCGTTCGAATTTTCCCAGAGAGTATCGGCCAAAAATTGAAAACCCTCCCAGGGGAAGCTGAGAGGGTTTGCAGTGGTTGAAACTGGGACTGTTTACTGTACCCGCACCACATTACCTGCCTGAAAGCCTTTTGGACCCTTCAGCAGATCGAACTCGACCGTTTCACCTTCGTTCAGGGTGCGATAACCGTTTTCCTGGATGGCGGAGAAATGAACGAAAACGTCCTCCCCGGTTGAGCGTTGAATGAAACCGTAACCTTTAGCCCCGTTAAACCACTTTACTGTACCCTTCTCTCTCACAAAAACTCCTTTCAACTCTACTTTGTGATTTGATTCCGCGTTCTCCGTGGAGCTCATGCTCCGTCCTACCCCCTCAAAGAAAACGGAAGTAAAACCGGCCCGCGACCGTTAAGAAATCGCATCAACAAAAAAAGCTCCTTCATTTGGGCTGTGGTGAGAACCGCAGCGCAAACTTCTGGAGCCATCGTGTTGAAGCGATTTTTGACTGCGGGCACAAGCCGTCGACCCCAAGCAACATCCTCGCCGCCCCCAAAGCACGGGCGATGAGCAAAAGATAATATTCATGAACTTCATTTCTGGCAAGAAAAGAAATTGGTAGTAAACCGATTTACCATGCGGTTTTACGGTGCTTGAACAAAATATTCGCAACGGCCATAGCCGATTAACTTTCTCCCATCACGACAGAGGCACTGCAACTCTCTGATACGATTAGAGAAAATGCTGGATGACCAGGAGTCACGAGTAGCAACCCAATCCAGCGAGGAGGCTTCGTACGATGCCTCCGATCGCGAGGAAGACCGTCACGCCGGAGTGATCACTTCGACCGTGAAATATCTGTTACGCACCGAGGTACATACGTTTGCATTCTCGGTAGCGGCCAATGCCCTGCTCTCATTTTTCCCCTTCGTACTCTTACTCATGACTTTGATCCGGAGGGTATTTCACTCGCCGGTAATGTACGACGTGGTCGTACAACTGTTGCGCGACTTCCTCCCAGCCGGCCAGGACTTCGTGATTCGCAACTTGAATGCCTTGGTCGAAGCTCGCCACCGGGCGCAGGTGGCATCACTCATCATTCTTCTCGTCACCTCAACAGGAATTTTCGTGCCACTCGAGGTGGCTTTGAACCGCATTTGGCGATTCCCCAATAACCGGTCTTATCTCGGCAACCAGCTAATCGCTCTTGGTCTGGCATTCGGCTGCGGCGCTCTTGCCTTGCTTTCGATCGCATTGACTGCCGGCAATATCGGTTTTCTCGAAGCTTCACTGCGTGGCCATGGGCCGCTCGTTATGCGGATGGGCGGCTTTCTCATGATGAAGATGTTCGCCCTCTTTGCCAGCATTGCGATCTTCTTCCTGATCTACTGGCTATTGCCCAACGGCAAGATACCGGCGCGCGCAGTGCTACCGTCGGCACTGATCATGGGACTTTTGTTCGAGACCTTGAAGTACGCGTACGTTCTGGCTCTTCCCCGGCTCAATTTCCAGGAAGTCTACGGACCATTTTCATTGTCAGCGAGCCTGATGTTCTGGGCGTTTCTTACCGGATTGTTGCTCCTGGCCGGCGCCCACCTGTCAGCGCGAGGCCATAGCCGGCGAAGACGAATTCATTCAGAGGTGTGACGCGAGGAGTTCATAAGCGATTTTCCCCGGCAACTCCTCGCTTTTTCAGGCATCTAACCAAATGAAGAAAACTGCTGCCCTCCTGTGTTCGACCCTCTGAGCGGAGGGGGTACGGGCACGGGGGAGCTGCGGTATCGCAGGCAGCTTTCCCCCTCCAGTTTCGATAGACTATCTCTATGAAAGCAACGCTGCGGATGGCAGTGGTATTCGCGCTATTGGTTACCTCATCCGGAATCCTGTCGAAAACGGCTTCCGCCGATGAAGGATCTCTCGATCCCGCTCCTCCAAAAGGGATCACGACCGACGAGATCATCAAACGTTTTGCCGCCAAAGAAACCGAATTTCAGCAGGCTCGTGATCAGTACACCTACCGGCAGGACGTAATTGTAAAAACCCCTGAAGATGACGGCGAATATCACGAGATTTTTGATGTTCTGTTCAATGACCAGGGGAAACGTCTGGAAAATGTCGTATTCGCCCCGCAGTCGTCGCTTGTGAGAATCCAGATGTCACCTGAAGATCTGGATGACATTCGTCATCGTCTGCCTTTCGTCCTGACGGCTGACGAGCTTCCTGAATATCAGATTCTTTATGTCGGGCAGCAGCAGGAAGACGAACTACACTGCTACGTCTTTGATATCGCTCCCAAAGAAATTGTTGGGAAGAAGCGCTATTTCCAGGGCCGGATCTGGGTTGATGACCGTGATTTTCAAATCGTAAAAACGTTTGGCAAGACGGTCCCTGACATTCGCAAGAAAAAGGGGCAGGAAAATCTTTTCCCGAAGTTCACGACCTGGCGCGAGCAGATCGATGGCAAGTATTGGTTTCCCACCTACACGAAAGCGGACGACACCCTTCACTTTTCCGGCGGCGACGTACAGATCCGCGAAATCGTGAAATATAGCGACTACAAACGGTTTGGATCGAACGTCAAGATCACCTACGACGGGCAGGAAGTACAGAAGTCGCCGGGTGAGAAGGACAAATCGCAGCCCCAGCCGGACAAGCCACAGAAATAAATGCCCGCTATCCGTAACCGCGAAATTGAGGCCTGACGCGTGGCTAATAGAAAAGATACTTGCGCCACTTATCGTCCGAACGGCCCATCAGACGCATAATGTGACGACTGGTGTGCAAGTTGAAGGCGCGCGGTTCCCGCATTAATTTCATCCCTGCCTCAGGCGGAAACTGGTTCCCCTTCCGACGGTTACACAAATGGCAACATGCCACCAGATTTTCCCACGACGAGGTGCCTCCGCGCGAACGCGGGATCACGTGGTCCAAAGTCAGGTCGCTCGAAGGCAGCACTTCAGCGCAATACTGGCAAGTATTCCGGTCGCGCAGCAGAATGTTTTTTCGAGACAAGGCACGTGTCTGGTGCGGGATACGCCGGTATTCCAGCAACCGAATTACAGAGGGAACGCGAATCGCTAAACGGGCAGCGTGAAGGAAATGTCCATTTTCCTCTTCTGTCATCGCCACCCCCTTCAAGACCAGGACAATGGCTCGGCGGGCAGCGCAGACGTTGATGGGCTCGTAGGAAGCATTGAGCACCAACACGGGGGCGTGAAGCGCATGACCATTTCCTTCACGATGCACTCCAATAGCGACCGGAGCAAGCGAGTGGCCCCGGATCGATCCGCCCATCGAATTGTTCCACTTCCCCGACATACAATTTCACTTCAACTGTAGTGATGTCCTATCCGGCAGCCTCGACCGGTTTGCCATCTTCCTGTACAAAGCGATTCAACAACGCGACCACGTTGGTATCAGCTTTCAGGGTTCGCGCGACCGTTGCTACATATATTTTGGATGCCCCGGCACGGAGCAGAACGCGCGCGCACTCCGAGACCGTCGTTCCTGTGGTGTAAACGTCGTCCACCAGAAGCACTTCCTGGCCGGCAATCTCGTCTGGTCTGACTACGGCGAAAGCTCCGCGGATGTTTTCCCGCCGCTGGTTCCGGGTAAGCCCGGTTTGGGGTTGGGTCTCGCGCCGCCTTTCCAAAACGTCGGCGCGGAGTACCATGCGCGCGTTCCGATCGCTAAGTTTCATAGCCTCTTGCACCGTCAATTTCGTCTGGTTGAAACCACGTTGCCTCAACCTTCTAGGGTGCAGAGGCACCGGGACAATCACGATAGAGGATTGGGTCCAGACGGTGTCCAACTTGGAAATCGCTTGAGCGAGCATGTGGCCCAAGGGCCCGACTGCAGACCGCACCTGTTCATATTTCAACTGGTGGATCAACCCGCGCAGGCCACCTTCGTAGCTGCCATATGCCACTGCCCTGGAAAAGGGAGGCTGAGACCGACGACACAGGCCACAGCGCGGGTCTTCTTGCCCAACCACAAACGCATGGGGGGTAAGCATCCGCTCGCCGCAGATCGAACAGACTCCGCCGGAAATGGGGGCCATCTCAGAAAGACATGGTTGGCAAACTGGCAAGCGGGAAATATTAATTAAGGGAGTACCGCATAGACGACAATCGGATGGGAAGAGCGTCGCGAAAAGGCTTGCCGCAAGAGCGCTTAACGAAGAACCCACGACCGACACAAGCGAACCGCGTCGTGGCAAATTACTGGTCCCGGTAGCACGGATTGGGTCTCGGCTACTGCTGAAGGCGAGCCTCCCGCTTTCGCCCAGTGACGCCCAACGCTTCAGCGGGCGAATCTACCGGCGAATCTTTTTCAGTATAGCGGTACGGCATGTCTCAAGCAACGACTCAGCCGCTGGCCGCGACCCCACGTGCCGATCTGGATTCCCGCCGCTCTTGCACTTGCACCATGATCAGTTGAGCTGACCTGCGAAAGCAGTCGCCACAACGCACGGTGCGAAGGAGAAACAAAGGCAACAGAAACTTTTCGACGAAAGTTTGTGGGCGCGAGCGGTACCCGTTAAAACTACCGCAGTCTCTACATTGAAACAGTCTGGAAGCCATAGCTACAAACCTCAGGGGAGAGATTGGCGGCCATCATACCAGAACTGGCTCCCAGCGCAGCATTTGACTGATCTGGGCGGCAATCATTCGTTGCAATACCTTGGTTCTGGGGCTACCCAGGTACTTGTAAAGCAACGGGCATGCGTGTTAACGTGCGCCGTCTCATGCATCGCTTCCAGCCCAATTTTCCCTGCACTTCCAAGGATTCCAGACTATGAGTCTTCCAGGTCCCGCTAATACCGGCGACAGCCCGACAAAATTCAAGCCTTACGTACCGGAAACAATGGAGATGAAGGAGTTTACTCTCCGCGCCGTCCTGCTTGGATTGTTGATGACGGTGGTGCTGGGCGCTGCCAACGCTTATCTCGGCCTACGTGCCGGTATCACCATCGCAGCTACTTATCCTGCAGCCGTTATCGCAATGGCGGCCATGCGGGCATGGAAAGGATCGCTGCTCGAAGAAAATATCGCTCGGACTGCGGGCTCAATAGGCGAGGGAATCGCGGCAGGGGCAATCTTTACAATTCCTGCATTTCTTATCGCCAAGGCGTGGCCTTCATTTCGACCCGGCGACGCGTACTGGAAGTCCACGGCTTTAATCATGGTAGGCAGTGTGCTCGGCGTGCTGTTCATATCGCTGGTACGACGCGTGATGGTGGAAGATCCCGAATTGCCATTCCCCGAATCGGTGGCGGCTTCGGAAATTCACAAGGCAGGACAACGCGGAGCCCAAGCCGCGAAATATCTGTTCTGGAACATCGGCGTGGGCGGCGTGGTTTACATGCTGGGACGATTTGGATTGTTCGCCGCTGATAAGGATCTGCACTTCACCATTGGTCAACTCGGACACAGCCAGGTTCGATTAGGCGCGGCGGGCAATACCAACATCCTGCCGGCGGGAGGAGCCAGTACACTCGCCGCGCCCAGCGTAAGCCCAGCCTATCTTGGAGTCGGCTACATCATTGGTTTGCGTCTTGCTTCCATTCAGTTTGCGGGGGGCGTGCTGGCCTGGGGATTACTGGTTCCGCTGCTTATATTTTTTCTTGGACCACAACTCAAGCAGTATCTTCCGTCTGATACGCCCGACAATTGGGCAACCCTGTCGGTGGCGGTTTGGCGGTTTATCGTTCGGCCCATTGCGGTTGGGGGGATGCTGGTGGGCGCCGCTTACACTTTGTACGGAATGCGCAAGAGCCTGACGGCTGGAATAGGGAAAGCACTTTCCGATCTGCGACAAACCGCCGAGCAGCAAGCCAAATTGTCGCGTACCGAACGTTACATGAGTTCCAAGGTGGTGTTTGGCTTGATTGCCTTGATGTTCGTACTCATGTGCTTTCTCTACATCCACATCACGGGTCTGGTTTGGCCGGCCGTGCTGGCAGCGGTCGTAATGCTATTCGTCGGCTTCTTTTTCTCTACAGTTTCGGGGAGCCTGGTCGGAATGATCGGGTCTTCGAATAATCCTGTCTCCGGTTTAACACTTTCGACCCTGATCATTGCAGCGCTTCTCATGGTTTCGCTTGGGGTGTCGGGAACTCCAGGAGTGGCAGCGGTACTCGGCGTGGCCGCTGTCGTTTGCGTTTCTGCGTCAGTCGCCGGCGAACTGCTGCAGGACTTCAAAGTGGGCTATATCCTGGGCGGCACGCCGCGCACCATTCAGATTGCGGAGTTGATCGCGGTGGTCGTCGCCAGCATGGTCATGTACTTTCCGTTAATGCTTCTGCACGAAGCCAATATCAAGGCGGGTGGAATCGGATTTGGGGACCGCCAGTTGTCGGCGCCTCAAGCCGGATTAATGGCGACCCTCGCTATCGGCATCGTGGGCGGGGACATGCCGTGGTCGCTTGTAGTCGTTGGCATATTTTTCGGTATTGCAATGATTATGATGCAGGTACGCAGCCCGATGCTCGTGGCGGTGGGAATGTATCTGCCATTTGAAACGACGTTTGCCATTTTTCTAGGCGGCGTTTTCCGGTCGATAGGAGATTGGGCCGCGAAGCGACGAGGCTTCAACGACGCGCAGCGGGCGCGAGTGGAGAATGCGGGCGTCCTTACAGCCTCTGGCCTGATCGCCGGTGAGGCCATCCTAGGGCTGGTTTGGGCTGGATTGCAATTTGCTCCTGCCTGGGCCAGGCCACAGATTTTCAGCAACCCCGCCTACATCGCTGGGCTGGGTGTGATGATCGGTCTCGCAGCCCTGATGATCTTCTTGCCGCTTTCAAGCGCGGGAGATCCAAGTGAACCGGCTCCGCCGACAGCGATGATGTGAGCCAGACTCTTTTGGCGCGGGCACCCTCGCCCGCGTTTGGCGCTTTTTACTGCACAACCGGTCTGCGCTTTTCCGTCGTGATGCAAAGTCTCCTTCGTGGTTTACTGTTGTGAATGTCGATTGCGGAAAATGTAGCTGAGATTCGCCGGCGGATTGCAACTTTCGCAGTTCGCTCCGGTAGAGATCCCGAACAAATCACGCTCATGGCGGTAAGCAAAACCTTCCCCCCTGACTCCATTCGCGAGGCTTATCATGCCGGGCTTCGTGTCTTCGGAGAAAACCGGGTTCAGGAATTTTCCCAGCAAAGCCGGGGTTCTGGCTGATTTAGTAGACATTGAATGGCACATGATCGGCCACCTCCAAACAAATAAGGCGGCGAGGGCGGCCGAACTGTTTACCGCCGTCGATTCAGTAGACTCGTTAAGATTGGCAGAAAAACTGAACAGCTCTGCGCAACAAATGGGAAAGAAACTTTCCGCATTCATCGAGATCAATGTCGGTGGAGAAACTGCAAAGAGCGGGATATCTCCCGAATCGCGCGAGCTGGACGAAATATTTCAAGCGGCGCCGAACCTTCAGCATCTCAACATTCGTGGACTGATGACTGTACCGCCGTTCTTCACAGATCCGCAGGAGGCGCGGCCTTATTTTCGCAAGCTGCGCGAATTGCATGATGGGATTAAGTCCCGCAACCTGTCGAATGTGAGCATGGAAGTCATTTCCATGGGCATGTCCCACGATTTTGAAGTAGCAATTGAAGAAGGCGCCACCTGCGTGCGAATTGGAACCGCGATTTTTGGAGAAAGAGTAAAACCCTGATGCAGAGGGCGGTCCAGAGAACAGACTCGTACAAGTCAGGAATCTGGATCGGCGCCGGTATAGAATTCTTCGCGAATCTTTTGGAAGTTGCGCGGTCCTCCGTTACCATAACGTCCGGCCAGACCAGCCATAAGAAGATCGTTCGCGTCGCAGGCATTTTTGCGAACGAAGTCCGACGGAGACGAACAACGTGATTAGTGCATCTAGACGCCAGAGTCGCAAGGAGCAGTTCTGACTTTTTCTGAACGCCTGCACGAGGTTCGCATTGGCTTCGAACGCCCCTTCTGGGTGGCCAATGTCAGCGAACTCTTCGAGCGGCTTTCCTACTATGCAGCGTTCGCGTCTCTAGCGCGGTATCTGCACGAGACGTTGAACTTTCGTGTAGACCAAGCCAGCAGCCTTACTGGACTATTTGGCGGCTTAGTCTGGTTCCTGGCGGTATTCGGTGGGACCATCGCCGACCGACTGGGTTTCCGCCGATCTCTTTCCCTTGCATACCTGATTCTGAGTTGTTCTTACTTCCTTCTGGGATCGATCGGATCTGCCTGGCTTTCTCCAGTCCGCAATGCTATGCCATTGGGCGTGCTCGTGACGCTGGTCCTGATGTTGCCGGCTCTCGGTGTTTCACTGGTGAAACCTTGCGTGGTGGGAACGATCGCCCGCGCGTCCAAAGAAAACGTTCGTTCCATCGGCTATTCGATTTACTACACGCTGGTGAATATCGGCGGGGCTGCCGGTCCATACATCGCATCCTGGGTGCACCAGCACATGCGAGTCGAGAATGTTTTTCGAGTTGCGGCTTTGAGCGTGTTTGCCATGTTCTTCGCGGTGCTCTTGCTGTTCAAGGAACCGCGGCGCTCGGGTGATGCAAAGACCGTCAGTCTGGCACAGTCAGCAAAGAACTTTGCTACTGTGATCTCCAATCCTCGCTTTATGCTCTTTTTGCTGATTTTCTCTGGATACTGGGTCGTCTATTGGCAGGAATTTATTATTTTGCCGCTTTATATCCACGAATATATCGATCCGAAAGCTAACACTGAACTGATTCTGGTAACGGGCCCGCTGACCGTGATCGCACTGCAGTTGCTGGTAAGCTTTCTCACCCAACGGATGCCCGCATTTCGGGCTATTACGATCGGAACCCTTATATCGGGCCTAGCGTCCCTCCTTCTAATCGCGCATCCCAGCGTTCTCATGGCAGTGGTCACGCTGTTTATGATTTCGGTGGGAGAGATCACGCAATCCCCGCGATATTACGAATATATTTCGCGGCTCGCACCGCCGGGACAGCAGGGAACGTATATGGGCTTTGCCTTTCTGCCGATCGGAATCGGTTCGCTGGTTGGCGGATGGTTCGGCGGAAAGCTGATTCACCACTTTGGCGAAGTGACTCATCAGCCGGCGGGCATCTGGTGGGCCGTGACTGGTGTGGGAGTAGCGACAGCGGCACTCTTGTGGATTTATGACAAGACGTTGAAGCCTGCGGAAGCTGGTTCCCCAATCCCCGTCTGAACTTCCCCGTATGAGTGGAGCCCGCGAATGGCCGCGGCCGATTCGCTCAAAACCCCTTCGTTGTTTAGAATAGTTATTTGCCCATGGACCTTTCCGCCATACAAGCCGCGCTGCGCGAGCGGAACATTGACGCCTGGCTTTTTTACGATCATCATCACCGCGATCCTATCGCTTACCGCGTTCTGGGGCTTCCTACTGGTCAGATGGTCACCCGTCGCTGGTTTTATTTGATCCCTGCGGATGGCGAACCTCTTAAACTGGTCCATAAGATCGAGCCTGGACATCTGGACACGCTTCCAGGCAGCAAGCATCAATATTCCGGCTGGCAGCAACTCTTCGAGCAACTCAAAGCAATCCTCGCCAACTATCGCGATGTCGCCATGCAGTATTCGCCAAACAATCTGGTTTTCACAGTCTCCCTGGTGGATGGCGGCACGATTGATCTCGTGCGCGGCCTCGGCAAGAACGTGGTCAGCTCCTGCGATCTGGTGGCACTGTTTGAAGCTACGTTAACTAGCGACCAGATTGCGTCTCACTTTGCCGCGCGCGATGCGATTGACCCAATTACTACCGCCGCATTCCAGGAGATCGGCCGGCGTGTGCGCAACGGCGGAACCAATGAGCACAAAATTCAACAATGGATCGTAGAAGCCTTCGGTCGCGAGAATCTTGTCGCGGATGACATGCCGGTCGTAGCTGTCAATGCAAACAGCAGCAACCCTCATTATTCCCCCAGTCCAGGAAATTCCAAACCGATACGGGAAGGTGATTTCGTTCTGCTTGATATCTGGGCGAAGAAAAATACTCCCGGGGCCGCGTACTACGACATAACGTGGACCGGGTTCGTGGGCAATTCTCCCTCCGATCGCATGCGGGAAATTTTTCAGATCGTCAGTCAAGCGCGAGACGTGGGTGTGAAAACGGTGAAAGCCGGTTTCAGCGACGGAAAAACGATTGCGGGATGGGAAGTGGACCGGGCGGTCCGCAGTTACATCAAGACTGCCGGTTTTGATGAGTATTTTATCCATCGCACCGGACACTCCATCGCTTCCGAAGTGCACGCCAACGGCGCGAACATGGACGATCTGGAGATTCACGACGAGCGCCGTATCTTGCCTAATTCCCTGTTCTCCATCGAGCCGGGCATTTATTTGCCGGAATTTGGGGTGCGGAGCGAAGTGAACGTGCTGGTCCGGCCCCAAGGGGCGGAAGTAACAGGTACAATTCAAAGTGAAATCGTAATCATCTGAATGGCAAACTCAGTAAAATCAGCTTCCACGGAAACACCGCAAGCACTCGCGTCGCCCGCATCGCCGAGCATGGCGGTCATCGCGCCCGCGTTAGGATGGCTCATCCCTGGCGCTGGCCACTTAATCCAGAAGCGCTGGATTCGCGGCTCGCTGCTCATGGCCTCCATCTGCACCATGTTCGTTCTCGGCCTGCTGATGCAGGGACGCGTCTACCATCCGAATGGAGGCGACATTCTGGACATTCTCGGATTCGTCGGGGATGTTGGAGGCGGCGCGCTTTATATTGTCACCCGCGTACAAGATTGGGGACATGGCGCGATTGCTCACGCCACTGCCGATTACGGGACCAAGTTTTTGATCGTCGCCGGGCTGCTGAATTTTATCAGCGTTGCCGATGCTTACCACATTGCCATCGGAAAGAAGCCGTGACCGGAAAATTCGCATGACCCTGGAACTCTCTCACTTCAGCGCTGCAGTTCTGTTCTCCGTATTCGCCTCGGTTGTTTTCGGCATCACCCAGCGGAACTCTGCCCGCGAACAAATTCGCTACGGACTTTATTGCTTCGTGCTGTTTGCCGGCGGAGTATTTGTGGCGGGTTGGGTGATGTGGGTGCTCCGGCACTAGTAAAACAGCTCCTAGCTGCTGGCTACTAGCTCTCACCTCCTTCTGCCAGAAGCGTACTTCTCATCCTTCCCACACGAACGCATCAAACACTCTTTTAGTCTCGAATCCGAGGCGCTGATAGAGCGCGACTGCACGCGCATTGGCCTCGGTCACGGTGAGCGAAAGGAGCGAAAAACTCCGGTGGCGGAGATTCCCGGCCGTGGCCGCAATCAACAACTCGCCCAATCCCCTCGAGCGATATTCCGGGAGCACGCAGACTTGCGTCACGTGCCCAACATCGTGGCGTACTCGGGAACATAAAATTAATCCGACCAGACTTCGCGCGCGCTTGTGTACCGCGACAAACGATCCGTCAGGATCGAACGTACCACATCCCGGAAAGCGAACGATATTGTTGAGAAAGCGCAAGGATCCGCTCAGAGTCCGGTACTGATCGTTGATCTCGGAGTCCACGTGTCCACGATACGCTGTCGTGATTAGCGCGGCGGCCGGTTGATAATCCTGTTCCGTCCAACGCCGGATCTCAATCTCAGGCCCAATGTGTCGTGTGGTTTTTAGAGCCTCGCCGAGCGGCAGAACCATGAAAAGCCGAGGATGGCGCTGAAAGCCCTGCTCCACGAAAGGCCGTGCGACCACACCGGCTTCGTGCACCAGGAGCTGCGCCTCCACCCGATGAATTCCAGGAGATTGTTGCAGAGTTTCGATTACATGCAGAAGCAGACGCGACTCCATCTCGTGTGGGTCAGGCAGCCGCTCGCCATTGGCGACGAAAAGGTCTCCGATCACGCCCTTGCTGCCTTCGTAGACGAAGAATGCGTATCCCACAATTCGTCCGCGATCGACGGCAGCGTATCCGGGCAAAATTTTGGCGTCCACATAGCGCAAAATCATTTCGGCCGATCCGCTGTAGTCCCAGGAAAGCACACGTGCCCATTCCCGTACCTCGTCCTCAAGCAAGGGACGCAGATCGGCGGACGAGAAATGCCTAAGGTCTAGAATCTCCACCTGGAGGCTCCTGGAGGGTTCCGGCTTGCTAAGCGCGCTCATGGCGGGCTGCGAACAGCGAGTGTAGTGCTTCGTCACAGCAGGAGGCAAACCGGGGGATACGGAGTGGTAATAGGGCCGGGGAGCTCACGCTACAAGCTTCTGGCTAGTAGCTGTCAGCTGTCAGCTTTCAGCTTTCAGCGAAACCACAGATTGTTTTGTTCCAGTTCGCCGAAAAGCTTGTTTCAACGTTTCATCTCTCCGGGAGGCCTATCACCAGTGTCTTGGCTGACAGCTGAGAGCTGAAACTGAGAGCTAAATGCTAGTTGCCCGTCTTCCCTGCGACCCAGTAATAGTCCAATCCCTGTGGAGCGAAGCTTCCCAGATATGTGAGCCGCCGACCCGTTGTCCATCTGGCGATGTTTTTCTGCCATCCTTCGCGCGCAACCAATAGATGCTCGCCGTCGGGGATTTGTCCCAATTCATAACGCGCAATGTTCTGATTGCGGTAGAACTGCAAACCATATTCAGTCTGACGCGATAGCCGCAGAATTGCCAGCGGAAGCGCGCGATTATCCATGCGGCTGATTTCTTGAGACAGGGGACGCGCGGAAAGAGTGGCATCCAGGAGAGGACTGCGTAGACGCAACGCGACAGCAACCGCCAGCACCACTGGAACCAGCGTGACAAAGCGCAACATGCGAAGGCCAAATCTTGCCCACAGCGTCACCGCGATTCCTGCGGCCAGCGCCGCGCCTAGCCCCAACGAGATTGCGGATGCCTGTCCCCATGGCAACCTATGTTGAAGAACGATGTACTGCATCATCAGCGCAACTACCACCGGCATGCTGGCAACGATCGAATGGCAGATGATCAGTAGGAGACTCGGATTAGCATTCTTCGCCGCATTCCGTCGCACATATTCGGCCAGCAAAAGAGTCCCGGCTGGTAAAGCCGGCAAGATATATCCCGGCAACTTCGATGCCGAAAACGAGAAAAATATAATCGGAATGACGAACCACGTCACCAGAAACACAGACATCGCGTCTTCCGATTTAAACATCTCTCTTTTCTTGTTCCGCCCCTCTTTCCACCAGGAGCGAGCATTTTCGAGGAGCGACGTACTCACAAACATCGTCCATGGCACGAGTCCGAGCAAAACCGCGGGCAGGTAATACCAGAATGGCTCCGTGTGGTGATACACGTCCTTACCGAAGCGGGCCAGATTGTGCTCGAGGATGAACACACGGAAGAACTCCGGATTCCGTAACTGGACCGCAACGTACCATGGGAGCGTAACGATGCAGAACAAGGCGATGCCAGGAAACCACAAGCTTCGACCGATTAACCGGTAGTCGCCTTTGATCGCAGCAAAAATCACCACGATGACGACTGCCAGAAATGGCGCAACCGGACCTTTGGCCAGCATGGCGAATCCCAGGAAAAGATAGAACAGCCCGAGGCATTGCTTTCCCGCGCTTTCATACCAGGCGTACCAGGCGAGCATCGCGATCGTGAACATGGCGGTAAGCGGCATGTCAGTCGATGCGGCGCGTGCGAATCCAATCACTCCACTGGCCGAGGCCGTAATCAATGCCCCATCTAGTGCAAATCCCGCCAGTTGAAAACCAGCAAAATGAACGCCAGCGCGAAAGCGGCGCAGGAAGAGATAGATGGCAACAACCATGAGCGTTGCATCCACCGCGGAACCCAGGCGCGCAGCCCAGTCGCTGACCCCAAAGCTTCTGTAGGCG
Source organism: Terriglobia bacterium (assembly GCA_963765715.1). Lineage (GTDB taxonomy): Bacteria > Acidobacteriota > Terriglobia > Terriglobales > Acidobacteriaceae > JAIQFF01. The sequence continues at coordinate 188,932 of CAVXXN010000005.1, forward strand.
AGCATGGTCTGCCAGTAGTAGAGAACCGGTTTTTCAAGCCAAGGATGACCACCGAGAGTGGGCGTAATCCAGTCGTGCCGGGCGAGCATTTCCTGCGCCACCTGCGCATAGCGGGGCTCGTCCGCTCCGACCAATCCAAAAGATGAGAGACCGAAAAAGAACAAGAATCCACAGAAGCCCGCGAGCAACACCGCATCCGAGCTAGATGTCGATCCGGCTGGATGCGATGCCATAGGGTTTGACGTCGAATTGGGTGATGAAGCCACGAGTCAACTGGCGGATCAATTCATTGTACGGAGGGGCTGAGCCGCAATTCCTTGATTATTCGCGCTGCCGCAACCGGCAATGGGCCGTCGAGCGCGCAACCGCTGGCGCAGTGGTGACCACCTCCGCCAAACCGTTCTGCAACCGCCGCGACATCGACTTTCCCTTTGCTGCGAAGGCTTACGCGAAGACGTCCGTCCTTGAGCTCGCGGAAGAACAGAGCCACTTCAACGCCCTGCATGGAGAGCGCATAATTCACCAGACCTTCGCAATCCTCTTCTTTGGCATGGCAGCGCAGCATCTGCTCCTGCGTCACCGAAATCCAGGCTAACGATCCTTCCCGATGCAGGTTGGACAAAGCCGCGCCAAGCAATCGCATCTTGGCGGTGGAATGTCCGAAGTAAACGTTGCGGGCACAATGCGCAGGGTCCGCACCTGCCAGCACCAGTTCACGAGCCAGTTCGAAAGTGTGCTCGTTTGTTCCTTCGAACATGAAGGAGCCGGTATCGGTGAGAACCGCAGTGTAGAGACAGGTCGCAATCTCTGGAGAAATTGTTACCCCGGCTTCGCGCGCCAAGCGGTACACCATTTCAGCAGTGGCGACTGCTTTAGGGTCGATCCAGTTTACTTGTGCAAATGGACGCCCGCTGACATGGTGATCGATGTTGATGAGGAACGCGCTTTCCAATCCCAGGAGCCGGGTGCGTTGAAGGCTGTCACACTCCAGGATGACAGCCGCTTCGTGCTCTCCCGTGACGCGTTCTGCCTGGATTACCTCATCCGCGAAAGGAAGAGGTTGATAGATACGTGGTACACCATCACGCAAGACTACTTCAGCTTTCTTGCCCATGGCGCGCAATATCTGACAGCAGGCCAGTGCCGAACCGATGGCGTCACCATCCGGCCGGGCGTGCGAAGTCAGCAAGAAACTATTCCGCTGCCCGATTTCCTTTAGGACTTCGTTCAACATTCCATACACCAGTTGTCAGTGGCCAGTGGTTGGTCGTCAGTCGTCAGTCATGGTGAAGGTGTTTCGTTCAGCCGTGATGCCGATTACTTTTTCCTCTTTCTGGTTCGGCCCAGCAATTCATCGATCCTTGCGCCGTATTGGTCGGAACGATCGAGGTGAAAATACAACTCCGGAGGCCGCCGCAGGTGCAAGTTTTCGGCCACTTCGCGCCGGATATAGCCAACCGCAGCAGTGAGACCCTCAAGCGAGCGCTCCGCTTCCTGGTCATCTCCGTCCAACGTTACGAACACTTGCGCCGAACGTGAGTCCTCAGCCAACACTACGCTGGTGACACTGACCAAACCGATCCGCGGATCGCCTAGTTCGCCCTCTACGATCGTCTCAATCTCCTCCCGCAGCGCTTCGCCCAGGCGCTCCCGATGATATTTCGCGCCGCGCTTCTCCAACGACACACCTCTTGAGTAAAACGAATGAGGATATCAGAAAACCACTGTCCGCGCAGTCTCGCTGGAGACGGTCAGGCCCTGATCAGAACTACCCGAAATGAATAGACAACCAGGAAAAACAAGAAGGTCCAAGGGGATGGGGGGAGAACTTAGCCTTGGACCTTTGCGACGGACTGAGCAGAAGGCATCATTTTCAGCCCGATACCTTCCTGAAAACTGGTCAATTCCATACAATTTTGCAAATTAGCCTATTAAGTTCCGGTAACCGGAAATGGCAATCACTTCATCTCTCAAAGATATTCCACAAATGAATCAGCTACATCGGCCCCGCCATTGTTAGCAATGCGTGTCGCTTGGCGTTCCACATTTTTCATCAGACCGTCGAGGTAATCGCGCGAATCTGAAATTCCGACGATACCTAGAGTCGCCCGGTTCCACAATCCACTGGGGTCCAGTTCCGCCACCGCCACGTTGAAGTGAGCACGCAAGCGATCCTTCAGACTTCGCAGGACCTGCCGCTTGTCTTTCAGAGACTGCGCCGCTTCGATGTGTAGTTCGAGGGTGAGAAAAGCGATCAAGGTGGTCGTTGGCCATTGGTCGTTGGCCGGCAACGGTCGTGGTTGATGCTTGGTCGTCGGTCAGCAGGCCTACATCAGCTTCCGCTGATCATGAGGTTCCGATTTGAGCCAACGACCACCGGCCAACGACGGCTCTTAAGCTATTGCTTCAGCCGCAACCTTCTCGGTCATGAAGGCTTCAATCACGTCACCGGCTTTGATGTCGCCATAGTTCGCGATTGAAATACCGCACTCCATTCCGTTGCGGACTTCACTGGCATCATCTTTGAAGCGGCGTAGCGATCCGACCTTGCCTGTGAATACGACATTGTTGTCGCGCAACAGCCGGACCTCGGAGTCGCGCTTGATAATGCCGTCGATCACGGAGCATCCCGCAATGGTGCCAACCTTCGGGATACGGAAGGTCTCCTTCACCTGGGCGCGACCCTGGTAGGTTTCCTTGATCGTAGGCTCGAGCAGACCGGTCATGGCGCGTTTGATTTCGTCCTGCAACTCGTAAATGATCGAGTGCAGCCGGATATCGACCTTCTCCTGCTCAGCCAGTTCCTGCCCTTTGCGCTCGGGCCGCACATTGAATCCGATAATGATGGCGTTCGAAGCTGACGCCAGCAGCACGTCGGATTCGGTAATGGCGCCAACACCCGCGCGGAGGACCTTGAGCCGTACCTTGTCGTTAGACAACTTCGACAGAAGATCGGTCAACACTTCCACCGAGCCGCCAACATCGGCCTTCAGAATGATGTTCAATTCCTTCATGCCGGCCGTTTTTAACTGTTCCGCCAAGCCTTCCAGCGAAACACGGGAACTCTTGGCCAGCGTGGCTTCGCGGGCTTTCTGCTCGCGATATTCGGAAACGCCTCGCGCCTTGTCGCGGTCGGCGACGACCACGAACTGATCCCCCGCCTGCGGCAATCCTTCCATACCGAGAATTTCGACTGGAGTGGAAGGTGGAGCGGTTTCAAGCTGGGCTCCGCGATCGTCAAACATGGCTCGTACCTTGCCGTAGACGTTGCCGACAACGAAATTGTCACTGTTGCGCAAGGTTCCGTTCTGCACTAGCAGAGTTGCGACCGGGCCGCGACCACGATCGAGTTTGGCTTCGAGAACCACGCCCGTAGCGGGACGCTCCGGAGTAGCCTTCAACTCCTGCAAGTCGGCGACCAGGCAGATCATTTCCATCAGCAGATTCAGGTTCGTCTTCTGCTTCGCCGAAACGTCTACGAAAACGGTGGTGCCGCCCCAATCTTCCGGCATCAACCCGCGATCGGCGAGTTGTTTCTTCACCCGGTCCGGTAACGCGTCGGGTTTGTCGATCTTGTTCACTGCGACGATGATTGGCACTTCCGCGGCATGGGCATGATCAATGGCTTCCAGCGTCTGTGGCATCACGCCGTCGTCAGCCGCCACGACTAGCACTACGATGTCGGTGGCTTTGGCTCCGCGAGCGCGCATGCGGGTGAACGCTTCGTGACCCGGCGTGTCGAGGAACACAATCTGGCGGCCGTATGCTGGGGATTCTTTGTCCTGGATCGTTACCTTGTAAGCGCCGATGTGCTGGGTGATACCGCCAGCTTCGCCTCCGGCTACGTTGGTCAGTCGGATCGAGTCGAGCAGCGTGGTCTTGCCGTGATCCACGTGGCCCATGATGGTGACCACCGGGGGACGTGGAACACCTTCGCTTACGACACCTTCCTCACCTGCGGCGGCGTCGGAAACTTCCTTGGCAGCTTGTTCTTCGAAAGTGATCACATTGGTATCCGCGCCGAAGAAGCGGGCCATCTCGCTGGCAAGTTCGGTGTCCAGGGTCTGGTTGATGGTTGCGAACACTCCGCGCAGCAGTAGCCGGGCAATGAGATCTTTGGCGCGAAGTCCCAGCTTCTCAGCCAGATCCTTAACGCTGATACCTTCCGTAATCGTGATACTGCGAGTGATCGGCTGGGGTTCGTTGGAGAGCGACAGCCGCGGTGGCGGCGTGTAGCCCTTCATCGGACCTTCCTTCACCCCGCGCGGAACATAGCGCTGTCCGGGCCTGCGTGATGGTCCGCCAGGCCGGGTACCGGGCCGTGTGGTTGGCCCAGAAGGCAGAGCCCCGGGACCCACTCCCAACGGACGGCTGCCGGTTGGCGACTGGCGCGTCGGATGCATCGGCCGGCGCTCGCCGGGCCGCAATGGTGGACGATTCGTAGGTGCGCCTGGCCTCGGTCGTTGAAAAATTGGCTGTCCTGGCACCGGACGCCCTGGAACGGGCCGCGCAGTAGCGCCGGGCACTGCCGGAGCTCCGACAATGCCCGCAGGCGGAGCTGGCCTCAAGGTGCTTTGTAAACAGGACGCGGTCCCGTCTGCGGCACGATCATGCGAGGCGGCGGTGCTACGGGCGCTGCCGGCCTGGCCACCGTCGTTGGCGGCTGGACCTGGGGCGCAGTTGGCCGTGCTGGAGTGATTGCCGGGGTCGTAGTAGCGACATGGGCAGCCGGCGATACGGGCGCCGCAGCAGGCGGTTTCGCGCTGACAGGAGCTGCAGGCGCCGCTGGAGCCGACGCCTGAGGAGGGGGTGGCGCAGGAACGGTAAATGTCGGTCGAGGAGTCGAAGTCGGCACAACCAGCCTCGGTGCCGGAGGCGGAGGGCTCGTCGGCCTGGGTGGAGCACTGACGGACGGCGCCGGCGTTACGGCAGCTTTCGTCTCGATCGCAGGAGCGGCTGGCGGAGGAGGTGTTGCGACTGTTGGGCCCTGTTGCTTGCTGATAATAGCTTTTAGGGCGTCGCCAGGTTTAGAAATCTGGGAAAGGTCAATCTTGGTCTTGATCTCGTCGGTTTCCACACGACCGGGCCGCGAAGAGCGGCTCGAAACCTGCGCGGTGCTATTACTGCGCAGACGCGCACGCACCTTGTCTGCTTCATGGTCTTCGAGGGAACTGGAGTGGCTCTTCTTCTCAGTTACTCCGATCTCCGGAAGTACATCGAGAATAGATTTACTTTTAACTTCCAGCTCCCTTGCCAGATCGTTGATTCGAATCTTGCTCATCCGCCCTTTCGTCCTCCGGACTGGTCCGCTAAGTCTTCATATCAACCTCGCGGCTCCAGCCTTGGGCTCCCTGCGACCACGAACATGGTGCGAGAGAGTTTCATTTAGTGCTTTTCTTCTTCCTTGTTTTCAGAACCAATGTTTTCGGAACCAGCGTGCTCGTCTGACGGTTCGGCCGATTCGACTTCTCCGGCGTCTTCCGCGTTCACTTTGGCAGCGGAAGATTCCTCGGTCGCCGGCTCCTCGCCTGCTACTTCCGCCGACTCAATAGCCGCAACCTCTTCAACGGAACCCTCCACGGGCTCCTCTGCAAGTGCTCCCTCACCGAATGCTTCCGTGGGAATCTCTTCACCTTCAACCCCAACCGCCAGCGCTTCGCCGGATTCGCCTGCTTCGAGCGCGGCGAAGTAATTATTGACGGCCAGGCTGATTTTTTCCACCGTCTTGGGGCCGATTCCCTCAATGGCTTCGAGTTGCTCAGGCGTCATGTCCGCCAGAGCTTCGACGGTGGTCACGCCAGCCGCGCCCAGCTTTTCTACCAGCCCATCACCGAGGCCGGGAACATTCTCCAGCGGAGTCGAGGCGGTACCGACGAGAGCGGACATTTGCAATTCAACTTCCTGCCGCTTCTCTTCTTCGCTCTTGATGTCGATCTTCCAACCCAGCAGCTTGGCCGCCAGGCGGACGTTTTGCCCCTTCTTGCCTATGGCAAGCGAGAGCTGGCTGTCGTCGACCACGACTTCGAGATGCTTGTCCGCAGAGTCAACCACAGTCACCCGACTGACCTTGGCGGGCTGCAACGCTTTCTCTGCGAAAGTGACCGCATCTTCGTGGTATTCGATGATGTCAATCTTCTCGCCGCGCAGTTCGCGGATGATGGATTGAACACGCATGCCCTTCATCCCGACACAGGCGCCCACCGCATCGACGTCCTTGTCCTTGGACATGACGGCAATTTTGGTGCGCTCTCCGGCTTCACGTGCGATTGCCCGGATTACCACCGTTCCGTCGTAAATCTCCGGCACTTCGGTCTGGAACAGGTGCTGCACCAGATCCGGGGCAGCCCGCGAAACCACGACTGCCGGCCCTTTCGAGGCACGCTCGACTCTGGCAATCACAGCGCGGACACGTTCGCCCATGGCAAATGATTCCAATCGCGACTGCTCTTTCCGCGGCATGCGAGCTTCAGCTTTGCCGATGTCGAAGATCACATCCGGACCTTCGATGCGTTTCACCGTAGCGTTCACAATTTCGCCGACCCGCCCGATGTATTCGTTGTAGACGGTGTCGCGCTCCGCCTCCCGCACTTTCTGAAAGATCACCTGCTTGGCGAGCTGCGCGGCAATGCGTCCGAGAATGCCTTCGGTCTGCTTGGTAATCTGCAGTTCGCCGCCCAATTCAACGCTGGGATCGATCTTGCGGGCGTCATCCAGCGTGACTTGAAGAGTGGGATCCTCCACCTGCTCAGGATTTTCCACGATCGTCTTGACCGCAAAGGCGCGTATCTTGCCGGTTTCCTTGTCTAGTTCGGCACGCAGGTTTTCCTGCGTCTTGTAATATTTTCGCGTAGCCACCACGATGGCATCTTCCACCGCGCTCACGACAATTTGCGGGTCAATACCTTTTTCCCGGCTCAACGCGTCGATCGTGTTATAGAGCTCACTTGCCATAAGTAATTCCGACCTCGGACATCCGCCCGCGGACCTTAACCATTGAACTGTGGAAGTTTCCGATGTCTGAGGTTAGACGTTTGCCGCCCGTCTTCAGATCTCCGGCACCAAATTCGCCTTCTCAACGTTGGCCAGATCGATTTGCACTTTTTCTGTGCCGCCTTCGCCGGGTCGCCGTTTTTTTCGAGCGGCGCTCAGATCCAGCGTCAGTCGTCCACCTTCAAATCGCTCCAGCCTGCCCTCGAAGTGGCGATTGCCACTCACCGGTTCCTGCGTAGTCAGCTTGACCAGGCTTCCGGTGAAGCGCTCATAGTCCGCTGCCCTGAATAACTTTCGATCAAGACCCGGAGAAGAAACTTCCAGGGTGTACGACGCACCTGGAATCACATCCTCCACATCGAGGATCGTTCCCGCTTCCCGGCTCAACTTCGCACAGTCTTCGTGTGTAACCCCGGCGGGCTTGTCGATGACGATCCGGAGCATGCGGGCCTTACCTCCTCCGCGCAACTCCACTTCAACCACCTCCAGCCCACTGGAAGCCGCAACCCGCTCCACAATTTCCCGTACTTTATCGATCTCAAATGCCATGAAATCAATACTTTGCGGCGGTCGATCTTCGTACGAAAACCACCTGAAACTAAAAAGTGGGCTTGCGCCCACTGGTGTGTCTCGCCACGTGCTGGTAACTACACAACAGTTCCAGTTATCAATATACGCCGCAAGCAGCCAAAAAACAAACCGCCCCAAACGGGCAACTCAGCCCGAATTAGTCGTCAGGAACGATGCGGATGAGCGTCCTAGATCGGAGCGCTTAAAGTGCCGGTGTTCCCAGTGCGATTGTCCCGCACCGCCATCCGTAGTTCATTTTTCCCTGGCGGCACGTTCAAATCCATGTGGAGCAGCATGCCTTTCTGCACGATCTGGTTGTAGGTTGCAGCGTCGAAAGCCTGATCGACCTTCAGGCTCTGGTTACCCAACATCTTCCCGTCGGGGGCAAAAACCGCAGCATAGAGGACCACATTGAATTTCTTGTTTCCGCCCGACACATCCTCCGTAGACAGGGTGCGCGCATCCACCAGGAAATCCACTCCCAGTTTTCCAGCGGCGGCGGGCTTCACCTGGGCGCTGAAGGTTACGAGCGTGTCCGGCGCGCGATCCTGCAAGGCTTCCACCGCTCCCTGTTCCGGATTGCGGTCTTTCAATGTGGCTGGATCAATCGCAAAGTAGCCGCGACGATAGCGGGATTCAAGACCATCCCGGTTCAACTTCACTTTGATAGGCCGATACTTGCCGTCCCACTTCTTGTCCTCCGGGTAATATCCAAGCGTGTAGGAGGCTGAGGAGTCGGCCATCGCCGTGACTACACCTTCCCGGATCTCGTTCTGATTGACGTAGGCAATCCCGCCCGTTTCCCGCGCCATTTCACGCATGATTTCCTGGCTAGCAGTGGCGTCGGACATACGGACGAACGCAGTGTCCGACATTGAATCGAGTTGCCTGCCGGGAAGATCGTCAATGGTGGCTTCCATCCCACTCATGAGCCCGCGGGCATCAATCGGATAAATCGCAATCTGCGCGCTGGCCAATTGCGCGGAAGCTTCGCGTATCTCCTGGGCATGGCTTTGCCGGTCGACTCCTGCCATCGACCCTCCCGCCCGCGTGCTCAAACCCAACTGATTGATGGTCGGAAGAGACTCTCCAAGCTCTGCAGCGCTGACATCCCGGTTTTCGGGAATGAGGCTGAAAGGGAATCCTGCCGTAACCCAGATCACGCTCTTGCGTCCGGGGATGCCGCCCAAAATTCTCGCCAGGCCGCGCATGGCTGAGGCCGTCGTCTCGACCCGTCGATCCAGCACGTAAGATAGTTGGACGCTTTGAAAGCTTCGCATTACGTCTACCATGCCTTGAGCTGCAACCTGCGAACCGTTCCCTCCGTCCGAGCTTGTCGAAGGAGCGCGTGGTCCGGCGGCGTTCGCCATTTCCTGGGCAGTCGGCTGGTATTTTTGCAACGCATTCTGCAGCACACTGGGATCGCTGGTGAAGTCCTGCAGTACGCTCAAGGAATTCGTAAGCGTGAATATCGCCGTGCGCTGTCCGGGTTTATATTCCTCCCTGACAAACTTCAGCATCTGTTGACGCGCATAGGACTGGTCTTTGAACGGCGTATTCGCAGCATCCAGCAGTAATACCACGAGGGATCCGCCGGGCGATCGATATTCCGGCTTATTGGAATAGATGCCGGGAGGGAGTGGAGGCGCGGGCTGCTTCAGCAATTCGGCAGGCTGGGTGAAGAAGGCGACCTTCTGAGTTTTACCTTTCTCCTGGACTACAAAATCTTCCGCACGCAGTCCGGTGACCGGCTTGCCCTGCTTGTCAGTCACGACCACGTCGACCAGCACCAGGTGCGTGCTCACGCGAATCGTCGGGACCGGAACCTCGCCAGGGGCAGACGATGGTGCCTGAAACCATCCTCCAGTCAGGATGCATGCCAGGATCAGCAAAGACAGCCAACGCCAACGGTGGGCGACATACGTGTTCATTTGAAGGTCTCCTCAGAATTTCCCATGAAATTCCCCTGGACACGTCCCAAGTGCGGACAAAAGTTAGTATGTTTCTTCAACCGGCGCAAGTGATTTGCCTCATTCCTCACCCCTCTCTAGAATAGAGGCTTATCCGGCACGTCCTGAGACCTTATGATCCATTTCCCCGTTCCCGAGGCGCTGACTTTCGACGACGTGTTGCTGTTGCCCGCACGCTCCGACGTCGTTCCCGCTCTGGCCAATACCCAAACCCAGCTGACGCGCAATATCCGCCTCAATATTCCCATCATCAGCGCTGCCATGGACACGGTCACGGAATCACATATGGCGATTGCGCTGGCGCAGCAGGGCGGAATAGGTATCATTCATCGCAATCTGACGCCGGAACAGCAAGCCAACGAAGTGGATAAGGTGAAACGATCGGAAAGCGGAATGATCGTCGATCCTGTCACCATGTCTCCCGATGCCAGAGTCTCGGACGCGCTCGAAGTCATGCGCCAATACAAAATTTCAGGCGTGCCCATTACCAAGAATGGAAAGCTGGTGGGGATTCTCACGAATCGTGATCTGCGTTTTGAAAGCCGCTTCGACATTCCCATCAGCAAAGTAATGACCAAGGACAATTTGATCACCGTCCCGGTGGGGACCACGCTCGAGGAAGCGGAGAACATCCTGCACGAACATCGCGTGGAGAAGTTGCTGGTGGTTGACGACCAGTACAACCTCAAAGGGCTGATCACGGTCAAAGACATTCAAAAGAAATTGAAGTATCCCAATGCGGCGAAGGATTCGCAGGGACGGCTTCGGGTGGGCGCGGCCATCGGTGCGACTGGCGATTTTCTCGAGCGCGCGCAGGAAATGGTGAAGTGCAAGGTGGATCTGCTGGCGATTGACAGCGCCCACGGCCACTCCACGCGGGTCCTTGAGGCCATCAAGTTGGTGAAATCCAAACTGCCGGAGGTGGACCTGATCGCCGGCAACGTCGGAACTTTTGATGGCGCCTGCGAACTGGCTCGCGCCGGAGCCGACGCCATCAAGGTGGGAATCGGACCGGGTTCCATCTGCACCACCCGTGTCGTTACAGGCGCGGGAATGCCGCAAATGACCGCTATCGCGGAAGCTTACCGCGCTACCAAGGATCTCAACGTTCCGATCGTCGCCGACGGAGGCATCAAGTATTCAGGCGACATTACCAAGGCTTTGGCAGCTGGCGCGTCCGGAGTGATGATCGGATCGCTGTTTGCCGGCACGGATGAAAGTCCAGGCGAGTTGATTCTTTATCAGGGCCGTTCATTCAAGTCCTATCGCGGCATGGGTTCGCTCGGCGCGATGGCCTCCGGTTCGAGCGAACGGTATTTTCAAAGCCTCGAGGGAGACGCTTCAACCGCCGGGATTGCCGAAGATTCCAACCGACTCGGAAAACTGGTACCAGAAGGCATCGAAGGACGCGTTCCCTACCGAGGTTCCGTCGCCATGATTGTCCATCAGATGGTTGGTGGCTTGAAGTCGGGCATGGGTTACTGCGGTTGCGCGACGATTCCCGACCTGGTGCAAAAGACCCGCTTCGTTCGCATCAGCGGCGCAGGTCTGCGCGAAAGCCATGTTCACGATGTGATGATTACCCGTGAGGCGCCGAATTATGCCGTGGAGTAGCGGGCAGGAAAGCGGCGCTTGAATCCTGCTCAAAAGCATCTGCTGAAAACCTGGATTGCTGCGCTTCTGTGGCTCGGCATCATCGCGAGCGAGTCCAGCAATTTTGGATCGGCCGAACACACCGGCCAGTTGCTCTATCCACTGCTGCACTTCCTCTTTGGATTGGAGCCCGCCCACTTTCCCACCTGGCACGCCATCATAAGAAAGACCGGCCACTTCGTTGGCTACTTCACCCTGAGTTGGCTGCTCTTCCGCGCCTGGCGCGACACGTTGCCATACTCAGGCAAAAGCTGGGCGATTCAATGGGCAAGAATTGCCTTCTTCATGACCGCGCTCGTCGCCTGCCTCGACGAGTGGCACCAAACTTATCTTCCCAGCCGCACGGGCACCTTGCGCGACGTTCTGCTCGACAGCACAGCGGCGCTGGTGGCGCAAATAATCCTCTTCCTCATCCTGCGGAAGCAAAGCTCGGATCCGGTACCGCAACTCAAGACTTCCTGAGCCGGCTCAAGACTCCCTAAATAGTTTTTTTGTCGAATGGTTATTTCGTCCAATGGTTGTGTTTGTGGAAATGAAAGCTCGCGAAGCGGCGCAAGAATAACGCCCAGGGAGTAAGCCTTTGGTAAAAGCAGCGATGAGAAAGCCCTGGAAGGGCAAAAGAATCCAGCACCATCAAGGCGGTAGAACATCCGGTTGCCTAGCTCGAGATCAAGCCGCTGACGACCGTGACGATTATTCTCAATACATTGCGTCGTACTTGGTCACAACCCACTCTGGGCCTTTTTTCTCAAGGGTCACGGAAAACAGTTCTTTGTAGGTACCCTTTTGGTCGGGAGCGTTACGGCGTTTGCCAAGGTAATGCAGGATTCGCAATGGAGGCGTGTCTTCCCAATCCGCTACCTCCCACGAGACCAGAGGATGGCGGGCCTCAGAGTCGCAGATGAATGCCGCATACTTCTTGCGATAATCTTTTTCCCAACTTTCCAGCGCCTCATTGCAATGTCCGTCACGCATGCTCCGGACAAATTTGCCCGCTTCACGCTCGGATGAACGATCACGAAGAGGATTTAATGAGATGGAATTGGGAATCCCAGAAAGCGGGTCGCGCTCCTCGGAGCGCGCCAGAACCGGGCCCTGGCCGTTCAAGTGCATGAGGTAGCCGAAAAAGATGATCAGCAGGAGAGCACCAGCTCCCGCGGCAATTCCGATTTGATTGCGTGAAAACTCCATGATCCTCACATCAGTCTAGCGTGAGGCGTAGCCGGTACAAGATTACGGCAGATTGGCTCGGAGGGACATGTACGAGTGGGGCGAAATGAAAAGGGACGGGCAGGAAGCCCGTCCCTTGAGTTGTTCGTGGACTACTCTTTCTCTTCTTTGGTTTTGTCTGCGCCTTCGGCGTGGTCGGCGGGATGCTCGACACCCTGTTGGGCTTCGGCTTCGTCCATCGCCCGCTTCGCCTCTTCGGCGCGTTTGGAGCGGACCGCCGCGCGCTTCTCACGTTTTTCTTCCTGCAACTTTTCGCTCCCCAGCAACTCGACAAATGCGGTGTCGGCGCCATCGCCCTTTCGCCAGCCGGCGCGAATGATGCGAAGGTATCCGCCTTCACGATCGCCGAAGCGCGGAGCTACGGTATCGAAAAGCCTGGTGACCGCTTCTTTGGTCATCAGATAGGCACCCGCCTGACGGCGCGCGGAAAGATCTCCACGCTTGCCCAGCGTGATCATCTTCTCGACCAGTGGCCGGAGGGCTTTCGCCTTGGGCACTGTGGTCTCGATGCGTTCTTCGATAATGAGCGAAGTGACCAGGTTCCGCAGCAGGGAGCGGCGGTGACTGGTGTTACGTCCAAGTTTCCATCCTGCTACTTTGTGACGCATTGAAGACCTCAGGTGTCAGTGGGCGGTGGTCACTGATCGGTAACCCCAGCCTCAGTTGAAGTTCTTTGTACCTTTAATATCAGTTTAGGCAGTGGCTAGTGAGGTGACTGCTCACCAGCCACTGGCCATTGGTTTTACAGGTCGTTGTCCGGGCCGTACGCCGACGCCGGCAGCACCTGGTTGGAAGTCGGACCGGGCACGGCATTGCCATGCTCATCGATCTTCATTCCCAGGCTCAACCCCATCGACGACAGAATTTCTTTGATCTCGTTCAGCGACTTGCGCCCGAAGTTCTTGGTCTTCAGCATTTCGGCTTCCGTCTTTTGAACCAACTCGCCGATGGTCTGAATGTTCGCGTTCTTCAGGCAGTTATAACTGCGTACCGAAAGTTCGAGTTCCTCGACCGAACGGTTGAGGTTTTCGTTCTTGATTTCTGGTTTGCGGTCGTCCACGGAAGTCGAAGTTTCGACGTCTTCCTCGAAGTTGATGAAGATATTCATGTGGTCCTTCACCAGCTTCGCCGCCAGGCCGATCGAGTCGGCTGGAGTGATGGAGCCGTTGGTCCACACTTCGAGAGTCAACTTGTCGTAGTCGGTGATCTGTCCCAGACGGGCCGCTTCTACGGTGTAATTGCACTTGCGCACCGGAGAGTGGACCGAATCGATCGGGATGAAACCAATCCCCAGATCTTCGTCGAAGTTCTTGTCCGCCGAGACATAGCCGCGGCCGCGCTTGAGGCGCATTTCCATGTCGAGCTTGCCGCCTTCGCTGACGGTCGCGATGTAAACGTCTTTGTCGAGTACTTCGACATCGGCGTCGGCTTCGATCATTCCGGACGTGACCACGCCCGGCTGATCAGCACGCAGGTAGATTGCTTTCGGCGCATCACCTGCCAATTTGAACGGAACCTGCTTAAGGTTCAGGATAATGTCGGTCGCATCCTCAACCACGCCAGGAATCGACTGAAACTCGTGCAGCACGCCTTCGATCTTTACCGCGGTAATAGCGGCCCCTTCAATCGAAGACAGCATTACGCGACGCAGAGCATTGCCGATGGTCGTACCGAATCCGCGCTCAAAAGGCTGAGCCCAGAAAATTCCGTACTTGTCGGTTAGGGTTGAAGTATCGACGGCGAGACGCTTGGGTTTTTGAAATCCCTTCCAAAGCATTACGTTGTTCTCCTTCGGCCGTTTGGCTCAGTCCTGACATCCCTGAACAGGTCCGTGTTGCGTTCAGGTCAAGCGTCAGAGACAGGCTGATCTGGCTCGAATTGTTAGGACCGGAAAAATCTAAAAATCGTCGTTGGCCCTTGGTCGTTGGCCTTGGCAAACCACAAGACCGGTGAAGCAATTCGAACGTCGTTGAACCCTGGTCTTAGGTCTTGGCCAACGACCAAGGGCCAACGACTTTCTTACTTGCTATACAACTCAACAATCAACTGCTCGTTGACCGGCAAATTGATGTCTTCGCGTTTCGGCAAAGCCAAGACTTTGCCTTTGTAGTTATCGCGATCGATCTCCAGCCAGTTAGGCGCATTCTGGTGGCTGGCGAATTCCTTCGCCGGTTCCAGGATTGGCAGCTTCTTGCTGGCTTCCCGGATAGCAATCTCTTCGCCCACGCTCACCTGGTACGAAGGAATGTTCACCTTATGGCCGTTCACATGAATGTGACCGTGGCGAACAAGCTGTCGAGCCTGGCGGCGTGACATGCCAAAACCAAGCCGGTAGACGACATTGTCCAGGCGCCGCTCCAGTTGTTGCAAGCAGCATCTCGCCAGTGACGCCCCGCGTACGGGCCGCCTTTTCGAAATAATTCCGGAACTGGCCTTCCTGGGTGAAATAGATTCGCTTGGCTTTCTGCTTCTCGCGCAACTGCAAGCCGTAGCCAACGATTTTGGCTTTGCGGTCCTTGCCATGCTGGCCAGGGGCGAAGTTACGCTTCTCGATAGGACATTTATCGCTGAAGCACTTGGTGCCTTTGAGGAACAGCTTCATGCCCTCGCGGCGGCAGAGACGGCAGACGGGATCGGTATAACGTGCCAAGTTTTTATCTCCTTATTAGATGACCGGTTTACAGGTTTGGCTTCACCCTTCGTCCCGGACGAAATCACAGTCGTTGGTCCTTGGTCGTCGGTCAAAACCGATAGAACGAGGCGTCTTGAATTTGCCAACGACTAACGGCCAAAGACCAACGACGGTTCTTATACCCTTCGGCGCTTCGGCGGACGGCAACCGTTGTGCGGAATGGGGGTAGCATCCTTGATGTTGCGGACTTCTATGCCGGCAGCTGCAAGAGCGCGAATTGCCGACTCGCGTCCCGAGCCAGGACCACTCACCCGCACCTCAACACTGCGGACGCCATGATCGCGCGCCATATTCGCGGCGTTCTGGGCGGCCTGTTGCGCTGCAAAAGGCGTTCCCTTTCGCGATCCGCGAAAACCGAGGGAGCCAGAACTCTTCCATGCGAGAACGTTCCCTGCCTGATCCGCGATCGTGACAATCGTGTTGTTAAACGAAGCCTGGATGTGGGCAATGCCGTGCGGAACGTGCTTCCGCTCTTTTTTCTTGAACGTCTTCTTCTTGCCCTTTTTGTCCGGCGCCGCTGCTCCGGTGCCCGGTGTTCCTGCCGCTGCTGGTTTTGCCATGTTAGCTTCTAGCTCCTAGCCTTTAGCCTCTAGCTAGGAGCTAGAAGCTAGTAGCTGCTTCTCTAGGTTTTGGCCGCCGACTTCTTCTTGGCTGCCACTGTTCCTTTTCGCGGACCCTTCCGGGTACGCGCGTTGGTGTGTGTCCTTTGTCCGCGGACGGGAAGATTCCGGCGATGACGATACCCACGATAGGATCCAATTTCGATGAGCCGCTTGATGTTCATCGAAACTTCCTTGCGCAGATCGCCTTCCACCAGGCCTTCGTTCTCGATCACCTGGCGGATGCGATTCACTTCGTCCTCGCCCAGGTCCTGGACTTTTTTGGTCGCGTCCACATTGGCAGCATCGAGAATGCGCGCGGAGCGCGAGTTGCCAATGCCGTAGATATAGGTCAGCGCGATGTTCGCTCGTTTGTTGCGCGGAAGATCGACGCCTGCAATGCGTGCCATAGTGCTCCTCTGTTAACCCTGACGCTGCTTATGCTTGGAAATGACGCAGATCACCCGCACCACACCCTTGCGGTGGATGACCTTGCACTTATCACAAATTTTCTTCACCGACGCTCGTACTTTCATAACCCAGTCCTTTGCACGCCAGCCGGGCTCTGCCAGCCTCACCGGGTCAAGACCCGGTCCCACAGCATTTATTTGTAGCGGTACACAATGCGGCCGCGGTTCAGGTCGTAGGGCGAAAGCTCAACTGCGACCTTGTCGCCGGGCAGAATGCGAATGAAATTCTTGCGCATTTTCCCCGAGACGTGCGCCAGCACCTGATGTTTGTTTTCCAGTTCCACCCGGAACATGGCATTGGGCAGCGGTTCGACCACCGTCGCCATCACCTCAATCGCGTCCTCTTTGCTCATCGACTCCTTAAGATCGCTTTTAGCTTCTAGCTACTAGCCTTCAGTAGCTAAATCTGACAGCTCTGATCGAGCCTGACGGCTAAGAGCTGTAGCTTTACTGCGTCAAAATCACCGGGCCATCTTTTGTAACTGCAACACAATGCTCGAAGTGCGCGCTGTAACTGCCATCTGCAGTCACCGCGGTCCACTTGTCTTCAAGAACCCGGGTTCCCGGATGTCCCGAATTCACCATCGGCTCGATCGCCAGCACCATGCCTTCGCGTAACCGCGCTCCGTGCCCACGCGTGCCGTAGTTCGGAACTTGCGGCTCTTCGTGCAGCCGCGTGCCGATGCCGTGTCCCACAAACTCGCGTACGACGCTGAACCCGTTAGCTTCGACAAATTCCTGCACCGAGGCACCAACGTCTCCGACCGCATTTCCGATGCGGGCTGCTTCAATTCCCCGGTACAACGAAGCCTCGGTGACCTGGAGAAGCTTGGCCAACTCCGGCGTGATCGAATCGTCCACCGGAACCGTGATGGCTGCATCTCCGTAATACCCATCCAGCACTACGCCGCAATCGATCGAAACAATATCGCCGGCCTTCAGTACCCTCTTTTCCGAGGGGATGCCATGCACGATCTCTTCATTGATCGAAGTGCAGAGCACACAGGGATAATCGTAATATCCCTTGAACGCAGGCTTCACGCCCAGGTCCTTGATCTGCTGTTCCGCTGCCCGTTCCAAATCCATCGTGGTCGCGCCCGGCGTCACCAGCCCGCGAACGTGATTGAGCACCTGCCGCACGATACCGCCGCTGCGCCGCATCTTCTCAATCTCCGCCGCCGATTTGCAGACAATCGCCATGATCAATTTGCCGACTTGCGCCAGATCAGTTGCCGCCTGAGGTTCCCGCGCGGTAGCTCTCGATAACCTTGAAAATCTGGTCAGTAACCTGCTCGACGGGAAGGTCTCCATCCACGGAAACCAGCCGGCCCTTGCGGGCGTAATACTCGGCTACTGGTTTGGTCTGCAGTTCGTAGGCCGCCAGTCGATCCCGGATGACTTCTTCACGATCATCTTCGCGGGTCACCAGCGTGGAACCATCAACATCGCATCGATCAGCGACACGGGGTGGCTGGGAGTAGACGTTGTAAATCCGTCCACAGACGGGACAAGAACGGCGTCCAGTAATCCGGCGCAACAACTTATTATAATCCACGTTAATTCGGATCACAATGGGCAGACAGCTCTCGCGCTGCGCGTTGTCAAAGAACTCGTTTTCCAGAAATGCATCCAGCCATCCGGCCTGGGCCGGGTTGCGGGGAAAACCATCCAGAATGAAGCCGCGCTCGCAGTCTGCCTGCCGTAAGCGCTGGGCCACCATGTCATACATCAAGTCGTCCGGCACGAACTCGCCGCGCGCCATGACGTCTTTCGCCAGCAACCCCAACGGTGTGCCTCGCTGCACATTTTCCCGAAGCAGGTCACCGGTAGAGATCTGTGGGATGCGGTAGCGCTCCACTATCAACTTGGCTTGTGTGCCTTTGCCGGCACCCGGCGAGCCGAGCAGAATAACGGGTCCGATGCCGCGTGAGGTCGCCTCCGCCATCGAACTGGTCCAGCCTCCCAATCCCGATTTCATTCCGCGATCGCGACCACTGCAAACTCACACAACCTCACTGCTGTTTCAAACCCTTCTAGCAAGCCGCTCGACCGCATCAAGACCAGGTACATCAGGACCAGGTACGGCGCCCGCGAATCCGACCACTGCGCGGCGTAAAGCCGTCATAGTGACGCATGACCAACTGCGCCTCGATCTGCGTGACCGTGTCCATGGCGACGCCAACCACGATCAGCAGCGACGTGCCGCCAAAGTAAAAGTTGACGTTCAAACCGTTGGTGATCCACGTAGGCAGTCGTTCAAAAAATGCGCCGATCGGCCCATACAGGTGGTTCAAGTGAATGCCGGTAATCATCCACTCCGGAATGAACGAGATGATAATCAGATAAAGCGCCCCTACCAGCGTGATGCGGGTAAGAATCTCGTTGATGTGGTCCGCTGTTCTCTTGCCAGGCCGGATACCGGGAATAAATCCGCCGTACTTCCGCATGTTGTCAGCAACTTCGTTCGGGTTGAAGACAATCGATACATAGAAGTAAGCGAAAAAGATGATGCCTACCGCGTAGAGCACGGTGTACAACGGCTCGCCCCAACCCAGGTTGCGGATCAACTCGCCGAAATAGCGATTGTTGCGCAAGCTGTATCCGACCGTCTGGGGGAGGGTCAAGATCGAGGAGGCGAAAATAACCGGCATCACGCCGCCGGAGTTTACGCGAAGCGGCAAGTGTGTCGATTGCCCGCCCATCACTTTGCGGCCGACAACGCGCTTGGCGTATTGCACCGGAATGCGGCGCTCGCAGCGCTCGACATAAACGATGAAACCAACCACCAGCACCATCACGCCGATCAGCAGGATCATCGCCGGCGCAGTAAATGCGCCCCAGGCATCGGTGCGGACCTTGTCGAAAATATCGATAACTCCGCGCGGCAAGCCCACCACAATCCCGGCAAAGATCAATAGGGACATGCCATTACCGACGCCGCGTTCGGTAATTTGCTCGCCCAGCCACATAATGAAAACGCTGCCCGTGGTAAGCGTGAGCATGGTCATCAAAATAAAAGACGGGCCAGGATGAATCACAAAATCCCCACCCCTCTGCAACTGCCAGGCGATACCGAATGACTGCACCGCGCTCAATCCAAAAGTCAGATAGCGGGTCCACTGAGTGATCTTCTTGCGCCCGAGTTCGCCTTCTTTCTGCAATTTCGCCAGCGGTTCATAAACCACCGTCAGCAATTGCAGAATGATCGATGCCGTGATGTAGGGCATGATGCCCAGGGCAAAAATGGTCAGGCGACGCAACTGCCCACCGGAAAACAGATCCACAAAACCCAGCAGGCTGCCTTTGTTCTGTTCGAAAAACTGCTGCAACTTGTCCGCATTCACTCCCGGCGTGGGAATGTGTCCGCCCAGGCGATAGACCGCCAACAGCCCAAGCGTAAACAGAATGCGCTTGCGGAGGTCCGGTATGCGAAAGACGTTGGCCAGTTTCTCCAGCATTGCCTACAACACCTCGAATTTGCCGCCGGCCTTGGTGATCTTCTCCTGCGCCGACTTGGAAAATTTGTGGGCATACACAGTGAGCGCAACCGTCAGCTCGCCGTCTCCCAATACTTTCACCGGATGCTTGCCCTTGATCACTCCAGCTTTGCGTAGAACGTCCGGCGTGATGTTGGTCTCACCCAATTCGCCCAACTTCTCCAGGTTCACGATATTGAATTCCTGGCGGAAGATGTTGGTAAATCCACGCTTCGGCATGCGGCGATGCAAAGGCATCTGGCCGCCTTCAAAGCCGCGCATCATGCGCGAGCCGCTGCGCGAACGCTGGCCCTTGTGTCCGCGGGTCGAGGTCTTGCCCATGCCCGAACCCATGCCGCGGCCCACACGCTTCTTGTTTTCCGCCGCCTTCTTTGGTGCGCGAATATTCGAAAGATTCATAAATAAGGTCTCGGCTGTCAGTTGTCAGCGATCAGTGCTCAGGTCTCGCTGAGAGCTGATGGCTGAAAACTGATAGCTAGTTCACGATCTCCACCAGATGCGGCACCTTGGCCACCATACCGCGAATGGCCGGATTATCGGGCCGCTCGATCACCTGGTTCAACCGGGTAAAACCCAACCCTCTTACTACCAGCTTCTGCTTCACAGGCGCGCAGATTGCCGAGCGCACCCACTTCAACTGAATTTTGGCGCTGCTACCGGCATAGGGCTTTTTGGTCAATTTGTTAGGCATGATTACAATTCCTCGACTGACTTGCCGCGCATGGCGGCAACATCGCTCCGGTTCTTCAAATGCTTGAGCGCGTCAAAAGTCGCCTTGATCACGTTGTGCGGGTTCGTGGTGCCAATCGACTTGGTCAAAACGTTTTGAATGCCCGCCGAAGTCATGACTGCACGCACCGCACCGCCGGCGATCACGCCGGTTCCTTCGGGAGCTGGTTTCAACAGCACGCGGCCCGATCCGAAACGTCCCAGCACCAAATGCGGAATGCTGGTTTGAGTGAGGTTTACCCTCATCAGGTTCTTCTTCGCTGATTCAATTCCCTTGCGGATGGCTTGGGGGACTTCCTTCGCCTTGCCGGAGCCATAACCCACGACCGCAGCGCTGGGATCTCCCACCACCACCAATGCCGCGAAGGACAGGTTCTTTCCGCCCTTAACAACCTTGGTCACGCGATTGATCGCGACGACCTGGTCTTTCAGCTGGTACGAATTCGCATCGAGCTTTTTAATCACTGTTGGCATTGATTCTCATTTCACAATTTTGTAATCGGGCAATTTAGCGATTGAGCAATTTTGAAACTCAAAATCGTCCCGATCTTCAATTTCTCAATTACCCGATTTCTGAATTACTCAATCTGTTAGAACTGCAATCCGGCTTCACGCGCCGAGTCGGCTAATGCCTTGACCCGTCCGTGATAAATGTAGCCGCCACGATCGAACACGACCTTGCTGATCCCTTTGGCTTTCGCACGCAAGGCAATATTCTTGCCTACCGTCTTGGCCGCGGCGAGGTTGCCCCCGGTGCGCCGTTCGCCCTTTTTGCCCTCTGCGGAGTTCGCAGAAATCAGGGTCGCGCCTGCGAGATCGTCAATCAACTGAACGTATATGTGATTCAACGAGCGATACACATTCAGCCGCGGCCGCTCGGCGGTGCCGAGAATCTTTTTGCGGATGCGCTCGTGAACGTGCCGCCGGTTCTTATTCTTCGATGTCTGAGTAAGCATTTTTTCGGTTCCTCGGTCGTTCGTCGTCGGCCGTTGGCAAAAGCCACCGACCACGACTCTCATATAGCCGATGGGATACCCCATCCCTCGCCGTTCGGGGTTGGCCAACGACCACCAGCCAACGACCAACGACGGCTACTTCGCCCCGGTCTTTCCAACCTTCTTCTTCAAACGCTCGCCCGCGTAGCGAACACCCTTGTTCTTGTACGGATCGGGCGGACGCAAGCTCCGCATTTCAGCCGCGACCTGGCCAACCTTCTGCCGGTCGATTCCCGTAACGCTCAACTTGGTCTGCTTCGGGTCCACGGTCGCCTCAATGCCACCGGGCAACGGGTACTCAATCGGGTGGGAATATCCCAGGCTGAACACAACCGTGTTCTTCCCCTTCAATTCCGCGCGGTATCCGATCCCGACGATTTCCAGTTCACGGGTCCAGCCCCGGGTCACACCTTCAACCGCATTGTTGACCAGGGCACGCGCCAGTCCATGCACGGCGGCTTGCGAATCGTTCTCGCGGACAGCCAACAGATTGCCGTCCTGTTGCTCGATATGAATCCCGCGGGGAAGCTGTGTATCCAGCTTGCCTTTGGGCCCTTGCACGGCAATGATGTCGCCTTCGATCTTGACCACAACTCCCTTGGGGAGCGGGATCGGCTTGCGTCCAATTCTTGACATAGGCTTCTAGCTCTCAGCGTTCAGCTCTCAGCTCTGAATCGCCGTCTTTTCTGAAAGCTGACGGCTGATAGCTGATAGCTGGTTCTTTACCAAATCTCGCACAATACTTCGCCGCCCACGCCCTGCTTGCGCGCCTGGCGTCCGGTCATCACTCCACGTGGCGTCGTCAAAATATTGATACCCATTCCACCGAGCACGCGCGGAATCTCGCTGCGGCGCACATACACACGGCAACCCGGCCGGGACACGCGCTCGACATTCGAGATCGCGGCTTCATTGTTATTCCCATATTTCAGATAGATGCGCAGGACTTTGTGGCCTTCCTCCTCCGCTGGCTTGAAATTGGAGATATAGCCTTCCTCTTTGAGGATGCGGGCAATCTCCAGCTTCAGCTTGGAGGCGGGAACATCTACTTTCTGATGGCGGGCGCGTATCGCGTTGCGAATACGCGTCAGCATGTCTGCGACCGGATCGGTCAACCTCATCGTTTGCTTCTCCTCCGCCGCCCGTTTGCTTCGGTCTTATTGTACCGAAGAACCCGCGACGACGCTTTCCACCCAGACGTCGGGTGCCCGACCCTTGCACCATATGCAAGGACGGAAATTCACTACCAGGACGACTTCGAAACCCCGGGAATTTCTCCCCGCAAGGCCAAGCCGCGGAAACACAGGCGGCAAATCCCAAACTTGCGCAGATACGCGCGCGAGGCCGTCCGCACAGCTTGCAGCGGTTATGTCTGCGCGAGGAAAACTTGGGCTTCGGCAGATGCTTGCCGCGCGCGCTTATCAAACTTTGTCTTGAATCTTTGCGTCCTTGACTCTTTTTGCTGTAGTCAATTTACTTTTAGCTCCTTGCTTGTTACTTCTGGCTGTCAGCGTTCAGCTGTCAGCTCTCAGTTAAACTTCATACAAAAATCTGGTCTCGCATCTTACTGCGCCCGGAACGGCATGCCCAGATGCTTCAGCAACACACGCGCCTGGTCGTCGGTCTGCGCCGTGGTCACGATGGTGACGTTCATTCCCTTGGTCTTGTCCACCCGCGAGTAATCGATCTCGGGAAAAATCAGCTGGTCGTGCAATCCCAGGGTGTAGTTGCCGCGCCCGTCAAACGACTTGGTCGAGACTCCCTTGAAATCGCGCACTCGAGGCAGCACCACGTTCACCAGCCGGTCAAGAAACTCGTACATGCGATCGCCGCGCAGCGTAACCATGGCGCCAATCGCCTGTCCTTCGCGCACCTTGAAAGCCGCAATCGACTTCTTGGCTTTGGTCGTCACCGGCTTCTGCCCGGTGATCTGGCCCAATTCGTTGACCGCAGGATCGAGAATCTTCGCATTCTGCGTGGCTTCGCCAATCCCCATGTTCACCACGATCTTGTGGACATGCGGCACTGCCATGGGATTCTTGAGCTCAAATTCCTTCATCAGCGCAGGCGCGACTTCGCTCTTGAAGCGGCTTTTGAGCCGCGGTATTTCCTTGGCGCTGTGACGCGCCTGCGCCGGCTTCGCCTCCGGCTGCTGCTTATCGCCTTGCTTGTCTCTCTTCTCTTTTGCCATTTGCTTCAATTACCTTCAATTTAGCAATCGGGAAATCTAGCTAATTTGGCTAATCTAAACTCGGGCCTCTGCTTTCCAATTAGCTCAGATTTCGCAGTTCTAGCAAGCTACTCAATCTACTTATCCAGCGTCGCGCCGCATTTGCGGCAGACTCGAACCTTGCGCTCGCCCTGAAACTCGTGCCCGATGCGCACCGGCCGTTTGCAACTGGGCACATCAAGCCGACATTCGAAAGCGCGATCCGGCTCTCCTGCTCGGCAATTCCGCCCTTCACGTTGCGCTGCGGATTCGGGCGCACATGCTTCTTAACCACCATGACGTGTTCGACCAGCACCTTGGCGTCGTTCGGAAAAACCCGCAGCACACGGCCTTCTTTGCCCTTATCGCGGCCGGCAATGACACTGCACCGTATCGTTGCGCCGAAGGTCAACTCGTTTATGTTCTCTCACTACTGTCTTCATGATCGTTTCCAGTTCTCAGATCTCAGATCTCGATTACAAAGCGTCTCTGGCTACAGTACTTCCGGTGCCAGTGACACAATCTTCAAAAACTTCTTCTCGCGCAACTCGCGGGCCACAGGGCCGAAAACGCGAGTTCCCACCGGTTCGCCGGCTTCGTTGATCAGTACCGCGGCATTCTGATCGAAACGGATATAGGTGCCATCGCGGCGCCGGTGTTCCTTGCGGGTGCGCACAATAACCGCCTTCACCACCGTCCCCTTTTTCGTCTGGCCATCCGGAGATGCTTCCTTCACGCTGGCGGTAATGACATCGCCCAGACCCGCGCTCAAGCCGGTCGAACCGCCCGAGCGGCAGGATCATCTGCAGCTTGCGGGCGCCGGAGTTGTCGGCGACCTCGAGCATCGATCTCATCATCACAGCCATAACTGATCTCCCTCAGCGCCGTGGATTGCGCGCTTTCCACATCGAACTTGGTTAACTCGCTTCCGCCGCCGGAGCTTCCGGTATCAGCGCGGTGCGACGAACAATCTCTTTCAGGCGCCAGCGTTTCAGCTTGGACAAGGGACGAGTCTCTTCCAGGCGAACCACATCGCCCACGTGAGCTTCATTCTTCTCGTCATGCGCGTAGAACTTTTTGGCTTTTGATACCACCCGCTTGTAGAACGGATGCGCCTTCTTGCGAACCACCTGCACCACAATGGTTTTGTGCATGCGGTTGGAAACCACCTCGCCGACTACTTCCTTGCGCCGTCCTGCTGCCTGCTGCACTTCGGGTTGTACGTTGGTTTCGGCCATGCTACTTCTTCTCCGTTCCGCCAACCGATGCCAGTTCGCGCTCGCGAGTGATGGTCTTGACCCGTGCAATGTCCTTGCGCAGGCCGCGAATTTTCTTCAGGCTCTCGGTCTGTCCCATATTGAGCTGGAACTTCAGCTTGAACAGCTGGTCGCTGAGCTCATGCTCCTGCTGACGAAGTTCCTCAGCCGTCAAGTTGCGTACTTTTTCCGATTTCATAATCAGTTCTCGGTTCTTGAATTTCTAATGTGCGCCTTCGCGCTTCACAAACACGGTGCGCAGAGGCAGCTTGTGCGACGCCAGGCGCATGGCTTCAGTCGCGTCCTGCTGCGTCACGCCTTCCATCTCGAACAGGATCTTGCCCGGGCGGACTACCGCTACCCAATGATCAGGCGCTCCCTTGCCTTTACCCATACGAGTTTCAGCCGGCTTCTTGGTGACCGGCTTGTCGGGAAACAGGCGGATCTGAATCTTGCCGCCGCGCTTCACAAAGCGGGTCATAGCCACCCGCGCCGCTTCGATCTGGCGGTCGGTGATCCAACCGGGCTCAAGCACCTTCAGGCCGAAATCGCCGAACGCCAGCTGGCTTCCGCGCCACGCCTTCCCGGTCATGCGCCCGCGCTGCTGCTTGCGATACTTCACTTTCTTGGGCATCAACATAAGAATCAGCTCTTAGCTTCTGGCCTCTAGCTTCTGGCTCAACCTTAAAACGCCCCTGCTTGTTGCGGCTCGCGTTTCTTGGCCGGTAAAATTTCGCCTTTGTAGACCCAGCACTTCACCCCGATTACACCGTAGGTGGTACGGGCTTCGGTAAATCCGTAGTCGATATCGGCACGCAGCGTGTGCAGCGGCAAACGGCCCTGCAGATACCACTCCGAACGCGCGATTTCGTTGCCATTCAGCCGTCCGCTGACCCGCACCTTGATTCCCTTGCAACCGAAGCGTAGTGCCGAATCAACTGCCTTGCGCATGGCACGCCGGAAACCAACGCGCTTTTCCAGTTGCAGCGCGATCGCCTCGGACACCAGTTGTGCGTCCAACTCCGGTTTGTGCACTTCCTGAATGTCAATGTGCACTTCGCGCGCGGTCCGCTTCTGCACGTCCTGCTTCAGCTTGTCGATTTCCGCGCCCTTGCGCCCGATGATGATTCCAGGCCGCGCCGTCTTGATGATCACGCGTAGCTTGTTGCCGGGACGCTCGATTTCAATCGAGCTCACCCCTGCCGACTTGAGCTTGTCTTTCAGCTCGTTCCTCAGTTTGACGTCTTCGAGCAACAACTTGTCGTAATCGCGCTCCACAAACCAGCGTGACTTCCAGGGCTTGGTGTAGCCCAGGCGAAAACCATAGGGATGGACTTTTTGTCCCATTATTTCGCTCCTACTTTCTTCTTGCTCGCCGTCACTTTGCGTTTGGCGCCGGCTTTTGCCCTCGCCGGAGTTTTCGTCTTCGCTTTCGCGTTTGTATGTTCCTCACCGACTACTGTCGCCAGCTCTTCCCCGCTGCGGCCGCGCTCCGCCAGTACGATCTCGATATGAGCGATGCGCCGCACGTAGCGGAAAGCCCGGCCCATCGGCGCTGGACGAATACGCTTCATCCGCGGTCCGTCGTTGGCGACGGCATTCTTCACATACAACTTGTCCACGTCGACGTCGATGCCCTTCTCGCTGCTCAGATAGTTGGCATTTTCCAGCGCCGATCGCAGAAGCTTTTCTACCGTAGCCGCTACCCGCTTCTTGGTGAAGACCAGAATATTGAGCGCGTCTTCCACCTTGCGGCCTTTAATCAAATCCAGTACCAGCCGCGCCTTCTGCGGCGACACCCGGGTGAAGCGGACTTGAGCTCGAAATTCCATTTATCTCTCCTACGCCTTGGGTGCCGGCGCTGCCGACGGAGTAATTGCTCCCGGCCCTCCGGGTGCGCTTGCCGGACGGGCCGCCGATTCAGTAGCGGCTCGCATGGAGTGACCCTTGAACTGGCGCGTGAAACTGAATTCGCCCAGCTTGTGTCCCACCATGTTTTCGGTGATGTACACCGGAATAAACTTTTTACCGTTATGCACCGCGATGGTGTGACCCACCATCTCCGGGATAATGGTCGAGCGCCGCGACCATGTCCGCAGCACTTTCTTTTCATTACGCGAGTTCATGCCTTCCACCCGCGCCTGCAGGTAGCCATCGATGAACGGGCCCTTCTTGGTTGAACGCATAAATTCAGCTCTCAGCTTTCAGCCGTCAGCTCTCAGCCAACAGCCTTCAAAGATCTTGTCTTTCCTTGGCCAACGACCAACGACCGATGGCCAACGACGCCCTCTTACTTCTTGCCTCGGCGGTTGACGATGAACGCATCCGTACGCTTGTTGTTCCGCGTCTTGTATCCGCGAGTGGGCTGTCCCCACGGAGTTACCGGATGCCGGCCGCCGGAGGTTTTTCCTTCACCACCTCCGTGCGGATGGTCGACCGGATTCATCGACACGCCGCGATTTACTGGACGGCGTCCCAACCAGCGCATCCGTCCCGCCTTGCCGATGGTGACGTTTTCGTGGTCGAGATTCCCCACCTGGCCGATTGTGGCCATGCAATCCTGGGAGACTTTGCGAGTCTCGCCGGAAGGCAACTTCACCAGCGCATACTCACCCTCTTTAGCGACCAACTGCGCCGATCCACCCGCGGAACGCACCATCTGCGCGCCCTTGCCCGGCTTCAATTCAATATTGTGAATGGTCGTGCCTGGCGGAATGTTCTTCAGCGGCAAAGCATTGCCGACCAGAATATCCGCCTCCGGACCGCTCAACAGTTTCTGTCCCACCTTCAGCCCATCCGGCTGCAAAATGTAACGCTTCTCGCCGTCCGCGTAGCTCAACAGAGCGATACGCGCCGAACGGTTGGGATCGTATTCGATCGAAGCCACCGTGGCCGGGATGCCGCTCTTGTCGCGCTTAAAGTCAATCAGGCGCAGCTTGCGCTTGTGACCACCGCCGATATGCCACATCGTGGTGTCGCCGCTGTTGCGGCGTCCGCCAGTTCGCTTCTTGGGCTCGACCAGCGGCTTATGCGGATGCCGGGTCGTAATATCGTCGTTGACCAGCGTGGTCCGGTACCGCAGCGTCTGTGTAGTCGGTCTGTATGTCTTGATTGGCATAAAAATCAGCTCTTAGCTTCTGGCTGCTAGCTTCTAGCTTTTCCCGCCGCTGTGCGCGTTCGCGATGGCCAACGACCAACGACGAACGGCCAACGACGATTACAAATTCTGCGCGTACTCCGGCATTTTCTCGCCGGTCTTAAGCCGAACGAATGCTTTCTTCCAGTCGGGACGGTAGCCGGCAAATTTTCCCCGGCGCCGTTCTTTTCCGGGATAAAGCGCGGTGCGCACCGAGTGCACCTTCACCTTAAAAATCGACTGGACTGCTTCCCGGATTTCGGTCTTCGTCGCGGCTTTCGCCACCTGGAATACCAGCGTGTTCTGGTTTTCCTTGATCGCCAGACCCTTTTCCGTGATTACCGGCCGGCGAATGATCTGATATGCGGATTTCATCAGGCTACCTCCGCCGCTTTCTCATGACGCGTGCGCCGCCGCGGAGAGCCGGAGGCTTTCTTTCCCTTTGCGCCATCTTTCTCTTTATCTTTCGTCTTGTGCTGCCGTTTTGAAGCCGCATTCTTCAGCGAAAGCTGAAGCGCTTCGATAGCCGGCTGCGAAAAAATTGCGCGATCATAACGCAGCAGATGATAGGGATGAACCTCGTTGCCATAAACCAGTTCAACCCCTTCAAGGTTGCGCGAACCCAGCGTCAGATTGACGTTTCCGTGACGCGGCACTTCAACCAGCAGCGCAGTGGTTTCCACGTTCAACGCGTCAAGAGCCTGACGAAACTGTTTGGTCTTCGGTTCTTTCAGGTCAAACGCGTTGACCACAATCAGCTTTCCGTCGGCAAATTTCGACGCCAGAGCTGACCGCAAGGCTCCCATTACCTTCTTGCGCGGAAACACGTAATCGTAGGAGCGTGGTTGCGGTCCGTGTACCGTGCCGCCATGCCGCCACAGTGGCGAGCGGATGGAGCCGACACGGGCGCGTCCCGTACCCTTCTGCTTCCACAGTTTTTTTCCGGCGCCTGAAACCAGCTTCTTGTTCTTGGTAGCGTGGGTGCCGGCGCGCTGCGCGGCGCGGTAATGTTTCACCGCCTCCCACAGCAGGTCCTCGTTGACCGCGCCAAATACTTCATCGGCGAGGTCGAGCGTCCCGACCTTGTCCCCGCTCAGATTATGAATATCGATAGTTGCCATATGTCTATTCCGCTCTGTTGGCGCGGGCGCCACTCGACCCGTGCTCCTTAAGCCTTCTTCGCCGCTCTCTTCGCCGCTTTCAACGGATCCACCGTGGCCGCGCCACCAAATCCGCGCCGCTCTCTGGGCGGCTTCTTGGCTTTGGTAATCACCAGATAGCCGCCATTGGGGCCGGGCACGCTGCCTTCGACCACCAAAAGGTTCTCGTCCTTGTCAACGCCGAGCACCCGCAAGTTGCGCTGGGTCACCCGATCCACGCCCATGTGTCCCGACATGCGCATGCCCTTGAACACGCGCGAAGGAAACGCGGAAGAACCGATCGAACCTGGAATCTGAAACATCGAACCGTGTGATTTCGCGCCGCCGGCGAAGTGATGACGCCGGACGACACCCGCAAATCCCCGGCCTTTGCTTACACCCACGACGTCGACGAATCTCTCACCTTCGAAAATATCCACCAGCACCCGGTCGCCGGCCTTCAGAGCCGGATTCGACTCTTCCGATTTTTCCGCAATCTCGATCGGCACCTCGCGCAGGAATTTCACCGGCGGCAGATTGTGCTTTCCGAGATGTCCCTTCATCGGCATGGTCAGTCGCGACTCCTTCATGAACTCGACCAGTCCGATCTGGGCTGCGTCGTATCCGTCGCGAGTCTGCGTCTTGTGCTGCGTAATCACGCACGGACCAGCCTGCAGCACGGTCGCGGGATGCACGTCGCCCTTATCGTCGAAGAGCTGCGTCATCCCGACTTTCTTGCCTAAAATTCCAGTGACCTTAGCCATTTCTTAGTTCACCTTGCCCAAGGCTCATGCCGTGGGCCAAATTCTTCGAATCGCTTTTCAGCTTCATACCGATGGCTGAGAGCTGACAGCTGAAGGCTATTTATGCTCTTTGCCGAAAGCCTTGATCTCGACGTCCACGCCGGCAGGCAAATCGAGCTTCATCAAAGCGTCTACAGTCTGTTGCGTGGGCTCGAGAATATCGAGCAGGCGCTTGTGGGTGCGGATCTCGAACTGCTCCCGCGATTTCTTATCCACGTGCGGAGAACGCAGCACGCAGTATTTGTTTTTCATCGTGGGCAGAGGAATCGGGCCCGCGATTTGCGCTCCAGTGCGCCGCGCCGTGTCGACAATCTCACCCGTGGATTGATCCAGGATGCGGTAGTCATACGCTTTCAACCGGATGCGAATTCTTTCTTTTCCAACCATGTTTCACTCTTTCGTCTCCCGGCTCACCGGAAGAAAAGAACTGGCGGCTAGTTGCAAGCCGCATTTAAATCGTTACTGCACAATCTCGCTGATGGTTCCCGCGCCTACCGTGTGCCCGCCTTCGCGGATGGCAAACCGTAAGCCCTTTTCCATCGCCACCGGCGTGATCAGCTCAATCACCAGCTGCACGTTGTCGCCCGGCATCACCATCTCGGTCGCCGCCGGCAACTCCGCCACTCCCGTCACATCCGTCGTCCGCAAGTAGAACTGCGGGCGATAACCTTTGAAGAATGGCGTATGCCGCCCGCCTTCTTCTTTGGTCAGAATGTAAACCTCCGCCTTGAACTTGGTGTGCGGGGTAATCGATCCACCCTTGGCCAGCACCATGCCGCGCTCCACATCTTCTTTCGCAATGCCGCGCAGCAGCAGGCCCGGCATTGTCGCCCGCCAGGCCTTCGTCCAGCTGCTTCTTGAACATTTCGACGCCGGTCACAACCGTCTTGCGGGTATCGCGGAAGCCCACAATTTCCACTTCCTCGCCCACCTTCACCTTGCCGCGCTCGATTCTGCCCGTAACCACCGTGCCACGGCCCGAGATCGAGAAGATATCTTCAATCGGCATCAGGAACGGCTTGTCCAGCTCACGCGCCGGCTGCGGAATGTACTTGTCCACCGCCGCCATCAACTCGTCAACCTGCTTTTCCCACTTGGCTTCGCCGTTCAGCGCACCCAGAGCCGAGAGCCGCACCACCGGAAGATCGTCTCCCGGAAACTGGTAGCTCTTCAGCAGCTCGCGCACTTCGAGTTCAACCAGGTCGAGCAGTTCAGCGTCGTCGACTGCGTCGCACTTATTGAGCGCCACCACGATGTACGGCACGCCTACCTGCCGAGCCAGCAGCACGTGCTCGCGCGTCTGCGGCATCGGACCGTCGGTGGCCGCCACCACCAGGATCGCGCCATCCATCTGCGCCGCGCCGGTGATCATGTTCTTGATGTAATCCGCGTGACCCGGGCAATCCACGTGCGCGTAGTGACGGTTCGCCGTCTCATACTCCACGTGCGCGGTGGCAATGGTTATGCCGCGCGCCTTTTCTTCCGGAGCGTTATCGATCGAGTCAAACGACCGGAACTGAATCTTCGGGTTATGCTTCGACAAAACTTTCGTGATCGCCGCCGTCAACGTCGTCTTGCCATGGTCAATGTGACCAATCGTCCCTACGTTGCAGTGCGGCTTGGTGCGGTCAAATTTCTCTTTCGCCATTTCCTAGCTCCGTCGCTTTACTCGTGTGGTCGCGGGCGACATCGCCCGCGGCTCTTGAATCTATCGTTTCGGTCCCTGCGCCCGGCCAATGATCTCGTCCGCCGCGCTGCGCGGCACTTCTTCATAGCGCGCGAAGTGCATCGAGTATTCGGCGCGGCCCTGCGTGCTTGACCGCATATGCGTTGCGTAACCGAACATCTCCGCCAGCGGCACGATGGCTTTGATCACCTGCGAACCGGCGCGATGCTCCATGCCTTCGATCCGTCCGCGGCGGGAGCTCAGGTCGCCCATGATGGTCCCGGCATAATCTTCCGGCGTAACCACTTCCACCGCCATCACCGGCTCGAGCAACACAGGAGACGCCTTGCGTGCAGCTTCCTTGAACGCCATCGATCCCGCGATCTTGAATGCCATTTCGTTCGAATCGACATCGTGATAGCTGCCGTCGTAGAGCGTGGCCTTCACATCAACCATGGGATAGCCGGCGAGAATTCCACCCTCGAGGGCTTCCTGAATGCCCTGGTCAATCGGCTTGATGTATTCCTTGGGCACCGAACCGCCAACGATGTCGTTGACAAATTCGTAGCCCGTCCCGGCAGGTTGGGGATCCAGCTTGATTTTGGCGTGACCGTACTGGCCGCGACCGCCGGTCTGGCGAATGTACTTGCCTTCGGCTTCGGCGTGCTTGCGGATGGTCTCGCGATACGCCACTTGCGGCTTGCCGACGTTGGCTTCAACTTTGTACTCGCGCATCATGCGGTCGACGATGATCTCGAGATGCAACTCGCCCATGCCGCTGATGATGGTTTGTCCGCTGTCGGGGTCGGTGTGAACCTTGAAGGTGGGATCTTCCTGGGCCAGCTTGGAAAGCGCCATGCCCATTTTTTCCTGATCGGCTTTGGTCTTGGGCTCGACTGCGACCGAAATCACCGGAACCGCAAAGGTAATGTTTTCGAGAGCGATGGGATGCTTTTCGTCGCAAATCGTGTCGCCGGTGGAAACATTCTTCAAGCCAACCGCGGCGCAAATGTCGCCCGCCAGAATTTCGTTGATATCTTCGCGCTTGTTGGCGTGCATCTTCAGCAGCCGCCCGATGCGCTCGCTGCGTCCACGGCCGGCGTTGAGCACCGAGTCGCCCGACTTAAGCTGCCCGGAGTAAACACGAATAAAAGTAAGCTGTCCGACGAACGGGTCGGCCATGATCTTGAATGCCAGCGCGGAGAATGGCTCACTGTCAGCCGGTTTGCGCGTAATGGTCTCGCCGTTGTCCGGGTTCGTGCCTTTGACTTCGCCAGCGTCCAGCGGCGAAGGCAAATAATCCACCACCGCATCGAGCAGAGGCTGTATGCCTTTGTTCTTGAATGCGGTTCCTACCACCACCGGAAACACTTTCAATCCGATCGTCGACTTGCGCAGAGACGCCCGAAGTTCCGCGGGAGAAATAGTCTCTCCTTCAAGGAACTTGTGCAGCATTTCGTCGTCATTTTCGGCGACAGTTTCAACCAACGCGGTGTGGAAGGCTTCGGCTTTCTTCTGCAGTTCGGCAGGAATTTCGCCGGTGATGTACTCGGCGCCGATGGTGTCATCTTGCCAGACGAATCGACTTCATCTCGATGAGATCGACTACGCCTCTGAACTTGTCTTCCTGGCCAATGGGGATTTGGATCGCGACGGGCTTGGCGTTGAGGCGTTTGCGGAGGGTATCGACGGCATGCTCGAAATCGGCACCCATCTTGTCAATCTTGTTGATGAAACAAATGCGAGGGACACCATACTTATCAGCCTGACGCCAGACTTTTTCCGATTGCGGCTGCACGCCGTGAACGGCGTCAAACACCGCTACCGCGCCATCGAGCACGCGCAGGGACCGCTCCACTTCGGCGGTGAAATCCACGTGGCCGGGAGTGTCAATAATATTGATCCGAATATCGCGCCAGGTGCAGGTTGTGGCGGCGGAAGTGATGGTGATGCCGCGCTCCTGCTCCTGCTCCATCCAGTCCATGGTGGCAGTGCCTTCGTGGACCTCTCCGATGCGATGCGTCTTTCCCGTATAAAACAGGATGCGCTCGGTCGTGGTGGTCTTGCCGGCATCGATGTGGGCCATGATGCCGATGTTTCTGCACCGTTCTAATGGGACTGTTCTGGACACAGCTTTCTTTCTCTCTTCTTTTCTTAACTCTTGTTCGTTAGCGGTATTGGTACCAGTACTCATCAAATTTAGGTTCTAACTGCCCTTCTACCATCGATAGTGCGCGAAGGCTTTATTTGCCTCGGCCATGCGGTGCACATCTTCCTTCTTCTTGATGGCAGCGCCGCGGTTGTTGCTGGCGTCGAGTAACTCGTTGCTCAACTTGTCGACCATGCCCTTTTCGGCGCGTCCGCGGGAGTAGGTAATCAGCCAGCGGATGGCGAGCGAAGTCCGGCGATCAGCATTCACTTCCACCGGCACCTGATAGTTGGCGCCACCGACACGGCGGCTCTTCACTTCCAGCAGTGGCTTGGCGTTCTCGACTGCCTTCTTGAACAGCTTCAGGGGCTCATCGCCGCCTTTTTGCTGGAGCTTGGTCAAGGCTTCATAAAAGATGCCTTCCGCCGTGCTCTTCTTTCCTTGCCACATCATGGAGTTGACGAACTTCGTCACCAGATCAGATCCGTAAACCGGATCGTTCTCCACTTTCCGCTTGGCGATATATCCTTTTCGAGGCATTTAAGCTTCTAGCTCCTGGCTTTTAGCTGTCGGCTCTCAACCGTCAGCTTTCAGCGCAACCTTTTTGACATTTGACCGACTACCAACAACCCGCGACAGCCTACGCCTTCGGCCTCTTTGCTCCGTACTTCGATCGGCTCTGCTTGCGGCCGGCGACGCCTACAGCGTCCAGCGTGCCGCGAATGACGTGATAGCGAACACCAGGAAGATCCTTCACCCTGCCGCCGCGAATCAGCACAATCGAGTGCTCCTGCAAGTTGTGGCCGACTCCCGGAATGTAGGTCGTAACCTCGATTCCATTGGTCAATCGGACGCGGGCAACTTTGCGCAGCGCCGAGTTCGGCTTCTTGGGAGTCTGCGTGTACACGCGGGTACACACACCGCGCTTCTGCGGACATCCTTGTAACGCAGGACTCGCCGTCTTGTAGCGCGGCCGCTTGCGTCCACTACGCACCAATTGATTGAAAGTAGGCATACTTGATTCCTATCCACTTCCGGCTTCCGCCCGTCGCGATAAACGCGCACCGAGGCGAAGATTGCCGTTTCTGCTGTTCCCTGCATTTCAGGGGCTGGAAGGCGGATGCGCCTACCATGTTTCCCGCCGTGTTAAACCGGCGAGAGATTCGGTATCCCGTTCAGACTAAACGCCGCCGACGGTGGCACCAGGCCCGAACATTTTCGTCCGGGAGTTGCTCCGTTTCGTCAGCTTTGCCTTGCATAGCCTCTCAACGGGTGAAAGGTGAGCGCATGGCATTTCAGCGAGGGCGCTCCGGTGGTTAGTTCCTTCCCGGAAACGTTTGTTGCTAAAGCTCAACTGCCTTGTTCGGGCTTCTTCCACACACGAACCAGCGTGCGGATCGGAAACACCGCGTACAGGTAAGCCAGACTTTGCTCGCGGAACCTTATAAATATAGCAACTCGTAAGACACATCGTCAATGGCAGTCTGTTGCATCAGATGGAAATGGGTGGGATTTAACGCGAAATTGACGAATTGCGGGATTTTAGGATTTTCGAATTGATGGATTGCCGGTTGGATTTCAAATTCTTCAATTCGGAAATTCTGGAATTCGACACACGAGATCCCTCGCTGCGCTCGGGATTTCGGCGCGCGCATCAGACGCCGCGCAAACGCCTCAACTTGCTGAAAAAAATTCTAGCCTCTACACTTGGGGCTTTCCATCAATGCCAGACAGCTCGCCCCGTGAATGCACTGGGCGGGGAGGGTGCATGGGTAGGTCGTTCGGTTTTGTCGGGTTCACAGTCATTTGCACAATGGGTGTCCTGCTCGTAGCTTTGACCGGCTGCAGCAGCAGCGGTCCTACCAGAAACACCGTTTTCCCAGCCCCGGCAAAGATCACCCTTTCGCCTGCCACCGACGTTTCGTTGGATGTTGGAAGCACCACCCAGACTTTCACGGCGACCCCGCAAAACAATAAGGGTACGACGATCACGACACCGGTGACGTTTGCTTCCAGCAATACCGCGGTCCTGACTGTTGCCAGCAATGGCGTTGCCTGTGCTGGAACGTGGGATTCTTTGACCGCTCCCCAAATCTGTACTCCCGGTCCTGTAGGCACCGCCCAGGTCACCGCCACTTCGCACGGAATAAGCAGTCCGCCCACCACCGTGTTCGTCCACCAGCACGTCGACAGTATCTCGATCAGTCTTGTTCCCGGACAGACTCTCCCTGCTGGTCCGTGTTTTTCCAAAGGCCAGAGTGTCAACTATCAGGCCACGGCGTTAAGCCACGGACTTGATGTCACCGCTGGCGTCGGCCCGTTTAACTGGCAGACAGTGACCATCGGCGTCGCCACGCTCGACATCGCGACTCCCACCCTGCCGGTAAGCGGACTGGTGACAGGACAGGCCAGGGTCACGGCAGACGCTCCGGGTGTAACTTCCTTGTTTGCCAGTGTTGGCACGGTGAACAGCCAACCTTTGGACTTCAACACGTGCGCCGTCCAATCCATTGTGCTTGCGGTCACAGGTGGCACTACCAACTCGATCAATGTCACCTCGGGCGGCAGCGCGATCGTAACTGCGACGGTGGTTGACACGATGGGAAACACCATCACGGGCGTGCCTCTGACATGGAGTTCGTCGCAGTCCTCCAGCGTGGGGGCGGCCACCACCGGTAGCGTGACCACTTCCAAAGCGGGCGGTGCCAGCGTGATCGCCTCCTGCGCTCCGCCCACATGCAATATCGGATTGCAGCCGCTTGCACCCATCTACCCGGAAAACGTAATCGATGTGGTGTCGAACCCGGCCGCCACGACGACGACAGCTACCGCGGCGACCGAGACGATCTACGTCACCAGTACGGGTGTCAATTCTTCAGGAGATTGCGCCACCACTCCGGGTTGTTTCAGTACGTTGGTGCCCCTGACATCTCCGGCTAATGCTCTGGGTGCTGCGGTCAATTTACCGGCAACACCGAATTCCCTGGTCTTTGATCGACAGAGTGCGAAAGCGTATTTGGGCACGGATTTTGGGTTTCTAGGAACTCGCGGGCTTATGGTGGTCACCCCCGGCTCGCCGCCAACGGTTTCGGAGTTTAAAGGCGTGACCGGCAAGGTACTGGCTGTTTCACCTGACGGGAAAACTGTCATCCTCTCAGATACCAAGGCTACGCCGAATCAAGTTTTCGTTTTCAATACGACGAACAACACTTCTACCGCGCTTCCCATTGTTGGGGCCACCGCCGCCGATTTCACTCCCGACAACCTGAAGGCATACATAGTGGCGGGAAGCACCCTTTACGTCTTTTCCACGCTCACACCCTTGAAGACGATTCCACTCGCGGCTCCTGCCACGCAGGTGTCATTCCTGCCGGAGGGCGGCTTCGCGTTTTTCGCCGGAGGTGAGGCCTCTTCGATTACCGCGCGAAAGACTTGTACTGATGTAGAGGAAGCGGGACAGACCGTTACGACGCCCACCACTCCGACATTTCTCAAAACGCTGTCGAAACCTATCACCGTGGGCGGCGTCACCTATGAAGAAAGTGTGCTCGCTGTGGATTCCCCTGGCATTGACTTGTTTGGAGCGAAAGTCAGCATCCCTCCGCCGCCGTTTACTACTCCCTGCCCGCTCGACCTCACGAACAGCACTCTGAACATCGCGACCAACAGTCCGGCCTTTTTCAATCTCGGCCAGGGAAACTTCGTGCCAACGCAGTTG
Source organism: Terriglobia bacterium (assembly GCA_963765715.1). Taxonomy (GTDB): domain Bacteria; phylum Acidobacteriota; class Terriglobia; order Terriglobales; family Acidobacteriaceae; genus JAIQFF01. The sequence goes on from CAVXXN010000005.1 coordinate 226,403, forward strand.
ATCATTTCGCAGGATGGCACCCGGGCTTACGTGCTGGCCAGCAATATAGGCAGCGTGATGATATTCAATGTGGGCAATCAAACTTCTACGGCGATTCCATTGTCTGGTGATGCCATCCCGGTGCAGGGTTCGCTGAATGCGAGTGGGACCCTGCTCTACGTTGCAGCCGCAGACGGCCTGGTCCATGTGCTGGACACACAAAATGGCGGAGATGTTCAGCAGATTTCGTTTCCTTCGGATGTCACAACGCTGCAGGCAGGCCTGTGCCTGGGGACGACTGTCCCGTGCAATCCAGATTTGATCGCGGTGAAACCTTAGGAGCCGTCGTTGGTCTTTGGTCGTTGGTCTCGCGGTGTAGCGCGAGCGTCGGCGCTGGTGCCATCCGGGATGATGAAAGTGTTAAATAGCGCGAGGTTTCATCGCCAGCGAGATGCTATCAATGACTAAACCTAGCGACCGCTTTCCAGCTTTTTGCCTACGCTGTCCAGCACGCCGTTGATAAACTGCACCGCTTCCGGACTGGAAAACTTGCGCGCGATTTCCAGAGCTTCGTTGATAACCACGGCTCGGGGTGTTCCAGGAAAGCCAAGCAATTCCGCGACCGCTCCACGGAGCAGGTTGCGGTCAACGGCAGCCATGCGTTCCATGCGCCAGTGCTCGGCGTGACCTTCGATCAGACCATCAATTTCAGTGGCGCGGCTGGTTGCTACCCGGAACAGGTCTTCAGCAAAATCCCGCACGTCAGCACCAACGTCTTCCCGCTCGCGCCGGAACGACTGCTGCACCTGCTCCGGCTCCTGCTTTCCCATGTCCGCCTGGAAGAGCATCTGCAATGCGAGTTCACGAGATTTGCGTCGGGTGCCCAAAGGCTGTCCTTGGTCGTTCGTCGTTGGTCGTTGGCAAAGCTGACGCTCTCGGCTTTCAGCTCTCAGCTATCAGTGTACAACCTTGAGAATTCCATCTGGTCAGCGGCGCTTCGAGGAACTCGGGCTCGCTTTGGCTTTTGGCTTTCGGATGAGAGCTGACAGCTGAGAACTGACAGCTTTGCCAACGACCAATGGCCGACGACCAACGACGGCCTTCAGGTTCGCCATCTCGACAGCCGCGAGTGCTGCCTCGAAACCCTTGTTGCCCATCTTCAGGCCGGCACGGTCGATCGCTTGTTCCAGATTTTCGCAAGTGAGGACGCCGAAGGCGTGCGGCACGCCTGTCTCTTGCGTTGACTGTCCGATTCCGCGCGCAACTTCATTAACGATGACGTCGTAGTGAGCTGTGTCCCCACGCAGCAGGCAGCCGAGACAGATGATGGCGTCGTATTTTTTAGTTTCGGCAAGAGTGCGCGCGGCCGAGGGGATTTCGAACGCGCCGGGGACGCGAACGATCTTGATGTCCTTCGCTCTCGCGCCGCATTGCATCAATCCGTCGTACGCGCTTTGCAACAAGCGATCCGTGATGAAAGCATTGAAGCGCGAGACAACGATAGCAAAGCGTTTTCCCGCGGCGCTTAAGTTTGCCTCGAGCACCTTGAGTTTAAGTTTGGGCGGAGTCTTCAAAGTGTGATTCCTGAGAACAGCGCGTTTATCACTGGATTTGTCATTCTGAGCGACACGACGAAACTATACATCCGCCGGCAGCACCGAAAATGCAGGGGTCCTTCGCTTCGCTCAGGATGACAACTAAAAGCAAATTTGTGTTCATCCGCGTAAAACTGTGGCGCAAAGTTTACAGCTTGTTCGGCTTCGGATTGGCCGGGTCGGCGTAATCGTAAAACCCTTTGCCGCTCTTCCTACCGTACCAACCTGCCATCACCAAACGCTTCAGCAACGGCGGTGAAGCAAACCGCCGCTCTTTGAACTCGTCGTACATCACGTGCGTGATGTAATAAGTGGTATCGAGTCCAACGAAATCGAGCAGAGTGAATGGCCCCATCGGATAGCCGCATCCAAGTTTCATCGCATTGTCGATGTCGTCGATCGATCCAACTCCCTCCTCATAGGCACGGATGGCATCGAGCAGATACGGCACTAACAGACGATTCACGATGAATCCCGTCTTGTCGCTGGTGCGGACGGGCACCTTGCCAAGTTTCTTCGCGAATTCGTAAGCCGCGTTATAGACCTCGTCGGAGGTGGCGATGGTGCGAACGACTTCCACCAGTTTCATGAGCGGCACCGGATTGAAGAAATGCAAGCCGATGAAACGCTCGGGCCGTTTCGTGGAAGTTAAAAGCTCAGTAATGGAAATGGAAGACGTGTTGGAAGCGAAGATGGCGTCTTTTTTCGCTATGCTGTCGAGCGCGGCGCACATTTTCTTCTTTTCGTCGAGGTTCTCGATTACCGCTTCGATGATGATGTCGCAGTCGGCCAGTTCCTGCTGGCTGGTCGTGCCCTTCAATCGCGCACGGACGGCCTGTGGAGTCTCCTTGATCGTGCCTTTCTCGGCAAACTTGGCGAGTGATTTCTCAATGCCCGCAAAGCCTTTGTCGAGATATTTCTGATCAACCTCGAGCACCGTGACATCGAAACCCGCCGTGGCCGCCACCTGGGCGATCCCGGAACCCATGAGGCCGCAGCCAAGAACTCCAACTTTCCTGATTTCCATAAGACTGTGAGTTTATCAGCGGCGATGGAGTTACTGCGAGGTTTTGCGGCAGCTATTCGACAACCGTCGAATGCTTCGCGTTCTTTGCGTTCAAAGCTTTTAACCGCGAAGTTCGCTGTGAAAAGCTGCAGAGTTCGCAAAGAAAAGCTTTGGAGGAGTTATGCGACGGCGGCAGCGGCGACCGATGGAGCGAGGCTTACGATGCGGCCGAAGCCTTGGGTGACCGCCAAATCCAGCGCAGCGTCAGCACGGTTGATCACTTCCGTCACAATGTCGACCGGATCGAACTGCTGACGCACTACAGCTTCTGCCAGCCCGGCGCTGAAAGGAAGAATCTCGTCTGAGAGTTTTACGTCAGCCAAAAGCTTGCGCAATTTTTCTGCTGCCATCAGCGCTTCTTTTTCCGAGGTTTCGCCGAGAACCAAGCGCGATCGTCGTCATCTCATAGCGGAACGCGAGATCATTCTGCCGGATGTTCGCCGCAAAAATCTGGCCAATCTTTTGCATGGCGGCTTCCACGGCTTTTTCTCCATGCTCCTTCATCATCGCGGAGCTCTTTCCGAACTGCATCAGCGCCACCGTAACCGGAGTGCTCTGCTGCACGGCTCGCCGCGTCTCCGCCATCAACAAATCGAGATAAGAGGCCCGTTTGAGCAAACCTGATTCTTCATCGGTCACCGAGAGACTCTTTACCAGACGGCGCAACCCGGCATTGTTCAGGGCGATCACAATCTGCTCGCTGATCGTCTTGAGGACAACAATGTCGCCCGAGTGCCAGCTGTGTATGGTGTTCTGCACCAGGAGGATGACGCCCATCTCGTCTTCTCCGTCGGTGAGGGGCAATGCCAGCAGTGATCCAATCCCCAACTGGCTTACGACTTCGCGAATTTCCTCCAGCTCAGGGGCGTCAGCCGCATGGCTAATGGCCAGCGTGCCAAGACTTAGCACGATGTCTTGTACAAACGTGACGAGCTGATTCAGGAGTTTTGTTTCTCCACGGCTTATGCCTTCGGCGTGATATTCCTTTACCGCGCTGGGAGCCATCCCGGGCTTGCGCATCGCAACGATGCAACGGCTCAATTTCCATTGCGCTCCAATTTCATTGACCGCGGTCGACATGACCGCGTCGGAATTCGTCTGGCGATAAAGCTTGCGGGTAATTTCCGCCACCTTGGTAAAGCTGTTGACGTCGGCCGATTCCGCCGGAGGCGAAGCGGGAACCGGGGGCGGCGCGGGTGATGCTGCCGGTGTTTTCGCGGACGGCTTGGGCGCGGCCGTGGAATGGGCAACTGCATCCGGGCGGCGTGGATTCATTCCCGCCGCAAGATACAACTGTTGCAAATCCTGGTTGCGTTCTTCCTCTCCCGGAAAAAGCTCCTGAATGCGCTGCAAGCGTTCAATTGCTTTGGAGCGCATTCCGTACTGGACCAGAATCTCGGCCTGTAACATCAGGTCCTGCAAGGCAGCGGCGCCCAGCGTGGGGCCTTCGGTTTTGACCGGCTCGGCCGGTTTGGCCATGCTGGTGAACCGCGAGGAGATCACCTTGAACCGGTTCTCGTCGATCTTTCCACGCAGCATTTCCAGCCGCTTCTGATGACCTGGCTCGTACGCATCGACGTCGGCGGCGCGGTCAAGACACTCCGCGGCTTTCGCGTAATTCCCCATCCCACAGTGCAAATCGAATAGCTTGAGCAGAGTCTGCGAATAATCCCCTTCCCGGTTGGAAGCGTTGAACAGCTCGCTCATGAACTCCAGAAATTCGGGAGAGCTTCGATGTTGAGCCGCTACTTCCTGCATCATCGCGACAAAAGTGCGCCGTTCTCCTCGGCCGCGCTGGAACTGTTCCAGCTTGCGCGCAAGTGCCACCGCCTCCGCATCCTGCTGAGAATCCACCAGCAGCCCGATAAGGTCTGTGATTTCCTGCAAACGTGAGGGGTTTTTTAGAAAAAGTTGCCAGATCAGGGGCTCCGCATCGCTCAGACGATTGGCGGACAGCAACGCTTTGGCGTAGCTTTCAAGAATTTCGAGAGGCGCCCCTTCCGCCTTGGCCAGAGGTTCCAGCACAAAGATGGCTGCGCCTACTTGTCCTTGCGTGATCAGGCTCTTTCCGTATCCAAGAGCAATCCGAGCGTCGGAAGGGTCTTCCGTGTAAGCGCGTTCATACCACTTGGCACGGTCGGCGCCAGCGGTTTCAGTGATCTCCGCGAGCTTGAGAAACGCGATAGCTGCTCCCTGTTTATCTCCAGCCTGGGAACAAAGTTCTCCAAGACGCAGAAAGTTTCGCTCCGAAGGATCGAGGCCCACCAATCGTTGCAGAACCATGACGCAATCCTGCGGGCGGCCGTTTCGGGTCAGCTCTTCCAGAGCGCTCTCGTAGGTTTCGAGCGCCAGTTTACGGTTGGAATTCTCGAGAATCTGTCCGAAACGAAGCCGCTGAAGCGTAGTCGGAGTGGCATAACGGGCCAGCTTTTTGTAGGTCAGGCTGGCGCGAGTGTTTTCTCCCGCTTCAAGTTGGCGTTCGAACAACTCCCCCAGCAACGTTACCGCTTCTGGTGTGCGCTGCAGTGAGAGGCAAAGATCGGCCGCCATCTGCCGAACATTGTCATTTTGCGGATCATCGCCAAGTACCTGCAGATATTCGTCCAAAGCATCGCCGGTCTTGCCTTTTTGCAAGAGCTTCTCGGCGCGCTCAACGCGCCGGGCGATCTCGGCTCGATCCATTCGCTTGGTCGGGTCTGCCATGGAGAAAGAGGGTAACGTGCGGAGTAACCCACTGCGATTTTAGAGGCCCGAGTTCACGACCGGCAACGCAGTAGGCATGTCCCACGATTACTAAGGTCACAAAAAGGAATTTGTCTTTGGCACCAAATGAGTTTCTGGTATACGTGCCGGATGCCTGCGGCACCCCATAGCGACAACGAACAAGGGCTTCGCCATCAGCTCGGCGCCGGCCAGATGGCTATGGTCGCTGTGGGAGGGTCAATCGGCACGGGGCTGTTGCTGGGGTCGGCGGCGGCACTCGAAATCGCGGGACCGGCGGTGATCCTGAGTTTCGCCCTTGCGGCGTTTATCACGCTGACCGTGACCTTGGCGTTAGGCGAACTTTCCAGCATGCATCCCGGAGCGGGATCGTTCGGAGTTTATGGCGACATCTACCTCAATCGTTGGGCGGGATTCATCGCCCGCGCCGGTTACTGGGCGGCGATTTCCATTTCCATCGGAGCGGAACTGGTCGCTTCCGCTACATATCTCGCTTTTTGGTTCCCGTCGGTTCCGGCGCTCGTCTGGGTGGTGGCTTTTTCAATTCTGCTTTTGCTTATCAACCTGAGCAGCGTGGGGAACTTCGGACGCTTCGAATACTGGTTCGCAATGATCAAGGTTGCGACCATTCTCGTTTTCGTGCTGCTGGGGGCAACGCTGTTGCTCAGCGGACGCGTGGCGCCCCAATACACGACGCAAGGCGGATTCCTGCCTAAGGGCGCGGTGGCGCCCCTGCTGGCGATGGGTTTCGCTCTTTACACTTTTGCAGGCGTGGAGTTCGCCGCGATTACCACAGGAGAATCGCGGTCGGCAAGCGACATTCCTCGCGCAATCAAATTGACCTTCGGGATTCTAGCTTCGGTCTACCTGGGAGCGATCGTCATCCTGGTAGGCGTCATGCCATGGAATCGCGCCGGAGTGACTGAGAGTCCGTTTGTAACCGTGTTTCGTGATTCTCACATTCCCGCAGCCTCGCACATCATGACATTCGTGATTCTGACTGCGGCTCTGTCCGGCGCGAATGCAGCGTTATACGCGTCATCGCGGGTCCTGTTTTCTCTGGCGCGGTCGGGATGGGCGCCTGCAGCGTTGGGACGTCTCAACGCCGCGGGGTCTCCCCGACTGGCCCTGCTGGCGTCTTCGTATGGTGTTGTGGTGGCGCTGGTGCTGGAAAAATGGGCGCCGAAGGATGCATTCGTCTCAATTTTGGGGGCCTCGCTGATGGGAGTGCTTCTGTCCTGGCTCGTCTCCTTGGCGGCTCACATCAGATTTCGCCAGAAGCTGACAGCGAACCAAATCATCGCGCTGCCAATGCGTTCGCGACTGGGCGCCTGGGGTTCCGCCGCCGGCTTCATACTGATTATTCTGGCCATCATTGAAACAGGTTGGCAGTCGCATCTGACGCTGATCAGCGGAGTGCTTTATATCGTGGTGTTAACAGCAGCGTATTTTCTTTTCAGAAAAAGAGTACAGATGGATCCGAAACCGAATGGAGTGGGCACTATTCGGGATTAATGCCGAATTCGGTAGTGCCGAATTTAGACTCGGGTAAAACAAGCCGCGTCTGCTAAAAACAAATATCCCAGGACAAAATAGCTCCAACGCGAGGGAAATGTGTCCGCGACGAAAACTCTCCGCCTGGAATGGCGTCGATTACATATTGCTGATTCTGATGTAGCGGCGGACATCTTTCATGCTCACGATGAGCACATATCCTGCATAAAGTAGACCCGCGGTTCCGATAATATTCCTGAGAACTTTCATGGCTGCCATTCTCTCCTGTTCCAAAAAACGGACTGCTAACAAACTTTAAGAAGCGGCTTTGTGATGCCACATCTTCACTTAGAGTTGTCGGTAGGTTGTGAACAACCCTGCCCGCAGTATACAAGCGTCGCGGGCGGTACAATACGTCGCATGGATGATGAGCTTCTCCGCTATCGTTCGCAGTTCCCCATTCTGGAACGGACCACCTATCTCATCAGCAATTCCCTGGGCGCAATGCCCCAAGGTGTCTACGACGCCATGAAAGGCTATGCCGACATCTGGGCGACGCGCGGCGTGCGCGCATGGGAAGAACGATGGTGGATGCTGGCCGCGCAGGTCGGCGACGAGATTGGCGCGCTGATGAATGCCGCGCCGGGCTCGGTTTCGACTCACCAGAATGTCACCACGTGCCAGGCAGTGGTGGCTTCCTGTTTCGATTTTTCCGGCAAGCGCAACAAGGTCGTTTACAGCGACATGAATTTTCCTTCTGTAATGTATTTCTGGGAAGCGCAACGGGCATACGGCGCTCGCGTGAACATGGTGAAGACCGACGACGGGATCACGGTTCCCCTCGAGCGATTGCTCGACGCCATTGACGAGCAGACCTTGCTGGTCCCGGTTTCACACGTGATCTTCCGCAGCGCCTACATCCAGGACGCGAAAGCGATCATCGAAAAGGCCCACAAAGTGGGCGCTTTTGTGGTGCTGGATACATTCCAGTCGCTCGGAACGGTGCCGGTCGACGTGCAGGCACTGAATGTGGATTTCGCCTGCGGCGGCGTTTTGAAGTGGCTTTGCGGAGGCCCGGGAGTGGCCTATTTGTATGTTCGGCCTGACTTGGGCAAAACGCTGCAACCGAAATTTACCGGCTGGTTCGCTCACCAGAATCCGTTCGGGTTCGAGGTTGGCCCGACGCGCTACAGCGAACCGCCATTCCGCTTCATGAATGGCACATCACACATACCCTCGCTGGAAGCGGCCCGCCCGGGATTGAAAATTATCGCCGAAGTCGGCATCGATCGGATTCGCAAGAAATCGCAGCGTCAAACTTCACACCTGATCGAACTGGCTGAGCAACGAGGATGGCGCGTCAATTCGCCCCGCGACGCGGAGAATCGTGGCGGGACGGTTTCCATCGACATGCCTGATGCCGAACAAGTCTGCCGCGAATTGCTGAAGCGCGACATCCTGGTTGACTATCGCCCCAAGGCCGGCGTGCGCATGGCTCCTCACTTCTACAACAAAGACGAAGAACTGGAGACGGCGATTGGCGCAGTCGACGAAATACTGAAACAACGCGCGGTCGCTATCTGAATCGCTCGTAGCGCACGCGTATCAGCCGGCTGTCAGCAACGGCGTCTTGCCCTGGCCTCGAGCGGCGGACGCTGGACGGCCGCCGAGACCGGCGCACCCCCTCATGTGAGTCGGGGTTGCTTTTCCTTCTCCCCTCCGCCACAATATCGGCGCTTGGAGCTGTGCCGTGAGCGATGGTTCGCGTTCCGTTTCCGCTGTTCTCCTACGCCGTATAAGGTGCTCCGAATTTTTCCTGCTGGCCGCGTGTTTTATTTTCGCTATCCCCTTTCCATCTGTTGATGCTCAGGACGTGCAAAACTCAAGCGCCCCGCTAGCCTGCGTGGCACCGTGATCAATAGCGTTACACATGAGCCCATTGCCCGGGCCTTGGTCGCTTCCGATGATAGCAGCTTTGCCGCTCTCAGCGACGATCAGGGCCGATTCGAATTTCAACTGCCACGGAGTGATTCCATCAGATCGTTTCAAGTGACGGCCCGTAAGCCCGGTTTTTTGAAACAGCGGCAACTGGCCCCCATACCGGATGCAAGATGCCGCCCGTGAAGACATCACCGTCACTCTCACTCCGGAATCCCTCATCATTGGCCGAGTAAATCTTCCGTCTTCCAATCAGTTCGACCGCATCGGTGTCGAACTCTACAAACGCCAGGTGAGTGACGGTCGTGCGCACTGGGTCCAGGGAGGAAACGCCAGGACGCGATCGAACGGTGAGTTTCGGTTTGCCGGCCTGGAAGCCGGCACTTATAAGCTGTTTACCAGCGAACTGCTTGATCGCGATCCCATCACCTTCGGTCCACGTGGGCAGCAGTACGGATATTCGCCCGTCTACTATCCGGCAGCTAGCGATTTCGCTTCGGGCGCCGCCATCATTCTCGAAGCCGGCAAAACCGTTCAAGTCGAACTCTCTCCCGTGCTTCAGGCCTATTACCCAATCAAAATCGTCAGTCCCCGATTCCGCGGGCCAATTTTCAAATATCTCGGTTGCGCTCGAGGGTCACCAGGGTCCGGGATATTCCCTTGGCATTACCGACCGGGAAATCTCAGGCATGCTACCCAACGGGATCTACACTATCGAAGGACTACTCCAGCAGGGTCAGCAGACGGCTACCGCCACGGCGAATATTGCCGTGAAAGATGCGCCGCTGACTCAAGCATCGATAACAGTCGTGCCCAACGGCTCGATTCCGGTCAATATAAAAGATGAAGTAAGCGCGAATGGCGGGCAGGCGATTGGGTTCATGAGTTCCGGGGGATTCACTCGCGAGGTAAAAGCCGATGTTACGCTTCAGCCCGCGGACGACTTTGATTCTCTGGGAAGCATCTATGTTCGCCCACCACGCAAGCCCAACGACAACGATCTTGTGCTTGATAATGTCCGGCCTGGCCGCTACTGGCTTAGCGTGAATTCCATTCGGGGATATGTATCTTCAGCGGTCACGGGCAGCGTCGATCTCCTGCGCCAGCCTCTTGTGGTCGGCCCGGGCGGTGCAAGTCTTCCAATCGAGATCGTCTTGCGCGATGACAGCGCCACCATCGAAGGAACCGTCGAAGGCATGGCGGCTGCACTTTCAACTTCGGGCGAGGTGCCGGGAGCCAACCCGGTCGCCATGCAAGGCCCGTACGTCTACTGCATCCCACTGCCCGACTCGCCAGGCCACTTCACCGAAGGATCGGCTTCGCATGAAGGAACCTTCCAATTTTCACAACTTCCTCCGGGCGCCTATCGCGTTCTCGCCTTCGACCGTCGGCGCGGGGAACTCGAATATCAGAATCCCGAAGCAATGGGCCTTTACGATGGCAAAGGTCCGGTCGTCCGCGTGGGCCCTGGACAGACAGAGCACGTGCGCGTGCCACTGATCTTTCAATAGGGAAGGTCTCAGCAAGGAGTGACGCGAAAATGGGTCAGCATCGCCCTCGTTCCTCGATGTCGCAAATTCAGACCCTGCGAGTTGCGCTCGGCTGTTTATTCCTCGTAGTGCCCACTTCGCTGATGGCGCAAGTGCAGCCTCAAACGTCTACGCAGGCGCCGGGTATTTCCGAATAGCCGGCACCATTGTCAGCGCCAGCGAGGGTCATCCGCTGGCTCGCGCTCGGGTTTCCCTGCAGGACGTCAAGAATCCCAAAGCGCAGACTTTCGTGATCACCGGCGACGACGGACGTTTCGAATTCACCCACATTCCTGCTGGAAAATATTCTTTGGGGGGCGCTAAAAGCGGATATATCCCTGCGGCCTACGATCAGCACGAACAATTCAGCACGGCCATCGTAACTGGCGCAGGTTTGGACACCGAGAATCTTTCGCTTCGCCTAGTGGCGACGGCTGCGCTCACCGGCCACGTAATCAATGAATTCGGCGACCCTGTACGCAGTGTGGCGGTCACTCTCTGGCGCGACGACCACAGCGCGGGCGTCGGTCGCACCAGACGTTCTAGCACTGATCAAACCGACGATCAAGGGTACTTTGAATTCGCTCCCCTCGATGCCGGCACATTCTTCGTCTCCGTTGAGGCTAGTCCTTGGTATGCGGTACACACGCGGTCAATTCGTCAGGAGGGCGTCCCCGATGTTCCCACCTCCATCGACTCTGCTCTCGACGTCGTCTACCTGCCTACGTATTACGCTGGAGCGACCGAAGTGGAAGACGCTACTCCTGTCCTGGTACGCGGTGGCGATCATGTCGATATCGATATCCATCTGTCGCCGGCTCCCGCCTTGCACGTTATCCTTCGTACTCCGGTGCAGGAAGGGCAACCTGTTTCGTTTCCCATTTTTTTCAAGCGCGACCTCGACCATCCTGAACTAGGCTTGCAAGCCAATGTGCAGATGACGGCGCCTGGCGTCTTTGAAATAACCGCGGCTCCGGGCAAATACAACCTGCGTTTCCCACACGAGTAAGTCCGGAGCGAACGATGCTACCGTGATCGACATTAACCAGGACAATCAGGAACTGGACGTCGCTGCCGGTCAACCTGTCAGCAACATCTCCGCCAAGGTCGAGATTGTCGGCGAAACTTCATTCCCTCCCCAGATGACGTTCTCCCTCCGCGATGCTCAGCACCGCGTCGTCGGCTTTTCACAAGTCACTCCCGATCACGAAGTCACATTCTCCGCTGTTGTGCCCGGTACTTATGAAGTCCTCGCCGGGTCCGCATCCCGCGCTTACTCGGTGATCTCCATGGTGATAAATGGCGCCCCCGTCTCCGGCCACACATTTACGGTCCCTACTGGACCATTGGCCCTGTCTATGACAGTAATAGGAGGCGCTGCTGACGTGAACGGTGTCGCACAGCGCGCAGGTAAAGGCGCAGCCGGAGCCATGATCGTGCTCGTTCCGAAAAATCCTGAAGAGAATCCCCAACTCTTTCGCCGGGACCAGAGCGACCTGGACGGCACCTTCACCTTCCACAGCGTGATTCCGGGCAATTACACAATCATTGCTATCGAGAACGGATGGGACCTGGATTGGTCGAGGACAGCCGTCATCTCGCGCTACATCGCGCGGGGTCAAAAACTGCTGGTCGGCGGCCCGAAAACATCTATCGAGCTCGCGAGTCCCATTCAGGTTCAAGCGAAATAGATTTAGTAGGTTGGCTACCGCTGTTGACGTCATCTTGAGAGACTTTCGTCTTGAAGGACCTCGCGGGTATTGTCGCCGTGGCCAACGCAAATGTGTATTCGCTCCACACGAGACGTTCGCAAGCTCAGCACGAAATCTTTCTTCAGCGGATGCTGGCGTGGGCGAGAGAAGAGTCTTTGTCCGATGAGCGATGTTTCGCGCACCAGCCTTCTTACTCTCATTCTCATCAGTCATTCTCCGCAGTCCTGAAGTTCTCCATTAAAATGACTTAGTGAGTGATCCTGTCCGTATCGGAATTCTCGGCGACTACGATCCCAGGTCTCCGACCCTTCCCGCAGTCGAGAAGTCATTGCAGCACGCCGCCGCGCACACTGAATTTGCCCCTCGAAGCGGAATGGATTCCGACCACGAGCCTGCTCGCGCCCGATGCCCCCAAAAAACTGGAGAGTTTCGACGGACTATGGGCCGCGCCTGGCAGTCCGTATAAAAGCTTTGACGGAATGCTCAAGGGCATTGAATTCGCGCGCCAGCGCGATTGGCCATTCCTCGGAACATGCGGCGGATTTCAGTACACGCTGATCGAATGCGTGCGCAATGTGCTGGGAATCAAAGACGCAGACAGCGCTGAAAATAACTCCGGATCGAAAAATATCGTGATCTATCCGGTTGCGTGCGCAGTTCCAGATCGCGCCAAGGGCGCTCCAAAGCTGTCAGGTCCAATTCCCGAGATACGACTGCGTCCCGGGTCTTACCTGCAGTCGTTCTATTCGCAGGATGATCGTCATTGAAGAATTTTTCTGCAACTTCGAGGTTAATCCCGACTTCGAGTGGGCCGCGATGGAAGCTGGATTCCCTGTCGTTGCGCGAGGTCCGCAAGGCGAAATTCGTGCCATCGAATCTCCAACTCACCGTTTCTACATTGCGACCCTATTTCAACCCCAACTCTCTTCGAAGCCGGGCAAACCCCATCCTCTGGTGTTGGCCTTCGTGCAAGCGGCTGCCGATTGGGGAAGAAAAAAACTGGATGATCAGGTTCTGGAATAGACTGACGGCTTGTCCGTCTCGCGGGCGGGACGCCCGGCCTTCAACGAAAAACGCTACGCAGGAATCAATTCAAACGCCGGGTAGTTTGCAGCAGGTCCGTGAAACGCTTCTACCGGGTGAACCCGCCGGCACCGGGAAAAATCTCTGCACTTCGGCTTTGAACTGGTCGAGATAGGCTTTTAATATTGGCGGCTTTTCCTGGTCAGACAGAGACTCGCATCTTGAACTTCTGCAGCAGCTTTCCCTTCTTGAGTGTCATTTCTCCTGCAGCTTCCGCATTGCGCACCCATTGCGTTTGGCCGCGCGGAGCCACCAGAAAGCGCTTTCCATCCGTCAGCAGACAGATCGACCGGGGTGGAGAAGATCTTCCCACTCTTGCGTCCACGAACCTGCAGCAAATAGGTATGAGAGAAACCCCATCCCATCCCCACTACGAAACCAAAGACCCGGTTCAAAACACGTTCAGGGGCGCTGGGGGCGCGAAACGACGGAAGACTGGCATTCATCAGAGTCGACCTTCCAGAACCGTAATCAGGACTGCTTAACGAATTTCAGCGAAGCCGAATTCATGCAATATCGAAGGCCTGTAGGTTGCGGTCCGTCATCAAAGACATGCCCCAGATGCGCGTCGCACTCCGTGCACGCCACCGCGGTCCGCACCATGCCGATAGCTGCTATCTCGAATCGACCGCACGTTCTCAGACGCAATCGGTTGCCAGAAGCTTGGCCATCCGGTGCCGGACTCAAACTTGGTGGCCGAACTGAACAATGCGTTATCGCAGCAAATGCAGCGGTAAAGGCCCTTATCGTGAAGGTTCCAGTATTTTCCCGTGAAGCGATCTCGGTGTCTGCGTGCCGCGTAATATCGAATTCACCGGGAGAAAACTGCTTGCGCCACTCGTCGTCGGTCTTCACTACCTTCGGCACATGGACTTTCTGAAGTCGTTGTCCGGAGTCAGAGAATTGCACAATGGTGACTTCTCCGGGATCCCCTTTCGGCATCGCTGCTTCAATGACCGAGGCTTACGCAGCGACCAAAGGAAGCGCTCCAGCGATTGCGGAAACGGAAACTCCCAGAAACGCACGCCGTCTCACATTTATGGACGATGCATCCCGGTCAAGCTCTGAGTCGAACATGATCAAACTCCTGAAATGCTTGGCGGTACTTCCCCGTGATTACTTGCCAGTATAAAGATCCGGAAACTCCTGTCGCAGATGGGCCACCTTCGGCGCATCGTTGAACATTATGTAAGGCTGATTGGGATGAAGCGTCGCATAGTTCTGATGATAGGCCTCCGCCGGATAGAACGCTTTCAACGGCACAACCTGCGTGACGATCGGATGCGAAAACACCTTCGCTTTATCGAGCTGCGCGATATAAGCCTCGGCAATCTTCTTTTGCTCATCATTGCCGTAGAAAATAACCGAACGATACTGCGTCCCATCGTCCGGACCCTGCCGGTTTAGTTCCGTGGGATCGTGAGCCACCGAGAAGAATACTCGCAACAACTCGCCATAAGTGATCTGGGACGGATCGTAGGTAATCTTCACCGATTCCGCGTGACCGGTTTCTCCCGTGCTGACCACTTCATACTCCGCAGTCTTTGCTTCTCCGCCCGAGTATCCCGAGGTCGCGCTCACTACACCTTTTACGTGCTGGAAAACCGCCTGGATTCCCCAAAAACAGCCTCCGGCAATTACTGCGGTTTGCTCGCCGGACTTCCCTGATTTGGAAGCGTCGACAACCGGACCCGGAACGGCAACAGTGGAAGCGTTTCCCGTGGTGCAGCCACAGTTCCGATAAGAAGAGCTAAAAACAATAAAGCGAAATGAGACCGAAATCTCGACATAAATGACCCCCGCGACGCCGGTCAACCGGCTCGCATCTATATAGAGTGACTGGCCGGACAAAAGTTTCAATTCGCTATCCCGAAGGTGATTTCATGGCAGTTGAGCCCTTGCGACGCTGCTCGTACCCCGAACAGGAAAGCACGGGCAAACGCGGGTATTTCGGGAATCGACTGTCTGTCAAAGCCAACTGGCAAAAATAAATACGGAGCCCCTGTCGGATTGGATGCCTTAACGTGGGTACAGCTCTCGCAAAGCCCGGGGCGGGGTTGTGGACAGCGGGATTGTCGGGACGACCACCAGACAAGAATAACAGCCAGGACATCACTGGCTTGCAGCCACGCAACGCTGCTGCTAGATTTGGAGCCCGAGAACAGCCCCTTTCTTCAGGAGACCACGGTTGACGACTTGCGAATGGTTCTTGTCCTCCCGCTCTTCTGTTTCACTTCTTCTTTGTTCATACTCACAAGCGCAGATCGACGACGCCACCAAACAACTTTCCCACGACATTTTCAAACAGCTGATCGAAATCAACACCACTGACTCGGTCGGCAACGTCTCTACGGCGGCGGAGGCCATGGCACAGCGTTTCCGCGATGCCGGTTTTCCCGACAGCGACCTTCACATCCTCGGACCCAACGACCGAAAGAAGAACCTGGTGGTGCGGTTTCACGGCAGCGGCAAGCACAAGCCGGTGTTGCTGATTGGCCATCTTGATGTTGTCGAAGCGCGGCGTGACGACTGGACCACCGATCCGTTCCAGTTCGTCGAAAAAGACGGCTACTTCTACGGCCGCGGCACACAGGACATGAAAGACGGCGACGCGATGATGGTCACGACGCTGCTGCGCTTTAAGAAGGAAGGTTACGTGCCGGATCGCGACATCATCCTGGCGCTGACTGCGGACGAAGAGGGTGGCACATCGAACGGCGTCGACTGGCTGATAAAGAATCACCGCGACCTGATCGATGCCGAATTCGTGCTCAATCACGACGGCGGCGGAATCTTGGCCGAGCACGGCAAGCCGCAAATGATGGTGGTGGATGCTTCGGAAAAGCTGTACTCGGATTACCAACTGACCGTGACCAATCCCGGCGGACACAGTTCCCTGCCAAAACCCGACAATGCTATCTACCATCTTGCCGATGGGTTGGCGCGGCTGGAGCATTACCAGTTTCCCTTCGAGTTGACCAACATCACACGCGCCTATTACGAGCGCATGTCGAAGGTCGCGACCGGCCAGCGGGCAGAAGACATGCAGCAATTTTGAAAACTCCGCCGGACATGGAGGCGGTAGCGCGCTTGTCGCAGGATCCGATCGACAATTCGACCATGCATACTACCTGCGTGGCGACCCGCCTGAATGCCGGGCACGCCAACAACGCTCTTCCGCAAACTGCGCAAGCGAACGTGAACTGCCGCATCGTTCCTGGGCACTCAACCGAAGAGATCCGACTGGAACTGGAGAAAGTGTTCGCCGACCCAAAATTTCGGTGCAGGAGGTGGGCGGAATCGGTGGCATGACTAACCGCAAGTCGTACGCGCCGCCGCCGCTGCGCCCCGACGTTTTTCAACCGCTTGAGAAAGTTGTTGCCAGAATGTGGCCGGGGTTGCCGGTGATTCCCGACATGTCAACGGGCGCTTCGGATGGCGTTTACACCAACGCGGCCGGGATGCCAACATATTGTGTTTCCGGCGAGGCCATCGATCGCGACGACATTCGCGCTCACGGCAAGGATGAGCGCATCCGGTAGCATCGTTTTACAAGCGGAGTAGATTTTTACTATCAGTTTCTAAGGCGGTAACTTCGGAATAGGTAGATCGCCACTAGCTCATTGACTACGGGTATGCGAAGACAAAATCGACGCACATGCGCCTGCCCTCTTGACTTCGCTTAATCTTCGCCTACAATTGCCGCCATGGCAATCACCAGACGACAACGGCAGGTGTACGACTTCATCTCCGAGTTCGTGCAAAAGAATGGCTACTCTCCTTCGTTCGAAGAGATTGGCGACGGAATGGGATTGAGTTCGCTGGCCACGGTCCACAAGCACATTTCGAACCTGGAAAAAAAGGGACTGCTGACGCGCGACTACAACCGCAGCCGCTCGATCGATCTGCTGCCGCCCAAGGGCCGGCTCAAGCAGGCCATGGCGGTGAACACCACCATGGTGCTGCCGCTGCTGGGCCGCATCGCCGCCGGCCAGCCGATCGAGGCGGTGCAGAGCAACGAAACGATTTCGCTCGCCGACTTTGTGCGCTCGAAAGAAGTGTTTGTGCTCGAAGTCCGCGGCGATTCGATGCAGGACGAGGCCATTCTCAATGGCGATTACGTGATGGTGGAGAAAAGCAGGACAGCGCACAACGGCGATATCGTCGTCGCTCTGGTGGAAGGCACCGACGCCACGCTGAAGCGCTTCTACCGCGAAGGCGAAAATATCCGCCTGCAGCCTTCCAATGCAACCATGCAAGCCGATCATCGTGCCGGCGGCGTCGGTGGAAGTCCAGGGAAAGGTGATTGGGGTGTTGCGGAAGTACTGAGAGGTCAGCTTCAGCTCTCGGCAAAATCGTATCTGAGAAAATAAAAACGCCCGGGCAATGAACCCGGGCGTTTGAATTTTCTGGCTGACGACCGAAGACCGGCGACGTGTTATGACACGTGCTTGTCGATCGCCTTCTGAATGGTCTCTTTCGGCACGTAGCCTACGATCTGTTCCTTCACCTGGCCGTCTTTGAAGACCAGCAAGGTAGGAATTCCGCGAACGCCGTAGCGCATGGGCGTGGCGCTATTGCTGTCTACATCCATTTTGCCGACTTTGATTTTGCCAGTGTAGTCTTGGCCAGTTCATCGACGATCGGTGCGAGGGCGCGGCAAGGTCCACACCAGGCTGCCCAAAAATCCACCAAAACCGGCTGATCTGACTTCAGAACGTCCTGGTCAAAATTCGCGTCGGTTACTTCCAAAATTCCATTACCCGCCATTTTCCCTCCGGTAGAGTCGTCCGATGTGATCGCCACGTCGGACGCGCGATCAGCCAATTTGGCTGCGTGTATCGTAACACCGTATTTGATGCATTACCGACAGAGAAGTCGCAAAAGGCAGGTCGGAAGGTTAGGCCTCGGTTTCGAGTCTGCCGTCGTCCGAAAACGGACCAAAAATAAAAACGTCCTGAACTTTTCAGCTCAGGACGCCCGGCAGCCCTCCCCCAGAACTGCCAAACCACGAGATGGATAGTAGGCTGACCATGCATTGGTGTAAACGTCACTTTGGTAACGCGGAAGAAAATCAGTTGTCAGTGGCTGGTGTTCGGCGCGAAACCGTAATCCCTTGCCCTTCGCAGATGTTCAATCTCGATTCCAGGTTATTCCGCCGTCGGCTGTTTTCCATTTCTCATGGTTGCTGGTGGTTACTGTGCCGTGTTGAGCATCACCGAATTCGACACCGACGATGTCCGCGGTCAGCGGTGTGCCGACCGACGAGTGGCTGGACTTGAGTCCAGTGTTGTCCCGCGTCGGACGAATGAAAGAGCGCGCCGTCTGCACCCCCAACCCATACGTCAGGACCGTTTGCGGCAAGCGCGCGGAGTACCGCGCTGGTCGTCATCGGAATCGTCTGCCAGGTCTTTCCGGAATCGAAAGAACGCTGCAATGCGCCATCGGAAGACAGCGTCCAACTCGGTTCGGTGTTCTGAGCACCCTTTAATTGGCGAACAGTCCGCCGCGTAGCCGTTGTGTTAGCGCGTTTCTTGCTAGTCTTGGCTATGCCCGCCGTGGCTTGAGCGGTTTCAACCTGAATCGCTTTCGCTCTCAACTGTCAAAGTTTCGTTTGCACTTTTCATCACTTGATTGAGATCTTCATCCCGCGGCTTACTCTTTGCATCGGCGGATGAAGCCTGGGAATCTGCGGCGACCGGCGAAGTCGCAGGTGCCGGTGCTGCGAACTGTCCTTCGGACGAAGTTTTATCCATGGACTGGAGAGACTTAGGGGCTTCGGTTTTTGCCTGATAATTGTCCAGCCGCTGCCAGGTTGTCGTCCTACCTGCCAACGCCGGACTGTCTTTCTGAGACTCAGCCGCCAAGCCATTCATTACAGCGGCACCAGCTGCGGAGTTTCGCGACCTGATCCTCGCGGAGATTAGATGGCCTTCGCGTGCGGGCGCGTTCTGGCTGCATTGGCGATGGTTGTGTGTTCTTTTCCATCGGTTCCTGAGCGAGTTCCTTCGAGACCTTCGTCGTCGGACATGCGGGTCCCGGATTGAGCAGGAGCCGCGGCTTGTTCGGCGGTCACCGGCCCTGCGCTTTGCTGCCGCCCGTAGCGAAGCGTCACTGCAGCCGTGACAATCACGACGCAAGCTGCCAGCGCTCCCCACCGCAGTACCGGCCACGCCAGTATGCGAGATTTCACCGGCGGACTACTTGTTGAAGAAACTGCCTCCGGCATGGCCAGCGACACGATCTCGCGGCAATCGGTGCACTGCCCAAGATGGTTCAGTACCTGAATACGTTCGCGCTCGGTTAATGATTTCTCCGCAAACGCAGTCAGTAAGTCGGGATCAGGATGGTCCCCCAGCCTTGGCAGTTGCCTGGAGTCGTTGCAGCGCGATTTTGGGAAGCTGTTCCATTCTCTTTTCGTTGGGTTATGCGATCTGCGCGGCCTACCTTCCAACTTTGTCAGCCTGGAGGGCCGAGCCCCGATGTCCGGGGTTCGTTTTCTGACGCCTTGATTTCTCCCTTCTGATCAGAGAACGTTTTCGGACCAGGTTCTTGCGCGTTCCAATTTCCGAGATTTAATCGCAAATCGCGTACATCGATGTCCATAGCTTCTTCAGCCTGGCGGCGGCTCATACCTTTTCGTTCAAGCCCCGTAAGAATTTGCTTGCGCACCGACTTGGCAAGTTTATCGAGCTTGCGGCTGATAGTGGATTCATGGACAGCCAGCGTGCGCGCGATTTCCGCGAGCGTACGTTTGTCCAAATAATAAGATGCCAGCAAGAATCGATCTTCTGGCCGAAGCGCCGACAAGACTTCATCGGTCACCGCCTCGACTCGGGGATCAACCGCTCGCAATGGCTCAGTTTCCTTTGCGGCAAACTCTTTACCGTCCTCACTCGCTTCTTCCAGACTTACCAACCGCTTATGACGGCGATACCGGTTCACAAATTCCTGTGCCATTACCGTCCGCAGCCATCCCTCGAGAGAACCGCGGCCAGTGTAGGAGGCTAGTTTCGAAACACGCAGACCGTCACGAGTGGTGGTTCCGAAGAGGTCGGCATAGAGAGAATCGGCGAGTTCGCGCGCGGCAGAACTCTCTTTTGAGATATATGCCGCAATGTCATACAACCTCTCGCGGTAGCGCGTCATGAAAACTTCCCATGCGCGTTCTTGGCCGGCTGCACAGGCACGGGCCAACGCCAGTTCCTCTATCGCGCAGGCTGGCATACAGGTCCGTGGTTTCCTGGAGTGAGGCTCCGCTAGGCAAATATTTGGTAGCAATTTCGGTGAGGATCGCGACGAAATTCTCGCGACTGAGTCCGAAGGTTTCACCCTTTTCGTACAGCACCGTAATCACGGATTCCAACTCCACGGATCTCAGGTCCGACGAAGCCACAGTGGGTTGGACACCGGTTTTAGTCATGGCGGGTGCGGCCATCCCGGATGCTATCAACTTTTGTGTGCAAGAACCCGAAAATCTGGCGTTCCTCCTACAAGCGCGAGAAACCGCTGTCGGTTGGCGGCGCGGAAGCCTGCTGGGATGCAGGCGGGACGCAAAGCGCTATGGAGGAACACCATGAATCCCAGGACTTGGTTTTTGCTTTCGTTGTTTGGACTGATTGCTGGAATCGCCTTGTTTTTGCCGAGACGGGCTCCCGCTGGCGAAATGCCTGCGTCGGGTTACACCGTTCTGGCTCCCATCCGGCACGGAAATCTGACCATATTCCCCGTGGTCGCGGCACATTCTTTTGATACCCGGGAGTTTCTGACCCTGGACGAAGGTTTGCGATCGGGCGAAGTGATTGTCACCGAATCCGGGAGCGTGCAGCCTTTGATGCGCCGGCGAAACAACCCTAGTCCACGCGGAGGAGCCCAGGTCAACCAACTTGTGTTGATCAACAACTCCAAGCGTCCATTGATCCTTCTGGCAGGGGAAATCGTGACCGGAGGCAAACAGGACCGGGTAATCGGCAAGGACCGCATTATTCCGCCCGAGAGCGATCCGATGGATCTTGGCGTTTTCTGTGTGGAACCGGGTCGATGGGTAGGTAGTACCGACAGATTTGGAATCCAGGGAGCGGCTGGAATTGTAGCCCCTGCACCGATGGCAGCCCCTAATGTCCGCGCCAAGGCGATGGCCGACAAGGACCAACAGCAGGTTTGGTCCGAGGTGGCGAAGAGCCCGGACAGCGATGGCGGAAACCGTAACGGTTGAAGCAGAAGCACAGGCAATCAACACCACGAGTTCCTATGCGCGGGTCATGGACAATCGGGAAGTGAAACAGCGGCTTGACTCCGTCGCCGAACCTATCCAGCGCAATTATCAGAGCCTGATTCGACAACTGCGCGATCAGAATGCAGTCGGTGTCGTAGTGGCGGTCAACGGCCAGATTATTTGGGCCGATATTTTTGCCAGCACCAGCCTTCTGGAAAAATATTGGCCCAAGCTGGTGAGCTCGTATGCCGCGGAAGCCGTCGTAACCCGGACGAAGAGCGGCGAGGTGGAGTCAGCCAGGCGCAGGAATTCATCGATCATCTGGACGGACGCCACGAAACAGTGGACAGTGAGCCGGGACTTTACCGTCACACAGAAATTGCCGGAGAGGGATTCAGGGCGTTCGAGCTGACGTCATTGCTGCCAAAGACCGACTTTGATGTGCACGTGGCGAAGATGGCGGAGTAGGAGAAGACTGGTTTCCGGTTTCTGGTGAAGAGTTTTAGGAATGATCAGAGAGGACACCAGGAACCGGAAACAGAAGACTAGGGGGTTAGCTTCCGCCGTGGTGCTGTACCAGTTTCTCCAGGCGATGGAGTCACTCGGGCAGGTTCTTTCCGGTGATGTCGCGAAGGGCTTGATAGACCCAGCCATGGGTCTGCGTGTCAAGAGACGAGTCGTCGGCATAATCAACAATCGTGGGATGACGCTGTGCCGCTGCTCCTGGGTCAACATGCCGGACTGTGCCAGGCTGCATCCAGCGCGCTCCCGAACCATCGGTGATGGATCGTCATGAAACTCCTGCAGCAGAGGAGCGATAGTTTCGTTAGTTCCCAGGTAGGCCAAGCCCTTCGACCGCCCAATGGCGAACTTCAGGATCGGAGTCCTGCAGTTGGCGACGAATATTTCGTTCACACGTTCCGGCACAACACCGCGATTGCCGAGAAGACCCAGCTCCCAGAGTGCCCATACCCGTTCGCCTGGGGACCGGTCTGCTGCCTGTGCGCCAACTTCTCCACGGTCGCCGGCGCCTTGACCGCACCCATCGCGGCCAGGTCCAACTCGATAGCCTGCTGCGCGAACCCGCAGATCATTCGAGTTCAGAGCGGTTGTGATCAGTGAATTAAAGTGAGGAGTAAGCTTCAACTTTCCCCACCAGCTTTCGACCCGAGCGACGATTTGATCATTCGCGCCTTCGTAGTGATTCACGGCGCGTTCCAACAGGAGTTCGGCCTGCTGCTGCGGAGTCTCATGGTCCAAGCTCTCAATTTCGTGTTCGCGAAAGTACTGGGCGGAGAGGCCGGTTCTGGTTTCCCTTGCAGCGTCAGAAATTTGGTAATTTGCTCGAATGCAGCCCGGGCGTTACCAGTCACGAAAACACGGCCAGCAGGATTCCCGTAGCCACGGCGAACAAAATACGCCAGCTGCCGCGCGCGGATCGATGGACTGGTCCAGCTTGACCTTCGAAGTTCGGCCGTATGGTGCCATACTCCTGCACCGGCTCCGGCCGCGGATCTCCCTCCCATGAATGCATGGCAAGAGTCTAGGAGTGTTTCGATGTACGGTAAAGTTACGAATGGAAACTTTGGTTATTACTTACCGGCTGCAGCCCTGACACAACTAAAGTCCTTGAAGCACTTAGGCATAGCGGAGAATGCGACGATCTCATCGGTTACGCTTGTACCCGGTTACGCGAGGTGACGCCTTGCAGCGCTGGGAGTGCCGATCTGCGCTGCTACATCACGGCCGGTACGGTGATTCCCATCACGGCCAGCGCCCTGGTCAGTTCCCGCCGGACGACCGCCACCGTCGCCAACAAAAATCTCTTCCGGCCCTCATCGGGTTCACTCAGGATGGGATGGCGATGGTAAAAGGCGTTGAAAAGTTGCGCCAGTTGGAAGGCATGCTTGGCCAGGTAAGCTGGTTCGGTGGTGGCAATGCACTGGTCGACGATGTAGGAAGTCTTGGACGCGGTCAGCCAGAGCTCCCAAATTTCGTTGCCCGTTTCGCCCAGCGAGATATTTTCCCAGTTCCGCAGGAGAAAGACGTTCGGCCGGATTCCTGCCAAATTCGTCGGGATCGAAATCCGCCCTTGCGGAAGATGTTGGCGGCCCGCACCGCCGCATACTGCGCGTACGGACCAGTTTCGCCTTCAAAGCTCAACGCTTCTTTAAAGTCGAAGGCGATCACCGACGACTTGGTGAACTTCAGCATGAAATAGCGCAACGCGCCGACCGCGATCTGTGTCGCGATCGTCGGTGCGCTCGGCCTCGCGGCAGTTGAGGATGGCGGCCATCCACTTCGTTCTTCGCCGAAGCAATGAGGCGATCCAGCAGATCATCGGCCTTCACCCCAAAACCTTTGCGGCCCGAAACTTCGATGTAGGCCCGGCCTTTGTCTTCATCGGAAAGCTGGTAGCCGAGTTCGGCGGCGCAGCGCGGCGTGAGCGCGACCATCTCGTAGGAAAAATGAGTATAGTGGTCGGCTTGCTGGCTGTATCCCAGCCCCCGCAAGGCCTCGATCACCGTGTTCTGCGCCTCCGACTGGCGGGCGTCAATCACGTTGTAAATTTCCGCCACATCTCCGAAATGAGGATGGTCCAATGCGCCCACCGCGGTCGAAATCCAGCAATCGCGGCCATTGGGATACCGATAGAATTTCCGGTATCCGAAATCGCGTCCCAGCAGTCCGAACTTCCACATGTGATACGCAATGTCTTTGCCTACATAGCCCACGGTGCCGTTGGAACGGACGATCACTTTCTGGTCTTCTTCGGCAACTGCCCGGTGGCTTCATCGGTTCCACGGCCTCGAGATTTTTCCGCTGTACCGGCGACTTTCGGATTTTGCCGTTCCCGCCCTGCGCATTACCCAGCAACCCTTGTTCTTCCCTTCGCTCTCGAAAAAAATCACTCCGCTTTCTTTTAGCTTGGTGAAGGCGGCGTCCCAGAAATGAAGGTGCAGGATTTCGCTCTCGCGCGGCAGAAAGTCGTATTCGATATCGAGCGCGATCCATGGTCTCGAGGTGCCGGCGCAAGACGGCGACAGAAATCAGGTCAGCGATAGTGGCAGTCTCATTCCCGCCTTCTTCGATAGCGTGCAGTGCTTTCTGACGGACCTGCAAATTCTGCTTGTCCTCCGCGTACCACTGCGAGACGCGGGCATAGAGGTCCCAGCAGAATAATCAAAGCGCGGCTGGCGGGTCAACTGCTCGATCTCGGCTCGCGACTTCTTCTCAATATCCAGAAATCCGATCAACTACGTCTGCCACCTGGGCGCCGGTATTGTCGATGTAGTTCTGAACATCCACTTCCCTGCCAGCAAAATTCAACAAGCGGACAAACGTGTCGCCGAGAATGGCATTGCGCAGGTGGCCGACGTGTGCCGCCTTGTTGGGATTGATGCTGGAGTGCTCGACCAGAATCTTGCCGGGCGGAACATCAGCGCGAGGCATCTTCATCGGCCAGGAGACCGCTCGCCAGTTCTTCGCGTTTGAGATGGGCGTTAATGTAGCCTGCACCCGCCAGTTCCAATTTGGCGAATCCCTGAATCGGGCCGATCCCGTCGACGATTTCTTCGGCAATTTTTCGCGGCGCTTTGCGCAGCTTCTTTGCCAGCTCAAACGCCAGCGGCAAAGCGTACTCGCCAAACTCGATTTTGGGTGGCTGCTCGATGACGATTTTGGGCAGCTCAAGCGAATAGGTGCGGCGGATGAAGTCGCGGACATGCTGGGCCAGACCGGCGTTCCAGATTACGATACAAGAATTCCCCTAAGATGTTGAAGAGAAGAGTGATTGTAGCAAACTGCGCGCGGGCGCGAGGTTTGACGGAGGTTCGGAGGTTCCCTATGATGAAATGTCGCGGCACGAATTCTCACCCAATAAAGGCGTTGACCGCCGAGGCACGCGGCAGAAGGAAATTCACATTTGGGATTGTCGTTCCTGGTGCCTCTCGACTAGCGAAGGTTCTCAAATGCGCATAGCTTACCTCGACTGCTTTTCCGGCATCAGCGGCGACATGTTTCTGGGCGCGCTGGTGGATGCCGGAGTTCCGGCAAAGCTGTTCGAGGATACGGTGGCGGCGCTGAATATCGGAGCGAGGCTGGAGGTTTCGCGGGTCAATCGAAGTGGAATCACGGCCGCGAAGGTGGATGTCTTCGTCCACGGCGAGATAGAATTGCCTCGCGAGATTTTCTGGGCACAGCAGAATCAGCGGCCACGAACACGATCATGAACATACACACGACCATGTTCATGAACACCATCATCATGAACCTGTGGAATTGAAGGAACACAATTACGGCCAGACACGGAATGAGGGCGCGCGAACCGGGACGGCCGCACTGGACGAGCATAGACACGAGCATGAACACGGGCGAGGGTTGAAAGAGATCCGCGAGATAATCCGTGGCGCAGCCATCAGCGACGGGGCAAAAAATACTGCGATCGCGATCTTCGAGGCTCTGGGGGCGGCGGAAGCCAAGGTTCACAACGACGACATCGAAAAAGTGCACTTCCATGAAGTCGGTGCTGTCGACGCAATGGTCGACATTACCTGCTCCGCCGTGGGCGCCGAGGCCCTTGGCGTGGACGAGATTATCTGCTCGCCACTGAATGTTGGAGGCGGAACCGTAAAGTGCGCACATGGTCTGCTTCCGGTGCCGGTTCCGGCCACAGTGGAATTGCTGAAAGGCGCGCCGGTGTACTCGTCGGGCATTCAAGTGGAACTGGTCACGCCAACCGGTGCCGCGATCGTCAAGACTTTGGCGAAACGATTCGCGCAGTTTCCCGCGATGACAATTGAGAAATCAGGATACGGCGCTGGCACGCGTGACTTTTCCGGTCACGCAAATGTCCTTCGTATAACGATCGGGGAGTCGCAACCGGCGTTCGCCGGAAATGTTTCCACCGAGACGATCTCGGTACTGGAGGCCAATCTCGACGATCTGAATCCGCAGGTGTTCGGTTACGTCGTTGACCGGTTACTTGCCGAGGGAGCGCTCGATACTTTCGCCCTTCCAATACAGATGAAGAAAAACCGGCCAGGAATGCTGCTGACGGTTTTGGCGAAGCCTGAAGATGCATCAAGGCTGACCCGCATTATTTTCACCGAAACAAGTACGCTCGGCGTACGGCGGCGGGAAGAACAACGGCAGGCGCTGGCGCGAAATGGATCACGGTCGCGACTCCCTGGGGTGACGTGCGATTGAAGATCGCCAGCATGAACGGTACAGTTACCAATTACGCGCCTGAGTACGAAGATTGCCGGAAGTTGGCTGCTGCCCATCATGTTCCGCTCAAGAGTGTTATGCAGGAAGCGATGCAGGGATATTTAAAGGGACCGCAGAAATAGAATTTTCCGACGCGCAGCTAGAACCCATCATGACTGATAAGTTCTACATCACAACGCCTATCTATTACGTCAACGCGCGCCCGCATATCGGGCATGCCTACACTACGATCGCTTGCGACACGATCGCGCGGCGCCAGCGCATGATGGGGTTTGATACTTATTTTCTTACTGGCACTGACGAGCATGGGCAGAAGATTGAACGAGCTGCGCAGGCAGCGGGAAAAAGTCCGCAGCAGCTCACCGATGAAGTTTCAGCGCAGTTCCGCGCCTTGTGGGACCGGATGGGACTGACGTACGACGATTTCATCCGGACCACGTCCGACAAACACAAACAGGGCGTACAGGCATTGTGGCGGCGCATTCGTGACAATGGCTATATCTACAAGGGACACTACACTGGGCAGTATTGCGTTTTCGACGAACTCTACGTCGACGCGGTAGGGCCTGGCGCTCCGTGTCCGGAATGCGGGCGCCCGACGGAGACCGTGCGCGAAGAGAATTATTTCTTCAAGCTGTCAGCATTTCAGGACAAGCTGATCGAGTTGTACAGCGATCAGCCAGATTTCATTCGTCCGGATGCAAGACGGAATGAAGTGATGTCGTTCGTGCGCTCAGGTTTGCGGGACCTGTCCGTCAGCCGAAGCACATTTTCCTGGGGCATTCCCGTGCCCGACGATCCGAAGCACGTGATCTATGTCTGGCTGGACGCTTTGGCGAACTACATTACTGCGCTGGGTTACGGATCTGGCGACACAGAGAAATATGACAAATACTGGCCGGCCGACGTGCAGATGATTGGGAAGGAAATCGTCCGCTTCCACTGCGTCTACTGGCCGGCATTTCTGATGGCCGCCGGGCTGCCTGTGCCGAGAAAAATTATGGCGCATGGCTGGCTGCTTTTCGAAGAAAGTAAGATGTCGAAGTCACGCGGAAATATTGTGCGGACGGAGACCATTCTCGACGTCCTTGGTACCGACGCGTTGCGCTACTTCCTGCTTCGCGAAATCGTCTTCGGCCAGGACGGGTCGTTTTCCTTCGATGCCCTGGTGCAACGCTACAATGCCGACCTGGCCAATGGTTTGGGGAATCTGGCGAGCCGCACCCTGACCATGATTGCGCGCTATTTCAAGGGCGAGGTTCCATATCCGTCCCGCGCAGGATCGCGGGCGGAAGAAAGCGCGATCGCCGATACGGCACGCCAAACGATCGAGGAATTTAACTTGTTTTTTGAGCAACGCCAGTTCTCGCGTGCTTTGGAAGTTGCTTGGGGTCTGGTCGCCGCGGTGGACAAATATATCGTCGAGAACCAGCCCTGGGCGCTTGGGGAAAAACAGGACGACGAAAGTCGTTCGCAACTGGCCACCACTCTTTACACCAGTGCCGAGGCCTTGCGGATCGTTGCTGCTCTGACCCATCCGATCATTCCAGAAGCGACCGCCAAAATTTGGACTCAGCTCGGCTTGGGAGACATCCGGAAGTTCGATCTTTCAGGTTTGAAGTGGGGACAACTTCATCTTGGTACGAAACTCGGGGACGTGCAGCCGGTATTTCCACGCGCTGACAAGAGTGCAATCGAAAGGATGCAGCAGATGGAAGAGCAAGGACGGGTCTCCTCCGCGGCGGTGATCGCAGAGGAGATAGAAAAGCCAGCCACGCCGGCAGTGCCCGCAACTACAGCCGCGACAGCGCCCGTCACTGCGCCCGCCCCTAAGGCGCCGACACCCGTACCTGATGGCAAAATCAGCATTGAGGATTTCGCCAAGGTCGAACTGCGCGTGGGCCAGGTAAAGGTCGCCGAGAAAGTGAAAGGCGCCGACAAGCTCCTGCGGCTTGAAGTTGATCTCGGAACAGAGGTAAGGCAAGTGGTAGCTGGAATCGCGGAGGCCTACGCACCGGAGACACTGATCGGCCGCAAAGTTGTGATCGTTGTGAATCTGGCACCGCGGAAGTTGCGCGGACTGGAATCAAACGGCATGATTGTGGCCGCGTCGCCTGAAGGTGGAAAGCCCATACTGGCCGCTTTCCTGGAAGACGTGCCGGTTGGAACCAGACTCAAGTAGAGAGGACTGAAGCAAAGAGGAACGATGAGCAAAGAAAATTCAGACAATTCTCCCTTTTACTGGCTGAACCTGTGCGAAGGAGTATCGGAACGAATTACGGATCTTCTCGATTCCGATGTACACCGACCGGGCGAGGCTGCCGACATATTCCGGAAACAAAGCAGCAAGCAGCCTGATCCTGCGTTGTCAGACGCCCTTCGAAACGTGCACTCAAAGCTGCAGGAAGCCCTCGACCTACTGACACGGGCTCTCGACAGTCGGAAACCCTAACGACCCCGCATGTTCATAGACTCCCATGCTCATCTTGATATGGAGCAGTTCGACGCCGATCGCGACCAAACGATTGCCCGCGCGTGGGAGCACGGCATTGAGAAAATTGTCGCCATTGGAAGTGGAACCGGACCGGGCTCGTTAGACTGTGGCGTAAAACTGGCCGAACAGCACGAATCCATCTATGCGACGATCGGCATTCATCCTCATGAGGCGAAGCTGGCTACGGACGCCGATTTTCAAGAGTTGGAAAAACTGGCGAAGCGACCCAAAGTGATTGCCTGGGGCGAAATAGGCCTCGATTATTTCTACGACCATTCCCCGCGCGAATTACAACAACAAATCTTCGTCAAACAAATGGAGTTGGCAAACGCGGCAAAACTGCCAATCGTGATCCACTGCCGTCCTTCAGACAAGAGCGAGAACGCGTGGGACGACTCTCTACGACTAATGGAGCAGCAATGGAAATCAAGCGGGCTGGGCGGGATCCTGCACTGCTTCACCGGAAGTTGGGAGCACGCTAAACGCGCGCTGGATATTGGGTTCATGATTTCCTTTGCGGGTAACATAACTTTTCCCAAGGCCCAACCTATTCGCGATGCGGCGAAGGAAGTGCCCCTGGAACGCATGTTGGTGGAAACCGATTCACCTTTTCTGGCACCCGTGCCATACCGCGGCAAACGCAACGAGCCCGCATTTGTAAAGGAGGTGGCCCGTCAATTGGGCGTGGTTCGCGCACTTTCGATGGAAGAAATCGGCCATCAGACTGCCACAAACTTTTACAATTTTTTCCATTTAGCGGAATCCGGGGGCAGCAAAGAACTGCGGCGTTGAAACCCCTTCTTCTGATACCCTCAAAGTTTACATTTCATATATTTGGCGGAAAGCGCTACGGTCATGCCCGAAAACACATTCGATATCGTAAGCAAAATCGACCTGGAAGAAGTTTCCAACGCTATTCAGCAGGCATCGAAGGAGATCCATACCCGCTTCGATCTGAAGGACTCCAAGTCAAAGATTGAGCTCGAAAAGGACGCGATTGTCCTCCACTCGATCGATGAATACAAACTGAAATCGGTGAGTGACGTGCTGCAGCAAAAACTGGCGAAGCGCGGTGTGCCCCTTAAAGGCTTGACCCATGGCGTTGTGGAATCAGCGCTCGGGGGTACCGCCAAGCAAAAGATAACGTTGCAGCAAGGTATCCCGATGGAGAAAGCGAAAGAAATTGTAAAGTTGATCAAGACTTCGAAAAATAAAGTGCAGGCATCGATTCAGGGTGATCTGATACGAGTGAGTGGCAAGGATCGGGATGCCCTGCAGGAAGTGATCGCGCTTCTGAAGCAGCAGGATTTCGGCATCGATATGCAGTTCACGAATTACCGGACGAACTAGTGAGCACCCCCGCCACCATTAACGGAAAAGAAATCTTCGAGCTTCTGCGGGAAGATCTGGCCGCGATTGAACGCGAGTTTGGCCGGGACACCGTCTCGGACGTTGAGGCCATCACCGAGATCGGCGAATACCTGCGCGGAGGCGGAGGCAAACGCATTCGTCCGCTGCTCCTTCTACTTTCCGCGAAGCTGCTCAACTATCAGGGACGTGGCGCGATTCGACTGGGTGCGGTGGTAGAGATCATTCACACTGCGACCCTGGTTCACGACGACATTATTGATGAAGCCCAGACGCGCCGTGGCCGTCCCGCCGCCAATACGCAATGGGGAAACTCAAAGTGTGTGCTGGCCGGCGACTGGCTTTACATGCAGGCGTTCAAGGTTGCGGTGCAGGAACGCAACTTCCGCATTCTCGACACGCTGATCGAACTTACACAACAGATGGTCGAGGGCGAACTTCTGCAGATGGAAAAGCTGGGCAAGCTCATTTCGCTGGACGAGCACTTTAATCTGATTTTTCGCAAGACGGCGTGTCTTTTTTCGGTCTCTATGCGAATGGGAGCAATCCTGGGCGGAGCCACAGCTGAGCAGGAAGAGGGACTGGCGCAATACGGGCGGGACTTGGGAATGGCATTCCAAATCGTGGACGATGTACTTGATCTGACCGCTTCTGAGAATGTCCTGGGAAAACCCGTGGCCAGTGACCTGCGCGAAGGTAAGGTCACGATGGCGGTGATTCACGCTCTGGAGCGTTGCACCCCGCAGGAGCGCAATTCAATTGAGACCGTGTTGCGAGAACGCGCTTTTGACGGCGTCACCCATCGCGAAATTATTGCCATCCTTGAGCGTTACGGCTCACTCGATGCAGCCAACGCACGAGCTCTGCAATACGCTACCCTGGCGCGCAACGCAATTTGCAATTTTCCGGACAGTGAAATCAAACGAGCTCTGCTATGGGCTCCGGAATTAGTAGTGGCCAGAGAGAAATAGGGCGATTGAAGTTAGCCGCAGCCTGCCGAACCCTTTCCCGCAAAACTCCTATGAAAGCGTACGTTCTCTCATTTTGAGCCGAATTCCTCAATTTCTGATAAATCCAGGCGTCAGGGATATCGCGCGGCGAAGAATCCATACAACTGTAAACCCTTAGACTCCATCTGAAGGCACGGAGCAATTCCAGATTAGGGATTCGAGTAGATTTACCGTGGTCAGGAAGGAAATCCGTTTCTCCCCCTGGCCCGTAATCACACAGGGAGTCTAGTCGAACACTTAAACTAACCCCATAAAAGGAGATTACCGATGAAAAAGATGTTGATTCTCACCCTGGCTCTTTCCGTTATGTGTTTCACAGCGGCAAGCTTTGCGCAGGACGCGGCTAACGACAGCATGTCCAAAACCGCGCCCGCGCCATTGAAGAACATCAAGGGGACTGTGAAGACTGACGGTGACAAGGTCACTTTTGTTTCCGACAAGGACAGCAAGTCGTGGGACGTAGCGAACCCGGAAGCTCTGAAGGGGCATGACGGCCATCACGTTGAAGTGAGCGCCCACGTATACGCCGACAAGGGTCAGATTCACGTCATGAGCGTAAAGATGCTCAAAGGCGACAGCATGGCGAAGTAGTTGTACCTCGACTGGATACAGCAGTGGGCGGCATGGGCCGCCCTTTTTCTTTATACTAGCGCTGCCACCACGGCCATCGATGGAAGCGTTACTCTCAGGAATCGCGCGTCACGGATACTTACTGGTTTTCTTCACTGTCCTCGCCGAGGCGGTAGGGATGCCTGTTCCTGCGGCGTTGGCCCTGGTCGCCGGGGGCGCCGCCGCGGCCGCTGGTGTCCTGCATCTCCACAGTCTCTTTCTGCTGGCTGTCTCCGCAATGATCATCGGCGACTCCCTTTTGTTTGTGATGGGAAGATACATGGGATGGGGGCTGCTGGGATTTCTCTGCAAACTGTCGGTCAACCCGGAAACCTGCATTCTGCGCTCTGCCGAATCGTTTTATAAACGCGGCAAGGCGACCCTACTGTTTGCCAAGTTTATTCCCGGAATCAATACCATGGCTCCGCCTCTCGCCGGCAGTATGAAGATGCGTCCCGATCTTTTTCTGCGTTTTGATGTGGCGGGAGCTTCTCTTTACGCGATTGTCTATATCGCAGTTGGATATCTGTTTCGCGATGTTTTGGCTTCGGTAGCGCATGGCTTTCAGACCGCGGGGCGGGCGGTCGAAACAGTCACTGTGATCGCGCTTATCGGTTATGCGGTGTATAGGGTGTGGCTTTATCGCAAGAACATCGTGTATCGCGTAGTGCCCCGCGTGCAGGTGGAAGAACTCGCACGCCGGTTATCGTCTGAGGACAAAGACAAGGTCCTGCTGATGGATGTCCGCAGTCACGGCTACTACGACTCCGGGGCGGCCCGCATTAAAGGTTCAATCCGAGTGGAACCTAACAATCTCGCCGAAGAGATCAAGACCCTGGCAAAGGACAAAGACATTTATGTCTACTGCACTTGAGCACGCGAAGCGACCAGCGCCCGGGTGGCGCACATGCTGCGGGAGCAAGGCTTCAACGCGTTCGTAATCGTAGGTGGTTTTGCCGCCTGGCGAAAAGCTGGTCATGAGACTGAGTCGGTTCCCAGGGAAGATCTGGTGAAACTGCCAACATTTTCGTGATGTAACTGCCGAGCTTTAATCCAGACGAACGAGGGTCGACATTCTGACATCTGAACCATCTTCCAATGGCATCAAGCAAAGAAATTGAAATAAAATTCCGCGTGGACAGTATTTCCTCGGTTGTCCACCGGCTCAGAGCCGCCGGGTTTCGCCAGTTAACTCCCCGCACACGAGAGCAGAACACTTTGTATGACCTCCCCGGCAGAATTTTGCAAAAGCGCGGCGAAGTTCTCCGCCTGCGTAAGTACGACGATGAATGGCTGCTCACCCATAAGGCGAAGGGGAAGATAACGCGTCACAAGAGCAGGGTCGAGACTGAAACCCGCATTGCCGACGGCAGAAAATTGGAGCAGATTTTGGAGTCACTAGGATATGAGCCTGCGTTCCGTTACGAAAAATTCCGGGCGGAGTGGGACGATGGAAAGGGCCACGTGGTACTGGACGAAACTCCAATTGGCTCGTTTGGCGAGATTGAAGGTCCGGCCCGTTGGATCGATCGAACGGCAAAACTTATCGGAATCCGACCCGATGCTTACATTACGCAAAGCTACGTCGAACTGTTCTTCGCCTGGAAGCGCCAGACCCGAAGCCCGGCCAAGGAAATGACATTCAAAGCGATAGGAAAGCCCATCGGGCAGAGGTAGTCAACAACGTAGCGCAGATTTTTCCTGCTGTCGTCCGCCTCCCTGCGCAACAAAACACCGGTCCGAAAACGGGCCGGTGATGTTTGCTGAGTCAAATATTACGATTACGCAACCGGAGCAGGCTTCGCGCAGAACTTGTCGAAAGCACTCTTCAATTCCTTGGCAATGTCTGCTGCCTCGCGGTGTTCGATGTCGCTGCGATGCATCATATGGACGACCTTGCCATCTTGCAGCAGCGCGATCGACGGGGATGACGGCGGATACCCCGCAAAGTACGAACGGGCGCGATCCGTTGCTTCTTTGTCCTGTCCGGCAAAAACGGTGAACATTTTCTCGGGCCGGGTGGAGTGCTGCAGCGCCGCGCGGACCGCGGGACGCATCCGTCCCGCGGCACACCCGCAAATGGAATTCACCACAACCATCGCAGTGCCGGGCTGATTCGGAATCGCCTGGTCAACTTCCGCAACTGTGCGCAGCTCCTGAATTCCGAGACGCGTCAATTCTTCTCGCATCGGAATTACCATGATCTCTGGGTACATTTTTTCTCCTCAACGCTATTGTAATACTTCCTGAAAATCCCGTTTTCGAGCGGTGCAAGTCACACCAGGTTGTGTCCCGACGTACCCTGCTGCCGCGCCAAGCCGGCTGCCAGCGCTCGTATATATTGAAAGAAATCATATCATCATGAATGTTCTGGAAAATGTGCCACTGGCTCCACTGACGACCTTAAAAGTGGGCGGCCCGGCACGTTACTTCGTTGAACCGAAGACCACCAACGAGGTAGTTGAAGCCATCCAATTTGCGCGCCTGCGCAATCTCCCCATGTTTGTTCTTGGCGGTGGCAGCAATCTCGTAATCTCTGATGCGGGCTGGTCTGGCTTGGTTTTGAAGATTGCAATCCCGGGAATCGACGAGCGAAGCGAGAACGGCAAAACGTTATTCGATGTGGGAGCGGGCGAAGAATGGGACAGATTCGTAACCCGCGCCGTCGCGCGCAACTGTGCGGGGGTGGAGTGTTTGAGCGGTATCCCGGGAAGCGTGGGCGGAACGCCCGTACAAAATGTGGGAGCGTACGGCCAGGAAGTGGCGGAAACCATCGCGTCGGTGCTCACCCTGGATCTTAAAGACGGACAGATTCGCGAGCTTTGCGCCGAGGCGTGCGGCTTCGAATATCGCACCAGCATCTTCAACACCAGTGAGCGCGGTCGTTTCATCATCCTGCGCGTTACGTATTCCCTTGAGCCAGGCGGCAAGCCTCGCATTGAATATGCGGATTTGAAAAAGCACTTCGCCGGCTTTCAACAGACTCCTTCCCTGACCAGCACCCGGGAAGCGGTCCGCCGCATACGAGCCAGCAAGGCCATGTTGATCACGCCGGGAGACGAAGATTGCCGGAGCGCCGGCTCGTTCTTCAAAAATCCAATACTCAACTCCCAACAATATGACGACTTGGACGCCCGTGCGAAAGCAAAAGGATTGCAGATTCCCAGTTATCCGGCACTCGACGCCCAGAGGAAAGTGTCAGCCGCCTGGCTGGTGGAGTATTCGGGTTTCAGCAAAGGGTACAGCAGCGGACGCGTCGGAATTTCCCGCAAACATGCGCTGGCGATCGTCAACCGGGGAGAGGCGACCGCGGGCGACATCCTGTCCTTGAAAGACCACATTCAACAGCGCGTAGAGGAACTCTGGGGCATCCATCTGGAGCCTGAGCCGGTATTCGTGGGATTCTAGAAGTAACTCGGTCCTGAAAATTACTTGGGGGGCAGTTTACGGAATGGATGCTCGAAGCTCAGGTAGAGAAGGATAGCTTTTTCGCCCTCACTCGGCCCAACTCCGATTGGAACGCCAATTCCAGGAACAATCTGCAAGCCATCGCGGAAGTTATAAGACCAGCGGATGCCTGGACTAAGAAAGATAGAATTCGACCACTCCGTACGATCACGGCCGAGCACGGTCTGCGAACTGGCAAACACTGTCTCCAGCAAAACGTTGAATCGTGTATGAGTGAGCCAGACAAAACTTTGGCCAAAATTGTATCCGGCGACGGCCGCGCGATCACCTGAGGGGTCTTGCGCTCTGGGGAAGAAAGTGGCTCCGGCATTCCAGTGGCTAACGAGCTTTTTTGTGAGGACAACGCTTAGCGGGAGACTGGTCTGCAGACCGAAACTTCCCTCGCCGCGACCCATGGTTGAATCGCCGGCCGGAAAAATAAGACTGACACGAGGAGCAAAGGCAACTTTTGTGTCGCCGCTTCCCACCAGTTGATACCGGTAGTTCAGAAAAACATCGCCGATACCTGTGCCGGAACCGGGAAATGCGCCGGCGTGCAAAGCAGCGATAGTGTAGCTGAGTTGTTGTCGCACATCACCTGGGGACAGGCCATTCCTGCGTGAAGGTGTAATTCCAATCCTTGCTGTTCCAGAAGCGCGCGAAACTTGAGATGTGCTGCACTACGCCGAAATTCTGGTTATAAGCCTCCTCCACCAGGAAGCTGTTGTCCTGAATATCCGGCGATGGGGAAGGACTCTGCTGGGCATGACAGTTCACCCAGAAAGAGGCAATCGTCAACAGACACAGGCAGACAGATCGAATCCCCGCGCCTGGTCTCTTTTCTGAGTTAACCATACTTAAATAAACCGCATGATAGTTAATTTACAATGCAACCGTGTGTACCGATTCATCAGCCAGTCGCGCGGCTTCCTCAAAAATCGCCGTAAACATTTGCCGCGTAAGTTTTCCGGTCTGCGTGTTCTGATTGGAAGGATGATAGGAGGCCAGTAGAATTTTGCCGTCGGGCATCGTGAACCTGGCCCCATGGCTGAACTGGTAGGGGTTTTTGCTCTGCAGCAGGCCCCGTCGCTTTTGATAGTTGAGATACGCTTCGAACGCAATTCTCCCCAGCGCAACCACGACTCTAAGATTTTTAAGCCCTTCCATCTCGCGGTCGAGGTAGGAGGCGCAGTTCGCCAGTTCCAGGGGAAGAGGTTTATTGTCGGGCGGGGCGCAGCGCGCGGCGGCCGTGATATAGAGATCCTTCAACTCGAGACCGTCGCCGCAAGCGATGGCAGTAGGTTGATTGGCAAATCCCGCCTCAAACAATACCGGGTACATGAATTTGCCCGACGCATCCCCAGTGAACGGCCGTCCTGTTCGATTCGAACCGTGGGCGCCGGGGGCAAGTCCGAGCACCAGCACGCGTGCATTGGGATCGCCGAAGCCCGGGACCGGCTTTCCCCAATACTCGCAATCCAGGT
The DNA here is from genome assembly GCA_963765715.1 of Terriglobia bacterium. Taxonomy (GTDB): domain Bacteria; phylum Acidobacteriota; class Terriglobia; order Terriglobales; family Acidobacteriaceae; genus JAIQFF01. Next base: position 263,376 of record CAVXXN010000005.1, read on the forward strand.
AGGCACGGCGTTTTTCCCGTGCGATTCTTTCGCGGTATTCGACGAGTCTCGGACATCGTGCGCAACCCACAACGTCACGGTTCAGTTGAACAAGCCAGCTGGACATGCGAGCTCAATTGTAAGCGGAGCCGCGCTAAGGTCATGCCGTGGTTGATGAATTTTTGCAGGCTTTCGTAGCGCAGTGCGACTGGCTGGAAGACGGATTACTCTTCGGGCTCTCCTTGTTCCAGGTGGTTACCGATGTTACCTCGATTTTCTGGCTCCCGAGTTTGACGCTACTCTCCAACTATCTTTACACTCAAAGTTGCAGCCGATGCTGCGCGACTCGTGGACCAGTTTCAAAATGGAACGGCGCGACGAGTTGGAAGTTGAAAGGTTAATGTGAGCCCCACTGAAACTACCAGCAACACCAGGCGGGAGATCCACGTTGAAATCCCGGTGGAAGAAGTAAACCGCGAGACCGATTCCCTTATCCAGAAGTATCAGAAGCTGGCGCGCATTCCCGGCTTCCGTCGCGGACATGTGCCCGCCTCTGTCATCCGTCAGCGCTTTTCCGAGGATTTGAAGAGTGACGTAGTAGAAGCGCTGGTACCGCGCTATTTTCGCAAGGAAACAGACAAGCAAGGGCTGATCCCGGTTTCGCAGCCGCAAGTCACCGATCTTCACCTCAAGGACAATGAGCCTCTGCGGTTCAAAGCTACGTTTGAAGTGATGCCAGAGGTCAAGGTTGAGGGTTACAAGGAACTGCGCGCGGAAAAGCCCGAGATTGTAGTCACGAACGATGAAGTCGAGCAATCTCTCACCGGGATTCGCGAGCAGCATGCGACCTACACGTCCGTGGAAGGCCGTCCGTTGGCCGATGGAGATTATGCCCAGGTTTCCCTCGACGGCCAGCCCAAGGAAAAAGACGGAGACAGCAAACCGGTTCACATGGACGAAATCATGGTGGAAATTGCAGGCAAGGACACCATGCCCGAGTTCACCGAGAATTTACGCGGCGCCTCTCCAGGAGATGAGCGCGTGTTCGACGTTGTCTACGCCCGGGATGCTGCCGAGCAACGACTGGCAGGTAAGACCTTCACTTACACTGTAAAAGTGCAATCCATCAAGCAAAAGACCCTGCCGGATCTGGATGATCAGTTCGCAACCCAATTGGGAGAGTTCAAGACTTTGGACGAAGTTCGCCAACGCATTCGGGACGGAATGGAAGCGGAGCGAAAGCATACCGCCGAACACGAAGCCAAGGACAAACTCGTTGCGGAATTGGTAAAACGCAGCGAGTTCGAAGTACCGGAAGCGCTGGTGGAGCGCCAAGTGGACGTTCGCCTGGAACGCGGTTTGCGCGCGCTGGCGGCTCAGGGGATGAAAGCCGAAGACATCAAGAAGATGGACTTGAACCGACTGCGCGTGGGCCAGCGGGAACAGGCGCTGCAGGAAGTGAAGGCTTCACTGCTGCTGGACAAGATCGCGGAGGAAGAAAAAATCGAAGTCAGCGACGAGGAGATCAACGCGGAGATTGAGGCGCTGGCCACGCAGTCAAAACAGACGCCGGAAGCAATTCGCGCGCGTTTGACACGTGATGGGGCGCTGGATAGAATTCGAAATAGAATCCGCAGCGAAAAGACCCTCGATTTTCTATATCGCCAGTCCGCCTGACGCGGACATTTTCGATCCTCCCAGAATGAACTAGTAGTCGGGAATAGGAGTGTGGCAGGTGAATGTGAACGATCCAAAAATGATGCTGGTCCCCATGGTCATCGAGCAGACTGGCCGGGGTGAACGCGCCTATGACATTTACTCCCGACTGCTGCGGGACAACATCATTTTCATCGGCACACCGATTGACGACAACATCGCCAACCTGGTGATTGCGCAAATGCTCTTTCTGGCGCAAGAAGATCCGGAGAAGGATATTCAGCTTTACATTAACTCTCCGGGCGGATCGATTACTGCAGGCATGGCGATTTACGACACCATGCAATATGTGAAAAACGATGTCACGACGATTTGCATTGGTCAGGCAGCCAGCATGGCGGCGCTGTTGCTGGCGGCGGGCCAGGCAAAAAAGCGGCTGGCATTGCCCAACTCGCGCATTCTGATCCACCAGCCATCGATGGGCGGTTTGTCAGGACAGGCAACGGACATCGATATCCATGCCCGCGAGATTCTCCGTATGCGAGAGATTACTAACCAGTTAATGGCTAAACACACCGGTCAGAAGCTGGAAAAAGTGGAGAAAGATGTGGAGCGCGACTTCATTATGAACGCGCAGCAGGCGAAGGAATACGGAATCATAGACGATATCATCTACAAGACGAGATAAGGGTATGATCGGGTTTCGCCCGATCAGTTCCGAGCAGTCTCGGCGTGAAACGTTCTGTCCTGCCGACCGGGCAACGGGCGCGTAAAACGGGAAAGAGCGGGTTAACAAAGGAGTAAAGCCGAGTGAAAAACAGGACTGGCACCGAGGAGATGTTGCGCTGTTCGTTCTGCCACAAATCGCAGGACGCAGTGGCGAAGCTGATTTCATCCCCCAGCGACTATCCCAGAGCCTATATTTGCGACGAGTGCGTAGCGGTCTGCAATTCCATCCTGGAAGATGACCGTACCGCAACGCCGCCGACCACCACTCCGAATCAACTGCCCAAACCGCAGGAAGTAAAGAGCTTCCTCGACGAATACGTCATCGGCCAGGAGCAGACCAAGAAGAAACTCGCGGTCGCGGTCTACAACCACTACAAGCGGATCTATATGAACCGCCAGCGCGCCGGCGATGGTGTGGAATTGGCTAAGTCCAACATCATGCTGATCGGCCCCACCGGGACCGGCAAGACCCTCATGGCGCAGACCCTGGCGCGGATGCTGGACGTACCCTTCGCGATCGTCGATGCCACCACGCTTACAGAAGCGGGCTATGTGGGCGAGGATGTCGAGAACATTATTCTCAAGCTCTTACAAGCGGCCGATGGCGATGTAGGCCGTGCGCAGACCGGCATAATCTATATCGACGAAGTGGACAAGATTGGGCGGAAGGATGAGAACCCCTCGATCACGCGCGATGTTTCCGGGGAAGGTGTTCAGCAAGCGTTGCTGAAGATTCTGGAAGGCACTGTCGCCAATGTGCCTCCGCAGGGCGGCCGCAAGCATCCTCACCAGGAATTCACACCTGTTGATACTACGAACATCTTGTTTATCTGCGGCGGCGCTTTTGTTGGCCTGGAAAAGATCATCGGGCGGCGTATCGGGAAGAAGTCTTTGGGCTTCAAGATGGGTACCGAAGAAGGCGAGCCGGAGGAAACACCCGCCGCTAGCCGAAAACGCAACTTCGAACTGCTCAGCGACATCCAGCCGGAAGATCTGATCAGGTTTGGCCTGATTCCGGAATTTGTCGGCCGCCTGCCAGTAGTCGGCGTGCTGGAAGACCTGGACGAGTTTGCCCTCATCGAGATCCTGACCCGCCCCAAGAATGCGATTATCAAGCAATACCAGCGCCTCTTTGAGTTCGAGAATGTAAGGCTCAAGTTCAGTGACGAGGCGTTGAAAGCGATTTCGCGGCAGGCCATGGCCCGGAAGGTCGGAGCACGCGGTTTGCGTATGATTCTGGAAGAGTTAATGCTCGATCTGATGTACCATCTGCCCAGCCAGAAGAAGGTGAAGGAGTTCGAAGTGACCCGGGAAATGGTGGAAAAGCGCAGCGTTACTCTCGCAATGATGGAGAAGGCGGGGTAAACTGTAACGCCGGTAGAGGCCCGGGGTGGGCCAATCGTATTTGGGAGAAATAGTGACCACAGCCAAAGAAAAATTCGAAACAAAAAAGCTTCCTATGATGCCCATCCGGGACGTGGTCATCTTCCCCTACATGATGACGCCGTTCGTGGTGGGACGGGAATCAAGCGTCCGTGCCCTCGAAGAAGCTCTTGCCGCAGATAAGAAGATCTTCCTCGCTACCCAGCATGACGCCAGTATCGATGAGCCCAAACCCAACGAAATCTATCAAGTTGGCACTATTGTCAACATCGTACAGAGCCTGAAGTTGCCGGACGGCAACATCAAGGTTCTGGTCGAAGGCATTGAGCGCGGCAAGGTTCTGCAGATCAGCGAGACCGAAGGCTACATGCAGGTCTCACTCCGCGTGGCGCGTTATGCGACCGAGACGAATCCGCAGGTCGAGACTGGAATGCAGCGGGTCACGGCCCTTTTCGAGCAATATGTAAAGCTTTGCCAGTCGCTGAATTATGAAACCATGATCGCTGCTGTGCGCATGGAAGACCCTGCCAAGTTGACTGACACTATCGCTGCCAATTTGCAACTTTCCATTGAAGAAAAGCAGGAACTGCTGGAAATCTTCGATCCCGCCGAGCGTTTGACAAGAATCGGAGACGTGCTCGACATCGAAATCGAGAAGTTGAACATGGACCGTACCATCCAGTCGCGCGTAAAGCGGCAAATGGAGCGGGCGCAAAAAGAGTACTACCTCAACGAGAAGATCAAAGCTATCCAGAAAGAACTGGGCCGCGGCGAGAAGAGCGAGTTCGACGAGCTCAAGAAAAAGATCGAAGCCGCCGGAATGCCTAAGGAAGTGCGCGACAAGGCTGTCCAGGAACTGAAGAAGCTCGAGGCCATGCCGCCGATGTCGGCTGAGTCCACGGTCTCGCGTAACTATCTGGACTGGCTGCTGGCGGTTCCCTGGAAGAAGCGGTCGAAGGAAATCCGCAATATCAGCCGTGCAGAAAAGGTCCTGAACGAGGATCACTACGGGCTGGAAAAGATCAAGGACCGCATCCTGGAATTTCTGGCAGTGCGGCAACTGGTCAAGAATCCCAAAGGTTCGATTCTGTGCTTTGTTGGGCCTCCGGGCGTGGGCAAGACTTCGTTGGGAATGTCGATTGCCAAGGCCACCGGTCGCAAGTTCGTCCGAATGTCTCTGGGCGGGGTGCGCGACGAAGCCGAAGTCCGCGGCCATCGACGCACCTATATCGGCGCGTTGCCGGGACAGATTATCCAGATGATGAAGAAAGCCGGCACCAAGAACCCGGTCTTCATGCTGGACGAAGTGGACAAGATGTCGATGGACTTCCGCGGTGATCCTTCCGCGGCCTTGCTCGAAGTGCTCGACCCCGAACAGAATTTCATGTTTGTGGACCACTACCTCGACGTCGAATACGACCTTTCACAGGTTTTCTTCATCGCGACCGCCAACGTCATGCACACCATTCCTCCGGCACTGCAAGACCGGATGGAAGTGCTGCGTCTTCACGGTTACACCGAGAACGAAAAAGTTGAGATTGCCAAGCAGTTCCTGGTCAGGAAACAGTTGGAGCAGGCCGGCCTCACCGATAAGAACCTGAAGTTCACCGACGACGCGATCACCTCGCTGATTCGCTCCTACACACGCGAAGCTGGCGTCCGCAATCTCGAACGGGAAATCGGCAACGTATGCCGTAAAGTAGCACGCAAGGTGGTCAAGGAAGGCGAAGGCTACAACGTTGCCATCGCGCAAGGGAATGTGAACGACTTCCTGGGCGTGGTGAAGTTCCGCGACACTCTGGCGCACGAAAAGAGCGAAATCGGCCTCGTCACCGGCCTGGCATGGACTGAAGTAGGCGGGTCCATCCTGAGCACGGAAGCCACGGTCGTGGACGGTAAAGGCAAGCTCACGCTGACCGGCAAACTTGGCGATGTCATGCAAGAGTCGGCCCAGGCAGCTATGTCGTATGTGCGTTCCCGAGCCCATCGGCTGGGATTGCAACGCGACTTCTACCGCACCCTCGACATCCACGTACATGTACCGGAAGGCGCAATCCCCAAAGATGGCCCCTCAGCCGGCATCACCATCGCCACGGCAATTTCCAGCGCTCTAAGCAAGATTCCAGTACGTCGCGATATTGCCATGACTGGAGAGATCACTTTGCGCGGCAAAGTTCTGCCGATCGGTGGCCTGAAAGAGAAGCTGCTGGCGGCGCACCGCGCGGGCTTGTTCGAGGTGATCTTGCCTCAGGACAACGAAAAGGATCTGGCTGAAGTGCCGGAGAATCTACGAAATGCCATGAAGTTGCATTTCGTTGAAACCATGGACCAGGTTTTAGTCGTGGCTTTGGAGCAACCGCTTCCCGAAAGCATCGAAGAGACCGCACAGCCAATCGCACCCATCGCTCCTCCTGCGGAAAGTCCCGCGGCACATCAGTAATCTTCCTGTAGGGTTTTGAAAAAGGCCCGCGCAAGCGGGCTTTTTATTTTGTGAGGTTCTTTTGCGCCCTTTGCGGTGAAAAGCTTTCAAACCGCAAAGGACGCTAAGGACGCAAAGAACAACTTGCTCTGCTCCCTACGGTCGCGCTGCTTCGCTTGCAAGTTCCGGCTTGAAACGTCAAACTGGTTCATGCGAGTCTTGGCCCGGTTCATGATGTCGGTAAGCGACGCAAGTCGATTCCCGGCGCCTTCCCTGCCGGAAGTCGCTTTTCTCGGGCGATCGAATGTAGGTAAGTCGAGCGTGATCAACTCGCTTCTCGGAGCCAAGATTGCGAAGACGAGTTCCACTCCCGGACGTACTCGGGCGATTAATTTCTTCGAAGTGCGGTGGCCAGGAAAGCCGCAACCAGAGCTGATTTTTACCGACTTGCCGGGCTACGGCTACGCTAAGATCTCGCGGGAAATTTCTCAACAGTGGCCGGCGTTCATCGATCCTTACCTGAAAGAGCGTTCGTCCCTGGCACTATGCGTTGCACTTGTGGACGTCAACGTGCCGCCTCAGCCTGCAGATAAAGAACTGCTGGATTTTCTGGCGGGCATCGGACGCTCGACCGTGATCGTGGCCACCAAGAGCGACCGGATCTCGGGCAACAAATTGCGAAATGCGCTACAAGCCATGGCGAAGGATTATCCCGACGCTCAGATCCTGCCCTATTCGGCAAAAACCGGAAGTGGACGGGCGGAACTGTGGCAGGAAATTCGCAAAGCAACCGAAAATCCAAGTAGGGAAGATCTGCTCAGGCACGAAGCCGGCTCTTTTTCCTGATTGTCTAGAACGCAGTTGCCGGCGGGTGTAAACTTTTCGCAAGTTTTCCCGAGGTGACCTGTGAAGCGCCCCTTCTGCCTCATCCTTGCCTCCTGCCTGGTCATAATCCTTGTCGGATGCGGAAATGTCTTCATCAATGGCGCCCTTCCCGGCACTCTGGCGCCATCAAGCGTGAGTGGCGCGGTCAGCGTTGTTCAGCTAAGCGTAGTCATTGGTGGAAACGGGACGACGGTACAGGTAACGTTCGTCACCTTCTTACAGGGAGCAACTTCTTCCACGATTGGATTTTGCGGCGACCGGCGCGATCAGTTTCCTATGCAACAAACCGTCCGCGCGGAATTCAGACCCGGACAATCCTGCGCCAGCATTGTCACCATCGCAATTCTTTGAGGTCATCTCAATCTCCGACTCGCTCATCAAAAATTAAAAATCTAAGTCACAGTATGGCGAGTCTCCGGCTCGGAAGATCCGCTCCATTACCTTGGTTATCTAGGGACAGATTACGCGCCCGGCTACAGTTGCGTTATGACACTCTCATCGATGGTGGTCTCCCGTGATTTGCAGGAAGTCAGCGTGCTGGAATGCATTCTGGGCGGTCTGCACATCGGGGTTGATGTCGAACCGGAACCGGAACGCGCGCAAGCCAAACTTGCGAAGTCGAAGATCGACGCTCTCATTATTGATTTTGATTTGGCTGGAGCGGCCGGATTTCTGACCGGATTGCAAAACGGCTCGATCCGCAATGCAGTGCCACTCATCATCGTCAGCGGCTCCGCCAGCCGCAAGCATCTTGAGTCCAAAGGCGCATCTTTTGTTTTCGAAAAACCAATTTCAGTAGAGCAAGCCGTTCACACGCTATCTGCGGCGCGAAACATGATTCTGGATGAGCGACTTCGCTACCACCGCGAGACGCTGGATGTGCCGGTTTCACTCGCCTATACGGCAAAAAAACGCGAGCGCGCACACCTGCTCAATCTCAGCCAGGGAGGCATCGGCGTTCGCCTGCAGCGGCCTCATGAAGCTACTGGCCCGGTGAAAGTGAGTTTCACACTCCCCGGCACCAAGCTGGTAATGAAGCTTCAGGGTGAAGTGGCGTGGAAGGATAAACGCGGCAATGCAGGAATCCGGTTCCTGGAAGCCAGCGCCCGCACCAAACGCGATCTGCGCATTTGGCTGGAACAGCAATACTTCATGCACTAGAAGGTTGTGTTGTGGTTCAGGCTTCGGTTATCGGAATCTCGGCCTGTCATCTTCAAGATTGGCCAGCGTTTCGTTAGTCAACCCTGCCAAATAAGCTCCTGGCGTACCACCAATCCAGAACAAAAACAGAAACCGGTAGAGGACGGCGAATACTCCGCTTACTCCTAATCCCAACATCAGCATGATAGGCCAGGTCGGAACAACGCCGATCATCGCGATGCAGATCACAGCAAAAAGCAGGACCGCCGATAACAAGATCAAAGCATCGACCACTCGCGAAAGCGCCTGCGCGGAAACAGCAAATGGAAACCACGGTAGCTCAAGCGGGCGCGGGCGCTGGTCCTTCTCTATCGCTAACGCAACAGTTCTATACGAGGTCTCAAAGCGGATCGCAGGTCGCGAGACACGAGAAAACAACAACTCCTCCGTGTCTCCGGTGTATAGAAAGTTGAGATCTGCGGTTGCCTGCGCGGTGGTCAGAAGCTGAATGAAAATCCATTCTTTCAATCCGCGCTGGCAACGGGGCGAAAGAGCCAGAAATTCTATACCTGCCTGACCGGTCGGGTCTGCCCAGGCCACGCGGCCGGTACCTTCAACGCGAACGCGCGGGTTGGCCAGATCGAAACGCAGGAAAACGCGCTGATCGATGTTCAAAGGCGCAACGGCCTGGACCGCAATACCCGAGCCGCCCAGATTGCGAATGATGCCGCCGTTGGATTGATCCAGATTGAGGTACGCCAGACTCTGAATCTGATGGCGGTAATGGCACCGTCGCCGGCGAAGAGAAGGGGTAATTGCGACCGGTGCCGCCTGGGCCGGATACCATAAAGCCATGGCCAAATCTTAGCCAAGGGCCGAGAGACATCTCAGTACCGACACTGGTTCCGACCCCGATCAGCGACGGAAACAGCCTTCATCGCTAGGAAGCCGGACGCTCTTCCTGTGGATAAAACTCGTGTTGATGGTCGCGATCCCAGGCAATCAAACTATTGATGTCGTAGCGGTACGGGCCGTAGGAACGGAACGCCTTTTCGTCAAACAGGCGCTTGATTCCGCAGCCGGTACAGACCTGATAAGCATATCCCTGGGCCCGGACTGGCCAGCTCATTTTGTTATGCCAGCAGCCACGTAAAAGGACAACTGCGGCCCCAGTTAGACCGGTTGCGGTCACACCCAAGGGCCAAAGCCAGCGCAATTTCTTCTTCTTGGACTCGTCTACCACAGCTTGTAAACTCCTCTATTTCAGAACGATACCCTTAAACTGGTAGGTAACGCAATGCCTGGTTACTATTGGCACGCTGAATGCTAACAGGCTAACTGGATAAGAGCGTCGGCGTCCCCGACCTTCGTGCATAGTGAATATTGCGATCAGGACAATTCCACTGTAACTTAAAGGCTGTCAGTCCGGCGATCCCCCTATAGCCGTACCGGAATTGTGGTTGTGTAAGTCACGATTGGAGATATGTTTCCCTCATATTGCCGTGTCGGCGGCAGGAAAGTAATCCACAGGGATTTCCACCGCCAGATCGAATTATGAGCGCCAATCCGAAAAACGCGCATCCGGAGTCAAGAAATTTGGGGCTGAATGATCCGCGGCTAACGGGTACCGGGCCCGCCGGTGACACAACCGGCTCGTCCCCCTCGTTCATCTCCCGAGTTGCCAAGCCCTCCATCACCCACGCCCCCGGCCACGAGGCCCTGCAGGCTTTGCTCGCCTTTTCCAGTCTGCACGAGCAGATACGGAAACGACGCGCCAGTGAGCGGCTAGGCGGAAAACCCAACAGCTCTGACGTCTGGGAACTGGAACAATTTGTTCTGGACGAGGTCTTGCAGCTCGTATCGGAACGAGCCCTCACCCTGACTGGCGCAGACGGTATTGCGATTGCGCTGGCTGATGGGAATGCTTTCATTTGCCGTGCCTCCTCTGGAAGCATCGCTCCCGAGCCAGGAGCGCGCCTGGATCCGAGTTCGGGATTTTCCGGGGCTTGTTTGCGGACTGGCGGGATTGTCCGTTGTGACGACTCAGAGAGCGATCCACGAGTGAACGTCGAGGTTTGCCGTCTTTTGGGAACCCGTTCCCTGGTTGCGGTGCCGATTGCATCCTCGCGAGGCACGATCGGCCTGCTGGAAGCGTTCTCGGCCGAGCCTTACGGCTTCAACGATAGCGACGTTCGCAGCCTGAATCTTCTCGCTGAGCTGATTCTGGCCGCCATGAGACCGGAAGAAGAAAACCGGTTGGCTGAAATCTCGACTCGGCTGGTAGGGGCCGATCACAGAGACACTGCTCATTCTCCCGTGCGTCTGGGCAGCACGGAATTTTCGATGGACGAGAACAATTTACGTTCAGTCCACGAATCCACACCGGAGATGCCAGTATCAGCCGCTCCTGAACAGTTACCGGAAATTTCAGCCACAATTTTTCAGGAATACGAAAAAACTGAGAAGACAAAATCTCGCCGCAGGCTCATGTTTCTACTCCTGCTTCTTGTCCTGGCGGCAGCATCTTTGGCGGCATGGTGGTGGAAGAATCATCACGCTTCGCCAAGTCCCGCAGTTTACAGGTCCGCACAGACGCAAGAGCAAGCCGTCCCCGTCCCGCCAGCGGGAATTAATGACCAGGATGCTGGTTCCAGTCTGGATACGAAACGCCCATTGCAGCAATTGGTGACTGGAATATGGCATGTGTCGTCAGCGAACTCCAACACCGTAGTGATCGATCTGCAGGGGGAAGTTCAGTATGAAGCGCACCGCTTAAAAGATCCGGAGCGCATTTACTTCGATCTGCACGGTACGGCGCTGGCGCCTGGTTTGTTTGGCAAAACGATCGAGGTCGGCGATTCATTGCTGGCACGAGTTCGCATTGCGCAGCCCAAAAAAGGTGTGAGCCGGGTAGTGCTTGAAACCAATGGGCCATCCGATTTTTCAGTCAGCATGCAGTCGAACCCTTATCGGCTGGTGGTTGAAATTCGAAAAGCTGCGGACAAGAACCTCGCATCCTCTGCTGTGTATGAAAACGACACCGAAGCCGGGGACGTGACGCTGTCCGACGACTCTGCGCTGAATTCGGATTTGCAGCGAAAGGATCTGCATCACAACGACCTCACGACACCGGTCACTTCTCAAACCATGGCGATCTCGGCTTCTCCTGGGCGAGTCGGAAGCAAAGCAGAAGCACAACTAACTTCGCAGGTAGCCAAATTTCGCCTCGTGCTCGACGCCGGGCACGGCGGCTGGGACCTAGGCACGATCGGCCGTAAAGGTTTGATGGAAAAAGACCTGGTGCTGGACATCGTTTCGCGCCTGGGAAAGCTGGTGGAAAAACGACTGGGCGCCGAGGTTATCTACACCCGCCAAGATGACACATACCTTCCTCTGGAGAAGCGTACAGAAATTGCCAACCTGGCGCAGGCGGACATGTTTGTTTCGGTGCATGCAAACTACAGCACGGATTCGTCAGCACGTGGTGCCGAGACTTATTACACGAATACCTACTCGTCGGTGAGAGCCCGCACTTCAGAAAACAGCTCCGAGGCGAACGTGGCCGAGAATATCGATTGGAATAATGTTGATATTCGCGAGAAAGTACAGCAGTCGCATCGTTTCGCTGTATCGGTCCAGCAAGCGCTGCATCGAGCTCTGGCGGCTCAGATCCCCGGGATGCGCAATCGGGGCGTGAAGAAAGCTTCATACGTGGTGCTGACAGGAACTTCGATGCCCGCGATTCTCGCAGAGGTTTCCTTTGTAAGCAGTCCCGAGGACGAGAACATACTGAAGAGTGCGAGTTATCGTCAGAATATCGCGGAAGGCCTGTACAAGGGCATCGCGCAATACGCCGCCACGAACCATCACGTAAATCTTGCCAGCGCATCCGCCAAGCCCTAATGGCTACAGGAAACAAACGGGATCGCCGCTATGGCACAGCCGTCATTCCCGGAACGCCGCCATACTTCTGCAACCACTTCAATTCTTCGCGAACTTTGATTTTGCCATGCCACGGGTTCTGGGCGAGCGAGTGACCTTCACCGGGAAATATCAGCAGGCTACCCGGAATATTCAGAGAATGCAGCGCGTGGTCGAGCAAATAGTTCTCCAACACTGCGACTCGGATGTCGTCCGCTCCAGCCACCATGTGGGTCGGCGTTTTTGCTTTGTTGATCTGGAAGATTGCAGCCTCGCTGTCGTAGCGTTCGCGGGCTTCCCAAGGCCGGCCTCCTAAATCGTTGGCATCATCGAGGGTCAAGTCGTCATTCCCCCAGTTCGCGACATTTTCGACTGCACCCGCGCCCGTGACCGCGGCCTTGAAGCGCGTGGTCTGGGTGATCAGCCAGTTCGTCATATATCCGCCGTAGCTATAGCCGCCGACTGCAAGATGTTCAGGATCGGCAATACCATCCTTCACCAGCGCGTCAATACCTTGAAGGATGTCCTTGCCCGGGCGGGAAACGATTTCAGGCACCATTCTCATCAGGAACTTGTCGCCGTAGCCGGTTGAACCACGGTAATTAGGCTCAAAAACAAGCCAGCCCTGGGTAGCGGCCAAACGGTCCCAGACATACCAATCGGCTGCGAAGTGATTGCCGTCGGCGTCAGCCGGTCCGCCGTGAATAAAAACAAACGTGGGAAGATTTTTCGCCTCGAACTTTCCTGGAGGATAGATCAACATACCCTCAACCGTTGTCCCGTCTTCCGCTTTCCAGCGATAAGGCTTGCCTTCGGGCAGGTCGCGTTCGGTGAACAATTTATTGAATGCGGTGAGGGGTCGCGCAGTTTGTAGTTTGCCAGCGTTGTCAGCTAAATAAACTTCCGCCGGTTTTCCAAGAGCCGAGTGCACGAAAGCAATCCGCCCTGAGTGTTCGGCTACATCGACGAGTTCATAAGTACCCGGCAAGCCAGACTGTGGAGAAAACGCGGTACCTGGCTTCGACTGTGAATATATTTGGACTTCCGTGCCTAACCGGGCTGTTGCGAGCACACCGTCGTCGGTCGCAACCGCGTAGTGAGCCACAGGTCCGGCAAAATCGGCGGCCCAGCGTTGAACCGCACCACTGTCGGCGTCCACCCAGTACAGACGGGTTTGGGTGTCCTGATATTTCCCTTCAACTGAACCTGTGTCCACCTGAAAAAAGATGTGACGGCTGTCACGGCTCCATTGAATTTCCTGTTCGATGGCTTCATTATGCGTCACCTGGTGAGGCCCTTGATCCGGAGACGCACTGCTCACATCCAGAGAGTAGATCTCGCTTTCTCCCACTTTCTCAGATCGCTGGGAGACAGACTCGGTCACAAACGCGATGCGCCGGCCATCGGGAGCGGTTGCAAACTGTTGAATTCGCCAGGGCGTGCTGCCGAGAAGCTGCGCTCCTGGAGTTGCGTCGGAAGCTTTGTCCGGATCGGAGTGTTGGCTTCCATCGGCAGCTCGGCGTGCGACCACTTCCGCCAAGCTCACACGGAAGACTTGATCTCCTCTTTCCGCGACGCGGTACTGGAGCACGTCTTTCCATTCCTTTTCGTACGCATCTTTCTGCGCCTTTGTCCAAGGAGTGCGAGTGGCAAAGTAAAGCGTGGCGGAGTCGGAAGACCACGCAAAGGCGTGCACATCTTCATCCCCTTCGGTTACGGGAAAGGCCTCACCGCCACCGGACGAGATCACATACAGCTGCGCGATCCGGCCGTCCTTGTTCCCGGCCTTCTCTTTTCCGTCTTTATTTCGATCGTTATTGCCATCATCGTGGCCTCCACCTTTGCTTTTGTCGTCACCGAAGTCCTTGCCCTTGGCGCTCGGTCGTTCGGAGAGAAAGGCGATCCAACGGCCATCCCGTGACCATTGCGGTTTGCTGTCATGGCCGGAGTAAGTGAATTGCGCCAGCGTCCCAGCGCCTCGATCATCCTCCCGGTATAGCCAAAGATCTTCGCGGAAGATGTTCTGATTCCAATCGGCGCGATCGGTCGCGATTACGAGCGATCGACCGTCGGGAGAAAGTTTCAGCTCGTTAAATCCGACGTAGTTGAAAAACTCGTCGAGTGTAAGTTTGGGCTTGTCGGCCCCGTGCGCAAAAGAAAAGGCTAAAAACGCAAATAGGAGAAGGAAACCCGTCTTTCGGTTCGTCATAGGGGATCTATTGAGAAAAACGAGACTACACGCGACCAACAGTCAGAAGCAAACCCTGGTAGCCAAAATTATCGGATCTATTGTGCAGGTGCCGCATTTTTCAATGCTTCAGTCAATGGCTGACTGCCTTTAAGGGCACCGCCTTCAATCACGCGCCACCCGTCGTCATAATGGACGAAACCAACGGTGGAAGTGTACTCAGTGGTTTTTGCATAGAGGGCCGCACCAACATCATTCACTGCGGCCCATCGCCATTGAAAATCAACGTCAGCCATGGTTCCGTCTCTATGGATGCCGGTCACGGCCAACAGCTCTCTCTGGGCCACCGGCACACTGATGTATTGGGAGCTGGCTGCTGTCGCGGAAACCCAGTCCCGCAGGGCATCGACGCCCAGCGGAGTGATTACCATGTCCCAGCAAGGCGGCGAGGTTATTTCAGCAGGACAGGGGGCGCTGTTGCCCGTGATCCACCCGCGCCGGCGCAGTGTCGCGTATTCCGGCGAGGTGTAGTCCTTGTTTGAGATCATGCCGGTTCGCAACCAGAATTGCTGAGTCATCTTGAAGCTATCCGAGCCCGCGATGAGGTCAGTCGCAAGCCGCCGCGTGAGAAAGTCGCGAGGAGAGCACGCAACTGTCAGGCACAAGAGCAGCAAAGTGATAGCAACTAGCGGTCGTGGCATCTAGGTGGGGATTGTAACCAAACGCGAGCTTCGGCGCGGCAAGAAAGGACGATCCGTTACCTGACGTTCAAATTTTCCGGCCCAGCGGCCGGGGATAGCTACGTTGCACGCTGGGCACCGTCCATCCTCGGATATGCGGTATTCCTGGACGAGATAACCATACCGCCGGATCAAGGCGTGATTACATTGATGACAGCGTGTGTCTTCGAGTCCTTCGACACGCCCAGGCAAGTTCCCGGCATACACATATTGCAGTCCAGCCCGTTTTCCTGATGTCCGCCGCTTTCAGCAAGTCTTCCGGACGCGTATTTTCCGGATCATCCATTTTGTAATCTTTGTGAAAAGCCGTCACATGCCAGGGAATGTCCGGAGACACACTAACGAGAAAATCAGTCAAGCCTTTCAATTCATCTTCGGAGTCGTTAAATCCTGGAATCAGCAAAGTTACAATCTCCACCCAAACCCCCATTTCATGCAGGCGGCGGATGGTATCGAGGATCGGCCCGATCCGTCCGCCTAACTGGTGATAGTGACGATCATCGAAGCTTTTCAGATCAACCTTGTAAAGATCAATCCAGGGTCGGATATATTCCAGCACTTGTGGCGTGCCGTTGCCGTTCGAAACAAATCCCGTCAATAAGCCTGCGGCGCGGGCTTCCTTGAACACGGCAACCGCCCATTCGCTGGTAATAAGCGGCTCGTTATAGGTGCTGACCAAAACTTTTGCGCCTTGGCGAATGGCGTCAGTCACCAAAGCTTCGGGCGACGCTTGCAGCGGAGTCGATACAGCATCGGGATCACGCAGAGCTTGCGAAGTGACCCAGTTTTGACAATACGAGCAATGAAGATCGCACCCGAGCATTCCAAAACTGTAGGCAAGCGCCCCGGGGTGGGCGTGAAAGAATGGTTTCTTTTCGATCGGATCACACTGCACTCCACCCACATAACCCCACGGAACATACAAGGTTCCGCCCTGGTTGTAGCGGACCTTGCAAACTCCTGGCTGACCTTCCGGAATAGGACAGCAATGTCCGCAGGCGTGGCAACGGATCCGATTGTTCTCTAGTTTTTCGTAGAGATCACCTTCACGGACGTTCTGGTAAACGATGTCGCGAAGAGAGGGCACAAGAACCTCAATCGATCTTGACCAGGCTTGGACGATCACAACAATCGTGATTCAACACGGGACGCTAGCGCGACGGAATGGTGTTACCAGCCATCTGGTGGCTGCGCAGCCAGTCGTTGGCCTGCTGCTGTGCAGCCAGTATTTCTGCGCGACTCATGCGCGAGGTCAGAACAGCAACCCGGTATTTGCTGGCTTGGTCTCCTCCTGCCTGCGCCAGCGCGGACCAGAAGTAGGCCTTGCTCATGTCGGGAGGGACGCCTCTGCCTGCCCAATAGTAGGCACCCAAAGTTGCCTGCGCCAGGATGTGCCCCTGGTCCGCGGCCAAGGAAAACCAGCGCACCGCTTCGGAGTAATCCTGTTTCACGTCTTCTCCCGTGGCGTAGCGCGCTCCTAGGGCGAACTGCGCGGCTGGATCGCCCTGCTCGGCCAGCTTGCGCAGACCGGTCAAGTCACTGATCTCTGCCGGTACCGTTCGGGGCTTTGACGCTGCGGTTTGCGGATCCTTGGTTTGCTGACTGCTGCGAGCCTGCCGGATCCGTGCTCGAGAACCATGGCGCGGCTAACCACAACAAGGCGAGAGCAAAAGTTACCGCCGCAGCAGCCAGCAACATCTTTTGAAAACCAGGACGAGGAGAAACGCTCGCCGCCGCCGTGGTGCCCGCCATTGCGACAGAAAGCCGGCTTCTCCTCAACTCTTGGTGCGACCCGTGGTGCCTCCACTGCCGCTGGAGATGGCTTCGGCAGGAAGGGCGATGCGACGGCTGCCGCCGCGCCGTCGCCTATGACTGACACAATGGTTCCGGTCAACTGCCGCAGCACACTTATGTCATCTGGACTGAATGCAAAGGGCTGGGATGAGAAAACTTCCAACAGTCCGGTAACCCGGCTGCCTGGGCGGATTGGCACAGCTACGATCGAACGAACACCGAGCGCACGGCAACTGTTGCGATCTACCCGATCATCGGTTTCGGAATCGTCGCAGCGCAAACATCGACCGGTGCGAACACACTCTCCGGAGAATCCTGAAGCTAGCCTGCAAACGGCTGCCAACCGGCGGCGCATCCGATCCAGCGCTGGCCCGGCAAAGCATGGCATCGTCCTGGGCCAATGCGATTGCTGCTCCAGTGGCGCGAGTAAGAATCAGAATCCGCTCGGCAATCAACTGAAGCGCGGCATCGCCAACGTAGCCACCTGCCGTCAGCTCTTTCTGGAGAGCATTGGCCTCGCTCCTGGTCTCGCGAGCAGATGGACGGGATGGCCCTTCGCTTGGCATGTCCTTTGTCGCTTCTAGTTCGGTCACTTCTGGTTTGGTGACTTCTTGCGGACCATTGTGCAACAACATAGAACCATTGGAAGGCCGATTTAGACCAAGAGGGTTATCGCTCGCGCTTCCCTTCCCACGTCGCGTGATCAAATGCAGTGAGGATATTTACGAAAAGCCATTCTTTGAGCTGGCGCAGAGATTGATCGGACAATTTCGGAAAACGGATTCCAGCTCGTCCCGAACGATTGGACCAGACCACCCGCCCCTTCGTGTCGATACGCGTTTTAGTTTCTGAAAGATCCAGGCTCAAGTTCAGATCGCGATTGACTTCCAGCGGAGACGAAGTTTGGACGGACACGCCCTCGTCACTGATATCCAGAATTTCGTTGAGTTCAGCTTTATGATGATCAGCTTTATCATGAGAAAAGAGGTTCAGGCTGACATAGGCTGGACTATGCACCGCGAGACGTAGAGAACCACGGCGTTCGATGATGGGTTTGGGTTGCCGGGACGTTTCGGTCGGGTTTGGCCCGGTGAATTCCATGCTGAGCTACTAACATATTAACCCAGACCCCCATGCTGCACGGCAGCGCTTTGCCGCGGGGGGAACGGGTCAATAACTCTCGCGTTGACAGTAGCTTAGGCGCTTTGCCGGAGTTGCCGCTGGGAATTGGACAGACGGGAGATGGCGGCGACCATCACGCTGGAAAGCAGTTGCATGGTAGCGACATCGCGCGCAGCAAAAGCATATGGGGTGGCGGAAAAAACTTCGAACACGCCGAGGGTTCGGCGGAAATAACGCAGGGGCGCAGCGAGAATTGATCGCACACCCAGCCTCTGGCAAGCCGCAAGGTCGACCTGAGGATTCTGTTCAGCATCATCGCAAAGGAGGACCTCGCCCGTACGGATGCAATCAGCCGAAATACCGGAATCGGATTGCAGACGAACTCCCAGATCGGGAGCGGTGCGGCCGGCGCGTGCGCGGCAGACCATTTCGTCACCTTTACGCAACGCGATCGCCGCGCCGCTGGCGCCGGTCAGGCTTTGCGCCCGCTCGGCAATCACGCTGATGGCGGGCTCCAGATCAATTTCCGTGGCCAGAGACTGCATCCCGTGACCTCCGGATGCCGCTCCGCTTGAAGATCGGACGTGGCTTCTTCCGGGAGCGAGCGTGGCAAAGGACACCGGCAGATGATTTTCGTCTTCTGCCCCCAAGGCTAGCGGCACAGTATGGAGCAACTCACGCACCAGGCGGTCGAGTTCGGCATCTGCGATCAGGTGCGCGGTCTGTTGGCCGCGCAGCGATCCACCCAACACTCGCGACAACCCAATCAAGGCACTACTGCCGCATGCCAGACAGTGCGCAGTATTATTTTCGCTGATTAACTCGCATGCAACGCAAATCACCGCTGTTTGCAATCCAAGAAAATGGGCGTCGCGCGACTTAGCCCAATCCATCTTTGCGGAACTTCCTATTTCAGAATTTCACTCGTAGGAGTGATGCAAGAAAATTAAACGGACTTTCCGAATGCGGAAAGTGACGTAGCAGGTTCCGGCTGTGGATAACTTGGATGAGATTTTTCAGATTTTGTATTGGAAATAATTTCAACGAGTGATAGGCCGCGCGATCCCGCTTCGGCGACTCGCACCTCGCTAAGACCATTCCCTGGCGGCAAACCTCGGCGACACGACTCCGGCAGAGCTCCTTCCATAGTCCCACGGACGCCATGTCCGCTATGCGCCGGGCAGACATTGCCGATGAAAGGAGCAGCCCACTACACGAAGGGAAGGGACAATGAAAAGCACAATAGACATGAGAGGCGTTGCACTCACTTGGCTTGTAGTATTGGCTCTTATATTTTCGTTTGCTCCGCAAGCATCGGCCCAGAAACAGACTCCTTCTACTCTTGTCGACGGCCCATCGGCTACGGAACCCTCGCAGCACATTTTCTTGTTTGCCTCGAGCGAACCAAAGAAACCAAGGATAATGGATCGTAAATTTCTGATGCTGGCGGGATTCGCCACTGCCGCCACCTTGCTCGACGTGACTACGGCCTCCCACTGCCTGTCCACCTATGCTGCCTGATCCCACGCTTCGATGAAATCGCTTGCTGCTGATTCTGATTTCCGTTAAACCCTTGTCTGCCGGTAACAGACACGGAGCGCCTGACCCGGGCCATTTCGTGCAACCAGGTTGCACAAAAGCAACCAGGTTGCACAAAACAAATGCCGCCTTTCCTCTGGCTACGTCGCACCGACAACCCCTATTCCTTATGCCATACTGCACCTGTGGTGCCCAAGATCTCGGAACAGATCCCCAAGATTTGTCGACGAGCAATATATTCGCCTTTTATTCGCCATTCGTCAAGTTCCAAGTGTGGTTGGTTTCATCCGATCGGATTGCTTGCCGCAGTCTTGCACTTCGGCTCGTCCAAATTCAACGGAAGGCGAAACTACAGATCGGGTTTTCGTGCAGTGTTTCTAGTCCCAAATTCGACTTCGAATCACGGTATCACGGAGTATCAGGGTATTCATCTGCTTGTCTCCACCTCAGAGCTCTTGGTACCCGCGGTCCTTTCGTAGGCGCGATCTTGCGGCGCGTTTTGTCGGCTATCTGACAACTCTTGCTGTTGCGTGGCATGCGCAACGGTTTTGGGACCCTAGTTATTGGCATCTACGCGCATATCATCTGTTTGAAAACAGGAGTATTTCTTGGGTTCGTTTCGTAATCTTTCATAAAAACGCCGATCACATTGTCGAGCGCCTTCCGGCCACGTCCACGTTCAGGAAAGGAAGGACTGGTTCTTCCTTGCGGCGCTCCTGCAGACGCTCGAGGCGTCGTAGGCTAACTTCTCTTGATCACAGGCTATGCTCTCGACGGCACTCATCGCGAAAGGCTTGCGGCACGCAAAGGAGGTCATTTAGTTGGTGTCGGACCAGATTGCTTTTCGATTTATTCTGCGATCTAGCTCGCGCGCGGGCGGTCCCCGGAACTCCGTTGTTCAGTCTATCTGGTCCATAGACCGAGGCTTAGGCATGTCTTCGGCGACTTTCGATTCCATCGTCCCCTTCGGAACCCTGAGTTAAGTTCTACTCGTCCGGATCCTGCACCGTTCCCGAATCAGATTCAGTTGGCTGAACCTTGTCCAGCAGTTCGAGACTTCTCAACATTGAGCGGCGGTTGGCTGTTGTGTAACGCTGCAGGTTGGGTAGGCTACTTTGTGGGCCAAAATACGCATTTGCCGGAGCGAGATGCTGGATCTCGCACCGAAGGCCTTGCCGGTTGCGCCAGTGGTCGGCCACGACACCTTCGATGAGAAGTTCCGTCCGTACATCGTCGCGTCCGTACTTGTCCCGGAGGCTCTCGAATAGCTCATGCAACCCCTCATCGAGCAGCGCACCATCGGGACTAAACATGATTTGCTTTGCCAAAAGCCCATGCTTTAAGGCATTGAAACGGCTTCTCGCCTTGCCCTCCAGTGTTCGTGGGCCTGTGGAGCGCTTGGCGTTTTCTAGATTAGCCGCCAATTTTCGCTCCGAGACAGTAGAAGTGTTCTCGCCTTTGACCTGCCCGTCGGTCCCTTCCGTTTTTACCTTAGGATCGCTCATTTCTGACCTCACAATTGTTTGCCTGAAGCCCCGTGGGAACGCAATTGCCGGCGCCCACAAAAAGCCCTCATAGTTGCGGCCTGAAATCGGTACTTGGATCTAACGTGCGAATCCGAGCCCCTTCGGATTCACATCATCCTCGACAATCTCTCCGCGCACAAACTCAGGCCGTCCGAGAGTTCCTCCAACAACATCCGCGAGTCCGCTTTCACTTCACCCCAACCTACTCCTCCTGACTCAACCCGGTCGAGATCTGGTTCGCCAAGATCGAGCGCGAGGTCATCGCGCCGGGCGTTTTCACCTCGGTCTCTGACTATGCTCGCAAACTCCGTCGCACATCAACGCTTGCTTCGCCAATGCTCGCCCCATCCTGTGGAAATACTCTGACCCCCCGCGCGTCCGGAGTAACGAACTCACTGCGACAGACCGCTAGTAAGCGCCTGATCTATTCCGTCGCCGCTTCGCTAGCTCCGCGATTTTCCTTTTCATTTCGTATGTATTGGGTTCAGCGTCCGTGCACAGCATCCATGTGTATCCATTGGGGTCCACTATCGTCCCGCAACGATCGCCCCAAAACATGTCCATCACCTGGCCTTGGGCGGTTGCTCCGAGATCCACCGCCTTCGCCACTACTTCATCCACGTTTTCCGCGTACAGGTACAAGCTTGGCGGCGAGAATGCAACGGTCTTGGCACGGCGCCAACCTATCACTGCGTTTTCCGGCCCTAACATCAACATCGTGCCACGCAATGTCAGCTCCGCGCGGATAGGCGTGCCATCCGGGGCATTGATCACGCCGCGCTTGGCAAAGCCAAGAGCCCTTTGATAAAAGGACATGGCAGCCTTTACGTTGGAGACCGTAAGATTGGTCGGTCGTGTTCCATACTGCGTCTTGTTGAATGGATTCATGTTCTTCGCCATGGTGCTCCTTTCGAATTTGCTTGAGACCACGTAGGAACGCAATTTATGCGCCGTTCGTGGCCTTCACGCGCAGACGCTGTCTTTTGGCACTAATCCTCATTGCAAATCGTTGCTGTCTAACGGTGTGTTTCTAAAACTAGCCCGTTCACCTTTAGAATGCGGGGGTAGCAGGATCGTTGCATGGCGTTATAATCTAGCGCAGAATGGGGCAGTAAATCTCTAGCATGAAGAGCCGACGCATGAATCAGAGGTTAGTCAGGCGAGCGAAGAGAGGAAAAACTCTAGCAATAGAGAGAAGAATCTCTGAACACAAACTAAAAGCTTTCGTCCTTGAGGTTGTCAATGTAGAGGACCACCAGGTTGACGGCGCCAAGGACTATTTCTTCCTCCGATACGAAGAATTCTTCCCTACGAAGGAACACGACGTTGAACACCTTGTTTCATGGAATCATCAGAGATGGAGGACTCCGGAGGGAGCGCGAAAGGAGCTTTCGCAAATCTATTTCCGCTCCGTTGTGGGGGAACTTCGTGGTTGGCTGCGAGCAATATGGTCTGCGGAGGACGATTACAATGCGGAATGGCGGATCTTCATGGCGCAGTTAGAAATGAATCTCAGGACCGATTTTGGACAACGACATGCAAAAGTGGATGACCCTGGCACCGATTGAGGCACCGCTTCAGCAAGTGCTTCACTGGGTTCACCGGAACCTCCATATGTTGCACATCTGTCGAAATCCGAATTGCCATACACCTTTCTTCCTCACGGACGTGGCCCAGCGGCGGTTTTGTTCGGAGGCTTGCGTCGCATTTGGTCAGCGAGGTCACAAGCGTCGGTGGTGGAGAAGGAATAGAGGGCACGAGCGAGCAAGAGCAAGAAGAAAACGACCTCCAGCCGGGGGAACGGTATATGGTGCATGTGTCGGGGGTCTCGTCGGCAGCAGGAATTAAATTGCTTCCGACCACAGAAAAACTTCAGAGAATGAACTCAGGGGGGATAGAAGGAGAATGTAGAGTGAAGGGCGCGCCGCGCCCAGCGGATGCCGAGTCTGACCACAAATTGAAGTGTTTTCTGAACGAGATCGTGAATGTAGCTCCGGGCGATGTCGGATATGCCTTCTCGCTTTACTCAAAGTTCTTGCCGTCGGTGAACCGCAAAGAAGATGTCATTGCGCTTCTCCCGATCATTGGTGACAGACTGAGGAATGCTGGTGCATTGTATTCTATCGAAACGGCCGTCATTCACCGGGTGGTAATCGAACATCTGCGAGACAACCTGCGAAACATTTGGATCGCTGAGGACGAATATCTAGCCGAATGGAGACTCTTCATCTTGCGGCGTCGGCTATATGGCGCTTCCGATACCCATAAGGATCTGCCAGCCCCGCCACTCGACAAACCCATTTTCCAGGCGCTTGATTGCTTGCAGCGGAATTTGCATCGGCGGCGGCGATGCCGTAACCCCGACTGCCAGAATCCTTTCTTCATCGCAGACAAGGGCAAACAGCAGTATTGCTCAGGAGGTTGTGCCTCGGTTGCGCAAAAGGAATGCAAGCGACGATGGTGGAAAGAACAGGGACCGCAGTGGCGAAAAGCAAGGCTAGAGTCCCGAAGGCACGGCACACAGAAGCGACAAACTCATTGAAAATCAGAGACCTTCACGTTCCTGAGCCCGGTGCGAGACGAGACCAGGACAAGGATACGAGGCATGCGATGTGCTCATTCCTTGCGCAGAGCGAAATAATATCGGCATCTTTTTTGGCAATCGGAAATTTCACAGTAATCGGGCCACGCGCGTCATCACAAACAACAACGAGGAACTTCTCAGGTGGGATGTTATAGCGGGCGCTAAAATTTGCAGCCGGCATATTTTCGATCTTTGCCGTAATCTTCACGCCAAGGCCTGACTTAAGTTCGCCAATGAAGTGATCGCGGGAAGATTCCGTCACATCATCCCAATCCACCAGCTTTTGCTCCGCATCCTGGTCCTTCTTGTCATGTGCCCTTAGGAATGCCTGCAGAAAATTCATCTTGAGCAGCGTCCGGGGTGGAAGCATTCGTGGACCGGTGACATCCGACCACTCCTGAAGTTAGCGCGATAGTGAGCAGAAGATCGAATAGCAACCGTGGTCTCCGCATTTCCTCGCCTCCGCCGAATGACTTGGGACTCCCAACGCAGTGGATGTAGCGATTGCTTGAAACACGTGCCCCGGATTCGCTTCATCATTCAACCGCTGCACAATAATTTAAATTCTTCCCCGCGACTAGCAAACGCGCCTTTTTATTCTATGTCTCGGCGCCGCAGCCTTTTCATTTATCGGCCGCCTTTGCTCGACATCCTGCCCATGTACATCACTTTTTCTTTCGTTCACGTCGATTGAGCAGGGCGGCTTCCGAAACCGCTTGCTTAGCCCCGGCAGCGAAGTAAAAATCTAGGAGATTGTGAAGGCCTGGGCGATCGCCATGGGAGGCAATGGGCACTGCCACTAAGAATGCAAAAGCCAGCAACAAACCATGATAACTATACAAGTGCAGCGTGCGTGTCCACAATTTTCGCGTCATCGCTCGATAGCCGTCGTGTTCCGCGATACGGAAGTAAATCCGTCCGGTGAACAGCGCCGAGAGAAAAATGAAACCTTCCGCGGCACCCACGAAACCAAAGGGCTGATTTACCCACGAACTTGCAGCCGTGGGCAGATGCGTCAAAGCAATCCAGACAAGCATCACTCCACGCATCGCATCAAGTTCTAATCGGCGTCCCGTGCTCACATTACTTAGACGCCATCTGGGAGCCAACCGTCACTCGAATTCGACGCTCGAATACGCGAAAACCGGCCGTGCTAGGCGGAAATTTCGTGTTAAAGTCTACCCTCGGAGGCGCTCGTTGGCCGTTTTTTCAAAAGCGTTGATAACATTTTTGTTTCTCTGCCTGTTAGCCCCGTTCCCGGCTTACGCAAAAAAACACGAGACGGGGTTCATCGACCGCACCATTACGATCCAATCCGTTAATTTCAATATCAGGTATTCGTTCCGGAAGATTGGACGCCTCGACAAAAATGGCCTTTGATCCTTGCCCTTCATGGCGCCGGCGAGCGGGGGGACGACGGCTTGCTGCAAACCGACGTAGGCATCGGCACCGCCATCCGTTCCAACCACCGCACCATCAGGGCAATCGTAGTCATGCCCCAATGTCCGAAAAATCTTTGGTGGATGCTGCCCCCCATGGACGACTTAGCCATGGCCGTGATGGTACAAGCGACTAAGGAATTCCATGGGGACTCTCAGCGGACCTATCTCACCGGAGTATCTATGGGAGGCTTTGGCGCGTGGCATCTTGCTCAGAAATATCCAGGAAAATTCGCGGCTCTTGTAGTGATTTGTGGCGGCATTCACCCTCCGGGCGCAGCGCTGAATGCCAGCCCTGATCTTGCGAAAGTTACTCCACCAAACTCACCCAAGATCTACTTGGCCGCAGCCGAGCGAGTCGGCAAGACACCCGTCTGGATCTTTCATGGAGCAGACGACGACATTGTTCCGGTCACCGAATCTCGACGGATGACCGAAGCAATGAAGCAGATCGGCGCTGAAGTTCACTACGCCGAATATCCAGGAGTCGGACACCCCTGCTGGAACAAAGCTTACGAGGAACCAAAGTTATTTCCTTGGCTATTCTCCAAGTCCCTCCAGGATTAGTATTTACTGGGAAACGTTAATCAACTATGCTTTTTGGCATCCCGGCGTAGAATGAGTCGACACGATTCGCGTACGGTTGCTTATACACAGCAACATCGCCTCCTCGTTCCGGCACCAACACCCATCTCACTCCACATGAGAGCCGCCGCATATACTAAGGCCCAGTCGGGAAAGGTCCTCGAAATAATGGACCTCGATCAGCCAGTTCCGAAGAACAATGAACTCGTAATACGAGTTCACGCCGCTTCCGTCAATCCGCTGGATTGGCACATGGAGAATCCGCGGGGGGCGAGGTCGCCGGCGTGGTAGTAGCAGTAGCACTTTCGGTCGCGAATTTGAAGGGTACCGAACTCACTTCACTTACTGTCGATCCGCGCTCCAAGTGCCCTTTCCGGTTTGCCCGGACCCGGCACACGACCACGAACCCGAAGAGTGAGCGCTCTGCTGTGCGCCGCTTGGCGAGCCGAAGGCACCAACAAACTTGCAAGTGACATTCGCCACCCCGAGTGAACCGCTGAAAGTCGCCGAGCCGGAAGAATCCACGGTTCCCTTGCCCTGACCGGGATCTGTCACGGTAATGACACCGTTCGCCACGGAAAATGCGACGGATCCCGTCGCGGCGTCGCCCGCAAACGTCCCCTCGTACTTTCCCTGATAAGACCCATCGTACTTGCTCTTGGCGGGCGCCTGACCAAACACGGTCAACGCGACGATGCCGACCATCACCGCCACGTACAAAAGCGAACGCACTCGATGTCCCATGATCTTCATTTTCATGCTCCAAGTTATGATTGGCTAGTCACGTCATCATTCGAAACTCTGAAAACAGTTACTAGTCCGGGATTTCCATTTCGACCTCCCGGGCGATCGGTAATTTACATCATAACCGTGCCTACCGCCAAAATTCAGGCTCTCCGCACCTGCCTTCCCCATTGACGACGTCACGCCGACAGCGCTTGATATCAATCAGTTATCTTATTGCTGCCCTATCGCGGCCGAGGCTTCGGTTGAATTCTTCTTGGAACTGCCAAGGAACCTGGCCTCTCGCCATTGATGCCTTCCTAAGCAGGGATTTGAACCCACGAATTGCCACCCACGATTCTCGTGTCTCTCAATTTTGTGGTGGTCAGGCGGGGCAAGCGTTGGCAAATCATGCAGGACCAGAACACGAATTGCCCGTCTGGGCTTATGCTTGACCCCATCGGGAGACGTGAAGCCTTTCGTCTGCTCTGTTTCCCGAATAAGTGATCAAATTAGAACAGCTTCCTATTCTCTTCGGATGGATCATTGTCGAAGA
Organism: Terriglobia bacterium; assembly: GCA_963765715.1. GTDB lineage: Bacteria > Acidobacteriota > Terriglobia > Terriglobales > Acidobacteriaceae > JAIQFF01. The sequence goes on from CAVXXN010000005.1 coordinate 290,284, forward strand.
TTTAGAATAAGTAATGGAAAAAACGAATGCCATTCCCACGAAGATTCCGAAGCCCAAAGCTTATGAAAAGGTTCCTGATTCTAGGTCTGATCTACATCGTCGGCTGCATTTCGGGCGTCATTTTCCGCTCCGCAACCTCTGGCGCGACAGATCGTCGTCGAATAGCAGTGCTTGAAAATGAGTTGAAATCTCGGAATGACAAGCTCGACAAATGCACGGACGCCTTGATCAATAACCTGCATCCGAATGCTCCGCCGACCGCAATTAGCCCGAACTGAAACATCGCCTGCGCGGGGGGTTTGAGCAACTTTGTCCAAAGGAGTTTTCACCGACGATCCTTCCCCCAGGGGTTTGCCTTTGAGGAAACCGAAAGCTTGCAAACTCATGATCGAATCTTGGCTGCGATTTTCTTGGATATACGAACCAGACCTCGGATCGCCACATACGCCATGATGACTGCCGTTTCGGGACTCGCATGGAAATGCGCCTGACTGTGCGGTACGTATGCGGGTTCGTCCTGTATTGCCTGCTCCGCAGCTCGTTCCCAGCGCAAATGCGACCGATTAATTTTTCCACCAACCGCTGAATCTCGGCAGCCTCAGAAATTAGTTCGTTGATGTCCCGCTGCTGACCCGCTACCGATGCCGTTGGTCCGTACCTGTTGTCTCGCGGGATATTCCAAAGGTTCTGCTCTCGCGCAGCAGTGACGTGGTGAGCACTCTTCAATTCTCGGACGGCCAGCCCAAGGGTGTGACTCATGCGATTCAGTTCTTCGATCTTACGGGTGAATTCGGGATCGCCGACCGTAAGGCCCGTGGCCCCAGAATCCGCGACTAGCTTAAGGCGCAGGCGCAAAAGGAGGGTTCGGATATCCGCCAATTTACTCATAGGCTGGAACCATCTTTTTCAATACAGATTCGCCGAATTGCACCAATCGTGGACGGTTTCGCGGTCCGGCCCGGAGACGATGGCCAGTGCGGTAGGACCTATTGAGTCTTGCTAGACCAACAATGCCCAGCTCGGCGGTTCGACTGAGCGGTGTTGGTGTAATGCCGATTTTTCAATAAAAAGAGATTTCTCCATCCCTATCGAAACCGGAGGACTCACAAAAGAAATCTTCATCCGCCTTATCGCAGCACCAGAGCGAGCCCCCACGAAGCGTCGCTTCGTTGGTGCCGAATTGCGGTCTCTTCGAAGTAGAGCCTCAACTGTGGATTTGAGTCGGGCAAAGGCCACCCCCATGCTATTCAGCCTAACTTGATGGCTAGGGTCAAATTGGGGTTTGCTGACTGTACTGCTGGACTCGGACTTGAAGATCTATCAAGTTCTGATACCTGACTTCGAAAGCGGAAACGAACATCGTCCCAGACGGGAACAACAATTTTAGATACAAGATAGGTCTAACGGTCAGCAGACTCAGTCGGAGCTGGATTGCTGCGCCGATCAGTTCATTAGCATCTGTATAAGCACCGGATCTCTCTTCAATTTCCCAAGCTGTCCCAACCTCATCGACATGCTCGCGTTCTCCTCAACTAACCGCAGAATACACAGCGCCAAACGAACACGTTGCTTTTGAAAAGTTCGGGCCTGATCACGAGGCAGATTGTTGCTAAGGTAGCGTTCCTCATCAGGGTCAATCAATAACCGAAAAATGTGGATGTCAATTTCGTGCTTTCTTTGTTCCCAATCTTGGAAAGAACGGATTTCCGGATGCCCGCAGCGAAGAAGTGACCATGCAAGAGCTAGAAGCGTTGCGACAACACCCAGAATTAATATCGTCGATGCCATTGGTCAACGTACTCGCTTACTGTCTCATTCCATTCCGCCAGATTGGTTTTAGGTAGATAGTCTATTGGCGTTTTCCGCCACGACCGTAAAAAGTAAAAAGCCCAAATCACGGCTGCGACGTTGTAGGCCGCAGACGAGAGTAACACCAATCCGGCGTCGTTTATAAAATGTAGATGGGTGCGAAATTCCAAGATTCCAAGATCCAACGCGGAGTAAATCCCGAAGCCGGCGACGACCCCGACCGAATAGTGGTGCCAAGTTACCCCTAAGCGGGACATGAGCGCGATCACCAGAATAAGCAAACAAGCCTGCAAAAACCGGACAGAGCGTTCCACGAGAATGATGAGTTCAAAAATTCGGTCAGCCCCTGTAACGTTGTCTGCGAAGGCTAACATGAGGATCGCTGTGACTGCGGCAATGATGCCGGCAATCCACGCCAGCCTCATGAGTGTTCGAAGGAATGGATAGGGTGCAAAAATATGCCTTACTGTCTCAAAGATCACTCCCAGGCCCAGAAGAACCGCAAGCGCTTCACTGCACCAGTAAACCAGGGAGTAGAGATCGCCAGGGTATCGAAGGAATAGCAGGGCGGTTTCCCGGCAAAGAACAAGGACGGTGTAAGCAAAAAAGATCGGGAATATCTCCACCAGTCGGCGTCGGAGCATGACGACCGAGATGGCAGCCTGAAGCACAAGCGGCGTCAACCACAGGGCTTTGGTCGCGCGTAGGAAACACTCATGGGCCGCGCTGAAAGAGTACCGACAAACTGTGCGGCCCACAAGAACAATTCAACGAGCTGTGTTTACCTCGGCCTATTTAGTGGCCCCCGCAATGTCCCGGTGAGCAGGTGGGCATAGGCGAACCGCCATCGGCGAATGAAGCAGTTGAAATTCCTCCCACAAGCAACATGGTCACGAGGACGAGGCGAATTAGCATTTTCATGGGGATCTCCTGTGCGGTCGGTGAGACCACCCTATGCGTTGCCCGCAAATTGCTCTGAAATGTTCGAAAACCGAGCGATTTGTGGTTTTAGTCGGTAACCCGACGGTTTACCCCAAGATCCGTCGGAATATGGACCTTGAATCGGGGATGTGTATCAACGAAAACACTTGAACAGAAGAGAGGAAAAGCGAAGAGCAACAAACTGAGACGAATGGCGATCTACGAAAATGAGCCTGACGGACCACCAGAGAATTGAAGGCCCACTCAGCCGAACTGTGATTAGAATCCGAGTGTCAGAGGCACGGCAATGGCCTCGTTCTGCAAATGATGCGGTTCAAGCAGGCAGACGACGGGAGATTACGCCGACTCGTCAGCCCCTGCTGGCCCACAGCGGGCTTGTTCGTTCTAAAGGCGATCGGCGACATTCCGACGTCTGAACGGCAAAAGCCTGCCAGCGTCGGAAAACCGACTCAATATTGCGTTTTTGATCGTCAGCCCCTCCTATAGGCACAATGCGTTTGTGCATCCCAAAACACCGTTGCCTTTTTGTTGGCAACGCTGGAATGCCAAATATAATAACGGCGGCCAGAAACGGAAGTGCATTATGGCTCGGGATCGCAAACACGCAAAGCGGCCCTATAGGGCTCCTTCTTTCCAAATGTTCGATGCCACCGCTGCCAAAGCCGAGCTGGAGGCAAAGGGAGAACCGAAAGATGAGAACGTCCAGCAGATGCTTTCTTTAATTGATGAGCAAATTGATGAGCAGCCTAACTGTCGGCCGCAGCCCAAGATTCGCGGGCGGTGACCGGATCTGCGGCAAGGGGACGCCCTAGCAATCGGAGGAGCCGTTCTGCTCACCGCTCTGGCGGCACCTGGCTAGAGCAAAATCGAAGCGATCTTTTTTTCGCAGCCGCCAAGTTATTAGTCCGACGATGAGCCACTTATCGACATCCTTAATCCCGTCTATCGGCGAACTGAAAGATGATGTCTATCTACATGGCGTCCGAATGTCTAAGAGTCTAAGCTTAGCGAATCCGCTAAACTCACTTCGGTGAGACAGCCACCCCGATGATCCTTTCATTCATCGAATCCACCAGAGTTCGGGTTTGTTCTAGCGTTGTGCCACTTAAGCACTTCAAATCCGACTGTGATCGACCTCAGGCCCGCCACGGTGTCATGAAACAGTTCCAATCGGATTAAGGGCCTGCCATCATCGGCGTTGGTCACAACGAACCGGCTGCCGCTCCGTTCCGTTTTCAGTGTCATTTTGTAGGGTTTCCTTATAAGCCGCGTGGTTGCGGTTCCTGGCGGAACGCTGGTTACATCGACCGAAGTGAGCTGGCAGTCATACTGATCCAACTCTACGTGTGCCTCCTGCACGCTGGTGTGAGCGGAGGTTCGACCACACTCTGTGCAGTACCATTCCCTTGTAGCCGGATTCCAGCGGACGCTCAGGTGCTTCATCGCGTGAATTCCCCCTCCAAACCCCTCCGCGCGTGAGGTCTTGGTGGCGTCGATGCCCTCGCAAGATGAGAAAATGCTTATATCACGCCGAGCAATTGTGCGGTGTTCGATACCCGACGTTTGCCTTGGGGAACGATGACAACAGCGTTGAACGGTCCTGAAGGCGGTGTCCTTTCGGCATTCATGCCCTCCCTAAACTGCTGCTACATTACAAATCGGAGGGGCTCAGTGAATCCCATCGCCGAGACCGCCGAGGACACCTCGGAACGACTCAAGACCACAATTGAGGAACTCGCCGGGATACAGAGCCTGCTTGTGACTGGCGAGCTAGATCCTCGTATCCTTGCCGACTTCCGAGATGCAGTGAATAGGGTAAGGAACACGGCGTGGGCAGCCTATCAGTATGCTGAATTGAAAATCACGGGCAAGGATTGGGGGAGCATGGTCTCGCTCGCAGCCGCGGAACGAATGCGTGCGACCTACCAATTATGCCAGGCTATTCAGGAGGATTTGACGAGTACCGACGTGCAGCTGAAAGCTGGTCAGCTGATCCAACTTCACGAAGCCACAAAGAGTCTGACAGACAAGCTTGACGAGGTTATTCGCGGGATGAAGTAAAGGCGTTCTTGCGACAGCTCCCGCCGCAAAAACAAAAACTGATTCACCCTTTATGGTGGTTACGCAATTCGCGTAGGAACATAAGTGGGTGCCCGCCTTGGATTTGCACAAGTTAGGTCTACTATCCCAGTCAGGCCTACTGTCAACGCTGGCACATCTTTAGTTGAGTTTCTCTCGCAGGGCCCAATTGGCACCTTTGGGGGATTGGACAAGCTTTGAGGATGTCCCCCTTCTTGACGGTCCCGGTTTTGAAACATGCTAAGTGTCGGTATAGGCCAGTATCGAGTGCCAGGCTTCCGACAGCCCGAGAGGTGCGATAAGTCTCGCTGTTGGAATCCGGCTCCAGCATCGTAACCCTCATTTTCGATGATCTGTTAGATGCCAACTGGGCTAAGAATGGGACTTAAGAACGCACAGCGTCCGAGCGATCCTCCCAAAATCTGAACGGAGTGATTCATTTCCGCTGCCATATGAGCCGGTTGCGACTTTGAACCCACCAGTAAAACTACTGCGCGTCATTTCGTGAGTGATTTCTAACGATAGGTAGGCTAGCCAGCCTGCAGTCATTGCGATCTAAGCGGTACGCCTTCGTCTTCGGGTCGTCGCCTGCCGTCTTCTATTGCACTACGGCCTTTGGTCCCAGCATTTCAAGGACAGCCCTCGGAGGTATCCGCGTTAGAGCAGTGACGACGGCTGAGCGAACTGCCGAAAGTCTGCCATGGAAGTATCGACAGATCATCCGATCGGACATGTCCACAGCTTGAACGCGCAACTTCGATGGAAACGTCCGGGTTTTCGAGCACTCGCGTTGTGGCCGAGTGCCGGAAGTCGTATGGGCGGAAGTCGAGGTTCGCTTCATCGAGAATTGCGTTGAAGGCTTGGTAATAGCTGCCCTGCGGCTTGGATTCCCAAATTGTCGAACACGCGTCAGCCATTTGAAACCAAATTACCGGATTTCCTGGGTGAACATTCAGCGAATGGTCGAGGGTCCCTCGCGTGCTTGTTTGAGGGATTTAGCTTTCAGAACCGATGGCCACCAAGTCGACGTAGATTTGAGCTAACACTCTTCCACTTGAAATCGCCTTGAGGTCGGGTTCGGTTTGCGGAACTATCCGGCCAAACTCCGACGCCGAACTCTCATCAAACTGAACAGCCGCCTCTGCGACTTGCCCGGGAGGATTTATGCGCAGATTTGTAATCGGTTTCGGAGTCTTCGTCGTTATTGTTCTCGCAGCTGTTGTGATTTTTACCGTGACCTTCAACGTCAACAAATACCATGGCACGATTCAGTCTGAACTGGAAAAGAGACTCGGAAGAGAAGTAACTCTCGGTGACATGCATTTGGGCTTTTTCCCCCTTCGCTTCCAGGTCCAGAACCCAACGATTGCTGAAGATCCCAATTTTGGAGCGGGAGCGTCTTTCGTCAAGGCACAGCAATTGGATGTTTCGGTAAAGCTATTGCCGCTTTTGCATAAGCAAGTTGAGGTGGATTCGATCACCCTTGAGCGGCCGACTGTGAACCTGATCAAAAACCAGGCCGGGGTCTGGAATTTCGCCTCCTTAGGTCATCCATCGGAAAGTCCACAGGCAGGAGCCGGCACGCCATCACAAGCAGCGACTACGGAACCAGCGGAGTCGGAGAAACAATTGGCTTTGGGAGAACTGGAGATTAGCGATGGGCAGATTTCCGTTTTGGATCAACAGAAAAGCAAGATGCCATCCTTGTACGATCACATCGATGTGACACTTAAGAACTTCTCGCCCTCCAAGCCATTCAGCATTGACGCAGCAGTTCACATGGCAGGTTCCGGTTCGCAGGAGGCACGCCTGCAAGGCGAAGGAGGACCAATCACTAAAGGGCAACCGGCGAGCACACCGTTCCGCGGTTCTTTGACTTTGAAGCAGGTCGGGGTCAGCGATCTATCCAAGTTCTTCAGTGCGCCAGCGCTGAACGGATCCGATGGAAGTTTGACTGGAGAGACGAAGATCAATAGCCAAGGTGGCAAGTTGACCGCTCAAGGTGAGACCAATATCCAGAATGCCAAGATGCACGGGATGGAACTAGGCTATCCCATCGTGGCGCAATACGATCTCACCGACGACTTGGCTGTGGACATGCTTAGCGTCAGAAACTTCGTTTTGAAACTTGGGACCACGCCGTTGCAGATAAACGGAACCGTAAATTCAAGATCCGCGCCTGCCTTGGTGGACCTGAGCCTGAAGGCAAATAACGTCTCCATCGCAGAAGCAGCAAAACTTGCAGCCGCCTCCGGAGTCGCGCTCTCGCAAGGCACAACTATGACTGGCAATGTGAATGCCAACATCCAAGTCCGAGGGACAGCCGTCAAACCCGCCTTAAATGGAACAATCACAGCCAGCAACATTCAAATAAGCGGAAAGGACATCGCGCAGCCGATACAAGTTCCATCCGCGATTTTCAACCTTACACCGTCGCCCCCGCACCGAGATCCAATTCTGTGACTGCGTTAGTGCAACTACCCACCGCCACGCCAGATGCATGCGCAACTCCTCCACCAACTTGCGCTCGCTGGTAATGAAAGTCTCCGAGACGCAGCTTGGGGGTCGTTCTGGCCGCGTTGTCGGTAATCGCAATTGCAGGAGGCGGGGGATGGGTCCATCAGAACAAGTCGATCCAAACGGCTCTGCTTTGTTGGGCCGCCTTTAACCCTGCCGCTAGGATCGGGTTGGGCGGTCTAGGCACACCTGTCATCTTTTCGATCAGCCGTAGCAGATGATTCTCAGGAACCTGATCTTCCAGGCGAAAGTAGTAGAACAGCGCTACGGAACGGGAGTGTTGCCCCATCACTAGCCGAGGGGCACCGGGCAACCGGTGTCCCTACCGCGATCAGCAGTTATCCGCCATTAGCTTTGAATTGCAATCCGAACCTTCACTGCACGATCAGCGTCAGCGGAGTGCTTTGACTATTCGATCCCATCGTAGCGGTCACCGTTAGATTGTAGGTTCCCGCCGGCGTGCCGTTCCGCGCCTGTGATCCACCGCTGCCGCCTCCGCACGCACAGATGAATAGGAGAAGTAGCGTCAGCCCCGACAACCCGAGCAACGAGGGAGAACTCTTCTCCGTCCGTCTTCTCCCACTCCTCGGACTCAGAACTACCCATGCCATAATCGCCGTGGCCCAGATCCAGCTTGGGTTCGCGACTCCCGGCGAGTGCAACGCCCCCATCGTTCGCGGCGTGGTCGTTATGCTGACCGTGAAGGCGGTCTGCGTATTGGCGTCGATATTCTCAGTGGCCGGCACAGTGCACGTCGCTCCCGTCGGAGCGCCGGTGCAACTCAAGGAAGCGGCTCCGCCGATCCCCGCACCTCCGATCGCCAGCATATAACTGGTTGGCTTGCCAGCCGCCACGGTTGCCGTACTGGAACCCCCGGACGTTATCCCCAGACCGAGGCTCGGATTCGCTCCCGTCCCGGACAGACTTACCGTATGCGGACTACCCGGCGCATTGTCCACAACCGTCAATGTGCCTGTCCGGTTTCCCGTAGCCGTCGGTATAAAGACAACCGTGATTTCGCAGACCTTTCCTGCATCCAAACTTGGACAATTGTTGGACTCCATGAAGTCTCCGCTCGTGCTAATGCCGGAAATTATTAGAGCTCCGGTTCCGGTGTTGCTCAAGTCAATGATTTGGCCTGCGCTGGTCGTGCTCACGGCTTGTGCTGGGAATGCGAGGGAAGTTGGAGAGAACTGAACTCCGGGAACCAATCCTGTTCCGACGAGGTTGATGACATGGGGACTGCCTGGCACGGTGTCGGTGATCGTGATTGTCCCGGTTCGAGGTCCCGCGGTCGTCGGAGTGAAAATCACCTGCAGCTTGCAGTTTGTCGCGTGTGTCAGCGTGCTTGGGCAATTGTTTGTCTCGGAAAAGTCTCCCTGGATTGCTATGTTGCTGATCCCAATATCCACGGACGCACTGGTATTGCCAATCAGCACGGAAACAGCCGGCATTGAAGTCCCTATCGGTTGGGGGAGTGGTCGAAGGTCTACGGTCATCGGGTAGCTGAAGGATGTGCCAGAAGACAGGCTGATCTTAAGCGCAAAATCCTGGATCGTCTGGCAAACCCGCCCGTCACAAGAATCTCGTGGATAGATGGGTGAGTAGGTTCCATTGGGTGCATTCGTGATTGGAAATCCGTCACTCGCATTCCCCGACAGGTACATATTCCGTGACCCATCAATGCCGAAGCCGTAAACAGCATCATCTTCTCCCCCGAGATAGCTCGAAAAAACCAGCGCCATACCAGAGGCATTGATCACGCTGACAAAGCCATCAGCAGGTGCCAGTCCGCCGGGGGGGAATACAATGGCAACAGTATTCTGAATGGGCGATACAAGGGGTAAGCTTCTGCCCGTTAATGCGCCACCTTGTCCAGCAGACGGGAACAGAGTTCCGGCGATGTACACCTGTCCAGCAGAATCCACTGCAATTCCGGTGGCATCATCGAATTCCCCCAGATAAGTCGAGTAAACTAGTGCTGAACCGTCCGGAGTGAACTTGCTTACAAATACCGAACGGTCCATCGTAGTGCTCTGAATCGGATTTACCACCGGCATGCCGCCCCATGCAGAACCGGTGACGTACGCGGAGCCGTTTGCCTCCGCCGCGATGGCGGAGCCGAATGAGCCGCCAGTACCAGCGAAGTATGTGGAATAAATGGGCATCCCCGTAGGATCCAACTTGACCACCAACGCGTTGGGACTAATCCTTGCATCGCCTCCAAAGGTGGGTTGGAAGGGCGCAATCACCGGGAAATCTGGTGAGTTTGTCGTGCCCACGATATACGCGTTGTTGGTGCTGTCAACTGCGATTGCAGCGCCACTATCGGTACCGGTCCCACCCCAATAGGTGGAGTAGAGCAAGGCGGTGCCTGTCGCGTTGAGAGCCGTGACAAATATGTCCTGCGAATTGGCTAGGGTCGACTGGAATGCGTGCAGAGTCGGATAGTCATTTGAGGTGGTGCTTCCTGTGACGTAAACATTGCCGGCACTATCCACTGCCATCCCTTTTGGTCCGTCACTCTGACTTCCGCCAAGGTACGTGGCATAAACCACATTGCCGCTTCCGTCGAACTTCTCGATAAATTGTTCATTTCCCGACTTGTTGATAGTTTGAAACGCGCCGGCGGTTGGGCTGATTGCTCCCTGCCCGGCTATGTAGCAATTGCCGTGAGAATCGATCGCTACCGCCGTGGCGACACCATGCACGAAAGGTGGGGTTATGAGCGTGATGGAATAGATAACAGAGCCATCACTCCGAAACTTGCTCAGAGACTCAAAAGTGAGAATAGAACATGCCTCACCGGAGGCGCCTATCGCCATGGGCCCTTGGCCGTACCCCATTGGGTCGTTACTTAGATACGTCGAATAACTAAGCATCTGGGCGTGGCTCTCTCGCGCACCCATTAGCTGGAATACGAAGCAGCAGCCCAGAAAAAAAACATGCACTCGCGACATAGCACTTGCTCCGAAGTGGCGTGTGTAGCGAGGCGCGTGCCTCGCCACGATTCGGCGTATCGTAACCCCAAAACCTTTAACAAACAAACGCCCTCATCTAGAGCGGTTTTCCGGGCCGCGCTGCCCAAATACCGGATAGTAATTCTTACCCACTCGGTATACGTGAAAGAGCTTGTTCCGGTTCTGCAGCTGCGAAAAATGCAGTTGCCAAGCGTCTTCCGCAGACCGAAGCCGCCAGGAAGCTCGGCTTGACGATCCGTGATCAGCGGCGAGGACCTGGCGTACACGGAAGAATTCGATGCGTCTTCAGTAAAGCCGTGCTACAACTCGCTTACGGGTCCACCGTCACCGTCAAGCTTCCTTCTTCTCCCGCTTTCAACGTCGCCGTAATAGTAGCTGTGCCGGTGGAAGTGAAAGTTGCCAGTCCAGGTTGAAGACCGTAGGGATCATCGAATTTCATGATTCCTGTTGGGGTTGAACTCCACGTAACGTAGTTGGTTATATCCAGGACCGTACTATCTGAGTAAGTAGCGTTCGCAAAAAACTGTCGCTGCGGGTGGGACAGGCTAAACGTTCCAGTCCCATCCGGCGTTACGGCAATGTCTGGTGTGAGTCCGACAACGACTGTCATCACCCCTGAGTGGCCCTCAAGCTTTGCCGTGATAGCGACCGAACCGACCCCAGTTCCTATTACTTGACCCATCGTGACGGTTGCCACGGACTCGTCCGAAGACGTCCAGGTCGCGGTACTACTCACGTCTTTTGAATAAGGATTCGCGCCTGTGGGGTCACCGTATGTTCCATACGCAATCAACTTGAGATTTCCGTTCGCAGGGATCGACGGCGCCAACTGTGCGTACAGAGACACGTTCGTCAGAGACTTAGTTTGACCTCCACTCGGAGCGGGATAACTGCCGCCGCAGGAGAGTGTAATGAGACCCAAAGCGAGGATCATTATCGAGCTTGCGTTGGAAAATCGGAACGAAAGAACCATGAAAACCCCCAAGTGGCTTGTCACTGTCCCTTTGACTGTTATTCCCCTATATCTGCGCCATTCTGCCATGTCCATTACTGGCGTGTACTATACCGTGATCGCCCGCCATACAATCCCCCGAACAAATGTAGTCGTCCTGAGCCCGAAACGTGCTTACTGTGTTTTGGCTAGCCAAAGTCCTTTGATTTCCTCTCCAGTGTCTACACTGAAAAGGCGAAAATTTGTGAACGTGTGACGACGCTGATAACGGTGTCCGTGATAATCCATAAATACCTCCGCAGTCTGCGGTAACCAGAGGCGAACATGCTGTTTGCGAAACTCTACGGCACCGTATTGAATATCTGAGTGTTCCCTTTGTAGGTGAATCTGCGTTACAGGCTCAAGCAAATCGGTCTGCAATCGCAACACCTCGTAATTGTCGACCGCAATCCAGGCACGACCTTTAAGTTTCACAGGATAGTAATTGGTACCCATTCGGTATACGTGAAAAAGATTGCTTCGGTTCGGGCGCTGGGAAAAATGCAGTTGCCAAGCAGGCCTGGAGCTAACTTCAGTCAGTCCCTCGCAGCTCATATCGAAGTCTTCAATGTAAAATTGGTGGAAAATCAATGCGAACATGGCCGTGCCAGTGTCGACCACTCCGGCCTCAGGGGCATCACCTTCAATTGTGTTAGTACGGAATTCCTCGACACTCGGCGATCCGGACGAAGTCTGATTGATCTGTGCAACATAATTAAAGCTGGTTTTTCTCGGTCGGTGTGGGTTCCCCTTCTTGCTTATCTCTGTGTGCTCGATTCGTTCGCGGGCGGAGAATCGATGAACGTTCGTAATTAGCTCCTGCACCCTTGTACTGACCCCGTGCAAGAGCTGTGGCAACGAACAGGCAACATCTGTCCGTACCAAAGGAGTTGTTTGATCGATGTCCACTGGTACCGAAAACGGCACCGCACGATCGGCGGGAACCTGTGCGACAGGTATTGACGAGGCGGAGCCTAGATGAGTAATCAACACAGCTCCGAGGAGTCGTAATGTAAAGGTGTTAAAGAGCGCATGCATACATCCCTACTTTCGATTGGTGCGCACCGTGCCAGATCGCATTCCGTCTTTTTCGAAAAGGTGCACAGGCATTTACTTAACAAGGGCACTTCGATAGAAAACCAATAATTTCGGGTTTTCATCCTCAGCTCTAGTCATAGCGAAAACTTCGGAACCGTTGGTCAAATAGACAAGAGTATTTCCGTCGATAGTGCCCGACCCGTCTGGATCCGTGGTATAGAGACCTGTAATCATTTCATTTTCAATAACCGGCGCTCCGGGTTTGCTCGCATCTGCGGTTGCCGCATATTGGCCAACTCCGTCGAAGACATAAGCGGAAGCGATCGCCCCGTCGATATTCTCGGGATCTTCCTCTGTGCTGCCGGCATACTCTCCGGTAAGATCGGAGGCGGAGAAGTTTGGAGTTGCCACGCTCTGCTTAACGAGCACGCCTGATGACGCGAATCTGTCGGTGCTTACTGTAAAGCCCTCGACGGCCTCACCTGCATCGCCACCGCTTGTGAGATATACGACGGGCGCATTTGGTCCCAATCCAGAAAAGCTGACACGACCTCCGGACGTAACCTGGTACGTGCCATCGTTAAACTGGGTCGTACTGAACGCTCCACCGTCATTTTTATGAATGGTTATAGCGGGCACGGTGTTAGCGTCGCCGGCTTGCAGCGCTCCGATTTGAACGTAGTTTCGTTCACTGTCACTGTCGAAGCCCATCGAGGCCAGCAGATAGTTTCCATTCAACGGGCTCGCTGCGAATGAGATTCCAGTAGCTAGGGCCCTTCCACTGAGCAGAACGCCATCGGGATTCGTTTCAAAATCCAGATTGTCAATCGAGATGATGTAGAAGTCGGAGGCGTTAAGGATGTAAAGGGCGAAATTGAACTTCAGGGGTCCTGAACCCAGCGGAATACTGAAGGTTCCAGTCGCGCGGCCGTTCGCGGAAAAGGTACTACTGATTGACCCGCTGGCCCCGGTCAGTGGCCCCGAGGCAAACCCGATTTCGGATGCATCTTCGGATACGTCAACGAAGCCGGAAGAAAGTGTCCCGGAACTATTCGCAAAGGTCCCGGCAATCGCTAATCGCTGCTGGCTTCCGCTGAGGCCAAATGCATAATTCGCCTTAAGTGCACTCAGTGTGAAGCTTGAGGGATCCTGAGCGTGGATCATTCCTGAAGCATTCGTGGTGGCACTGGCAGTGTTGTCAATCTCGATGACTCGTCCGGTCGAATAGACACCGGAAGTGTTCTTTGCACCCAGCACAAAACTGAGCGTTATTTTGAACGGACGTCCAGAAAAAGCCAGCATCAGGCATCCGCGACCGTCACTTCCAAATCCATACGAGCTGCCAGAGCGGACCGCATTCAAGTGTTCTGGATCTGAACCTGTAACAGCGTTGTGGTCAAACTCGCCAGATAGAATCGTGCCATCGCCATTGGGGGTGAAGCTGCCGGCTTTTGAGCCACCGTCAGCTGCTTTGAGAACAAATGCGTAGGGAGTCGTGGACATCAGCGCCGCTTCGTTGCCGCGGATTACGCATGCCACGGCAGAGGCGATTGCACTGATCGCGACTGAGGCGTGTGCCACGGCGGACTTGCCCTTGGCATCAGTTGCAGTCGCTGAGACGGCAAAAGTTCTTGCGGTTGTGGGGATGCCGGCCACCGTCAGTGTTACCGCCGGGGGGCCTTGTACGTTCACACCATCCGGGAGTCCGGTAACCGTCCAGGTGTAGGGCGCGGCGCCGCCGCTCGCCGTCAGGGTACTGGAATAGGCGGACCCGACGGTTCCGGTGCCGGCGAAAGAGCCCTTAATCAGCACAGCGGCCTGACCGCCGCCAACGCCGCTGCTACCGCCGCCACAGCCCAATAATGATCCACTGACAAGCACAAGAGTTGGCACGAGAGTGATCAAATTGCAACGCATTGAAAGTCTCCTGGGTCGAGCCCGTGACCTCTAGGGGAAAATCTCGATAGAGCAATGACTGACTCATTGATACAACTCGGCGGTCGTCGACTGCCCGCCCCCCGATAATGAGTACGCTTCCGTTCTTCAACAGTGTTGCCGTATGTCCTTGACGGTCGGAGTCGTCTACCCGACAGCCGAAAACGAACCATCGGACGGACTGTAGGTCTCCGCAACAAGCTTCCGAGCTGTCCCCTCCGACGAGTAGAACGGTGCCGTCTGGAAGCAGTGTCGCCGTATGGGCCCATCGTCCCGACGACCATAGGCTTGTTCGTGGCCAGAAACGATGCCTTGGCAGGGTCGTAAATCTCGGCCGTGTCAGTCCCAACCGGAGTCGAGTCGGTGAAGCCACCTGTTATTAGCACCTTGCCGTCCGGTAGAAGTGTGGCCGTATGTCCGGCGCGGGGCGACGTCATCGTTGCGGCGACCGTGAAGGCTCCGGTTAAGGGGTCGTAGAGTTCTGCCGTTGCGAGTCGGGCTGGATGATGAACCTGATGTTATACCGCCTGCAATTAGCACCTTGCCATCGAGGAGGAGGGTTGCAGTGTGCCCGATTCGCGCTGTGGACATATTTAGCAGTGGGAGTAAATGTTCCGGTTGTGGGATCGTAGACTTCAGCTGTGGCTGCCCTCACCAGCATGGACTGCCATATTGCCGCCGACAATCAGCACTTTTCCTGACGATAGAAGCGTTGCGGTGTGCACTCCCCGGGCTTCACTCATACTGCCGGTCGGCGTAAAAGAGCCACTCGATGGATCGTATAGTTCTGCGCTTGTCAGTGGTGGCGACGTATCTAGATCAGAGCAGTCGAAATCAAATGAAAATCCTCCCGTGATCAATACTTTTCCATTTTGCAGAAGCGTGGAGGTTTGGGCATACCGGCGATCTATCATCGATGAGGTAAGCGCGAACGATCCGAAGACCGGATCGTAGAGCTCCGCAAAATCGTTTCCGGCGAGGCAATTATTGGCATCTAAGGCCCCCAGCGACCAGCACTTTCCCGTCTGCCAGCAATGTCGCGGTGTGAAACCCTCGTCCATGCACAAGGTTCCCCGTAGGTGAGAATGGGGATGGCTTTGCTGTCACCAATACCACGGCCGCAGCGCTGTAGTTTGCATCGGCTGACGAAGTGGCAATCACTGTATAGACGCCCGTCGCCGAAGGAGCCGTGTATAAGCCAGCGCTAGTAATCGTCCCACCGCCGCTACCTTCGACCTGCCAGGTAACTGTCTTGTCGCTCAGACCCGATACTTGCGCCATGAACTGCTGGCTTTGCCCGGGGAGGACGGTTGCCGCCGCGGGCATTACCACGACCGAACTCCCTGCCGTGGGAGGAGGCGAGGCAGGCGGGAGTGAGACGGACTGGGGTGTGGATGACGATCCACAACCGGATAGGGTTAGCACTGCTGACAGCGGCATAATCACCAGGAGGCTCTTGATCCAGCTTGAATTCATTTTTTCCACCTCGGTCGAGGGCGAGATTCACGGAACAAGTCGCGCAGGGCAATGGACGCAGCGTTAATTACTCTTCAATTCTTCTTCAACAGGCAACGCACTGTATTGAAAGGACTTACGCCATCGCGCCGCGACCCGATCTGTTTGACCCTCTCGCTGCTCCCTGTTACGCTTGACGCCTATCGTTAAGGAGGGCATCATGCGGGCCCCTCTTTCCGCACCGCGTCGGCTCTCCTTTGGCCCCTTCGAAGCGGACTTACATTCCGGGGAGTTGCTGAAGTACGGAAATAAAGTCCGATTGCAGGCTCAGCCCTTCCAACTACTCGTCATGCTCCTGGAGCGTCCGGGCGAACTCGTGACCCGAGAGCAGATTTGCGCGAGGCTTTGGCCGGCGGACACGTTTGTTGACTTCGATCGCAGTCTGGGCACGGCCCTCAATAAAATCCGGGAGGTTTTGAACGATTCTGCGGCGGAGCCGCGTTTTGTTGAAACTCTGCCTCGTCGCGGATACCGTTTCATCGCTCCGGTCGCTCCTGTCGAACCGGATCCAGAACCGGCTCCTCCTTCCGCTCTGCCTCCCGTTTCGCTCTGCCTTCCGCGACAACGGAGGCAAAAGCCAGGCCCAAAGTTCACACTATCCGCTTATCGGGATTAAGTTCGGTCTGGTTCTTTTATCCGTCTCGGTTGGTGCCGATACTCGTCGAGAATGGTGGCTGTCGAAGCTAGCGGGCCCATCCGTATTCGATCGATCGCAGTTCTTCCCCTATTGAATCTTTCGAACGATCCGGAGCAGCAATTTTTCGCTGACGGAATGACCGACGAACTCATCACGGATCTGGCCCAGATCAGTTCCCTCCGCGTCATCTCGCGAACATCAGCATGGCATACCTGGGAACCCACAAGCCTGCCCCTCAGATCGCCCGCGAACTTGGGGTGGACGCTCTGGTAGAAGGTTCGGTGGTGCGTTCAGGCAGCCAGGTCCGCATCACCGCGCAGTTAATTCATGCCGCTTCCGACCGCCATTTCTGGGCGCGCAGTTACGACCGGGATTTGAGCGACGTCCTGACCGTACAAGGCGAGGTAGCCAGCGAAATCGCCGCAGAGCATTTCTCTTCAACTGACTCCTGACGAGAGCGCACAACTCTCGCGACCGCATCCTGTGAACCCGGAGGTTGCGCTCCTGTGCTTCAAAGGTTCTTATTACTGAGCAAACTTGAAGCGATCGTGCAAAGGAGAACTTCACGCGGCGATTCAACTCGACCCCAGCAGCGCCGAGTCTTGGGCAGGATTGGCCGACTCACTGCACACGATGGGCGTAAGGGCGACTACGATGCATTTGCCCAAGCGAAGGACGCGGCAAACAAAGCTCTGCAGATCGACGGTGCGCAAGCGCAGGCCCTCATGGTTCTCGGCGTGGTTTCCTTCCTCAACGACTGGAACCCTACGCAATCGGAGATATTTTTCCGACGATCTCTCGATGCACGGCCTGGGTACGCCATGGCCCATGCGCTCTTCGCCAACACCTTCGCCCACCACGGCAAATTTGCGGAAGCGATCGAGCAAATCAAATTGGCGAGCGCTTGGATCCGGTTTCGGTACGGCCCACTCCGATGGCATGGCACGTATATTTCTGCGCCCGGCGGTACGACGATGCTTTGCGAGTCATCCTCGGCACAATCGAGGTCGATCCCGAGTTTGAACCTGGCTATTGGCGCTTGGGCATTAGTTGGGAGCAAAAGGGCGAGTATCAGAAAGCCATCGAGACTCCTCATGGCCAAGATTGAGCGCAGACGAAACACGAAGCCTCGGAACTGCGCTAAGGGTGCCTTGCCTCTCGTGGAGCGCGCGGCTACTGGCAACGCAAGCTGGAGACATTCTTAAAGACCGAAGAACGCCGGAAGATCGCTACGGATTTCGCCGATCGCACGCTGTTATATGCGCTCGGAAACCGGAGGAGGCCATGAAGTCCCTGGAAAAGGGGTACGAGATGCACGATCCGTATCTTATTTTCTGGCTTCCAGTTTACGAGGAGTTCGATCCGCTGCGCTCCGATCCGCGTTTTCAAAGAATGCTTCACGGCCTTGGTATGTAATTGGCGAGCGACGTCGGAGTCAATTTGTCGAGTTTCACCCTTTATCGGTCAATCACAGTTTTTCGATTGCGCTGCGAACGATTAAAACCCGCGAGGAAAAGGGTCTATTCGTCCTTCCGCCTGCTGCTTCCACTTCTCTTCGGTGTCTTGTTTATTCGCTCTCTTCCGTCGGCAAGCGCAGGTACAGAACGGACAAATCATCGGTGTAATCGCGGATCCTTCCGGAGCGGATTACAAACGCGATTGTGCGCATTCGAATCTGGCCACAGGATACAAAGTTGATTTCGAGAGCAACGGCTCTGGGCTATATACCGCTCCGGAAATGATCGTCGGCTCGTACACTATTCAGGTTGAAGCCCCCGGCTTTAAAACCGTCATCGCCACTGGCATTGTTGATCAGTGCCGGCACGGTTTCCCGTATTGATTTCGCATTGAGTGTCTGGCCCAAGGTCGGAAACAATCGAAGTCAGCGATGCCGCACGACAAGTCAATACCGAAAACTCCCGGCTCTCGTACACGGTGGCCTCGGATCAGATCGAGAACCTGCCTCTAAACGGCCGTAATGTCTATGACCTTATCCAGTACGAGCCTGGAGCCACGAATATGCGAGGCATCATGTTCGAACACGGAGCCGACACGGTAGTCAACGGCGTAAGAGAGAGCTTCAACGACTTTCTGATTAATGGAATCTCCAACAAAGGCCTGAGTGGCGGCCCCGTCAACCGGCCCATTCAGGACACGGTCGAGGAATTTCAACTTTTGACGTCTGAATAACTCCGCGGAGTTCGGCGGCAGTGCGGGCGCCATCACTAATCTTGTAACAAAGTCGGGAACAAACAGTTTCACGGAAGCGCTTGGGAGTTTGTGCGCAACGAAGTCTTCGATGCTAATCCTTTTTACGCCAACCATATTGAGAATCCGGCGGACCAGAAAAAATCACCACTACGATTGAATCAGTTCGGCGCGACGCTGGGTGGACCTCTCAAAAAAGATAAAATCTTTTTCTTTGCCGGGTATCAGGGGGAGCGATTTCTAACTTCCAATCCAAGTCCGGGCTGTACCGAATCAAAAGAATTTCGGACGGCGACGATTTCCGCTTTCCCTAATTCGGTAGCTGCGCTCTTGTACTCAAACTTCCCGCCTCCGGGCAGGGCACTTCCCCTTAAAACGTTGCGGGAGGCCATTGGCGATCACGAAGAACGATTTCCTCATTTGCTGACTACCTGTGTCCAGAGAATACAGATTCAAGAACGGGCGCACCCGGTGCGATGTCGCACAAGTTCGCCTCTCTGATGGGCGTAGAGCAAGCCGACATTGACCAGATGAATTTGCCGAGCGGCCGGGGCGGTTGCCCGGGAGGTTCGCCTTACGCCCAGCCTTTGACGGGAACATTCAGCAGAGACAGTAATTTTGTCGAAGAAGTGTTAGATCCAATGGATCCCAGGAGGACGGGAATCTGTCCGACGGCAACGAAGTGAGTATGCGTCTGGATATAATTTTAATTCAGACAACCGCTTGTCTATTCAATTCAATTGGGCTCGCTCCAGAGACCGATACACTGGCCCGAATTCTCTTCGCGGGTTCACCTCTCCTGAAACCCTGACTACACCCACGTTTCAGTTCAGTTATCCATGTGTTCAGTCCCTACTTCTGAACGAGTTTCGGGCAGGCTATGTGCATAATGGCGACGTTATTACGGTTGCGCTGCCGGGCGTCCCTGCAATTGGGGCATTTGGAAATGAAGAAGGAATTCCCCAAAGCACCCGGGAGCATATCTACGACTACAATGATGCGCTCTCGATTGCTCATGGGAAGACATCGCCTGAAAATAGGAGGCGAACTGCGCCGCAACATTGAGAATAGCGATTTCAATGCTGGTCGTCCCGGCTATTCTTTCTTCGATGACTTGTTCTTCGCGATCGATGCCCCGTTCAGCGAAGACGTCGGCGTTGATCCTGGATTCATAAGCGGGGAACCTGCTCATCTCGCTACCAACATACGTCACTGGCGGAACTGGGACGTCGGGGCTTTTGTGCAAGACGATTGGAAAATCTACAGGCGGCTGACCTTAAACCTTGGCCTGCGCTACGACCTTTACACTCGGAATACTGAATTGAATGATTTGGCCACCACTTTCATAAAGGGTCCCGGGCGGAATTTGATCGACAACATCACCACCGGCGCCGGACAAATCAGAGACGCCAGCACGCCCTGTCCGGGTGATCCGCGGGCAACTCTCGCGGACGAATGCGGTCCCGGAGGATTCGCGGCTGCTAAAAATCTGGGACGAGGCGATCACAATAACTTAGGACCACGTCTTGGTTTTGCCTGGGACATGTTCGGCGACGGTAAGTCTTCGTTACGAGGGAGTTTTGGTATTTCCTATGAAGGAACTCTTCAGAAGCGTCTTTCCCTTACGCGTTGGAATCCCCCGTACTACTCGCTCAATCGCGTCTCCAATTTTCTAGACGATTCCACCGCCAATGTAGTTTACGGCCCGGTCGACGGAGGAATGCCCACTTTCCTTGGTCCTGCACCTTCAGCACAGCATTCCGGAACCGGAGCACAAGCGACGGGAAATATTTCAGGATGGGATCCCTCGAACCCGCAAACATCGAATCTAACGTCGATCGTATTTCCGGAAGGACTTAATGACCCCTATGTCGAAAACTGGTTTTTCGGTGTCCAGCGAGAATTGCGCCCCAGACTGACAATAGAACTCAATTATGTCGGCACCGCAGGTAGAGATTTATTCCGTGCCGAAAGCGTGAATCGCGTACCCGGAGGCCGTCTGCCCGAAGGAACCTGCGTTATCGATAATTTGGGACGTAAGCTTTGTAGCCAAAGAGATACCAACATAGGCGCCAACGGGGGCGTGATTAACCCAAGTGGGAGTTTTCTGAATCCGAATTATGGCCACTTGCGAGTCTGGGAAAATGCGGCAAGCTCGATTTATCACGGTTTACAAGTTTCCATCAAGAAACAGGCGAGTCACGGATTGCAATTAAGCGGCAACTACACCTACAGCCACTCGATTGACGATGCCTCGGACTGGCAAAGCGCCGGCAATAGCGTGAATGGCCCTGCGGCTGGCGATGGGTTTACCACGGACCAAACTCAACCTGGGCTTGATCGGGGAAATTCCGTATTTGACATACGCCATCGCCTGACGCTGACCTTCATCTGGGAAATTCCTTCCCTTCGTAACACACACGGTCTGCTGGCATCTACGCTACGAGATTGGCAACTGAATGGGATTTGGTCATTCCAGACGGGTGCCCACTGGTCTGCGTTTAACCAGGATCCACCATCTCTGCAGGAACTATCAGCGGGTGCCTGTGATGCCGCCACTTTCGACCATACTCGTTGTGTAAATGAAGGTGGCGACTATAACTTGGATGGCGAAAATAACGATCGGCCTAATGCGATCGCTAACACCGTCCATGCCACTCACTCGCAGTGGGCCGACGGCTTTAATCTGCCTTCGAATTTCTTTTCTGCGCCATGCTTAGGGTGTGTCGGAAACCTCGGCAGAAATACCTTTGTTGGCCCTGGTTTCTGGGCAGCCGATTTCTCGCTATTTAGAAATGTCCGACTCTCCGAACGATTTCAGCTGCAACTCCGCGCTGAAGCTTTCAATGCATTCAATCACACAAACTTTCTAATCGGTAATAATACTGCTTTGCGCGATCCGGCTTTTGGACAAGCAGGAGGCACGGCTCCGCCGCGCAACCTACAATTCGGACTAAAGTTAAGTTTTTAAGTTTTCGTAAATTATTTGATTGTCGATCCGATATCCCTACAATCCGAAGCTGACCCCAAGCCGGTCGAGCGCAGCAAAAGCAACGGTGATACTCCAGAGCCAACCTTGAACCATGGCCAATTCGTATCCATGCCGACTTCAATCGCATTTTTAAAGAGTTGTTGTGCCTCTCTCATAAGGAGACTTGCCTCGGAGCGGACGGTTAGGACATTGTGGTGCGGGAAGGCATGACCGTCACCGCGTTCGACGAGGATGTTGACGACGATGGAAAACCCGACAATCTGGTTGCATCGGGCACAGTGGAAAGGCCGCCCGAATGGTTGCGCTGTAATGGTTCACGATGGGTTCTAAGAATCGACCGTAATGGCGTCAGGCATGAATCCGACCTGCGGAGGGCAACCAGCTAAGACTTTGGCTTTGTAGTTAATCGCTGAGAAGGCCGGTCGGAGTCAAGTGGATTCTTGTTTTGTTTTGTTGGACAAGGTTTTTCTTCCCGCCGAGTTAGCCACTGTCGCCATGCTTCCATCCGCACTCTCGAGGAGCGATTCGTTTCGCTCGGTGCATGTTGGGCGTTCTCGGTTCAGCCGGTGCTGCTATCTGTTTGGCGCCCTGTGGTTCTGCTCTTCAGAGTGGAACCTGGGCCAGGCCATTAACGCAGTCACCGGAACTCGGCTTTGGGCTTTTGTCTTTTCTCTTCCTGGAACGATTTTGACTTTGTGTTGTTTTACGCAGCTGCCGCCACTGTCGTTCGGCTGCTGTTGTGCAATGGTTCGTACACTTCTCCGCTCACCCACAGGTGATGCAGCAACACCGCCAGCTTTCTTGCCGTCGCCACGATGGCTCGCTTCTTCCCGCTTCTTCCCGCCGCGCTCGGCCAGCTTCAGTCCCCAGCGCCGAGATCGCAGTCGATACCGAACGGTCCCAGGATGTGCTGCGCTCCTTGCACCAGCAGCGTGCGCAGATACGGATCGCCTTCCTTGCTGATGTGCATCTGCGGCTCGCTCTGCCCCGAGTTTCTTCGTCCCGGCTGCAGTCCCAGATAGCAGCCCACGTCGCGGCTCTTGCGAAAGCGATGCGGATCTTCCAGCGTCAGCATGAACGTCAGCGCGATCAGCGTGCCCACGCCCTTGATCTGCTTCAGCAGCGCCACCTGCGGATAACTCTGCTGCGCCAGTTTCTCGATGCGCTCGTTGTATTCCACAATGCGCTCGCTCAGCGACTCGATTGCGTTCAACAGCGGTTCCAGTGCGGCTTGCAGTTCCGGACTCAAGCCTTCGGCTTTCTCCGGATTCATATTGCGCACGTTGCAGCCGCGCAGTCGCTCGCCGTAGCTCTTCGCCAGTCCGCGAGCCGTGTTGACCAGCGCCGTCCGGGCTCGCACCAGGCCGGCCCGCGCCCGAATCATCATGAGATCGGCTTGCGCCTGCGCGCTGCGATGCTTCACCGGATACAGCAACTGCGGATCGATCCGCGCCAACCGCGCCAGCGTCTGCGCATCCAGCCGATCGTCTTTCTTGCGGCTCTCCCCGATCAGCCGCACCTTGCGCGCATTCGCCACGATCACTTCATGCCCCAACTCGCTGAGCAAGCGACTGATCCAGGGCGAATGCGTCCCGATTTCCAGCGCGATCCGGCTGCGCGGCATCGCGCCGAAGACTTCCCGCAACGCTTTCGCATTCGTGCGGACTCGCTGCTCCAGTTGTATCTGCCCGGCTTCATCCAGCACGCAGTACCAGCTGTTGCGATCTCCCAGATCCAATCCAATGGTCAGCTTCTGCTGCGAAATATTCCTGCTCTGCTTTGCCGCTACGGTGCTAACCTTCTTCATTGCCGGTCTCCTTTTTATCTGTGCCTTGAGCACGTCGATAACTTGGGAGCGTACAGCATCCCGTCCGGAGACCGGCCTTCTCATCCCATCTGATTACAACAGTTGCCGCACTGGAGGATAATTGCCGTGGAGAACCGAGATGAAGCAGGTGTCGCTCGTTCTCGTGCTCCTTTGGTCACTTTGCGAGAAACGTGATTGGAGTTGAGGGTAGGGCTGGTAGCGTACCCTTCCCACGAATCCGGGTTTTGTGGCAGCCACCACAAACCTAGGGTGGACCGGGTTTTTTGCCGTTCAAACAATACCCAGCTTCTCGTGGAAAGGGTGCGCCACCCGCCCGAATTTGCTGGGGAGGCGCTGTTCGGACAGTCTCATGGCAGACTCAAGATGCCAACGCCATTGAGGCCGTTACACCCACCATCGTAGTCGGCAAGCTGAGTGGGTGGCTTTCGGGTTAACATTGCCGTAAACGGTAGTGGCTTTGCCATCCTTGGCGCTGAGATGTAGCTGAATGAAACGTCCGGCCAATTCTGAAGAGGCTATCCCGAATTCGTCGGTGCAGGCAGGGCTCGTGTAGCTGTGACGGTGCCCTTCACTCCAAGGAAGCCGCCATCGCCAGTAGATGATTGAGTCGGTCTGCAGACACGGCGATCGAAGAGCTCGGTTCTGTCAACGAGCCGCCGTAGACACCACGAATCGGTTTAAACTTCACTCCTGTCGGCAATCCACTTTGTCCGTCGCCGCAACCACCCTTGAAGTGCGCAGTTACCCAGCGAAATCGACGAGCGGTCAGGAGCCTGGAGACCGACGAAGGACAATACCTGACCGCGAACAGGCGCTGATGTGCCGGCGATATTGCCCTCGGGGTCGATAGTCCCAGACAGAGGTATTGGGTCGGTAATGTAATAGCAGGGGCCTGAATTGGGGTAGGCTGCCCCGATGATGCGTGCTGTCCCACGAATTTGTCTCGTGTCAAGCTAAGGACGGCCTCAATATATTCGCCAATGGAACATCAGATGATGCTGGTGCTAGAAGGAACTGCCAGTTGTCGGCCTTCGATACGGAACTTATTGCGTTCGGGTTTGTTGGGCTCTGGTTTGCCATTTGGTTGCGTGACCCGCAGCCCATCAGAGATGCAACCAATAAGACCGACAGGGCGAGAACCCACGCCGGGTTCGTAATAAACGGGACCTAACTCTCAGTGCTTCCACCAGAAATAAGTTCCTTTCAGATCATACTATGCAGCAGTGCCATGACCAAATTACTTGATCGTGATTGCGAGATTGAGGGAACAAGTCGCGACGCTGCAATGGACGCGATGTCAATTATTCTTCATTTCTTCTTCAATAGGCAACGCGCTGTATTGATGGGACTTACTCTTCCGTCTGGCGCTTCGGACTGAAGCGATCTCGGAGGATAATCAATACTGCCGGATTGCCTGTTATCCGACAACATTAACGAAAAATCTAAGTCTGCCAACATCACTGGCGTAACATCGCCTCTCTAACAATGTCGGCGTTGTCAATCAGTATTGGGACACACTTCAGCCTGCACTCGCTGAGGAGCGCTATTTCGCTCTCGTTGAAGATGTGCCGATCCAACCAAGGCTCGCTCGCAATCAGGGTTCAGGTCTGGACTCAGTCCGACCCATGCATCTCTTCGATCCACACCGCGATCATGATTACTAATTCGAACTCCCCCGCGAGGAGGAGCGGGATGCCCTATCAATTACTCGGTGTTTAACTGCACACCATGGCGATGTCCGGGCTTTCCCGCGTGCGAACCGAACTTTTTCAACTGCTCATGATCCCATCCCTTGCGCCACATCCAGTACAGACGAACTGCCAGTCTACGTGCCATGGCGACCTTGGCAATCTTCCGTCCCCGCCGCATGGCCAGGTGAAAAAACTTGCTGCGCCATTCCGGATCACTGCGCACCGTGACTTGCGCTGCCTCCACCAGCAGGAAGCGCAACAGCGAGTTGCCCTGTTTGGTGATGTGTCCCAGCCGGCGCCGATCTCCGCTGGACTCCTCCGACGGCACCAGTCCCAGATAGCTCGCAATCTGCTTGCCGCACTGGAACCGCTCCGCCTCGCCGACGATCAACACGAAAGCCAGCGCGGTCAGAGAACCGACCCCGGGGTGCGTCCGCAAACGCTGCGCCTCAGGACACTTCTCGACTTCCCCTTCGATGGCTTGGCTCAGTTCCACAATCGTCGGGTTCAGGCGGTCCAGCAACTCCAGCAGATCCCGCCGTCGCCGACTCGCCCACGGAGCTAACCGGAACGACTCTAGTTGCTTCCGTCCCGTTTCCCGCCACAAACCTTTCTTGCGGCGGAGTCCTTCGTTCAGCGCCACCGCTTGCAACTGGTTCATCAGCCGCGTGCGCGTCTGCACCATCCGGTGCCGGTGCCACAGCAGTTGCCGCAGGTCTCGATTCTCCCCACTCGGCACCCAGATCCGTGGAAAGCGATCTTCCAACAGCAATCGCAAAATTAGCTGCGCATCCTGGCGATCCGTCTTCTGCTTCCGTATTCGCTTAGTTCGGATCTCCGCCGCATCTCCGCTCCACAACTCAAAGTGCAACTCTGCCAGCAGGCGCTCAAACCAGCGCGCGTGCCCGCTGGCTTCCATCCCCACGCGCACCCTCATTCCCTGCGCCGCCAGAGCCTGATAGAACTTCTCCGCCTCCTCGCGGTGCTCCAGTCGCAGCTCGTTCAACTCTCCCGTTTCGGTATCCACAAATGCAATTTGTTGGAAGCCCGGGTGGTAGTCGCAACCTATAATGATCATCTTCGGCTCCTTTCTCCCGAGCCTTTTGGTTGGTTCGCACCACCAAAGCTTACTCGGGTCTGGGAGCCGACATTGTTATGGAATCAATTACACTCACAACCCTCCGGAAGCGGCTCAAAGGAGGCTTCCCGAGGTCGTACTTTGCTGGACCTTTCAAAGCCCTTTCGGTGCACAAGTTGAAGAGCACACAGGGAAGGCCGACGCTTCTACGGTTCGGGAATCGAGAGGTTACCTACCGTTCGAATCAGATGGCTTCTGCGCAGGCCTAAACTTGATGCCCATAAAGTGCTTCGGAACGCCATTTTCAGCCGGGGTCTTTTCCAGAAAAGCCTTCGCAGAAGCGTCGTGTTTCAGGTAGGCATCCAGAAAGTTCAGAGTATAGAGCGCAACCCAGGCATAACTCGTATTGGCGTCCTCCCGATCGAAGTCGGCTACCTGATTCTCCGCAAAGCGTTGCGCACTCTCCCTGCGTTGGAACATGGAACTGAACTCCGGGTGTGCCATGCCCAGCATATCCACTGTGAGGAGATCACCATGTATCCATCTGTTGAGGACGTTTGGACCAACTCTGTCTGCGAGAGGGGCGTTGTCGCTTTCCAGATCTTCAAGGCTCACATTTCGCGTAAAGCAAAGAAGCGGTATGGTCATTCGTTCTGGATGAACGTCCCCGGCTCTTTTCACGAGGCCAGGATAATAGCGCATGCTGCCGTCCATCTCTACCAGGGCATTGATGCGAGGGTCTCGTGCTGCGGCAAACAGGCTCGAGATTCCTCCCCAGCTCCAGCTCACCACGGCAACCTGAGATAAATCCGCGTCGGAAAGCGACCTGGCATACGTGATGAGAAAAGAGATGTCGCGAGCCTGTGCATTGATCCCGTCCAGATCATCCGTCATATCGCGCGTCGATACTCCCATAGACGGGCTTGCAAGAACGACGTAGCCATGACTGGCAAGATACTCGCACAGATCGGCGTTCTCCCACGAAACGGAAGAATCGCTGGGAGCATAGATAAGAACGGGATAACGCCCTGTTGCCGGCTTTGCCTGCGTATTCAGCATCCCCTTGGGCCAGCGGATCCGGAACCTTCGCGCGGTTATGGGCTGGTCACAAAGTACGGCTGCCAGGCACCTTGGAGTCAGCGTGCGTACCGTGATCCGGCATGAAAGGGGAGAGAGCCATCGCGCGTGGCCGTTGTTGGGGTTGGACTTGGGTGGATGACGCTGCCTGGGGCTACGCTCCATTTCATTATGGACGGTGGGTGACAGTCGATCATCGCTGGGGCTGGATTGCTGGCCCAGCTAACGTCGCCCCGGTCTACGCCCCTGCGCTGGTAGTCTTTCTCGGCTCAAGCAATAACGCAGAGCGGCAGAATGTCGGATGGTTCCCGCTAGGTCCGCGGGAAGTTTATGTACCGTCGTATAACGTGAGCCGGGAGTACGTCAACCGAGTCAACCAGAGCAACACGATTGTGAACACTACGACCATCACGAATGTTTACAACACAACCATAGTCAACAAGACCTCCAACATCACGAATGTCACCTACATGAACAAAAACGTGGCTGGCGCGGTGACGGCGGTTCCGCAACGCACGTTTGTCAGCGCACAACCCGTAGCTAGAGCAGCCGTGGCCGTGAACGCACGCGACATGGCTTCGCTGCCCGTGAGCTCGAGGGCAGCGGTAGCCCCATCTCGAGAAAGTGTACTTGGAATAAGGGCGAACACAGCCGGACACGTCGCCGCCCCGCCCACTGCAGTAGCCCGGCGACAGGTGGTCGCTAAAACTCCGCCGCCACCTGCTCCAGTCGCCTTCACCGCACAGCAGCAGGCTTTGTCAGCCCACCCGGGACAACCGCTTGCACGGCACGAAGTGCAGACCTTGCGGCCCACGAATGCTCCAGCTATGCAATCTATGGTGAAGCGGGCACCTCCCGGAAAACCGGCCACGCCGAATATGGTCCGGCCGGCTTCCCAGCCTGGGAATTCCCGGAATGTGAGACAGCCGAATCAACCAGCCAACACGACTTCTGGGAACCAACCAGCGAACCGTCCGAGTCAGCCTGCGTCGAACGAGCGCCCGGCAATGAATTCGAGTCAACCGAATCGAAGGGGCGGACCCGAACCGTCCCGCGCCAAGTCAGCCCGGGCCCAATAACCGTCCCGAGAACAATCGACCACCCACTGAGCAGCCCAACAACCGAACCGAGCCGAACCCTCCCCAACCCCAGCATGGTCCTGACACTCGACCCGAAGCAAATCGTCCGTCATCAGAACCACCGAATAACCGAACCGAGCCGACCCGTCCCCAACCTCAGCCCGGTCCTAACACTCGACCCGAAGCGAATCGCCCGCCGTCAGAACCACCGAATAACCGAACCGAGCCGACCCGTCCCCAACCTCAGCCCGGTCCTAACACTCGACCCGAAGCGAATCGCCCGCCGTCAGAACCACCGAATAACCGAGCCGAGCCGACCCGTCCCCAACCACAGCCCGGTCCTAACCCTCGACCCGAAGCAAATCGCCCGCCGTCAGAACCACCGAATAACCGAGCCGAGCCGACCCGTCCCCAACCACAGCCCGGTCCTAACCCTCGACCCGAAGCAAATCGCCCGCCGTCAGAACCACCGAATAACCGAGCCAGCCGACCCGTCCCCAACCACAGCCCGGTCCTAACCCTCGACCCGAAGCAAATCGCCCGCCGTCAGAACCACCGAATAACCGAACCGAGCCGAACCGCCCCCAACCTCAGCCCGGTCCTAACACTCGACCCGAAGTGAATCGTCCGCCGTCAGAACCACCGAATAACCGAACCGAGCCGAACAACCGAACCGAGCCGAACCGCCCCCAACCGCAGCCCGGTCCTAACACTCGACCCAAGTGAATCGTCCGCCATCGGGGCGATCGCAAACTCCCGAAGAGAAAAGGCGCCAGGATGAACAGCGGAAACAGGATGAGAAAGCTCAACCCCCGCAGTAGTCTGTAAAAGCGGTATCCCGCGCTCGATCGATCTTGTCAAGCGTGGGGCTCCGAACAGCATGCGCTCTGGCTGGAGATGGCTGAATATGGTATTGCAAAACCGCGCTTTATCCAACCAGTCACCCGAAATCCGCCGGCGGACCTAGCAGGCGCCGGTCCCCCCCGACCCAAGCCATCCGCCGAAGCCGTGAAGGAGGCGCTGTGGACGAAAATGGCTCCGAATTAAGCGGAGCTGCAACGCACTTGCTACTTACGCAAGCGAGGTATGGTTTGCAAAGCAAAAAACTTTTAGAAAATCTCGGGTTAGGCCGGTTCGGAGGTTCCGGTAAGCCGCGCCTCGTCGAGAGCCCTTCTCATTCTTTCCCAGCCTTCCGCTTTGCTGTAGCCCATTCTATCGGCGCTGATTGCATCATTGTAGGTGTCGGCGCTTAGCATCCCAATCATCCTAATTATCTCGTCGACCCGCTGATCGAATTCCGAGTTGGTCATTGCGTTTTCTTCTCTGAAAGTTATAAAGGTAGTCCTGCACTTCGAAGCTCACGCAACAAACAGTGCGCGTTACCGACTTTGGAGCGGCTGGGAATATTCTATGCTTGCATCGCGCTCGGCACAGCCTTCCTATCCGGCGTCGCCTACCGGCTTCAGCCTTTACGAGGCAAGGAACGTAGGTTACGGAACTTCCACCGATTATGCTCAACACGGCCAGAGTGAACTCTTTCATGTCGGCATTCACTATTCCATTTCTCACCTGGACGGCAACAGCCGCTGAACTCTTGTCGGCATCGCGCTGATTCTCGGTATCTAGTCGCTGGGTAGCTCTCGGCAGCGGGCTCTCTCTTACTGACGGTTACCGGATCCATCGTCTCCGCGCTGACTGGATACGCAACTACCGGCGCGACTTCGCTCCACATTTGCCGCGCCTGACGGGTAGTTATTCTCGGGTGCCAGTCGCTTGTAGGATAATGCAAAAACCTCCTCCCAGGGCCTAAAGAGCCCACGTCCGCTCATTGCAACCTCGCATATTCAAAATTGGCTTGCTTCAAGTTGAGGATGTCGGAATCGCGTCCTTCCACAAACTGCGGTGGCGCTGGGGATTGGTGCGAATAAAATGGGGAGTCGTTCTCCCCACCGAAAAGAAAGACTCCCCGAGCTCTGCCATTAGGTCCAACCTCTGACTGCGGCAGCGATTTCCTTTTCACTACTGGAGAAAAGGTCGTCAACAAGTGTGCCGACAGTGCCGCTTGTGTAGCATCTGTTTTTTGGTGGTGAGACAACATCTCATGCCACCGAGGAATCACATGGCCGACCATTTAAAGGAGGGAGCATGGACCAACATCAGCAAACAGTACTTGTTGCCCTTGTCGCGCTAGTGGTGGTTGTCATTGCCGTGGGATACTTTTTTATGCGCAAACGGCGCAGCCAAGTGCTCCGTGAGCGTTTCGGGCCCGAGTATGACCGAGTTGTTAAGAACGAAGGCGACGTGCATCGCGGAGAAGATGTTCTGGAATTTCGCGCGAAACGAAGGGAAAAGCTTCAGATCCGCGCACTTTCTCCATCCGATCGCTCCAATTTCGCAAGCCAATGGACCATGGTGCAAGCGCAGTTTGTTGATGCTCCCAAGAGCGCAGTGTCCCGTGCGGACGAGCTGGTAAATGAAGTCATGAAGGCACGGGGCTATCCGGTCGGCGATTTCGCCGAACGCGCCGCCGACATTTCGGTTGATCATCCCGTCGTGGTTGAAAACTATCGCGCCGCGCATGCTATCGCGCTACGTCACAATAGTGGCCAGGCCAGCACTGAAGATTTGCGCCAAGCGATGGTTCACTATCGTTCACTCTTCAACGAGCTACTCGAAGATTCACTCCCAGAAAGAAAGGAGGCACGAGCATGAGCGTGCCATTGAGAAAGAGCACCCCGGAAAAGGAAATAACTACAGCAGATTTGGCCCAGGGTAAACGTCCTTCCGCATCAGAAGAGCGTCCTAAGCCATTTCTTGCCGAACCCGACACCAAGGAACTGGAGAAAATGCCACGGCGGATGTTGACAACACCGCCAAGGCAGTTGCGCTGTTCCCCAACAACGAGATTGCCGACTTGCGAGGTCGCTGGAACGGGGTTCAGACAGCTTTTGTCGACGAGCCCCGCCGAGCAGTCGAGGAAGCCGATGGCCTGGTTGCCTCTGCGATGAAACGTCTGGCGGAGGTTTTCGCCGAGGAGCGGTCCAAGCTCGAAAAACAGTGGGATCGCGGCGATCAAGTATCTACCGAAGACCTTCGCATTGCGCTTCAACGCTATCGTGCCTTCTTTCAACGCTTGTTGTCCATTTAACCTCGTCGGAGGGCACAGGCGACCGCCGGTGCTCTCCGCTTTTTTTGGTTATCGAGAGATTGAAAAATGATGAGTGGCGCCCTGGCGTGCCAGGTTGTCGACGAAACATTTTGGCACTTGTCACTTTTCGCAGCTCATCGTCAAAGGATAAAGCGTCAAAGGATAAGAAGATGCAGAGCCGACTTGTCGCGGATCGCAACTCCGGAACGCTCCTGGCCGCGTCAGCACCGAACTCGTTAGAGCAATACTTGGACGACGAGGATCATGCTGGTTGGTTCAGGCACAGTCCACACGGTGGTTCCCGGTGATATCACTTCCGGTTCCAGTGGCTCCGTTTTGCCTGTTGCACCTTGACTCTCTTCCGCATCACTTTCTGATCCCCCGAAAAAAGTCATGGCCTCTTCCTCCTCAATATCTTGCGGACGATTCACAATGGCAACGATTTCGCGCATGGTACAAATCGCCTCACCGACGCCCATGGCCTGGGCAAGTCGTCGAGGTCGCTCTCCGCAGGATTCCAATCACACCAGACCTCAATCCGACCCTTGTAGTACGCCATCGTCATGCCTCCGCCATATACGCAGGAGTGTATCAAGAATGGATAATGAAGACAGGCGCCATCCACCGAGAAAGAAAAGGAACCAGCTCCGCACTCTCACCGCTTGATCCCTTAACCACCAACCCCTTCGGCTCTCCCCTGATTACCATAGACCACGCTCTAACTGCACCTTACGCACCTTCATGCGGCGCAACAATCAGGGTACGATCACCTTTCCAGAAAAAAGGAGATCTTATGCACCGGCATCTGGTGATGTTCGCTTCACTGTTTCTATTTCTGTGGGCCGCCATCTCGATCGGCTGCTCCAGCAAGAGTGCCGAGGAAAGCTCAGACTCAAGCGTTCCTTCCAGCAAATCAGCCAGTTTGTTTGGCCCCAAAGAAGTGACGCTCCCTGCCGGTACCACAGTTACCGTGCGCTTGTCCAGCACCGTGGGTTCAAAACTGAGCGCAAGCGGCGACCACTTCAGCGCCATCGTCGCGCGACCCGTGGAAGTAAATGGCAAAGTAGTGGTGCCCGCAGGAGCCGAGGCACTAGGCAGAGTCGTTGAAGCCGTGCCCCAGGGCCGCTTTAAGGGTGCTGCCGAACTCCGGCTTGTCCTCGAGACCGTCACGCTAAACAAAGACAGTTACGACGTACAAACAAGTTCGGTCAGCCGCTACCAGAAGGGCAAGGGCAAACGCACCGCGACCTTCATCGGCGGCGGCGCCGGGGGCGGTGCGCTCATCGGGGGACTTGCCGGCGGTGGCAAGGGCGCCCTCATCGGCGCAGCATTGGGTGCAGGTGCGGGAACCGCGGGAGCGGCCTACACCGGGGAGAAAGAGATTGTCCTGCCCGCCGAGTCCGCCCTCAGCTTCACACTCACCGAACCCCTCAGCATCAAGATGTAGTCGTTTCTCACGTCACCGCCCATAGGCGGCTCCTCATCGCAGAATACAGTATCAAGAAACAAAAAACGGGATGGAGTGACTCTTGCCAAAGCGTTTGTGGCAGGAGTAAAGAACCAGCTTGCTTGCCAGTCCGCAGAACCCGGAGGCGGGTTTCGAAACAAGTACCAACAAAGGGCCTGATTCGGAGTTTACGTGCCAAGTGATTCTTTAGACGAGTCCCTGCTGTAGCCGCTTGGAAGTTCGAAAAACGGCACCAGCGCTACTGATAGGAATACTGCTAGCCAATTGGTTTCGCGAATCATGAAGGAGCAGCGCTTCCCCGTTCCGGATAATGATCTCCACGGTAAAGGGGGCGAGCTCTTGGCCTCGAAAGAATTCTGCGCCGATGCTCAGGCTGGATCACACGTCAATGGAGGTGTCATCATGGACGTGCTGCATCGCTTTGCGGACTCAACTTTGGCAAAGGTATCGACGCCGAGCACGGCACTCCCACTGCGGTTGTCAATGTTCGACCCGATGGTTCATTCTCGGGATCGACCTTAAAGTCCTCGCCAAGTCAAAGCCCTTGCAGACATTTGTCTTGGCCATCTTAGCCGTCTAGCCATAGGCTTGGATCCCGTCGAGAAATAAACCAAGAAAACAGATTTACGGCGCCGCTGCCGAGGCGTAGTGAGCTGTGCCGAGCCAGGTCGGAAAGTTGCTACAAAGGGGTCTGGCGCCATGTAGAACTCATCCCATCTAACGACACGCGAAGACGTTACAGGTGAAGGCGCTACAGGTTGAGTGTTTGCCTGTGATTGTGCTAAAGTCCGCAGCCGGGCGGGTTACGGTCCTTACCTCTCCACGGTCCGCTGGTCTACGGTTCGCTGGCAGTTCACTAAAGGCGCGATTCCGTTGAAGGTAAATAAGCCTACCGCTGTCGTCCCAGTTTGACTGCCGCGCTTGGTCCGTGAGTGGCGACAACTCGCGATTTGGCCGTGAAGCACGGCAAGCCAGTCGGGAAAGCATCTTGGATTAGTGCGACTTTAATCGGAGGACCTATGAAGACAATGATTCGCTTGACTGCGCTCTTAGCGGCAATTCTGGCTGCGCAATTTTGCCTTTCACAAGCGCCTGCTAACGCGCCCGCTGGTGCTACTGGGTTATGTAATGACGGTACTTACTACACGGGAGCAACTAAGAAGGGAGCCTGCCGCGGCCATAAGGGCGTGAAAGACTGGTACGCAGGCACGGCGGCATCCCCTGAGAAGGCGCCGGCAACGGCCGCTGCTCCCGCTACTGCTGCGCCTGCGTCCCCAGCCCCCGCAGCAAAGGCAACGGCTAATACAACCGCTCCAGCACCGGGCGGTGGAGCAGGGCAAGTTTGGTCGAATACCTCCAGCAATGTCTACCACTGTGAAGGCACGAGATACTATGGCAAGACGAAAGCGGGTACGTACATGACCGAAGAGGAAGCAAAAGCCAAAGGTGCACGTCCTGACCACGGCAAGGCCTGTAAATGATGTTGATGACTCGACGCTGGTCGGCCAATAAAGTCTAGTTTACCTCGTGCAGGGAGATCTCATGCTCCATATGCTTGGTCACGCATTGGTAGGCTTGCTGATAGGTATCGTTGCGAAGTTCCTCATGCCCGGACACGATCCCGGAGGAATCATCGCTACGGCACTGATTGGAATGGCTGGAGGTTGGGTGGGCGGTCTTCGTCGGTCGTTTGCTCGGGTGGTACGACGAAGGTCATCCGGCAGGCTTTGGAATGTCGGTCGTGGGTGCCATGGTTCTTCTACTAGGCTATCGTCTCATTTTGCGTTAATAAGGAGTCTTTCTATGGGTCTTTTCGATGAATTGAAAGGTTTAGCTGCTCAATACACTGGCGGTGGCGTTCCAGCGGGTGATCCCGGAGAGCATTTTGATCAGTTATCCCAAGCAGTCGACAAACCTACGCTCGCTACCGGGTATCGCGGCGGCCATGCGCTCGGACCAGACACCGCCTTTCCCCCAATTGGCTTCCCAGTTGTTCTCTAATGGCTCCGGTGACCAAAAAGCAAGTATGCTTAACACAATCCTTGCTGCGGCTCCTCAACTGTCGAGTTTGATTCCTGGTCTTGCTAGCGGCGGCTCAGTCACTCCGCAGCAAGCAACCGCCATTTCTCCCGATGCTGTTCAGAATCTGGCCCACAAGGCCGAACAGAATGACCCATCCATCATCGACAAGTTGAGTTCGGTATATGCCAATCATCCGACACTTGTAAAGACGCTGGGAACGGCGGCTATGGTGATCGCCATTCGAAAGGTGGCTGAAAAGTACGCAGCCTGATCTGGCGATCGTAGACATTTCCCGAGAATAACACCTTGCATCGGTCCAGGCCGGTCCTCGGCTGACACTAAGATCCAGTGCAAACTGCGCTTGATTTGTGATCCGTCAGCAATCGCGAATTCGTGAACGACCGCGGAGGATAACTGGACTGTCTAGCGCTTCCCGTGCAAACGTGCGGTGCGTTGCATCGCACACGAACCAGTCCGTCTCTGAGCAAAGAAGAAAATCGACGTGGCGGCTCGGACAAAATACGAGATTGACTGGACGACGTTGTGAAAGTTGTGGGTGGGCGACGATCTCGAGGGCCGTGGCATGCTGTGAGACAGACATGCAGGTGGTATTCGGGGTTTCACCGATCGACACCCAACCGATTGTCAATCCGACGATTCCCGGCAAAGGATTTAGCGATAGCTTCGGCCATGGTCCGCTCCTTGTCGCTCGGAACCGAACCTCGTAACGAAACGACATCGCGACTTACTTTGACATGGATTTTTCTGCTGTTCAGCCCTGGCTGAGTTTGTAACTTTTTAACGATTCGGATCTTCAGCTCTTGTGACGTCAGCGCTAGCGTTGACTGCTCGGGATCAGTCTTTTGCGACGAATTAGGCGCTGAAGTACCCGGCGGAAATGTCGTCGGTGTACCGCCCGGAGGCGTCGGGCCCTGTTGTCGTGCAACTGCAAAAATTGACAACGTCAACACCACCAGGACTCCCAGACTGCTCTTGTTGTTCACGATCCCCCCTGTTGTCTTTGTTTGGTACGAAGGCAGATTTCAGACTAAAGTTGTACGCACGCCACTGAAACTAATCGTTAAGGGCCGCTTCTACCTGCAAAAAGCCGCTCCAAGCTCGAAAAGCAATGGGACCGCGGCGATGAAGTATCGACCGAAGACCTCCGAGTCGCACCGCAACGCTACCGTGCTTTCTTTCATCGGTTATTGTCCATCTAACCCGAGCAGGCGCAGGCGATCCCACCTCACTCGCCGCGCTTCTACCCAGTAAGCCTCTTGCCAGGACGGCGCTATGCGGCAAAAAAAAGGAAGCGATTTTCTTGCTGATCATCGACCGGTTCGTCTTATGGCTATAGAAAAAGGAAGGCGAGTTCAGGTTTCGATTCGCGCTGTCCCCAAGGAGCCATTACACCGGCTGGCCAGCTCCGGCTTTCCGGCCACCTTCCTTTTTTCCAGGCCGTTTGCCGTGAACAGGGAAAATTACAGGGGAATTAACCGCGTTCCGGCCTTGATGATCGGTAGCGTTTCGCTCCGAAAAACTGAAATGAATAATACTTAGTGAAACCGTTGCGCGGTAGTCGAACAGGGAGATATCAGGAGCGAAATTTATAGTTTTACCGACAAACTCTGCACTTGAAGGGACAGGAAACTGATCCTAGCCGCCGGCTGTAATGCGGGGATCCGCCAGTTTGACTAACTGGGATTAACATCCGAGTTTCCGATGAGCCGTCCATCCCAGGATTTGGCATAATAAGGTATCGCACCGCCGATCGAGTCGTGGTTGAGCCTAGGGCTGATCGATGGAAGTGATGGAACGTCCGATCCTCTAATCTCGGGCTCAACACCCCTGCGGATGGAACCCCATTTCGGATTTTAACTGCTGACCGTCTGGGGACTTTAGAGCCTGTAACATAACCGTCCCTGAGATTCGTAGCGATCACTTGTCTGGTTTGCCGTTTACTGAGTGGGCTCCTGATTCGACCGGAATTGACCTCCGACCTGTTTCTAGTCGGCCCGTTATCAATGAGGATCCAGCTCTGCCGTGCATGATCGTCCGGCCTGATTCTCACGTTCCACCCTCAGGATAATCAGGTCGCGACGGACCTCATTTCTTCAGCTCTGTGTCCCAATTAGTAACGAGGACTACGGGTGCCGTGCTCTCCGTGATCGAGTTCACCACGAGGAATTTTCCGTCGCGCGCTACATCATAAGCGTCGACGGGAATGGAGTGGCGAATGCCGGTGGGAAAAAGCGTTCTTGGCGTCCCGATCTTTACGCCATCGCCGGCAGTCTCGATGGTGACGCTCGTCATTCGGTTGGCGCCATCGAGGTAGAACAAGAGCTTGCCTTCGCGGCTCCAGACGGGCTGCTCACCCCCACTTTGGGAGACCTGATATTTTGCTCCCGGACGCGGGAAGCGCGTCAAATAGATCTCCGAGCGGCCAGATTGGTTTGACTGATAGGCGAGCCAATCGTTCCTTGTTGGAATGAGACGCGCATTGCTGTCGCGCGCCACGGAGTCGAGAACGGTAAATTCCTGAGCATCTTTTACTAGAGGGATAGCCCGGAGTACGGCATCTGTTTGGGCTGTGTTTTTGGTTCGTTCCTCGTATAGCAGCCACTTGCCGTCGGCGGTGGCGTCTAGGGGCACGCGGTCGTTGTCAGAGGGAGCGAATGTTTGCTCGGGCTGTGAGCCATCGGCTGGCAAGGAACGTAATACTCTTATGGTCGCCGCCGTTTTCAAACACGTCGAAATAGATCGTTCGTCCATCGGCCGACCAGACGATGTCATCCACATAGTCGCTGTCGGCGGAGAGCGGAGCGCGTGTTCCGCCCTTGAGGTCCCACAGCCAAAGCGGAGAAGCACCGCCGTTATTCGCCGTCTGGTTTACCTTGGTGATGGCGATCCGGGAGGCATCGGGAGAGATGCGAGTGGCGCCATAAACTGCCGGCTCGGATAGTTGGGACGAGTAGCTTGCCAGTGGAATCGAGCCACACATGGCGATCGCCGGTCGCTCCAGTGCCTTGCTGGTAAAGCAGCAGGCCTTGCGGGGAAACGGAAAAGACCGACATCGCGGTGATGTCGTCAGAAGCGATTTTTTCGGCGAGCGAGACTGAGTCAGACGAAATTTTCCCGCTTCCCGGATCGAATTTCCACGCCTGGAGTGATCCGTCGCGGTCCGCCAGCAGCCATCCCGAGGCGTATTGAAAGGTGTAGAGACGTCCGCGAAGAAGAACGCGCTCTTCGCCCCCATCGAGTGAGGCAAAACGAATTTCATTGAGTCCGTCGGCGGCTCCGTTAGGCGAATGGAGGAAGAGAAAATGTTTTCCATCGGCCAGAAGGATCGGCCAACGATCAGAAATCACGGGAGTGTTAGAAGGCGTCTTGGTGACCGCTTTAGGAGTTCCCCCGTTCGCCGAAACCATAGCCGCTGGACCGGCGACGGAAGGAGCAAACACGATTACATCGCCGCGTCCCCAACTACCGCCGCGCCCCTCGGGAGCGTCGCAGATTGCGGTGGGCGAGCCGCCATTCAAATCGAGGCGCCAGAGCTTCCCGTGCATGAAAAACGCGATGGCGTTTCCGTCTGGCGACCAGAAGGGAAAGAAAGCTTCCTCCGTATCGCGCAGCTGAGTTGCTTCCAGCTTGGCGAGGGACCGGACCCAGATGAAGTTCTTCCCGTCCTGCTGTGCGACAAAGGCAAGGCGACTGCCGTCAGGCGAGAGTGCCGGAGGACCATTACGGTACAGGGTCTCAAACTGCGTTCCCCCGGGAGGGAGAATGTTGGTGCGCAACACTCGTTGCGGGCGCGGCGAAGACCAGAACGCCGCTGCCAGCGCAATCACAGTCAATAGGAGGATCGCCAGCACGGCAAATCCGAGAATGCGCCGGTTGCGATTGGCGGGCACGATCGCCGGAGCGCCCACCTGCGAACCGGACTTCGCGATCCATGCGAGCTGCAGCTTTACGTCGTGGGCAGTTTGAAAACGGTTATCGGGATTCTTCTCTAGACAGGTTTGTAGGGCATAGTCGAGCGCGGGCGGCGTGGTGGGCTGGATATTCGCCAGAGGTTCGGGATCTTTTTCCAGGATTGCCGTCAATACGCTCAGTTGTGACTTGCCTTCGAATGCCCGGCGGCCGGCCACCATCTCATAGAGGACGCATCCGAAGCTGAAGATGTCGCTACGGGCATCCGCGTCCTTACCCTCCACCACTTCCGGCGCCATGTATTGGAACGTGCCGACAATCGTCCCCTGCTGTGTCAAGGCTGCGGGAGAAGCGCTGAGTAGCGACAGGTTTATCGTCGGGGTAGACGGAGTCAGGTTGGCCCCGCTGCTGCCTTTGTCGGCGAGAGACTGCGCGCCCAGCACCGCTGCCACCGGTTTGGCCAGACCAAAGTCCAACAACTTGGCGCCGGATGCCGTCAACATGATGTTGCCGGGCTTGAGGTCGCGATGCACAATACCCGCACGGTGCGCTTTTTCGAGAGCATCGCAGATTTGAATGCCGCACTCGAGCGCCTGCTTGAGCGGGAGCGACCCTTTTT
This sequence comes from Terriglobia bacterium, assembly GCA_963765715.1. Lineage (GTDB taxonomy): Bacteria > Acidobacteriota > Terriglobia > Terriglobales > Acidobacteriaceae > JAIQFF01. Next base: position 329,868 of record CAVXXN010000005.1, read on the forward strand.
GCAGCCGTGTTTCGAGGGTCTCGCCTTGGACGTATTCCATGACGAGGTAGGCCGTGCCGCTCTCATTGCCGATGTCGTGCAGCGTGCAGATGTTCGGATGATTCAGCGACGAGATAGTGCGGGCTTCCCGCTCGAAGCGTTGCCGAGCCTCCGGATTATCAGAAAGATGACTTGGCAGTATCTTGACTGCTACAGTGCGATCGAGTCGCGTGTCGTTGGCGCGATAAACCTCGCCCATGCCGCCTGCGCCCAGGGGCGATTGGATTTCATAAGGACCGAGTTTTGTACCAGAGGCTAGGACCATGCGTGCGACGCAATTATAGCCTGCGCTGTAATGCACTCGGATACGATGATTCTGGGCGTGTTGTCGCTAATCCGGAACTTATCCAAAAACCGGTTCTTGGGAGTCACCGGGCGGTTCGTCGGCAAACCCGTAGTTTTCCACAAACGGGCTTCGCGGAAATCTCTGGTGATGTCCTCGAAGCCGACTTCACCTCTCGTCGCTGAAAGTTTGTTCCGGGGCATAACTTCCGAGTAGCCCGTCATCCAGACACAACTGCCAAAGCGTCAGGAATGTCTATGAGTATTCCAAGGGCTGCCGAGCCAGTCAGCGACACACTGGACCAAACGGCCACCCTCACTGGCATGAGGCGCTGCCAGTTCAGGGCCAGATTTAACGGGGACTCGCTGTGCTGTCCGACCGGCCGGGTGGCCATGATCCGTTTACCGTCAGAGATTAAAGCAATGGAATCGAGCTCCTGCGGAATACCGCTGAGTTCTTTGGGCGCCGAGAACTCTGGCTTGCTGCCGTCGGTGCGGGCTTCCACCGTATAAATCTTGTCTCCCTGGCGGTAGTACAGTTGTTTGCCGTCAGGGGACCAATCGGCCACACTCACATTGTTGTCTGAGAAAGCAACCCCGCCACTAGAGACTTGCCACTTCGGCCCTCCGCCGGGGAACGGCGTTACGTAGATTTCGGAGCCGCCGTTTTCGTCGGAAGTGAAAGCCAGCCATCTGTTGTCAGGAGAGAGCTTTGGATCGGCCTCAGAATAGGGACCGTTCAGCACCGGCACGAGCTTGCGATCGCCTGCCATGTCCATGACATAGACGTCGAAGCTGGTCTTGGGATCCTGCAGCGAGAAAATACGTACCGGCCATCCATGGACTGGCTCGCCAGATAAACGGCGCCTTCCACTTCCGCCAGCTTTTCTTCCTTCCCGGAAGAGATGAGCGAATGCTGAACTCAGAACGCTGTGGTAGCCGCTGGTTGCAGAGGTGACGATGCTCGTGCCGTCAACCGAGACGATCCCTCTCTGGTCCTGATCGGAATCTGGGGTGAGCCGCGTGATCGTCTTGCGCTGCGTATCCGCCAGCCACAGACTGTTTCCGTGCCCGTCGGAGTTCTGTCTGAATAGAACTGCAGCGTGACTGCCGGGAGAAAAGGTGCCACCAATGTACGGGGCCGGTTCACCCCAATGCTCCGATTCTTTTCCCGGTAGCGTCAAGCCACACGAGCTCGCGATTTTCGAAGAACATTTTGACGGTAGACAAGGACGCCCTGCGAGACGGAAAAGTATCCGATATTTCGCGGATTGTAGTACTCCACTGATTCCGCGATGGGAATAGGCCTGCCATTGCAAACGCAGTCCGGAAGCGTCAAAGGGTTGCGCCGTCAGAGTTCCGTCTTTCATGTAAAACAAGTAGCCGTCGCTGTAGGAAACATTCGACCCAGAGGGCAGAAGCTTCTGGGCGGTACCTCCGTCGAGGGACGCAGCGTACAGATTTCCCAGGGACTCTTGGGTAGAGCGCTGCACGAAAAGAAAGTGTTTCCCGTCAGGGAGGAAATAGGGATTACGATTCGTGAACTGGCCATCGTCTTTGTGGGCCTGGGGTCGCTTCCTCGGGCGTCCCGCCGCCGTCCGACACACGCTCGAGCGGACCAGCAATATTCGGCGCGAAGAGGATGATGCCACTCTTGCTCCAAGCACCCCCTCTTCCTTCGGGGGCGTCACAAAGCGCTTCTACAGGTCCGCCGGAGGCCTCGATTTTTCTCAGCTTACCATTGGCAAAAAAGCCCAGATATTTTCCGTCCGGAGACCAGAAGGGGAAATGCAGCTCCCTCGGTGCCCGCCAAGGGCTCGGCCTTTGCCGCGCTGAGCCTTTGAACAAGAAGGAGATTTGTCTTCTTGTCCTTCATGCAACAAACACGATCTGTTGCCCATCCGGCGAAAGCACCGGCGCGCCCTCAAGAACAGTGGCAAAATCAAAGCCCGCGGGCCGCTCGAGTTGCGCCCGGACCAGCGTCTGCGCCGAAGTCAACCGGTGCGCGTACATCGCCGCCGTGACCAACGCACCCACGGCCAGCAACCATCCCAGGACTGTCGCGGCGGTGAGCACCTTCTGCCGGTTCTTTCGTTGCGAGACCACCACCGCCGGAGTGCCCGTCTGGCTGCCGCCGGCCACAATCCACTGCAACTGAAGTTTCAAATCGTGCACACTCTGAAAGCGCTGGTCGGGATCTTTTGCCATACACGTTTGCACCAGGTGCTCGAAGAGATGGAGGAGTGAGCGGCTGGATTTTCGAAATGGGCTCTGGGTCCTTTTCCAGGATCGCGCTGGCGACCGAAAGCTGGCTTTTGCCTTCAAAGGGCCGCTTGCCGGTCAACATCTCGTAAAGCATCGCGCCAAAGGCAAAGATGTCGCTGCGCCCATCGGCTTCTTTCCCTTGAATCTGCTCCGGACTCATGTACTGCACCGTGCCGACGACGGTTCCAGCCACCGTGACCGGCGAGGCCATGCTGGCCATGGTGGCTACCGCCGAGAACGCCGGGGTCGCCGACTGGGAGCCGGCCGCGAATGTCTGCAGTTTGGCCAATCCAAAGTCCATCAGCTTGGCCCCACTCTTGGTCAGCATCACGTTGCCGGGCTTCAGGTCGCGGTGGACAATGCCGCTGCGGTGCGCCTTATCCAGAGCGTCGGCAACCTCGATTGCGATGCGCAAGGTTTCGTCCGGCGTCAACGGTTTACGTTCCAGGCGGGCGGCCAGCGTCTCGCCTTGCAGATACTCCATCACCAGGAAGTCCACGCCATCCTGTCGTCCGACGTCATAAAGAACACAGATGTTGGGGTGTTGCAGACCGGAAATGGCTTTGGCCTCGCGCTCGAAACGGGCGCGCAAATCCGGACTATCGCTTAAGTGAGCGGCAAGTACCTTGATGGCGACCTCGCGGTCGAGACGCGCATCCCGCGCACGATACACTTCTCCCATCCCGCCTGCTCCGAGCGGGGACTGAATTTCATATGGGCCTAGTTTGGTGCCAGAGGTAAGTGCCATCAGTGGGCGTAATTATAGTCCCTCGCTGTGGCCTTTGCGGCCGACCCGACAATTCTGGATGGTTTGTCGGGCGTTGAGATAGGTCGAGATGGGGATTGGGACGCGGGTGTACCTGACCCGATTGCCTTGTGCGGCACCTTGTGGGAGCAGAGGGACACAACGGCGGTGATGCCGAACGGGTTCTCGGTTGCAAGCTCAGCCGCGTCTGTCAGGCTACCCAAATAAAGACGTTCCCAAACTCTCGTTATCACTCGCCTTCCACCTCTCTGTTTGTCGGGATTTTCTCTGGTTAGGGGTCGTCGGAAAACCGACTCAACGTTGCGTTTTTCGATCGTCAGGCCCCTCCAATCGGCACAATGAGTTTGTGACTCCCCAAACACCGTTGCCTTTGGTTGGCACGGAGAAATTTTAAGCAACGCTGGAATGCCAAATATAATAATTGCGGCCAGAAACGGAAGAATGCATTGTGGCTCGGGATCGCAAACATGCAAAGCGGCCCTATACCGCTCCTTCTTTCCAGATGTTGGATGCCACCGCTGCCAAAGCCGAACTGGAGGCAAAGGGAGAACCGAAAGATGAGACCGTCCAGCAGATGCTTTCTTTAATTGATGAGCAAATTGATGAGCAGCCTAACTGTCGGCCGCAGCCCAAGATTCGCGGGCGGTGACGGATCTGCGGCAAGGGGACGATCGTTCCCTCGGTGGGCCGCAACAGGCGGGTGCAACGGATTCCCGCGAAACAGCCTTATGAGGCCCGGCAGAAAGCCGTTGTTGGCTTCGTTTCGTAATCTGCCCGCCCACCGAATTGGCCGGCGAAGGTTGATGGTCGGCAGCTCGCGGCGGAAAACTAGAATCACAAACAGACCGCGCCACAGGCGAAAGCCTGCGGCGCAGATTCGTGGACACCAAAGCCAAGCTAGGGATCAATTTTCTTCTGCGGACGGTACGTCTGTGCCCTCGTCTTCTTCGGCAGCCGCAGTTTCCGCTTCTGCGGGATGCTTCGATAGAGAACCCTCCAACACCGTTTCCTTTGCCGGCTGATCCGCCGTGGTACTGTTGACACCTACGGTGATATCGACGGCTCAAGGTGCTGGTAGCTTGTCCCCCTTTCTCATGCGTTGGATTCGCTCAAACTCGTGCAAAGTGCAGAGAGCCTTTAGCGCGATCGCGGTCTGGTCGCGTTGGAATGTGTTAACTAATCGCTGGACGTCTTCATAGTGCATCGTTGCTGGAAGACCTGGATCAACGATCACACCCTCGTCCAGCCGATCGAGATTGTCGAGTAAACCACGTTTGCGAACAGGCGGATGTAACACTCCTCTTATGAACTCCGCTTCTAGTTGACGAGCACGCCGCAACCTTACCATGTCTAGGGCAGCAAATTCGACGAGAAAAGTTTCCTCCTGACCATAGGGGTCTTTCTCATTGATGAGGTTTTGCAGTTCGTCGCAGTAACCCTCCGCGTCGTCTAGCTCGGTAATACCAGCTGATAGCAGTCCGTGTTTGGTAGCGTTGAACCGGGTTGAGCTCGTATCGTTTGGCCCGTTGACTCTTTTGAGTTTTGCCGGTTTGCAGAATGTTTCTTGCTCACGTACCCTCCTGTGTGTTGTTCTCTTGTTCGTTGAGATTTATTACGAGCTCAACATTGACTGACGACGAGGGAATGCGCGATTAAAGAACTAGGTATTTTTTGGGATCCGGGATGTTTAATATTCGAACGGCCTTAGTAGGGCGCGTCGGACTTTTGAGCCCACAGGCGCCTCCGCTCGCGGTGAAGATGCATCTCGACGGCGAGTCGATCGGCCCATTTCGGCGCTTCCTTCCCGGCAGCGCTGAATGCCGCCGTTACGAGTCTCTCGAGAGTTGTGTATTGCTCTCGGCCAGTAGACGCTTCGAACCAGCCGACAAGGTAAAGGGCGAGCCTGATCTGAGGGTTGGGACTATTCATCGTGGGCCTGACAACCTTGGTGCGCATAATTGCCATGTTCAAGGTACCCCCCGCCCAGCGCAATTCTTCAGCAACGCGCTGAAGCCGCGCCTTACCTGTTTCGCTTCTCTCTCCCTCGAAATATGCCTGAATCCGACGAAGTGAGAGGTTTTCGTGAAGCAAGGAGTCGGCTTCGTCGCCTAGCTTGGAGAAGCGTGTCGCTAAGGACTTCAGTTTTCTCGGACTGTAGTCCTGTTTGGGGTCTCTTCTGGGCAACTGGGTAAGAGTCTGAGTGATATTTCGAGCATCTTTTCCAGACACCGAGGGATCCCCTTTGGTGAAATTCTCCAACCCACGTAAACGCTTGAGACAAAACGCGTTGAGTAGATATCTGTGCCGATTTCCGAGAGCAATGAATGGTGTCCGGAGCAGACGTCGTTGCCACAACGATCGATGGTGGACTTGACTAGGGCCTCAACTGTTTCCCTTGCTTGTGGCAACCACTGCATGATTTCCTTAAGTCCAAACTTAGGGGCCAGCAGTTGGAATTGCCCCCTAACCTGTGCTATTTGTGCCAAGAAATCGTCCAAGACTAGACTGTGCTTGTGTTCGGCATCCTTTGCAGAAGGCTTGCGTTTCTTCCGATTCGCGATTCGCACAGTAACCCGCCTGAAGACACAGCAAATCTCAACGAGAGTCTACATCAGCGGTGAAGGGTGGAAAATCACGAGAACTTTAGGAGGAGGCCAGGAGCCAGTATCTTGGTTTTTGCCGCGACGCAAAGGATCTATCTGCTCGGCCAATCGCGGTCAGAAAATAACTGCGCGTTGGTTTCTCATTCCGTCGGAAGGAGAACGACACTCCATTTTGGAGAAATTTCCCCATTTTTCGTTAGATCTCCTTTTTAGAGTTTGGCATTTTCGATCGGGATCTTCGTGCCTCCGTGCGATCCCAAACCGCAGTGAGCGTCGCTTCGACATAGTTAGTGACTGAACGGTTTTCTTTCGCCGCTTCTTCGGCCAACCTTCGCTTGAACTCCGAAGAAACCCGAAGATTTAGCGTTTCAGTCTTGGCCATTGCAGGTCGCTCTAAGGCATACTAGGGATGCTACTTAATGCCAAAGATTCGCGTCAATACACGCTTGGCTTCGCTTGCAATGTATCGCTAATTGCGTTACAATAGCGTTACATTAAAGGAGGGGACATGCGGCAAGGACCTGTACCGGAGAAATCTGAAAGTTGCGAGGAAAAGTCGGCGCTCGGGCGCGGCAACGGTCGCAATTCAGATTCTAAGAATGTACTCGGAGAAGTATCGATTTTCCTTATCAGCGGGGGATCTTCTATTCTTAAACCAGAGGTGGTATTCACGCACGCTGGCCTCTTGAGGCTGTCGCAGGCGTTGTCACGGGATCGAAGTCGAAGCGGTGCCAGAGCTCTGTAACAAAGGTCTCAGCCGGTATGCCTTTCGAGCGACCGCCTATACCACTAGTGCTTGCAAAGGCTTCGTCGGCTACGGCGATGCCGATCCTTCAAACGTTTCGTTCCTCGTCCACGGAGCCGAAATGCGGGTGGCCGAGACCCGAGCCGTCAACCGCGCCCTGCGCAAAGCCTACGGAATCGGCATTTGCTCGGTCGAGGAGATCGGTTCTTTTGATCGGCAATCCGATTCCGCTCCGGAATCGAAGAACTTCCGCAACAACCGGTCAATGGCAACGGTCACGGCGGCCCCACCGTCCGCGATCGTCTCTGCCAGATCATCCGCCAGCATGAACTCGATCCCAAGCTAGTGAAGCCTTACGCCGTGGATTTCTGCGGGGTCAAGACTCTCCGCGAAGCGACCCGCGAGCAGGTTGAGAACTTCGTCCAGCACCTTGCCGACTGGGCCGAGAAAGACCGCAATGCCCTGCTCTGCCAGCTGAACAGCTACATGCCGGCGAAAGGACGGTGCGGCATGAGGCGACGATTCCAAGGCTTGCATCAGGCTGATCGATCCGCGGATTGCACTGTCCCCGACGGAATGTTCCTCGTTCGCGTCCAGCGAGCTCAATATCGCTGGCATGCTCAAAAGCCGTTTTACCTTTCCGTTTGTCGTCCTCGAACCTCAGGCGTTCGAAGGTAAAACTTTTTACCGGCCGTGTCTATTGCTCCGCCAAGGCGCTATGGCGGCTCACCTGGTTCCTTCGAGACTTCGGGTACGACTCTGAATTGATGGGTCGCGATGAAATCGATGACAAGAATCTCGTCGGACTTCGCGGCGTGGTCAAAGTCAGTCATGCGGTTCTCAATGGCACGACGCTAGCTAAACCTTGACGTGTTCGCGCCGGCCGGTCAATGGGAAGAATCTTGGCGTTAGGGTCATCGGCGGCTGCCGGTGACCCTGAGGCGGCCTGATGAACTACAGCTATACCCAGATCAGCCAATACCTGACTTGCCCCCGTCGGTATCGCTATCGTTACCTGGATGGCTGGAAACAAACGGACAACCGGGCCGTAATGTTGTTCGGGCGCGCCTTCGAGCAGGCACTGGCTGCCCTGTTTCCGCCGGGAAGATCCGAGGCGAATCCTCTTCCGAGAATGGTCAGCCGCAAAAGATGAGACGGTCTGCAATATTCGGACCGAGACAGCTGGGACCGGATGCTCGAACAAGGCATCCTGCTTCTCACCCGCTTCTGCCAAGACGCCCGCATCCGCATCCGCCAGCCTCGGCGCAACCTGCAGGTCAAGGTGTCCAAGCACCTCTCCTCGAACACCGGCTTTGTAGGCTATGTCGACGCCATCGGATATCTCGATGGAAGACGCTGTTTGCTGGAGTGGAAAACCAGTTCGACTCGATATCCTGAAGAGCCAGCAGGATCTTTTGAGCTCTGGATCCGCAACTGGTTTGCTACTCGTGGCTGACAGGGATCTCTGAGGTCGCCCAGGTAGTCTTCGTCCGAAAGC
>CAVXXN010000006.1:0-146585 GCA_963765715.1 Terriglobia bacterium
GTGCATGTCCTCGATGACCAGCACCACCGGGCCGGCTTCGGCCAGGCGCTCCAGCACCAGGAGCATCTGCTCGAACAGCCGGGCCCGCGCCTCGCCCGCCTCATCCGGCCCGACGGGAGTGCCGAACTCGGGCAGCAGCCGGGCCAGTTCCCGGCCGCCGCCGCCGGGTAGCAGTGCGGCCACGCCGGCCACGCCGAGGTCACGCACGAGCTCGCGCAGGATGGCGGTGAAGGGAGCGAACGGCAGGCTCTCCGCGCCGAGTTCCCAGGCAGCCGCCGATCAGCGCCCGCGCCCAGCGCCGCGTCATGGTTCGCAGCAACTTCAGCACGCAGTAGGCCGGGACTCCCCACCCCGGCCTCGCCGCCGATCAAGATGGCCGACGGCCGTCCAATCAGCCTCGGCGAGCGCGGTTTCCAGCGTCCCCAGAGGTGGCCCGGACCGCCCCACCAGCACCGGACCCGGCAACGAGCACTGCCACGCATCAGCATGGTAACCCCCTCCCCGCGAGCCAAAGGGCTGGCCGTCACTGCCTGGACTGACGAGTGAGGAGCTTGCGACGAGCGGAGGGGGGAAGGCAGTGACTCAAGCGCGCCCGGCGGCGAGCGGGACAAGCAGAGTGACTCAAGGGCGCCCGGAGGCGAGCGGGAAAGCAGAGTATTCCGGCAGCTTGATGGCGGTGGCTGTACGGGTGGAGAGGTGCTTGACTAGGGCCCGGGCCGGGGGGAGGTCGGGGAGCAGGCGGAAGAAGCGATCGCGCTGGGCGATCTTCTTCTTCGGTGGACGGGGCGAGGAAGTCGGCGCCCCCGCGGGCTTGCTTCTGGCCGCGGGCCACGTAGGGGCGGAGCAGCCGTTCGTAGCGGTCGTAGGCGACGCGGTAGTCACCGCCGGTCGCGGCCAGCTCCCGGCCAGCACGTAGGCCGCGACCACCGCGGTGCCGGTGCCGTTGCCGCCCGGGACCGGCGGCGTCGCCGGCGTCGCCGGTGAGGGCGACCCGGCCAGGCTGACCAGCGGTCGAGCTGCACCTGGCTCACCGAGTCGAAGTAGAAAGTCATCCGCCGCGGGCATCTGCGCGAGCAGGTCCGGTACGTGCCAGCCCACGCCGGCGAACACGCTGGCCAGGATCTGCTGCTGCTGCGCGGCGTCGCAGATAGTCGAACTCGAAGGGCTGCCCGTCCGGGGCGGTGCCGAGGAACCCGTGACGTTCTTACCGGTCCGCGGCGTGCTGAACACGGCCGCGGTCTTGCCCGGCGTGCTGTACAGCAGGCCCTCGTGGTCCAGGCCGTACTTATCGGGCACGCTGAAGATGGCCACGTACAGACCAAGATGGCGGACCGGGTCCGGCTGACCGGCGAAGGCCAGCTGGCGCACCGTGGAGTGCAGCCCGTCGGCCCCGATGACCAGGTCGAATCGCGGTGCGGCCCGGGCGAAGGTGACATGAACGCCGTCGTCGTGTTCGTCCAGGCCGGTGACCGAGTCGCCGAACAGGTACTCGGTGCCGTCCTTGGTCGCCTCGAAGAGGATGCGGCCCAGGTCGCCGCGGAGGATCTCCACGTCGCCCGCGAAGATCTCGGCGGGCGTGGTGGCCACCGCTTGCCTCGCCGTCCACGTAGGTGGTGGCGGTCAGGTGGGTCTGGCGCGCCCTGATCTCGTCCAGGATGCCCATCTGGGCCAGCACGGCCAGGTGGACGGCGCCGCGGAAGTCGACGGCGTATCCGCCGCCGCGCAGCTCGGCGCGCGTTCCACCACGGTGGTGGTGAACCCGTGCCGGTTGAGCCAGTAAGCGAGGGCCGGGCCGGCGACGCTCGCGCCGGAGATCAGGATGCGTCGGTTCTGCAGGGTTCGGTTGTCCATGGCGCGTTGGTCATGGCTGGATCATACAAACGTATAAGACATTTGTATAGTACGTTTGTATAGATCGTTCGCTAGGATCGTGCCATGGGCCATCGTGAAGACCTGCTCGCCGGCGCCGTCCGCTGCCTGCGGGAGAAGGGCTACGCGCACACCACCGCCCGGGACATCGTCGCGGCCTCCGGGCACCAACCTCGCCTCGATCGGCTACCACTACGGCTCGACCAAGGCGCTGCTCAACGCGGCGGTGCTGGCCGCCATGGACGACTTCGGCGCAGCAGATGGCGCAGGCCATCGGCGGTGACGTGGACGCCGGCCACGCCGAATAGCTCGTTCTCAGAATATCCGCGGGCAAATTCGCGCAATTGATCTTGACGAAGCGAAATCCGGAACGCACCGAGAGCTGTGAATCAGGCAGGCGGCCAGCTCCTTGCCGCTGCCGTTCTCGCCAGAATCAACACAGGCGCGCTTACCTGGGCCAGCAGCTCGGCCTGGGCCCGGAGTTTCCGCATGGTGGGGCTGGCGGCCACGAAGAACAAGTCCTCGCCGATTTGCTCGATTTCGTCGGCAACGATTTCGCTTTCAGGCCCTCCGCGGAATGAAACAGCGAGCGCTGCACGCTGATTCGAGTTGTTGCGGTTGCAGCGGATAAACCAGAAAATCCTGGGCGCCCAGCCGAATCGCTTCGAGCTTCTGACCGGCATCGTCGAACTTGCCAGGACCAGAACCGGAAGATCGGGGCGAACCCGGCGTAGCCACCGCAAAGTGTGCAAGCTGTCGGAGTCGCCCTGCATCAGGTCCAGCAGAACCACATCGGGACCAGCCCCGACTGCACCCGTTCCAGGGCCTCCAATCCACTGCCGGCCGTTTCGAGATGCCAGGCGTGGCTCGCCGCGGTCCAGGGAGGTCGACTGCGGACCTTTCCTTGCTGACGAGCAGAATTTGAGCTGACATCATTGAATGTTTTCGCAAAGAGGGAGTGGACATTACAGCAATGTTGGTTGAGAACCCGGAGTGTTGCTAAATCTTAAAGTGCTTCGACGTCGTAACCTTCGACCCGCACCGCCAGAGATCGTTGAATCGCATCCACCGAGATAATCAGGGTGCGATCGCCATTGCGGGAGAGCAGAACACCTTCCACGCCTTCGAGGGCGCCGCCGCGGATCCGTACTCGTTGTCCAATTTTCAGGAAGGGATGGTCGACCAGGGAACCTGTTGCGTGACCACGGTGCGGAGAGCATCGATCTGTTCGTCAGGAATCGGAATCGCTTCTCCGTGAATGCCGACGATCGAAACACTCCGTTGGTGCGGTACACTCGCATCCGCTCTCGTTGTTGCTGGCAGAGCTTGACGAATACATAGCAACTGAAAAATGGCAGCTCAACTTTTTTCTTGCGATCACTCCAGCGTCGAATTTCCGTGACCAGCGGAAGAAAAGTAGTAAGCCCCTGCTCCTGAAGCCGCTCAGAAACTACTTTTTCGTGCGCGCCCGGGTTTGCACCGCATACCAGTTCGCCGGTTGCTGCTTATTCATGTGATCTTGCCCACAGTTGCCAGATTTGTCGGGTACACTTATAGCTTCGCCCTCTGAGTCACAGCGACAGCTGACCCTGGTCGTACAGAAAAATATTTGGCACTGGGGCAATGCAGGGGGGAGGGACCGATCAAACTGCCTTTGCAACTGTCCAGGTACAGTTGGATGCAAATAACTGCAAGAGGCACATCCACCCGGTGAAACTCGTCTCTCCGAATTAGAGTCTCAAATATCCTCATAGTATTGCGGATACTAGAGAACAAATACCCTATAAGCGAGATATTCCAATTTCCTTGAGCAATCTCTGATAAATTATCTCACTGAAACAATTACTTAAGCGCCGTAATCGTGCATTACAGCCCGAGAGATTCAGCGGTAATGACGCCGGATGACCTCCGCCGGATCATAATGATAAAGCCCGAAAGTAATGCCGGACAGGTTGCAAACTCGTTCAACTTTCCGTTGCTTCACTTCTTTGATATACGCTAAACTTGTTCATAGTGGCCAGATGTATCGCTTATTGTCGTATTTAAGTTCCTCTCCCCAGTTTTGAAATGTCACCTCCCCTTCCGGAGAAGAAGTTCTCCGCTGGAAAGGAACTTGTTCTCTAATCGAACCCGCGACCCTTTCGGGATTTGCTGGCTGTCGATAAATATCGCGCGGAGGAACGATGCCATCAACAAAGCCCGGGGGAGAAACCATTCGCGTCCTGGTTGCCGACGACACCCAGATTCACACGCAGCTTTTGGCGGATGCGCTGCGCCGCGACCAAGAACTGGAAGTGATCAGCCCGCCGGTTCGTTCCCGAGACCTGATTGAAACCGTAAAGCAGCACAAAGTGAGCGTGGTCGTGCTCAGCTCCAATCTGGATGAGGAGCCCTTACGCGGATTCGAACTCTTGCGGCAATTCCGCCCATCGGATCCCGGCATTCTTGCCATCATGTTGCTGGATTCCTCGAAGAGGGAGGCCATGCTGCAGGCGTTTCGCGCCGGCGCGAGAGGAATTTTCAGCCGGCACGATTCCGTGGAAACCCTATCCAAATGCATTCGAAGCGTCTTCAAGGGGCAGATCTGGGCCAACGGTGAACAGATATCGTTTGCGGTGGAGGCCTTGCTTCCTCTCCAGTGGTGCGCGCAGTTGACTCCAACGGCCTGAGTCTTCTTTCCAAGCGGGAAATGGATGTGGTCCGGAGCCTGGCGGAAGGACTCACCAATCGCGAGATCGGCGAGCGCCTCGGACTGAGTCAGCACACCATAAAAAATTATCTCTTTCGCGTATATGACAAGCTCGGCGTCTCCAGCCGGCTGGAACTTCTTTTCATGACTCTGACACAGCCTGGCGCGCCACAATCCGGCGGGCGCTTGCGGAACGTTTCAAAAAATGGACACGAGAATCTGCATCCTGCAAAACCCAGCCCTATCGCAACGGAAGTTCCCGACCGGAGGGCAGCCACGGAAGATCCGGTCTTGCTTCCCAGGTGCCGGCATCCCCCTCACCCCAAAAAACCAGGCAAGACGGGGCTGGCAATCGCGAGCAACCATGGGGATCGAAATCCAGGCCCGGGACTGTATCGATCGGCGCGGACCCGCTTGACTGATCTCTCAGTTCGCTTCATTAGGCGAAGTAGAACCGTGGCGCCGATAGCCAGCACAGTTTGAACGAGAGCTCTGGGTCAGGCATCGAACATTAAACAGGGAACTGCATTCGCGAATGTGATTGCTTCTCAAATTTGTCCGAAACCTCCGCAACAATCTATTAACCATATTGATTCCCTTCCGCAGAGCGCCCTCAAATAAGGGACGCAACGAGCCATTATCCACTATAGTTGTCCAACCGATCTCGGAGCAATGGGGAAGGGAACGGCTAGCAGAGGCTGAATCCATAGTAATGAAGTCGATACTTCGAGAAGTTTACGCGTCATCGACAGGATATAGCACTGACGTAATGACCTTAAGACCATTTCTGATGGGCCGTTTGACCCATTGACAGTGAGACGACCATCACTTACGTTCTGATTATTATGCAATCCATGTTTCGGTTTCCCTAGTCTGGCCACTATTTTCCGAAATACAGTTACTACTAACGGGCTTACTTCTTCTGCCAGCTTTATCGTCGCGCACAAATCTTCGTTCAGCAAAATAGTGCTGTCATCAACAGTTCGGATTCGGTGACCGCGACTACACGGTTGCTGAAACGCCTGGAGATCTGAACGTAGTGGTAGTGGGATGGGTTGACACATCTGCGTCGGTAACTTCCGTCGTCGACGACAACAATAATGCCTATCGGTTAGCAGGACCAGCGCAGGTGCTGGCCTAACGCAAGCCATGTACTACGCGCCGAACATTGTCATCAACTCCCAATGCCACGCCGACTGTGACGGTCACGTTCAATACGCCAGCGAGCTTCCCGATGTGCGGATTATCGAATACACCGGACTCAGCATAACCAATCCCTTGGACACCTGGGCAGGAGTCTCCGGAGTTTCTCGCGACCGCCGACAGTGGACCAATCACAACGACTACCGCTGACCTTATCTTCGGTGCTGGTACAACCGCGACCCATTTCACAGCGGCGGGCACTGGATTTAGCTGCGCACAATTACTTTGTTCGGAGACATCGTTGAGGACTCCAACACAGTCCTGCCATCGGCGGCTACAATGCGACCGCCGATGTAAGAAGTGACAGCTGGATCATGCAAGTTGCAGGTTCCGGCAGGTCACCGGAGTGACTTATACAAATCCTCCCGCCATCTCTGGCACGCCTATACCCCAGCGTCTGAAGGCAACATTGGAATTCAGTGACGATTATATGGCACTAACTTCCAGCCAGGAGCCGTAGTTTTGTTTGGCACGGCGCCCGGCGGCATCTCTGCCGTGAATTGCGTCGAGGCCGGGGGCACGTCAATAACCTGTGTGACGCCGGCCGACACACCGGGGCTCAAAGATGTCACCGTAATGAACGTTGACGGGAAGATCACTCAGTCACCGGTGCGTTCACCTATATAGATGTGGTTCCCACAATCACTGCGGTAGTTCCACCTACCGGCCCGACCAACGGCAGTGTGGTAACGATCACCGGGACTAACTTTGAAAGCGGCGCCACGTCACAGTTGGTGGACTTCCCGCCGGAGATGTAACCGTCCAGGATCCGACCACAATCGTCTTGAACACACCCGGCCTTCCGGTAGGCCCAGCAGATGTAAGCGTGAGAAATCCGGACAATGGCACAGTCGCTAGCACCGGCGCTTTCACTTACACGCTCGGTACAGGACCAATCAATTACGTCAAGCTGCGGATGCGGCCGGCGCCGCCACCGCGACCACCGTTCCGGTTTCCCTGCACAATACTCAAACAGTCCGGGAATTTGAACGTCGTATTATCGGCTGGGCTGACTCTACGTCCTCAATCACGTCTGTGACCGATAGCGAAGGTAACACCTACGTACCCGCACTTCCCACCGTCACCGGGACGCCTTGAGACAAGCGGTTTACTAGCAAAGAACATCGCTGGAGACACTACTGTCACACCCAACGTGGTCACCATTACCTTTAGCAATGCAGTGCCATTCCCGGACGTTCGTCTGCTGGAATATAGCGGATTGGATACGGCAAGCCCACTTGATGTGTTAAGCGAGCAATATCGGCAATGGAAGTCCGCAGATTCCGGGCCTTGTACAACTACAACAGACGTGGAACTGGTCGTAGCTGGAGCTACGGTGGGGACCCACGTCACCGGACCTGGCACTGGTTTCAATCTCTTGGATATCGACCATCCCAACGGCAGCAATGCGGAGCACAAGATTACATCGGTGGCGGGAAGCTGCGAGGCCACTGCCCCAATATCTTCCAGTAGCAGCGACTGGGTGATTCAATCCGTCGCTTTTAAAGTTACTCCCGGACCAGACTTACCCTTTCCGCAAACCCGAACAATCAGTCGGTTGTTCAAGGCGCCTTGGTTCTTACACCATCTCAGTCAATTCTCTTTCGGGATTCGTCAACCCCGTGACTCTGTCTTGCGACCCTGCATGCCGGTGCAGCTTGCACATTTGCCACGAATCCGGTTACGCCAGGCGCTTCTCCTGTTACGTCCGCGCTGACGGTGAGCACCACCACGGCTACACCGGCGGGAATCGCCGAACCTGGGTGTCGTCGGAACTGCGGGAGCTGTCGTTCACACCATCGTCACGATGACGGTAACTGCCGTACTAATGCCTGATTTCACGGTTCCTCCAACCGCTGTCGCTCCCGCAACGGTCGCGGCAGGGGCATGCGCCACTTCCACAATCACAATCACTCCTGAAAATGCCTTCACGGGAGCGGTCGTGTTGACTCGCAGCATCACGCCCGCGGCAGCGAAGCCACCCTCTTGCTCCTTCAATCCGGGTACAGTACCGAACGGCACGGGCACTTCAACGCTGACTGTTAATACGGCCGCCGCGACCAGCGCATCGGTCGCACCATCAGGAATTATCTTTTACGCCATGTGGCTGCCAATCGGCGGGCTGATGCTTATCGGGAAGGGGCTTCAGGTGGCGCTCGAAGAAGCTTTTCAGCGTGTTCCTGTTGTGCTTGATGCACTCCGGACTGGTCTTTCTGGCGGCATGTGGAGGCAGTTCATCCTCGGGCGGAGGTGGTGGCGGCGGTCACCCGGCACAACCGCCGGAACCTATACCGTAACCGTCACAGCCACTTCTGGCGCTTTGACGCATACTACGACGGCTACAGTCACGGTACAGTAGTGAACGCAAGCGTCTCCCATACCGTTCTTCCTAACCAAGAAGACGGTGTGACCTCGACGCTAATCCGAAAGATATGCCTTCTGACCAGGGACTGATCTCGAGCGATCGCCGGCCTACCTACAGCATCATCATCCCCGCTTACAATGAGGCCGCGCGCCTCGGCGCGACCTTGGAGAAGGTCCTCGCCTACGTGGCGAATCTTGGCTGGGACGCCGAAGTCATCGTTGTAGATGACGGATCGCGCGACAACACGGCGGAGATTGTTCGCGGCTTTTCGGAGAAAAATTCCAGGCTGCGGGCGTTGGCAAATCCAGGAAACCGCGGCAAAGGATACAGCGTGCGAAATGGAATGCTGCACGCTCAGGGTGAGATCTTGCTGTTCAGCGATGCCGATCTTTCCTCTCCCATCGAAGAATCCGCCAAACTCCTCGGCAGCGCTCGCCGAGGGCGCGGACATCGCGATCGGCTCGCGCTGGCTGCGCCGCGATCTACAGACTCAACGGCAGCCATTCTATCGCCAGCTTTTCGGAAGGGTCTTCAATCTGATGTTGCGTATTATCCTGGGACTGAAATTCAAGGATACCCAATGCGGATTCAAGGTGTTCACCCGCCGATCCGCCGCCGCAATTTTTCCGCTGCAGAGAATTGAACGGTGGGGCTTCGATCCGGAGTTGCTCTATCTTGCGAAGAAATTCGATTTCAAAGTCGCGGAGGTTCCGGTCGCCTGGGCGCACAGCGAAGGTACTCGCATCAGCCCGCTACGGGACGGGACCAAAATGTTTTTCGAAATGTTGAGAATTCGCTGGTATGCGTTGGCCGGAAAATACGCCGTGAATAAGACGCCGTAACTTTTCCCTATATTCTTCTGTCGCTTCGGGTATTAGGTCCCATGCTCCGTCCGATCACTCGTCAAAAGTTGAATCTTCGTTGTTCTACACCGTCGATCAATCGGCGGATCGACCTCCACGGATCAAAGCGTGCAGCTTCTCGCGATTCCGGTGCTATAGGTAAGTCCAGATCAGACCGTTCTTATCTCGCTGTCTTCTTCCAGAACGGTATTCAGCACCCTAGTGCGAATTGCATCAAGCATTCCAACAAGGGCATTTTGAGGGATTTCCAGCCAAGCTGAAGTCAAGATATAGCCTTGATTGGATATCTTGCGCATTCCTTGGAGGGGCCGTTCCAGCCTTCGAGCAAGGCATGAGGATTAGTTCCGTCGGGTTGAAGTTCGCACAACGAATCAATTCCGCTGTCCTCTAGTCCAACGAGCTGCACTACCAATGCGCCGGTTGTCAGCCCTGTTCCAAGAGGCAGGCGCATGGTTGGAGTCTGTAGTGCTGTTTGTGATTAAACAAATTACTCAACGGCCATAAAGGGTGGTTGCAGAGGAGGTTGAACGGGTCGTTGCTATTCTCACCTGATTGCTCCCGCGGTGTTGGCGTAGCGTTAAAAGTCACGGACGGAACTTGTATCGGCTAGGGATCTCCCTCACGGACAACAGTGGGCGGGAATATACCATCCAATGTACGAAAGCAGCGTCCCGCGCCAAGTTTGGGCCGCACGTCACGCTGGAGACCGGCGCAGTCAGAAGTCGGATCCCCATTTCTCGGGAAGTGATTGCCATTGTGGTCGTAACCTACCTCGTGTGTTACCAGCACTGGCGTAATACACGTTGTATTCGATATGGCCAATATTGAGGGCTCGTAAGTTGTCCCTTCAGGGGAGCACATTCTATGAAGAATCTACCGTGTTTCGTGCTGTTGCTCACGGTGGGCATAGTTGGCGGGTGCGGAGGCTCCGGTACTTCGCAACCGGCGCCCACCCCACCAGCGCCGACCCCCATGACACCATCCGTGCCTCAAGTCGGACACGTCGTATTACTCGTGGAGGAGAACCACAGCTATTCTTCCGTAATTGGCAATCCTGCTATGCCATTTTTTAACGGCCTGGCAACCTCGGGAGGTTTAGCAACAAATTATTTCGCCAATTCTCATCCCTCGATCGGCAACTATTTCATGTTGACCACGGGACAGATGATCACGCAGGATGACAACTTCACATCAACAGTTGATGCGGACAACATCGTGCACGAGATTCTGGCCAGCGGCAAGACCTGGAAATCTTATGCTGAGAGCCTGCCATCGGTCGGTTACACCGGGGGCGATGTGTTTCCTTACCTGGAGCATCACAATCCGCTTTCCTACTTCAGTGACGTGCGCAACAGCAACGAGCAACTAAACAACCTGGTCCCATTCCCTCAGTTTGCGACCGATTTGGCGAACAACCAATTGCCCAATTTTTCCTTCATCGTGCCCAATGCAGAACACAGTGCACACGACTGTCCTGACGGCGGTTCGAGCTGTACCGATACCGACAAACTCAGTGCAGCCGATGCGTGGCTGCAGACCAACATTCAGCCGTTGTTATCGAACGCCACGCTGCAGCAGGATTGGATGTTGGTGATCGTGTTTGACGAGTCCGATGATTCTGATTCACAGAATGGCGGTGGCCATGTTGCCATGACGATTATCAGCGCGAAGGCGAAGAGGGGCTTCCAATCGACTACCTTCTATCAACACCAGAGCACCTTCAGACTACTGCTGGAAGCGCTAGGTTTGTCGGCGCGTCCTGGTGCGGCTGCTAATGCACCGGACATGGCGGAGTTTTTTCCTTAAGGGTTCTGGCGTTGACTGGTTCGATTTTGTCCACTAGTGAGCCTTAGTGAGGTAATCGGCGGGCTCGGAATGCTCCCCGGTTCCCAGCAGCTCCTACCACCTGAGGCCAGTAGAATTGTTGCTATTTCTCATCTGCATTGTCTACAGTAGTGGAGAAATGGCTGCACAATGAACCCTTTTGATCTGTCTATATCGTCTTTTATTAACGGGTTCGCACACCGCTCACTACGATTCGATAAATCTGTCGTATTTATCAGCGGCAGCAACTTGCTTAAGGGCGGAGTTGTCATCGGGCTGGTGTGGTATTTATGGTTTCAAAAGGAGGATGTTCGCCGGAAGCGCGAAGTTTTGCTGGCAGCCATGATTGCAAGCTTCCCGGCCCTTGCTTTGGCACGGCTTCTATCCTGGGTGATCTTTCGTCCCAGACCATTGAATGAAGCGCGATTCGCGTTTCGCATCGCCTACGGCGCATCCGCAGCTCAGTGGGAAGGCTACAGCTCATTTCCCAGCGATCACGCTGTTATGTTCTTCGCCCTGGCGACGGGAATCTTTCTCGCCTCTCGCCGAGCAGGCTGGTTTACGTTCGTCTATGTCTCGATTGTTATTTGCTTGCCGCGGATTTTCCTCGGGGAACACTATGCGACCGACATTCTTGCGGGCGCCGCCATTGGAATCTCGGTGACGTGGTTGGCGAATCTTTCCGCGATCCGAAAGCCATTAATCAACTGGGCTCTGCAGTGGCAGGATGCAAGGCCGGGACAGTTCTACTGCTTCGCTTTCGTCCTCACCTACCAGATGGTCGAACTATATGATCCGATGCTCAAGATGCTCAAGCTTGCGAAGTTGATACTTGATGGAAAAGCGATCCCTTAGCCGTTTTTGTCGCGTTCCCGTCGCATATTCCGTTAGTCGACGAATCGTCTTCATTCTTTGACTTCTTCTTTCCACCACTATTCACCTCTCACCCAGCACTGGCCCTTGTTGTACGTTCCGACTTGCCGTATGCCTGCGTTGGATGCAATCCAGTCCCTGATACCGTTTGAACGGAGGGAACGGCAAAATACGGGGTTGGACGGTGTCCAGAAATACCTCCTTTTATCGAGAAAAATCCCGAATTACCGCCGCATGAAACTGGAAATGGGGATCGCGGTATTTTTGAATTTAGCTAATCCCAGAGCTATCTTGTCCGTATGAATCTTGAGCACAGGATCGTACGGCTTTCTCTGTCGGGAGGACTCCTGTTCTATCTAGCAGATGTCTTGTCTCCGATTCGGCCACGTTACGTGGCGATGCAGCGGTGCTTTTGTTTCTATTGGTGTATGAATACAGATGGATCGCTGGGAGAGGACCGTTTCCGCTCCGATCAGACTGGATATTTGCCGAAATCCCGATGATGATTCTTTGCTTAGCCTTCGGCACATGGTTAGTTCTGAGCCGTGAACGAAACGGATATTGACAGCTGCGTAAATCGAACTTGTGGGAAACTCTGCGAGAGGTATGCGTATGCGCGGAGGATTACCACGTAACGACTTCGTGCAGGAAGCCCCGTTTTTAGCGATGGCAATTGCTAATCCGATCATGGGCGCAACGTATGATAGATAAGTCTCTTCCAGCAAACCTTCCGCCGTACCCCATTCTTGGAGACGGTTCCTTTGCGAAATCTGACAGCATCATGCTGCGCAAGGAACCAAGAAAACTTCGACTGCTCGCACCGCAAAAAAAACCCGTCCCACAAGGGTTCAGGACAGATCGCGACGGTCATGCTCGTCAGCTTAATGCGAGGGAAAGTGAACTTGGAGGCTTGGGATCAGCAATGCCCGCCTCACGTAAACATCCACCTAGGGTACCCAAATTAGGAACGTATTTCGCGGACCGAAATTGATTGGGCATGCAGAGCTGAATGACATCTGATGCATAGAGTGATCAGGTTCTCCTCAGAGTCATCGCCACCCTGGCTTCGAAATTCCTTGTGGTGAACCTCCAGGTTCGATCTCGCTCCACAACCCTGGCATTTCCAACCATCACGGCACAACACTTGCTCCCGGAGTCGATCATACAAATCAGGGTCGAGTGGTTGTCGGGGCTCCTTGGTTCGAATTCGGGTCACGAAGACTTTTCCCCGACATGGTCTAGAAAAGCCTGCCGTTGTTCCCCAGGCAGAAACTTGAAGAATTGTGAAATGGAATGCAGTAGTACCGTTGGATCGTCGTTTTCGAGATTGGCTCCCGCCAGGAAGTCCGCGCAGATCATCTCCAGGCAGTAGCCCCGGGATTTGTCCGTGCCCAGCATCATGGCGGCAGTTTCAATTGCCTGCTCAATCACCGGAATCTGCGTCTTATAGAGCTTGAAGTAGATGATCTCCCACGGTTCCGACTCTTTCCCCGTCAGTTCCCTCTCCACTTCCCGCTTGAATTCCTCCTTCGGCAAGGAGCGCGCCTTGTGCAGCCAGGTTGCACAATCGAACTCCTGACCATCCCTTCTGGCAACTTTCGCGAGCTCCAATCCCTTCGTCCATCCCACTTCCTTCAGTTCCTTTCTGGCCTGCGGTGGCAGATGCTCATGAATCGACATGAGGTAGTAGGCCTTCCGCCTGGATTCCGGAAACCGTCTCGCCAGAAACTCGTCGAATGACTTCAGGTTTTCCAGCCGCCAGTATTGCCCGGCCCTCACCTCGCACAGATATCTTCCCAGCTCGACGAAGCGAGTGTCGCGCTCGGCTTCCGATCGCCGCTCCCAGGCCAGAATTTCGTCTATCTTGGCCAGAACGAACCGAGCCCGCTTCGGATTAAGCTTGGGCAGCATCGGCGGAATCCTAGAACGTAAGTTCGTCAAGCCAACCAAAGTCGTCTGCTCCCGGGCGCCGTACCAGCGCCGCTTCGGTCAGGTCCGGCCGTCCCAGACAGAGTCCAATGCAGGAACAGCTGGTGCAGGGATTCTGGGGAAAGCGAATGCCACTGTGAGGCAGAAACTCGGCGGCTTCGATCCGCTGAATTGAGTCCTTCACCAGATGGCCAAATTCTTCGCGTTGTTCGTCAGTGATGGTCGTCCGGAAATACTGAATCTCGACCAGTCGTTTGCGGACGAAGACAACTTGAGCCACCTCGGCGATGCCGGTCACCCAGGAGTAACAGACGAGCTGAGGATCCAACGCCAACAATCCCGATGGTTCTTCCGGATACCGGCTGGCAGTGGTCTTCCACTCCAGCAGGCAACGAGTCCCATCCAGTTCCCCGATGGCATCGACATAGGCCACGAAATCGTTCTGCCCAGCTCAGGGATTTGGTGAACTTGATCTGCGTGTTACGCCGAGGCTGACGGATTCGAATCCGATCGTCCTGGGCGAAGCGGTCGAGCAGCTGAACGCCCGACTGCAGCATGCGATCCCAGCTGTCGCGTTCGGAATAGTGCAGACCGGTTTCCCGACAGGCAACCCACTCCCGGTAGAGCACTGCGCCGGCGTCCTGACGCTGAAAATAGGCAGCCACGGCCTGTTCAAATGCCCGGCCAAACAACATGGCAGCTCGAGTGTCTTTTTCCTTCCAGCCATCAAGGTAGCGATACTTGTAGCGGCGGGGACAGGAGAGGTATTGGCTGATTTGGGTATAGCTGTAGGTCATGACGCCGCCTCGGCACCGAGCTGATCGTTATCGGTGAAGACCGAGAGCTGATCCCATCGGTCTGCCGGCGCAAAGCCATCGAAGTTGAGGACTGACATGCCGTGCAGGGTGACTTCACTGACTTTGACTACTCCCCACAAATCGATCAGTGCCTTATCGTCAATCTCATGCTTTCCCAGCAATTCAGAGTCATAACCGAAGTCGCGCAGAAACCACGTCAGCTTCCACATTGCCCTGGATGTGCAATAGAGACGCCCGGTCATATAACACCCGGTCAAATGTTTGGGCTTGAGAACCGCAAAACGAATCTCGTAATAAGGCTTCTGCTTGTGCCAGCGATAATGGGCCCGATCTACCCGGACCAGGAAGATCCCGTCCGGCACGGAGTGAAGGGCTGAAACGTCAGCCGGTCGGAGAGACTCGAAATAACGCCTCATGCGGCACCTTCTGTATTCTCGTGGGGTAGCTGTTGAGCTGGCAGAGCAATGCATTGCGGTCTTTCTCGGCCCAGTCGGCGAGGTGGGCAACAAAGGCTTCGACCTGCTCACGGGTCGCTTCGCGAAGGGTTTTGGTACCGCAGAAATCGACGGCGTAGGACTTGACGAGGCTGGCATCGAGTTGATGCTGGCGGATCAACTGGCAGAGGCGGTCGCGGACCTTGGGTCCGCCGTAGTTTCCGTTCTTTCCATTTACCGGCTGGGGTGGGAGCTTCTTCGATTCCCGCGAAGAAGGAACCGGTTCCGCAAACGAACCGATCTCCTCGACCGAGCAGATTCCGATGCCGTAGGCCTTACGCAGAGCGCGGTTGACCGCCCGGGTCTCGGCCACTCGCATTTCCGCGCCGTGGACGAGGGGAGAAACATTGGAAGGATCGGCGTCACCGTAGCCGACAAAACCTTTACATCTGTACGATCGGTACACGGTAGTTTTGAAGGCCCAACGGCCATTGGTGGGCTCCGATAGAGCATGGGCAAGCTCGGTATGAATTCCCACGCATCGGCTGCGACGGGCTAACTTTATTAGTCCAGTGTGTGTCACATACCAACCGTTCTCGAAAAGGATTAAATCGCTGGAAATGATCGAGAATTTGTGACGATGAGTTAGGGCCCGCAAGGCCTGTAGATGAAAAACGCAGATTTGTGAGGGCCACTTTTTCCTGGCAAACCTCAGATTTTCTCTGAGCAGGGCGTTGTTTGTCTTCACTTGATCCTCACTTTCGGGCACTCAACGAGAACACGTGGCCAAATGGCTGCCATATGGATGACAAAAGGATGACATAATGTCATTCTTGAGTCAATTGAAATTTGAGGAATCCCAATTGAGGCCGGGTGCTAAGATTTTAGAGATGAAAAAAGATGCACGATTGACCTTTCGCGTCCGCTCCAGTCTGAAGAAAGATGTTGAAGGAATAGCTGACCGCGAGGGTCACAGTGTTGCTCAAATTTGCGAGGCATTTTTACTCGTAGGGGCCGAAGCCTACGAGAAACAAGGCAGCAAATTTGTAAAACGAGCGCTTGCTAGACTCATTACCAGACCCCAGACCGACTGATAGTCCATGGCGAAAGTTGGGCGAATCGAATCGCAAAAGTACCGCATCGAAACAATTCGGGTGATTAGTGATAGGGATGTCCGTCCCCACGGCCTCAGAGTTCCGTGCAGCGCTCTTTGTCTTTCATCGGACCTGCCTTATCTGCGGAATGGTATTCTTTTCGCTGAACTTTTTCGTATTTCCTCATCAACTGTAATCCAGTTTGTCAACCGTGATCCGTTCACAATGAGGAAAAAATTTGCTAGCATGTGTTTGGTTAATTAATTTTAACCGGCCTAACCCTGAGAGGCGATTTCAAAATTTGAGTTCAATCTCAGGAGGGTGCATGTCAGAAGTCACTTCAGAAACGCTGTCTGAATCAGTTCCAGCTTCAACCAAAGAACCCACAAACCCACCAGTACCGGAGGTCAGGTCTCGAACAGTCCTAAGCCCCACCGAAGTGCTGCCCAAATCGCTGCAAGTCGCGGAAACGGAAAGAAAGGGACTGGTCCGAAAACATACTACTTCAACGAGATTCAATGCGACCAAGCACGGATTGTTGGCCGCCGGGATAACTGAACTGGATGACTCAGACGGCTACCGCGACATGCTATGCCAGCTTCGACGCGACTTGCTTCCCATCGGTATCAGAGAAGAATTCCTGGTTAAATGGATCGCGCGAGACATGGTAAGGGTTGAGCGAGGAGGGCGTTTAGAAGCTGAGCATATCACAGAGGTAATCAACCCGCCCATTCATGAAGATGGTCCGTTCGCAGCACTGGACCATTTGGACGAGGGACCACTTGTCGATCCAGGTATTCCAGCGACGATGCATTACGAAGGTGTTCGGGTGCTTGTCAATACTTTTCAGCGTTACATTACCGCTGCCTCCCTCTCAGTCTATTTCGTAATCTGCATGAGCTCGACGGGACGCAACGAATGAGGAAGGGTGAGCAGCTACAAGCGCCTTCTGTCATTGACGTGACCATTGGTGCCGACCGTAGCGGAACCGAGGAAAAGTCAGACAAGAAGCTGGCGCGAGGGTCTCTCTATCGGGAGATGCTGACAAACGAGAAAAGATCAATTCGGAAACGGTCACCGAATTAGACGGACGAGCAGAGCGCCCCGTAGACGAATGATGATGGAGAGTTGGTTCTTGCCACGAATATGCGCCGTCGACTGCTCTCGTAGTCTGCGGCGCAGACTTCGAGGGTTTGGGTGTCCGGATTCAGATTCTATTTTTGTCACGACGGTCAGCGTTATTTACGAAACCACCCAATTGCACACAATCGAGTCGATATTAACTAGTAATGGTAATACGGCCGCTCGGCCGCGAGATCGCGGAATCGCGAGATCGCGAGAAATAGATCTCAAGCAATGTTAGACATAGAAGAAAGGGGGGCTGTAAAGGTCCGTCCTTCTCGGGACATTACCAAACGAACCCAACAAGTGCACTGTTTCCAACAAGTCTGAAATACGCACAAGCCGAATTGCTTTAGATCTTCGCCACGCACTAGTAGAGGGCGCAATCGGGTCCGCGATGCCGGGGCAGCGTCGCGGTAGAGTGACGTCGAAATCGGAATCGGCGCTTGCGGGGCTGTTTCCTGTTTTCTTGGTACACTCCACCCGGCCCTTTGTGAAGCAAACGATCTCGAGACCGTCGCCAAAAGATTGTACGAAAGTAAAACAACCGAATGCCCAGGGCCAGTTTTACACGTTAAGTAATCTCTGGGAATGGCCGCGGGCTGATCGTCGATGGCATAAGAGGCGGATCATAGCCTCCGGTAAGCCGTAGGCGACTGCTACTTAGTCAGGTTGGCTCCGATACTTGCGCCTGTAACAACAACCTTGCATTGACAACTGTCGATTTACCGTCTATTCCTAGCTTTCATGGCTCCGACCGAGCAAGAACTGAACCGCATCCTGAATGCCATTGCCGATCCGACACGGCGGCGGATATTGCATGCTCTGAAAGAACACGGTGGTTGTTCAATCGACAAGGAGGTGGGCCTATGCGCATCCGACATCGAGCAGCGCATTCACCTTTCCCAGCCCACAATTTCGCACCACATGGGGATTCTCACCCAGGCAGGATTGGTAGACGCAAAAAAGATCGGCCTGTGGAGATGGTATCGGCGAAACGAAACCGCGCTGCGCGAATTTTCCCGCACACTGAAGAAGACCCTGTGAAGCGAGCTGCGTAACAGAAACCGTGAGGATATCGCAAGGCGCCGTTACCTCGCCCGCTGTCATTATGAGGGACTTCAGCCCGAAGGACCTGGCGTGCAAACCGGCACCGCCTGAAGAGCTCCGGAAATGCAACGAGTCAGAACCTAACAAAGGCAAGAACTAAAAACCAGCGGTGGCGGCGAGCGTTTTCTGCAACAAACGGCGAGCGTGGGAAATCAGGTCTCCCACTTCAAAGGGCTTCATCAGGTAGGGAAGATTCTTGTCGTGCAGGAAGGCCCTAATTTCAGGTTCGACCGCACCCGAAAAAGTAAACATTAGGTGCTTTTCCACGCCGGCGTGGTTCTCGGCAATCCAGCGGTAGATGTCGGGGGCGTTCCATCCGTTTGGCATCTCCCCGTCGACGATCAGCGCATCGAATTTCGTCCCGTCGACCGACTGTTGCTTCAATAATGTCTTCACTTCCTCAAAATTCATCAGGGTCACGACCTGGGCTCCAGCACCCGTCAATACGTCGCGCTCGAACTCCATAACGGCTTCTTCGTCCTCGATGAGAAGCACATTGCCTTCGATCACCAGCTTTCGCGGAACCGAAGAAACGACAGGTTCGGGAGTACCTTGACGGCCGCTGCCCGGCAGCCGTATCTGGATCACAGCTCCACCGCTCTCCTGGTTATGCGCCGAAATGTCTCCGCCATGTTCCTTGACGATTCCATAGCAAATACTCAGCCCCAGGCCAGTGCCTTTTCCCACATTCTTGGTGGTGTAAAACGGATCGAAAATGCGGTTTGGTTCCTTGATGCCAGGACCGGAGTCCTGGAATTCGGTGAACACATTCCCCTCGCGCGCATAGACGCGCACTTTAAGAGTTCCCGCCCGGCCCGTTTCCAACATGGCATCCACGCCGTTGTTAATGACGTTGAGAAATACCTGTTCCAACTGGTGCGGGTCGGCGGTGACGGCGGGAAGTCCCGCTTCGATTTCACGCTCGACCTTGATGTCGTTGACCTTCAGATCGTAGTCCCGCAGGGCCAACGTTTCATCCAGAACCTTGCAGATGTCAACCTGCTGCTTCTGTGGCTTGCGTTGACGCGCGAAAGACAATAGATTTTGCACAACCCGGTGAGTACGCTGCGCCTGCTTGAAGAGTTTGCTCACAAAATCTGCCGCGCGGTCAGCCAGCCCTTCGCTCTCGAGCAACTGGGCATAGCCAAGGATCGCAGTCAGCGGATTGTTCAATTCATGCGCGACTCCGGCGATTAACTGTCCAACCGCAGACATCTTCTCGCTCTGCAGCAACTGTTCCTGGGTGTGGCGCAAGTCTTCGTAAGCGCGGCATGTCTCTTCGTAGAGGCGCACTTTCTCGATTGTGGTGGACAACTGCCGTCCAATGGCAACCAGCAGACTTTCGTCGTTGCTGGTGTATTCACGGCTTTCCCGGCTGCTGATGCCCATAATGCCAATGGGCTTATCTTTGCCCCAGAGCAATACCCAGATCCACGATGCCAACCCGTCGGCACGGATGAATTCCGCAACCAGCGCAGGAAGATGCGGCAGGTAATCTGCTGTGACCACTTCAGTGCGCGAACGCGTGACCAATTCGCCAAAGCCATCTGCAAATTTCACTTCGGAGAAGCGTGCCCTCTCCGCACTGCGCTGTCCCCAACCGGCCCGCCTGCGGAAAGTAGCTTCATCCGCATCGCAAAGGTAAATGGACCCGGTCTCCGCGCCCAGCAACGAAATAACCTGCCGCAGCGTGAGGTTCAGGATCTCGTCCAGATCGAAAGATTGGGTTGCAATGACCGCCATCGCGTTCAACGCATTCAATTCGCGGTTGCGCCTCCGTATCTCGTCTTCGGCGCGTTTCTTCTCAGTCATGTCGAGCAGGAAGCCCTGGTAGCGCTCAATCCTGCCTTCCGCGTTTCGTGTAGCGAAACTGCTCTCCATCGCACTGAGCAGCGTGCCGTCCTTGCGGCGCAGACTGACCTCGAAATTGCGTACGTAATTGTTCTGCTCGACCTGTCGACGGAATACATCGCGCTGCTCTGCCGAAGCATAGAGATCGGTGTCTACATTGATGCCCATCAATTCTTCGCGGCTGGTGTGTCCCAGCATGCGCATGAAGGCGTCATTACAATCCAGCAACTTCCCTTCCGGCGTAGCTACGAAGACGCCTTCCTGAACCTGTTCGAAGAGCAGGCGGTATTTTTCCTCCGCAATACGGCGGTCTGTGGTGTCTCGAACCACGTGGATCGTGCCCTTCTGCTTGCCTCCTTGTTCGACATAGGAGGAAGTTGACACCATGGAATAGCCACCGAACCCTGGGTCAGTCCCTTCAAAAAAACCTTCTTCCGTGCCTCCGCAGTAGGGACAGCCCTTCCATTCGGCTTTCTGCCTTGGCAACACGTTTTCACAAAGCTGGCCCACTACGTCGGCGGGCGCTTTTCCCAACCGCTCCAGCAGCGCATGGTTGGCTTTCATCACGCGATAGTCCGAATCGTGAAGCAGAACCAGGTCGTGTATGGAATCGAAGGTGTTCGTCCACTGCCGGTGTGAACGAAGTATTTGTTCAACCAGGCGTAGATTCTCGACCGCCAGCCCCAACTGGTGCGCCGTGGTGGTGAGGAACTCCATTTCATCCGGCGTGTATGCAAGATAGTGGCGACTGCCGAGGGCCAGCGTGCCAATCACCGACTTCTTGCCCAACACCGGCACCATCACAACATGGTGGAATCCTTCAAGCTTCAGGTGGGGACGAACAGCGTCGCCGGCTTTGGAAGTTACAACTACGATGGGCGCCACCGCATTCAGGGTCTGCTCGAAGTCATCGTCCTTTGCAACCGCCAGCCGCTCCCGGACAAAAGTCTTGGAAAGGCCAATCTGGTCCGAGAGGACCATCTTGTCCCCTTCCAGCAACCGGAACCATGCAGCCTTGGCGGACATCAGCTTCTTGAGCTCTTCAAGCGCAGTAATCATCATGGGACCCTGCTGATGGGCCCGGGTAATGCTGCTGGTCAGCGCGTTCACGACCCGCAACCGGCGCATGTGCAATTTGTAATCATCAAACACCAGAAGCAGCATGCTCAGTCCTGCGAGCAGTGTCACGAAGAGACCAGACCCAAACGGCAGGTATTTACGGACCGGATCCCATGGCAGATACAGCAGCAGCATGCTGAGACTGAGTACCCACGGGACCGCTTCCCATCGCGCCCAGCGGTATCGAATAAGCCGGAAAGCGGCAGTCAACGCAATGATGCGGTATGAAACTTCGAGAACCACGCGCAGCACGAACGAATCCGGCCAATACCAGGCGCGCGTTACAGCGAAAATCATTACTCCCAGTGTCACTAACACCACTGGCAAAAGCATTTCCCGGGCGTGGGTGTAGACGAGGATCGCCACTGCAAACAACCCAACCGCGAGGACAAATTCCGCTTGGGAAATCGCCGTCAGATATCGTGGCACGGACTCCGCCGCCAAGCCTTGAATCGTCCAACGGGACACCAGATAGGCCAGCCAGCCCACGGTCCAAATCAACAGGTAACGCTCGCGGAATGTACGGAATACCAGGAGGCTGGCGGCCAGCAGGATTAGCGCCGCCGAATCCTGCAGCGTCAACCGTGGGACAAAAATGTCCCCAACCGCTAACCATGCTGAGAGAATCGATAAAGTCATTGCGACCAGAAGTTAAGCGCTCATTCCCTTAATAGCACGCTTGTCCTAAAGGCCGATGTCCTTTCCCTGTTCTTCTGGTTACTTTCGGAATCTCGGAACTCCTGTAGAATTGGCCGTAGAATCAACACAGCCCATGGCCGCAGATCGCATCCTGGTTGTCGACGACGAGGAAAGCATCCGCGAGATCGTCAGTTCTATGCTGACGACCGCTGGCTACAAGTGTCACCAGGCTGCTTCCGGCAATGAAGCCTTGGCCCTGCTCGAATCCGGCGAAAAATTCGAGCTCATGCTGTCCGATCTGATGATGGCTAACCTGGACGGCATCGGCCTTCTGGAACGAACCAAAGAACGCTTTCCCGATATGCCCGTTGTGATGGTTACCGCCGTCCACGACATTTCCGTCGCGCTGGGCGCGATTCGGAATGGCGCCTACGATTATTTGCTTAAACCCTTCGAACGCGAACAACTGCTGGCGACGGTGCGCCGGGCACTGGAAAATCGCCGCCTTAAGCTGGAAAACCGGGCATACCAGACCGATCTCGAAGAGAGAGTCGTCGCTCGCACCGAGCAACTGCGTAAGGCAATCGTCGATCTGGAGCGTTCCTACGACATCACGCTTGAGGCGCTTGGCGACGCTCTGGACAAGAAAGACGCTGAAACCGAGGGCCATTCCAAGCGCGTTACGGCGTTCACTATCGCCATCGCTCGCGCGATGGGATTGTCGAAGGACCAGATCGCCGTAATTGCTCGCGGCGCGTTTCTGCACGACATCGGCAAGATGGCTGTCCCGGATGCCATTCTGCGCAAGCCCGGCAAGCTCACGCCGGATGAGATTTTGATCATGCAGGAGCATTGCTATCACGGCTACGAGATTTTGAAGAAGATTCCCTTTCTCAACGAAGCCGCGGAGATCGTCTATGCCCATCAGGAGCGTTTTGATGGCACCGGCTATCCGCGCGGATTGAAGGGCGAGCAGATTCCGCTGGGCGCACGCATGTTCTCCGTAGCCGACACTCTTGACGCAATTACGTCCGATCGTCCCTACCGTCCTGCCCAATCGCTGACCGCCGCCCGGGCTGAGATTGCCCGATGGGCAGGAAAGCAGTTCGATCCCGAAGTAGTGAAAGTATTTCTCGATATGGACGAGAAAATCTGGCCCGATCTGCGCAAAGAAGTGGATGGCCAGGTCCAGCGCTTTGCCTACTCCACGGCCGCGAAGCTTTCTTCCTAAACCAAATTCCCCTCGCCCGCTTTTACAGGCAGCAATTCCACCTTAGCCTACATCCAACCCGACAGGTGTCTTTCGCGAATTGAGGCTCTGAATATGACTTTCCCGCGGCTGCGGTGGCTTTGCTTTCTACTGCTGGCTTTGGCCGGGCTACCTTTGTGGGCGGAGCAATCAACTTCGTCGGTGCCCCCGAACTCCATCGCCGACGGAACCACACTTCTGATCCGCCTTGAGGACAATCTCGACGCCTCGCGAGTGCGACCGGGTAAGCGATTCAAAGCTTCACTCGCCGAAAACATGGTTGGCTCCAACGAAACTCGCCTCTTGCGCAACAGCCGGATCAGGGGTCATGTGAGTTCGGTGGACAACGGACTGCACCCACGCCTGTTGTTGAGCTTCGACGAAGTTGAAACCGAACACGGCTGGGTGCCGCTGATGGCGACCGTCTCCGCGATACCAGGTGAACACGGGCTTCAGGTCGACAGTGAAAAAGGATCCATCGAGCGCGAAGGCAGCAGCGGACACGACTCTTCTAAAGGCGGGGTGGACGAGGAAGGCGGCCACGGACCGAATATCGGCGCGGCTGCAAGCGCCGTCGGTGCTCTGTTCAGCGATCGCCGCCTGGAAGTGCGAAAAGGCACGATGATGGAGATTCGCCTCGACCGGCCATTAGAACTCCGATAGCGATCGTCTGTCTTAGAATCGCAATTCAAATAAAGCCTGTCACTATCCCCGGCACTGGCGCCCGCCAAACAAACGAGAGACAATACCTGCCCTGGACCCACACAAGAAATTCAGCTCCTCAAGGAGAGAATTCATGAAAATTTCAGCCGCGTTGATACTCATTCTTATTGCAGTATCCGTCGCAACCGCCCAGGGCCCCACGGTCACGGCGCAGCCGAACACCGTATTTGTCGGAGCTGATGGCAAATTTGAAGCTAATCCCGACACCGCGGTGATGCAATTCAACATCTCCGCCCAGGAACCAACCTCACGTGAAGCTTACGATCACGCCTCAAAGTCTGCGGAACAAGTCCGTCAAATCCTTCGCTCCAATGGGATTGAGCCGAAGTCAGCCGAGATCGGCTACTTCTCCCTGCAACCTGTTTACGACTACAAGAACCCGAAACGTAAGCTGGTGGGATATCAGGTGAATGCCAATGTGTCCCTGAAACTGAAGGATTTCTCCAAAATCGCTCCCATCGTGCAGCAATTGGCTGACGCAGATGTGAGCGAAAACCAGTCTCTGAACTACACGCTGGAAGACATGGACGCGGCCAAGGCAAAAGCCGTCGACGACGCTTACCGCCGCGCCCGTGAATCGGCCACTGCCCTCGCGCGAAGTAGCGGACGCACTCTCGGCGAACTTTCTTATGCGTCGGTGGACACATTTGAGAATGTACGGGTAGCCCCGATGGCGGGAGCGATGATGAAGATGAGCGTGAACAATGGCGCGCCCGCCCCGACAGAAGACTTCACTCCGCAGTCGGTCTCAGTAACCGCCCACGTAAACGCCCTCTTCGCGCTTAAATAGGAAACTTCAGGAGCCACGTAGGGGCAGATGTCCCCATCTGCCCAGCCGAGCGAAGCTCGGAGTTGCTTAGGGTTTATCGTTCTGTGTGGTCGCGGGCGACTCGCCCGCGCGTTCTCCAGAAGCTACTGCGTCGGAACCCGGCTCGCATCCAACGGCACCTCGCGCTGAATCACCATTTCAAGCGTGGTGCCCGCGTCCATCCGCACGTCACTGCCCCGTGTGAACACACCAATCGCCGTGCCTATCGCGCCACCTACTCCGGCTCCAATCAATCCGCCTTTGGCCCCGTTGCTAAGTCCTCCGACAACCGCCCCGGTTCCGGCTGCCGTAGCAACCGTTTTCGCTTTTTCCCCTGTCTGGCTGTCTTGCCGGATGGTCCCTTCCTCATCTTTCATCGAAGTTTTCTCGGCGCCGGGAACATTCTGTATAGCGCCCGGCAGGATCACCGTGTATCCACTCGGATAAATCAACGTGCTGAAATGTATAAGAACCTCCGCTCGGCCTTTGATCCTTCCCCCGCGCTTCACATTGCTGACCCTTCCCTGCACATAAGTTCCGGCGGGAATCAGGATTCGGTCGTTCAACACAACGGGAAAAGTAGTCACCGCATAAACTGCGTCGCCGTCGCGTGCGTTCTTGGTTGAGACAGCTTGTTTCAGCGAGAGGGGAACTTTGGTGCCGGAGGGAATCGTAAGCAGACTGCTATTCGCTGGCGCACTCGAGGCGCCGGTCTGGGCAGCCGGAGCCGCTTGTGCCGCCGCCAGGCTGCCTGCCAGTAACAGAAGAAGAATGGTCCGCATCGATTTTCCCCCAAACTCTGTAATCATCACCCGATAAAGGTACGATGCAAAGCGAGGGTCGAAAGTTTATCGCATTTCAGACTGAGGGTTCTGTTTTTCGGGATTCGCCTGGTTACACGCTTGCAGATCGCTCGTTCTCCCTGACGTTCCCCATGAACTGTGACTGCAAGCGCTGCGCGCAAAGCTCGCCGCAAACATGCAGAGTTCCCTCTCGCACCGCGATTTCGTCGTCCCAGGGGCAAAGATAGAGTACGGGCCGGTTAAATTCGAGAAAAGATGTCCACATCAGCCACCATCGATCGGAAGCGCCCTTGAGCGTCCCGCAATTGGGGCCGGCACAGCGATACATCAGGTTTGCTGCAGGTATTGGCGACTTCCCAGCTGTCATGCAATGCTCCCAAAGAGAACAGATCGGGCTGTAAAAGATATTCTAGCGGAAGTGAGATGCGATGGTGGTAACTGAAGCTACTTGTAAATAAGGTACTTCTCGCGAAGCTTGTTGAATTTCTCCAGCGGCTCGCGCCAGTCGTCGGCAATACGGCGCGGATCCTCTCCCGCTGCAACAGCGTCATAAGTCGCTCGGTTGGGGAGCAATTCGATCATTCGCTCCATTTTGAACTGCCCGGGGTACAGCTTGCGCAACGCTGAAGCCAACTCCAAACCCAGCTCAGGGCCGTCAAAACCGTTACGATCGACCAGCACGATATTGACCCCTTGGCACTTCTGCCCGGCGTATTCACTGGAATTTGGAGTAAAACTGACCGGTACGAAACGCACTCCGGAAATGTCCCGCGCGTTCAAATATTGAGCGAATTCGGTGGCCTTGATCCAGGGAGCGCCAAGTAATTCAAACGGAGTGTCCGTACCCCGGCCTACCGAAACATTGTTGTATTCCACCACCCCGACACCGGTGTAAAGAGTCGCTTCCGTGAGACTCCTCATATTGGGCGAGGGATTGATCCAGGGCAGCCCCGTTGAGTCGTACCAGTCGCCCCGCATCCATCCTTCCATCGGAATCACCGTGAGGTGCGCGTTGATGTTGCGCTCTACGTTAAACATCTTTGCCAGCTCGCCGATCGTCATGCCATGACGCAGCGGCAAAGGGAAATAGCTGACGAAACTTTCAGTTCCGCTGTCCGGAACCGCGCCTTGTACGAACGAACCCGTAACTGGATTCGGGCGGTCGAGCACGATCAGCTCAACTCCCGCCTTGGCCGCGGCTTCCAGAAAAAAACCCAGCGTCGTTTCGTAGGTGTAATAACGGACGCCCACATCCTGAATGTCAAACACCACTGCGTCAAGATTCTTGAGAACATCCTGCGAAGGTCTCCGGGCCGCGTCGGTCGTGCCGTAGACGCTATAAACCGGAACGCCTGTCGCTGCATCCCGCGAGTCGCCTACCTTAGTAGTATCAAGCTCCCCGGTAACTCCATGTTCCGGACTGAAAATCGCGTCCAGAGAGATGCCAGGCGCCTGTGCCAGAATGTCGATGGTTCGGCGTCCTTGCTTGTCGAGGCCAGTCTGATTGGTCAACAGTCCGATTTTCTTTTTACCCGTGGCCGCACGAATCGGCTCGAAGTTGTGTGCTTCCAGCTCGTCGATTCCGGTTTGCACGCTTCCATTGCGCGCAGCCAGGCGGCGGGCCGCGGTCTGCGCTTCGTTGTATCCGGTAATAGTCGTCCAGCGCAGTTCGTCCTTTTCACTGGCTGTCAGCGGAATGGCCGCAGCTACTGCGGTTGCAACCTTCGTACGCAATGCCACCGCGCTTCCCTTCCCGCGAGGATGTACTGAGTTGGCCAGCAGAATAATAAAAGTGCGCGTCGTCGGATCGATCCAGAGCGATGTACCTGTAAAGCCGGTGTGACCGTATGATCCCACCGGCAAAAGCTCTCCACGATTCGTGGAAAACGGCGAGTCGATATCCCATCCGAAACCACGCAATACAGTTGCCGTTGGCGGTTGCTGGGGCGTGCTCATCTTCTCGACAGTTTCTTTCGCCAGCACCGGGCTGCCGTTCAGCAATGCCTGCGCGAATCGGGAGAGATCGTCTGCCGTCGAAAAAACGCCGGCGTGCCCCGCCACGCCGCCCATCCGTCGTGATGTTGGGTCGTGGACCACGCCGCGCAGCATCTTGTTCTGGTCATCGTATTGGGTAGGCGCAATCTTCGGCCGCCAGGCTGCAGGAGGAAGAAAACGAGTGCGGGTCATGCGCAACGGAACAAAAATGTTCCTGGCGCAATACTCGTCCAGCGTGCTCCCCGTGACCTTCTCGACCAGTGCTCCCAGCGTGATGAAATTGATGTCGCTGTAAACGAACTGCGAACCCGGCGGATAAGCCGGTTTCTGTGCAAATGCCATTCGGAGCGCAGTATCGCGACCTTGCCACGACTCCGTCAGGTCGAGATCTGGCGCAAGGCCAGAAAAATGCGTCAGCAGGTTGCGGACGGTGATGTCTTGTTTTCCATTCTCCGCAAACTCGGGAATGTATTTCGCGACTGGATCGTTGAGCCGGACTTTTCCTTTTTGTACCAGCTGCATCACCGCGGTCGTGGTCGCTACGACCTTGGTGAGAGACGCAATATCAAAAATCGTGTCTGCAGTCATCACCTCGCGACGCGGTTCCACCGCCCGGCTACCGAAGGCCTTTCGATAGATTGTTTGTCCGTTGTGCCAGACCAGCAAGACCGCGCCAGGAATCTGGCCGTCGTCGATGGCATCGCGGACGATCGGATCGAGCACCCCGAGCCTTGAATCGACTCGCACGGCTGTGCCTGCGGAATTCCCATGCGTAGTACCTGCACGAGCCGTACCCGCATGAGCGGCCGCAACGTTCGCAAATGCAACCGCAATGATTCCCCATGCGAGCAGACGTCGAATTGTCCATTTTGAGAGGATGCTTTGACTTTACACAACCCGCACGGAATTGCTCAAGAAACCGAAGTCAGGGGTACCGTTTGTACTATCGATGAGTACTCGCTTTGGAACAACAAACCGACGTTCACCCTTGCACTTTGCAGACGTCCATACACGAGAGTCCGCTCACATGACTGCGACAGACCCAAGTCGCCACTGCATTGAGATGATTGGTGTCCCAACTCGCCAACCTCGCCGCCTTTACCCCTCCGCGGAACTTTGTTATAACCCGAAGATCGAGCATACGAATCCTTTGTCAGAAAGTTCTCCCTCGCCGGCAATCGGTACCCAATCCGCGCAACGCTTTCCTTCTCCAGCCTGTGATCGGCAGGAAGAGATTTTTGGCAAAGCCTTTGAAGTTTTGCAGAATGCAATTGCCCAGCGTTCCTTTCCCGCTGCGTCCGTGGCGGTCACCTTGCGGGGCAAGCTTGTCGTACTGAAAGCCCTGGGTCAATTCACCTATGAGCCGGATTCGCCTCATGTCACTCCAGCCAGCATCTTCGACCTGGCTTCGGTCACGAAGGCCGTGGCCACCACCAGCATGGCAATGATCCTTTATCAGCGGGGCCTGCTTGATCTGGAAGCGCCTGTCGCCGTTGTCGTGCCTGAATTCAATGCGTCTGGTATTTCCAGCGCGGATGCTGCCCGCGCCGAAGTAACGATTCACATGCTGTTGGCCCATTCCTCGGGTCTGCCCGCTTACGAAAAATTGTTCCTGAAGGCGCATTCCAAAGTCGATCTCATCAAAGCAGCGTTCACCACTCCGCTCACGGCCCTTCCCGGGGCCAGAGCCGAATACAGCGACATAGGCTTCATCATCCTCGGTATCGCACTGGAGCGTATGGCCGACGAGACTCTTGACCGCTTCTGTCAGCGCGAACTGTTTGGCCCGCTGGGAATGGCCCACACGGCTTACAACCCTCCCGCGGAATGGCGGAATTCCATTCCACCCACCGCCGACGAGACCACTTTTCGCCACCGCATCGTTCAAGGCGAAGTGCAGGACGAAAACGCCAGTGTGCTCGGCGGCGTCGCCGGACACGCCGGCTTGTTTTCCACCGCTGAAGATCTCTCCACCTTCGCTCACGTCCTGCTTCAAGGAGGAGGGCCGGTTCGTCCCGAGACGCTTGCGATCTTCATACGACGGGAAACCTCGCCGGCCGGTACATCCCGTGCCTTAGGCTGGGACACGCCGTCTTCGCCCTCGCAGTCAGGGAAATATCTCTCGGCCAATTCCTTTGGCCACCTTGGATACACCGGAACCTCCCTATGGATCGATCCCCAGCGCCAGCTTTCGATCACTCTCCTCACTAATCGCACCTGGCCAGATTGCGACAATCAGGCGATCAAGCGAGTGCGCCCACAGTTTCACGACGCAGTGGTCGCCGCAGTCGACAGTCACTACGAAAGTTCTCCGGAGAATAAAGTTTGAAGCGGCGAGCAAAGAAAACACTAAAGAAAAAACAGGAGGACCTCAGCCGCCTCGCCACAGAGCAGCCTAACCGCGCCTCCGCTGGCCTGGACCTGAAATCGGCGCTGGAGGTCGCTCGCGTCATCAACACGCAGGACGCAACGGTTGCAACTGCGGTCCGACGCGCCCTGCCGCAGATCGCACGCGCAATCGATCTGATCGCAGATGCTCTGGAACTGGGCGGAAGGCTGATCTACGTAGGCGCGGGCACCAGCGGCCGTATCGCCGCGCTTGACGCAGCCGAGTGCCCTCCCACTTTCAATGTCGATCCCAAAACCGTTCAGTTTGTCATGGCGGGCGGCCCCGCGGCCCTGGCCACAGCCGGAGAAGCCAACGAGGATTCCCGTAGCCTCGGCGAGCAGGAGATGGCCAAACGAAAACCGGGCCGGAACGATGTCGTCATCGGGATTGCGGCAAGCGGCCGGACCCCATTCACACTTGCAGCCCTCGAATATGCGCGTAGCAAAGGGGCGAAGACAATTTCCGTCACCTGCAATCGCAACACGCCCATGGAGCGGGCTGCACATCTGGCAATCGTCGCTGAGGTGGGACCTGAAGTGATCTCAGGGTCGACTCGCTTGAAAGCGGGTACCGCACAGAAGATGATCCTGAACATGCTTTCCAGCGGAGCTATGACCCGCATGGGATACGTCTACGGCAATCTTATGATTAACGTCCACCCCAAAAACTCGAAGCTGGCCGCGCGTGCGATCACCATTCTGCAGGCCGCCGCCGGGGTTGACAGAAAAAAGGCGCAGCAGGCCCTCGAGGCTGCACGAAACAGTGTCCCCGTAGCCCTGGTCATGCTGCATGCCAAAGTTGATTACCAGGAAGCAAAACAGGCGCTGCAATCAACCCGAGGACACGTCCGCCAGGCCATAGCCACCGCACGAAGCTTGTAGTCCTGTGACGCGTGTACGCCCCCGACAACCAGGACCGCAGGTAGCTGACCAAACCCGAGGCCCTGTCCTCCCGATTGGCAATTTCGTGGCCTTGGTCCTTCGCCCTTCCCGTTAGAATAGGCCAGCGTCAGAGACGAAGTTTGCACGCTTGGCGAACTTAAGATGGAACCCCATCTCGCGATGGAAGTAAATCAAGATGGATAAATTTGTAATCCGCGGTGGCAATCCCCTATTGGGCACAATCCGCATCAGCGGCGCCAAGAACGCCGCGTTGCCCGCCATGGCCGCGGCTCTGCTCACGGACGAGCCGGTCATTCTAGAAAATATCCCGCACGTCCGCGACATCGAAACGACCCGCAAACTTCTGGGCGCCATGGGTGCCGAAGTCGAACTGGGATATGGACGCGCACAACATCGCACCACCATCTGCGCTCGTAACCTCACCAGCCCCGAAGCCTCGTACGACCTGGTCAAGCAGATGCGCGCCTCCTCGCTGGTCCTGGGCCCCCTGGTTGCGCGCTGCGGCAGGGCGCGGGTATCTCTGCCCGGCGGCTGCGCCATCGGAGCTCGACCAATCGATCTTCACATCAAAGGACTGGAACAACTCGGCGCAAAAATCACCCATGATCACGGATACGTGGAAGCTACCGCCGACCGCCTGAAGGGCGGTGAAATCGTTTTCGAGAAGATCACCGTCACCGGCACCGAAGACCTGCTCATGGCAGCAACTCTCGCCGACGGAGAAAGCGTCCTGCGAAACTGCGCCCGCGAGCCGGAAGTCGCCGACCTTGCTGACCTGCTCAACAAGATGGGCGCGCAAATTGAAGGCGCCGGCACTTCGACAATTCATGTGAAAGGCGTGAGCAAACTTCACGGCGCCAAACACCGCATCATTCCGGATCGAATCGAAGCCGGGACATTCATCATTGCCGGAGCCCTTACCGGAGGGGACGTCAACATCACCGGCTGCGACCCCGGCCACCTGGATGCTCTCCTCGCCAAGTTGCACGCGGTGGGCGTGAAGACTGCGCAATCCGCTGACTCTGTGCGGGTCATGGGCGATGGACCATTCAAGGCCGCCGACATCATCACCGAAGAGTATCCGGGATTCCCTACCGATATGCAGGCGCAATATATGGCTCTGGCTACTCAGGCCGAAGGAACTTCGATCATTACCGAGAATATTTTCGAGAACCGCTTCATGCACGTCTCGGAACTGATGCGCATGGGAGCGAATATCAGGATCGAAGGTCGCCGCGCAATCGTTTGCGGCAAGGCGCCGTTGAGCGCGGCCGCGGTACTGGCTTCGGATTTGCGTGCTTCCGCGTCGCTCGTGTTGGCCGCACTCGTAGCGGAAGGCGAATCCATCATTGATCGCGTGTATCACATCGACCGCGGCTACGAAAACATCGAAGAAAAACTAAAAGCCGTAGGCGCCCAAATCCGCCGCATCGGCGAAATCCTCCCCAAACGCGCTGCCGCTCCGGCGCGAAGCTAGGGCCACCTTTCGAAGTCTTTTTTAATGTTTTAGGACAAATCCACTACCGTCTTTAACGACTTGTGCGGTTCGGAAAATTGAGAGGGCTCCCGGAAGTAGTTGAGTAGATCTTGACGCAATCGACCAGGTTGCACAGCAGCAATTCGACCGTAGAACTCAAAGAAATCTAGAGGGAGCCCCGTCCAAGCTCCGCTTGGGCGGGGTTTCTGCGGGAGATCGCCAAACTAGTGGAAGGGATCTTGGGAGCTTGCATAAACACAAGACCGCCCAAGCGAAGCTTGGACGGGGCACCCTTCGGAGTTCTTTTTAATGTTCAGGACATTAATCTCCGGCTAAACGGAACGCAGAGTTTCATCAAGCCAGTCAAACACTCTTTGATGATAGAGGCTTCGCGAGAGCGCCTCGCAATGCCACCGCTGCCTTGGCAAGAGTACAATGTATCAACGGTCTTCGGGCAGAGCAACGTCATACAGCGTGCTCGCGCCTTTTCGATGGGATCTCCGTCGGCCGCCGTTATCAATGTGGGACAGGTTATTTTTTGCGCCACCGAACTGATCTCGAACCGTGAAACTTCTCTGGCCAGGTCGTAGAGGTTGCTCTTGCCATGCACCCACAAGAGCCTTTGGATGATTCGCCAGCGCAACATGGGATCCGCATCGGCAGATCGCAAAGCCTTCTCAATGGGCGCGAGAAGGCCGGGGTCCGCATGATCGAGATCGTTAAGCGCCGACGCTGCAACCGGAAGCATTTCTAGCCCTTCGCGCTTCCCACTGCCCCGGATCGCCAATCAGCGCCGCGATGCGCTTCTCGAAGGCCGCGGCGCGGGGAGAAGAAATCCGCCAAGGTCCATCCTCGAGCACAATCTGCATATCATCGACGGCCGGGCGGGTGAGAGCAAAATCGATGACGGGTTTTACCACCGTCTCCCAGTCGGGCCGCAAGGGCTAGCCGGCGAGAATCAGATGTCGTCTGTCGGGGGCGGTCAAAGAGCAGGCAATTGTAACCCCGGCGTACGGCGGCTGGACCGTGGGCAAAATACATCTCCTGGATATTCGAATCGTAGCCGTTGACATGAACAATCGTCGGCTTGGTTCCCTCATTCCCCTCCGCGTGCAGGAAATAGCCCGGCAGTGTTCCGGACACGAAGGGGATCTCGACCGGTTTTATCGCAGGCCGGCTCAGAGCAGCCGCGTTTTGAAACGCCGAGACTTCGGCTTCAAAAGCGCGAATTAGTCTAGGATCGACTGGCAATCCATACAGCGGAAAATACGATACGTGATAGTAGGTCGCCGCCCGAAAATACGCTTCGCGGGCGCTGACAGCGTGTCCGCGCTTCTCACTTTCCCGGGCACAGGCGGCAATCCGGTCGGCGGTCGCAGTCCACTCTCGATACCAGTCGTCGGCCGACCCGCTCCCGACGCGGTCAATCGTGGTCACGCACTCTCCGATATCGGCGCCGCCATAGAGCGCATACGGGAAGGGCGCGTAACCCGAAGGCTTCCCACATGGGGTTGCTACTGAGGATGGGCATGCCTGCGAGATTATTCGGAAAAAGCGGGAGGATCAACCCGGGCCTATGCGGGTAGATGGCCGCATCCGCCGCAGGGCATCGTTGAAAGACCTACGTCTCCGATTTGAAGATGACACGAAAAATTAACGACGACGACAAGCTTGCCCGGTTGTAGAACCGCCGGCTCAACCCAAAGCCGGCTGGAGTGGCGCAGCGCGGCTCTGGCGAGTGTGCGTCAGCCGATTATTTCGGTTTGGCTCCTTTCTCCACTCCACGCGTCTCCACTCCCTGCGGGCTGAGCAGTCGCAAAGCATCTTTGGCGTTAAAGGGGTAGCGGCGAACCGATTGTTGCCCGGTCGTGCTCAGAGAAATATCCACGCGCCGATTGATGGCCAGCACGATGACTCGGAAGATGGCTCAGCATTTTCCGACGATCCGCGTCACTCAGGTCAGGATTCTGTGCGATCTGTTCTTTCACCTGGCTGGTGGTCAGATTGTCCTTTTCGCCAAAGGTCTGAACTTCGATGCTGCCGGCCGGGACACCATGTTCGATGAGGAAAGCTTTGGCCCGCTGCACGCGCCGCTCGGTGAGCGCTTTGTTGTACCGCGCTCGATCCGCGAAGATTGGCGTGGCCGCCGAGTATGAGTTTGGCCTCAGGCTTGAAGGTGAGGTACCGGGTGAAGCCGGTGGCCAGGTCACTCAGCACCTCCTGCTGACTCTCGAGCAACCCGCGCTCGGGATTTTTCTCCGTCGGCCGGGCAGTCTGGAAATAGATGCTGTGCAGGGCCAGCCGTGCCTCCAGCTCCGTCACCTCGGCGGGAGGCGCAGCCGGGGGAAGAGCTTCCACCATTACGCTGGTGGTTGAAGAAGCGGTCAACGCTGGATTGCGATCATCGCTGGCGGTGCAGGTTATGGTGATCGCACCCGGTTGCGCGCCGTTCGTGTCCAAAGTTGCGGAGGCGTCAGATGCCCGAGATCGTGCCCGCCGTCGCGGCATAGCTGTAGCGGATGCGGCGCTGGTCGGGACTGCTGGCGGTGCGAGCGGATGCTGGCAGAAGAGCCGGCAGTCACCGTGCTGGGATCTGCGGTGCATGAAATCTCGGGAGGATGAGGTCGTTTACCGTGAAGCTGCCGGCGCACGAAGCCACACCCCGCTTGCTGCCGTCAGTCAGGTTTGCGCTGACCGTGTAAGGCCCCGGTGGCAAATTGACCGTATCAATCTGCGTGGAAGCATTCGTCCCGGCAACCTCCACCGCTACCCGTCCAGTTGAAACGCACGGTGCGGTGGGGATTGAAATTCGATCCATTGGCAGCTTGCGTCACAGGCTCCCCGGCAAAGACTTCAGCTGGATCGGCCGCGCAGGCGCGCAGACGGAGGGAGCGGCGGCGGCCCGCCGCCCCACATGAAGTTCAGCCCGGTCTGCAGCCTTACGCCCCGGATGTCGGTTTCCGGAGTCGTCGCCTGAGGACCGTAGCGATAGGTGGAGTAAACAAAATCGGCGCGCAGCATTCGCCACGCAACGTGCCGCGTCAGGTTCAGGTCGAGGCCGCCGCCGGCCATGAAACCCAATTTCTGATGTCATGAAAGGCATCCGGCATCGGCCGCTGGTCGCCCGCCAGAACTTCGAGGAATGGAGAAAAATGGCGATGACGAAAAGTGAACTTTGGACCTATCGAAAGGTTGGAGAGCGCGACGTCATCGACGCCGGTCGGCTCCGGCTTCGCCGCTGTTCCAGCAGCGTGCTGCTATCGAGCGTGATGCCCAGCCAACGATTGAAATCATAAGTGACGCTGGCGCCCCGCCTCCGGATTCGATTCCAGCCGGCTGCTACCGGAAACAATCCCAGCGGAACACGCCTGTACGTCGGCGCCGGGATGGAAGAAGGAATAGCCGCCATAAAACTCCCATTTAGGGCCGGGCGGCTCCTGTGACACGCGCCACGCGGTGCACAGGCCGATCGCAAAAGCAAGCGCCGCTACCAGCATGACCACAACTGAGCCGCGAGGATCGTGAGCGTCAGATGACATACAAAGATTCCTCCGTGCTTAGTGGCTTGAATCTGTCAAAACCACCCGGCAAGGTCAGACCTAGCTGGCGACCGGACACACCGTCTAGGGCGCGGAGACGGTGTTGCTGTCAAAGGTGACGGCGGCATTGCGGGCTAAAGCTCGGCCCTGCAGGCTCGCGCCTGTGTGCAGCGTGACGCGATTGGAGCGCTATGATGTTTCCCTTAAAGATGGAATTCGTGCCGAGAGTCGCCGAACTGGAAACTTGCCAAAAGACATTCTTGGCTTGAGCTCCGCCGGCAAGGACTACCTGCGTGCTCCTGAGCGTTGTGAGCGTGGATCGCGATCTGAAAGATGAAAACAGCATTGGCGTTGCCCTGGGCGTCGAGCGTGACATTCCCGACCGACAATATGCACCGGTGCTCGCATTTCTGTACAAGCCCGGAGTGAAAGTCAGTCCGCTCAAGTCCCCGGGCAAGCGCTGCGGCTCCGGGTAAGTTTGCGGCGTAGTTGTAAGCGATGGTCAGATCAAGCTGACCCTGCGCGGCGGTGGGATCGGTGATGTGCATGACAGCCGGGGAAATCAGAGTTCCTGGTGGGAAGCCGGTAACCGCGCTTCCGGGACTGAACCCGAGATCGCCTCCGGCAATCGTGGTCGGGCCGGTATTGGTAATCGTGGACCCGGCGACGGCATCAAAATTCGCTGCCGATCCGAGCGGCACCGGCAGGTTGACATGCCTGCGTGGCGGTCGCAAAGCTCCACACAAAATTAGCTGGCGAAACCAGGGTTCGCCGTGAGGTCCTGCGGCTCCGGTGGTAATCGTGGCCGTGTAAGTTGTATTCAGCGCAAGATTGGCGGCAGGCGTGAAGGAGGCGACCCTGCCAGTTCCATCTAGGCGTGACAACACCGGCCACGGGAGTTACACCGGGTCCGGCTAACGGTGAACGTG
Organism: Terriglobia bacterium; assembly: GCA_963765715.1. GTDB lineage: Bacteria > Acidobacteriota > Terriglobia > Terriglobales > Acidobacteriaceae > JAIQFF01. Next base: position 36,617 of record CAVXXN010000006.1, read on the forward strand.
GTTACCGCATCGATGGTGGCTGGATTCATGGCCTCGTTGAACGTGGCAGTGAACAACGAGTCTAAGACATACGCCTGACAGTTTCATTCGGCGGAGCTACGGAAATCACCGCCGGAGGAGGCGGTGTCGTACATGCAGTCGGAGAGGTTGTGAACGTCCATACAAAATCACTCGCCAGCGCATTGCCCGACATATCCTCCGCGCCGGTCGTAATGGTGCCGGTGAATGTTGTGTTCAGCGCGAGTGTGGCAGCGGGCGAAAAGACAAAAATCTTGTTGGCCTGGTCGTGAGTAATGGTTCCTGCGACCGGAGTGATGCCAGGCCCGGCCAGCTTGAAAGACGCAGAGTTGATGCTCGCAGGCAGCATGGCCTGAGGGAAGGTCACTGCAATCACAGTGTTGGAACATATTCCGGTGGATTCGTTGGCGGGACTGACGGAACTGGGCGGGAGGGGCGGTTGACATAACGTGGGCCCGGTTGTAAAGGTCCACACGACATCATTTGCCAGATTCTGACCCAGGAGGTCGGCAGCTCCAGTGGTGATTGTGGAAGTGTATGTCGTGCTCGGCGCCAGAGCACTCGCTGGAGTGAAAACCGCAGTGTTGCTCGTCGGGTCGTAACTGACTTGCCCGTTCACGCGGTGTCGTACCCGGCCCGGTTAAGGTAAAAGTCGAACTATCGATGGTCGAAGCATTCATTGCCTCGCTGAAAACGGCGGTGGCAACTGTATTGGGACACGCCCCATTGGCGGGAGTCATCGACACCACTGCTGGAGCACCAACCCCTGAGCACGCCGTCACTCCGGTGGTAAAACTCCACACCAGTGGGGTTGCGAGTGCATTGCCATAAAGGTCTCTCGCCTGGGTTAGATCAAAGCGTTGAACTGGCTATTCGGAGCGAGAATAACAGATGTCGTGAAAGTCGAGATTTTGCTGGCAACGTTGTAACTGACCTGACCCGGCACGGCCGTGCTGTTCGGACGAGTCACAGTAAAAGTTGTGCTATTGATGAAAGCCGGATTCATCGCCTTACTGAACGTGGCGGTCACGATCGTGTTAATACAGGCGCCACTGGAGCCGCTCAAAGGCGCCACGGATGTCACCGTCGGCGCGGTCAGGGGTGAGTTGCCACCGGTGTTGTCAGGATCGCTGCATCCGATCATGACTACCAGAAGCAGAAATGCCGTGAAGCTGATCGTGAGCGTGCGGTACCTTTGCATGGCCATCACCCTTCTTGTTGGCTGCTCGGCTGAAGCATCGCCGGTGAGTCGAAATGCAATTGGGTGACCAAAATCTAAGGGACGTACTTAGCGATAACCTGATCTCCGATCACTCTGAGACAGGAATTGTGATAACGATTTTACTCCCTGCCTCAAATCTCCCCTGTCCTGAATGGTTTGCCCTTCCTACGAAAATCGCCTGGCTTCACGAGGCCAAGAATTACTTCGCCGGGCGAATCGACGGAATGAAGTGCGCCACAGGATGAGGGAACGAAAGTCACGCGGAGCCCTTCCATGGTGGGAGAAATCAATCCGGAAGTGGAATCAAGCGAGAGATGAAGCGAAACCGCCTGGCGTAGGGCACGACTGTTAGTCGTGCCGGATCCCCTAGAAGAATCTAAGACGAAGGGGCTTCAGGCCGCTGGGGTTCGCTGGCCCATCTCACGCTCGCTTTGCGAAAGGTGAGGATTTCCGGTCCTCAATCCGAAATCAAAAAAGAGAAAGAACTGTCAACCCCCAAAACTTCAACTTCCCTTCGAACCAAATGCCATTATCCGCGATTACCTTCTTGTGTTTTCGTTCATAGTAGAGGTTACTGGACGAAAACGAAAAACGCGTGAGAGATCCGTCAGGGAAAATTCCTGGAGACATAAAGTGATCGCCCTATGGCGGCACTGGCAGACGTGCCCTATTCTCAGTTCGATCATACTGAGGGCCATGGGACGGCATCCCTACCATTATCCTCCAAAACTTTTTTCGGTGCCGTCCTTGCGTTCTGGCTTTGCAGAATACGGAAACTAAAAATGGAATCGCAATGAAGCATAATGTCGTTAGATGGAATCCCGCAACGCGAGAACACTTCTGCTTGCATTGTGGACGAACCTCCGATGCGATCAGTATTGCCGACGCGCAGGAACGACTCGAACAGTATGAATGCGTCGTACCCTCAATTGACGTGAGAGTTCCTGAACCCGGCACTGACACAATCCGTTTGAATCGGAAAAATTACAAATAGCTTTGCGCGCCACGGCTGTACTATCCCCGATCTTTTGATGAAATAAGGGAAAAGGTGGGGTTGCGGTCAGTCTTTTCTGTAGAAATGTTTAAGCATCCCCGGTTTTCGACGGTCCGGCGCGATCAAAACGTCTATCGCGATTGTTGATCTGCCGATTCGTCCAGCATCAGGAGTGGTGTGGTTATTCATCGTAGGAGAGTCCCCTCGAAAGGGCTCGACTGTCAGTCGTGCCGGAAGCCCCTCAGAACAATACGGCTTGAGCCGCTGGGGTTCGCTCCCTTTCTCGCGCACTTCATGAAAGGTGAGAATTCCCGGTCTCCGTCCCAAAATTCAAAAAGAGAAACGAACTGTCACACCCCTAAAACTCCAACTTTCCCGTCTAACCACATGATTACACTCACAAAATACTTAGTTCCTTGATGTCCCATTCACCCCACGCAACTTGCTATTCTGGATATATAGAGTGAATCAAGGTACAAGCTCCGGCTTGTGCTTTTTCTGTTTGGGGCCCGATGGCGAAAAAGCAAAGTTCCACCCGGGCGCAACCAGGCGTCGGGAAGAACTCTGCCCGCAGCCGGTCGGCGGCGGTCGCAGGTGCGATTGGTTTTAAGTCTGCGACGACAGATCGACCGCGAGACTTTTTAGCTCTAGAAAATTCTCCAGACAAAATGGCCGATCAACAGAAATAGCAGAAGCACAAACGCGCTGATCCAGATCAGGAAGTTGACGGTGAGCTTCGGAGATTCTATTTCCTTCTTGTCCATGGCGTAAGGATACTCTCAGGCCGAAACTTTAGCGTAGCCGCGCGTGATTAGGCAGATCGCAGAAACAGAAAGGCCGCGATGATTTATCGCGGCCTCTTTTGATCAGGCTTTGAGGACCGCGGGCGAGTTGCCCGCGACCACACAACCATCCACGTCTAAAGCTTAGTGACGACCACCGCCGCCACCGCCGCCGAAGCCGCCGCGGCCTCCGCGTCCGGGACCGCCTCGTCCCCGTCCACGGCCACCACCTCCGCCGGGACGGCCACCGCGTCCGCGGTCTCCGCCACGATCTGGTCCGCGATCCGAACGATGCTCGGGACCGCGTTCGCCGCTGCGTTCCGGACCGCCCGCTCCCGCTACCGGAGCATCGCGGTTGAAGTTGGGTTCATCGTCTGCGAAATCGGCGCCACCTTCGATGGTCAATGCGGGAGCGTGAGCGGGCTCGCTGTCACCCTCTCCACCGCCATTTTCCGGCGGAAGTTCCCCGCCACCCATCTTGGCTCGCTGTTCCTTGAGGATAGCCTTCCGTGAAAGGCGAATGCGGTTGCCTTCGACAGCCAGCACTTTCACCAGCACCTGATCGCCTTCTTTCAGTTCGTCGCGGACGTCCTTGATGCGGTGTTCCGCAACTTCGCTGATGTGCAGCAACCCGTCAGTACCAGGAATAATTTCGACGAAGGCTCCGAAGTCTGCCAGACGGGTCACGGTTCCAAGATATGTTTTTCCCACTTCAGCCGTTGCAGTCAGGTCGCCGATAATTTGGAGAGCCTTCGCTGCCGAGGCTTCGTCGTTGGAGGCCACATTAATCTTGCCCGAATCCTCAACGTCGATCTTCACACCTGTGCGCTCGATGATGCTGCGGATCATCTTGCCACCGGGCCCAATCACATCGCGAATCTTGTCTACCGGAATCTGCAGGGTGTAGATACGCGGCGCGAAGGCCGAAACCTTCTCGCGCGGAGCGGAGATGGCTTCGTTCATCTTCTCGAGGATGAACAACCGCCCGCGCTGCGCCTGCGACAAAGCTTCGCGCATGATCTGCGCGGTGATGCCGCCGACCTTGATGTCCATCTGCAGGGCGGTGATGCCGTCCTTGGTGCCGGCGACTTTGAAATCCATATCGCCGTAGTGGTCTTCGGCGCCCGCGATGTCAGTCAGGATGGCGTATTGCTCGCCTTCTTTGACCAACCCCATGGCAACTCCAGCCACTGGAGCCTTTAACGGAACGCCCGCGTCCATCAACGCCAGCGAAGCTCCGCACACGGTCGCCATGGATGACGATCCGTTCGACTCCAGAATGTCCGACACCACGCGCATCGCATAAGGCCACTTGTCTTCGTCAGGCAGGATGTTCGCGATCGAACGCTCCGCCAACGCCCCGTGCCCAATCTCTCTCCGCCCTGCCCCTCTCAGAAACGCAACCTCTCCAACCGAAAACGGCGGAAAGTTATAGTGGAGCATGAAGCGTTTTTTGGCTTCGCCTTCGAAGACTTCGAGGCGCTGCATGTCGTCGCTGGTGCCGAGAGTTGTGGTCACCAGAGCCTGGGTTTCGCCGCGGGTGAAGATTGCGGAGCCGTGAGTTCGTGGAAGGACGCCGACTTCGATCCAGATATCGCGGATCTGGTCGAAAGCACGTCCGTCGGGACGCCGTTTGTTGTTGATTACGTGCTCGCGGAAGATGCGTTCGCGCAGGGTTTCGTAATATGTTTTGATCTTCTTCTGGGCAGCTTCGTCATCCGCCGGGATGGCCGACTGCAGCTGCTTTTTCAGTTCGCGAACCAGAGTATAGCTTTCCGCTTTGGGATGTTTCTCGGTATCGAGGCGGTCGGTGAGATCGGCGCCTACCCGTTTCTTCAGATCATCGTAATAAGCCTGGTCGAATTCGGGTGCGGTTACTGCGCGTTTCGGCTTTCCGGCCTTTTGCCGAAGGTCGTTGATCGCGGCGCAAATCTTCTTGATTTCGGTGTGGGCGAACTCGATCGCATCCACCACCGTTTCTTCCTTCACTTCCTTGGCGCCGGATTCGATCATCACGATGCCGTCGGAAGTACCTACAACCATAATGTTCAGGAGACTGTCCCGCATTTCGCTGTAGGTGGGATTGATGATGAAAGCGCCGTTGACCAGGCCAACACGCACCGCGCCAATCGGACCCTTCGAACGGAATGTCGGAGATGGTGAGAGCGGCCGATGCGCCGTTGATGCCGGCGACGTCGGGATCATTTTCGGTGTCGGCGGATAGAACGAAGGCGATGACCTGAGTCTCACATCGGAAGCCGTCGGGAAAAAGAGGCCGGACCGGGCGATCAATCTGTCGGCTGGTGAGGATTTCGCGCTCGCTGGGACGGCCTTCGCGCTTGATGAAGCCGCCGGGGATGCGTCCGCCAGCGTAGGTGTATTCGCGATAGTCGACGGTCAGGGGGAAGAAATCGATTCCCTCGCGAGGATCGGGGTTGGCGGTAGCGGTGGCCAGGACAACGTTGTCGCCGATGCGCACTACAACCGAACCGTGCGCTTGCTTGGCTAATTTCCCTGTTTCAAATGAGATTCGTTTACCGCCGGCAAGTTCAACAGAGACTTCTTGTTTCATGATTCATTTCCTTTTGGGCAGGAGGACACGCGCGTGCGTTTGGAAGAGACTGCACAGGTGAAGGGCAAGAGCCAGTAGCGCTTTGGAGATGGCCGGAAACACACCGTTCTCGGCTTTTAATCCTTATTGGGTGACGACCGTCTGACAGTGATTCCGATGGTGGTCCGGCGAGAATACCCCGAGCCGGGAACGGCCCCGCTGAAACCTACTTACGCAGGCCAAGCTTATGCACAACCGTCTTGTAACGCTCGGAATCGTATAACTTGAGGTAGTCCAGCAGGCGACGACGCTTGCTGACCAGCATGAGAAGACCGCGACGCGAGCCGTGATCTTTCTGGTGCGTTTTGAAGTGCTCCGTCAATTGACCAATGCGCTCGCTTAGCAACGCGATCTGGACTTCGGGGCTGCCCGTGTCGGTGGCATGGGTCCCGTACTGGTCGATGAGGGATTTCTTTTGCTCTCTGGCTAGCACTAACCTAGTGCACTCCTGTCTTCTTTTAGTTTCAATTCGTTCGTGACGTGGAATTAAGGTAACACGCTGCTGACCAAGGTGTAAAGGTGAGGCGCAGAACGCGGCGACGAAGGACGGTAATGCTCCAGCTCGATTACCACGTATTCGTACGATACCAAAGTCTTGACTCAGGTCAGCATCCAAGAGGCTAATATAGATATGCCCACGCTTATGACAGCCCGATGCACTCAATGCGGTCACGAAAATAATCCCGAATATCGTTTTTGCGGGGTGTGTGGAGCGCCCTTCCATCGAGCGTCCCAAATCGGGCACCTCGCGAACAGGAAAAAGCCAGAGTTTCGCCGGTCGGCGGCCCATCATTTCTCGGGCTTGGCGATGACCGCACGAATGACCTCGATTATTTGCTGGAGGACGAACCGCCTCGCGGCCACGGCCGGATGTATCTCGCGCTTCTGCTGTTGTGCTAAGCGCGGGGCTTTTAGCCTGGCACTGGCAGCGTGACGGTTATCCCTGGGCCGATCTGGCAAGAGAACTCAAATCGAGTCAAAGCTCCTGCAAGCTCCGTCGTCTGACCCGCCGCTGATCACGGCTACGCCTGCCCCAACGCCAACCCCCGTCGAGCCACCCACCAACGGGACGGTAGCAGCGGACGTTGTGCATCCTTCCACTGCTGCGAATGAGCCTCCAGCTGAAGGTGCCACTCCCAATCCGATAGCAGTCGTGAAGCCGGCGGACCAAAATCCACCGGCCGCAGACCATCGAGCCCGCCAGACACCTGCGGCGAAACCCGCGAACACCGCCCCAGCGATACCGGCGCAACCGCGGCGCGTCTCACTTCCGGCGCGCAGGCGACGCTCCGCGCGGCACCGCCGCTGTGCCCGTCAAAAAACAGCCGCGGTCAAGCCTTCTGCCAACAATTCCCGCTGCTAGCCCTGAAGACCGGCTGGTGGACGAGGGAGAGCGATACCTTTACGGCCGCGGAGTTCGCGCCGATTGCGCTTTGGCGCAAAGGAATTTAATGATCGGCGCGCGGCAGTCGAATCCCAAGGCGCAAACCCTGCTGGGCGCCATGTACGCCACTGGGCACTGCGTCGGTCGCGACTTGCCGAACGCTTACCGCTGGTTTGCCAAAGCGCTTACACGGAGATCCCGCAAACTCCCGACTGCAGCGCGACCTGGAAGTGCTCTGGAAACAGATGACGCCAGAAGAACGATTGCTGGCGATGAAGAGTCAGTAGTCTCAGCACATCCGAACTCACCAAGGACACGAATCGAAGGAGTTCAGACAACCCTCGTGGAACTGTGTCCTGGTGGTTAATTGCTTTTGATGGCGCCGAATCGCACTGCGGATTTTAATGAGAATGAGGATGACGATGTGCAGCGGTTTCCGGCGAGCTCATAACCAGTTGTCCGTGCTGTACTCCCTTAGTGCTGATCAGGCGGTCCTGCACGTCCTTGGATTTTCCGCGAAACCTACCCCTGACAGCTTTCGTGATCCAGATAGCATGCAGCGTGGAAATAATCACATGATGATGCTCATGCTGCAGATCGGTAAGCTTCTCCGGCAACAGCCGGTGTGGGTGGAATGGTGTGGGCGGTCTTTAACCTCGTTCAGCGACGCGCATGGAAATTGAACGCGCACTGCTTGCTCGTCGGCACTTGCTGGTCAGCGCACGTCTATGTCATCGCGAATTTTCCATTCTGCCTAGTAGCGGATTGTCGTCCGTTAACAGGCGATCACATTCACAACCCAGTCAATGAGTGTATGACGATTTGTTCGCAACAACCAAGCGTAACCCGCTCCCACCTGTCGGGGCATGATAGCTTGAGTGGCAGTGTCGAATGCAAAAAGAAACGCTACGGAAGAGACGGTTTGAAGCGGAAACTCGCTGGTTTATTACCACGTTTTAGGGGGAGCTCGGGGTGAAACGCCCCGCTTGTCGGGAACACGCAAGTGCTGTTATGGTTTCGCGGCGAGCGTTGCCGCGTTTCTGCCGGCGTCCTGGGCGGCGAAGTAATCCCGGACGGACACGGACGGGCCAAGCGCTCGGCCGTACAATCCGCTTTTTGCATTCAAACCGTACTTTTGAAAGGAAGAGATAACCGTTTGTCAGGCGCTGAATTAACGGGACGCGCGACCGACGCTTTCGCTGGTGTCGGCGATCCGCTCGGGCGACGAGGGTGCCATGGCGACGCTGTACGACCGTTACTCTTCTATCGTGTATGCGGTTGGGTTGCGCGTGCTGGGGGATACGGGCGCGGCTGAGGACATCTTGCAGGACGTATTCATGCAGCTATGGCGCAATCCCGGGGTGTTCGACGCGAGCCGCGGAAACCTGGGCGCATGGCTTGCCGTAATTACCCGGAACCGCGCGATTGACAACCTTCGCAAGCGACGTCCCGAAACCGATATTGCTGACGTAGTGGTCTCGGTCGAACCTGATATGGCTGGGGATGCGGAGCGTTCGCGAGCCATGGAGAAAGTTCGAGGAACACTGGGCGGCATGCCTCCGGCGCAACGAAGCGCGCTGGAGATGGCCTACTTTGAAGGCCTGACGCATACTGAAATTGCGGAAAAAACAGGGGAGCCACTGGGCACGATCAAGACGCGTATTCGCGCGGGACTGATGGCGTTGCGCAAGGCTTTTGAAGCATGAGCAGCCACGAACAATTCGCAGACGACCTCGCTCTTCTTGCAATGGGAGCATTGCAGGGTGACGAACGCGTCGCGCTGGAAAAGCATCTGGAAGGGTGTGCCTCCTGCCGCCGCGAATTGGAACAATTACGCGGCGACACAGCGTTGCTGGCACTTTCAACCGCTGGCCCAAGCCCACCTCAGCGCTCGCGGGAACGTTTGCTGAAGGCAATCGCAAAAGAGCCGCGAGAAACAGCGAGGGCCGCGGTCGCTCCACGCCGGTCGTGGAATCTCGTACCCTGGCTGGCCGCTGCCGTATTCGCGCTGGCTGCGGTTTTCTTTTTCCGGCAGAGCGACCGGTTGTCTCAGCAGGTGGCCGAGTTGCAAGATCAATCAGCCCAGCAGCAAGCGCAACTCGAACGTGCGCGTGAAGTGGTTTCAACCCTGACGTCGACGGACGCCCTGCGTGTGACCCTGATCGCCGCTCAAACTCTTCCCCAGCCGCAGGGTAAAGCGATTTATGTTCGCGATCGCTCCAGCCTGGTTTTCATCGCGAGCAACATGCCTGCTTTGCCTGCGCAAAAGGCTTACGAACTGTGGCTGATTCCCGACTAGCGGCGCGCCGATTCCGGCAGGAGTTTTTAAACCTGATGCCCACGGCAGCGCCACTGTCATCGAACCGCCGTTGCCGGCAGGAGTCGAGGCAAAAGCATTCGCGATTACGATGGAGTCAGAGCAAGGCGCAACCACGCCCACGATGCCGATCGTGATGTCAGGCGCTGGGCGAGTAATTCCACCACTTAGGTTTTTCGGACGTCCTTTAGGCGGTGTCGGTGTGCACGCCAGATCCTTCGGGACTGACGTCCCCTCCAGGGGTATTGGAGGATCGCAACCGGGTCAGCATCTCTGCTTGCGTCGCTCTTCTTATTATCCAACTTGTTACCCAACTCTCTTCAGCTTGTTAAAATATTCGAACAAAGTTCTGACGAAGTTGCTTCAGAGCGAACGGAGACAAAGATGAAAACCCCGACCATCGAGACTCGTCGCCGGCTTCCTGCAGTCGTTCTTCTATCTACTCGTCCACGTCTTCGCCGCCGGCGCTGTCGCCCAGCAGCCGCAGGGAAACCAGTTAGGAGTCGCCATCATCTCCGATGCAAAGACAGGGACGATTCTGCTCAATGCGAGGTTAAACGGAGATCCCATCGTGATGATTCTCGATACCGGCTCCGGCCACTCGCTCTTTGACGCGCGCGCTTTCGGAATGTCGCCAGCACAATTGCAGTCTGCGCGGCTGAATGCCAGGGGACTCGGCCTCAACGCAGATGTTGTGTGGCGCTCAGCAAATTTTGAGATCGCCGAGCAGCAATGGAAAGATCAGCCCGTGGAAGTCGCCGATCTCAGCAAGTTATCCAAGATTTACGGACGGACCATCGACGGTATTTTGGGACAAGACGTTCTCAGATGCTTCGAGAGCGTCCAGATCAACTACAAAGGCGATTGTGTAATGCTGCAGCGCTAGCGGACCAAGCAAGAAAATCGGGTAAGCATTCGCGCGCTCAAGCTGAGAACAAAAAAGTTTAAGCTTCTTCGCTCTCCTTCAACTTCGCAATAACTCCGAAGTCTTCCAGCGTGGTGGTGTCGCCCTTTACGTCTCCGCTGCTGGCCAGTTCGCGGAGCAGGCGCCGCATGATTTTTCCACTGCGCGTTTTCGGAAGCATGTCGGTAAAGCGGATATCGTCTGGCTTGGCCATCGCGCCAATCTCTTTCGATACCCATTTGCGCAAATCTTCTTTCAGCTCGGGCGTCGGCTTTCTGCCATGTTCCAGAGTCACGAACGCTGAGATGGCTTGGCCCTTGATTTCGTCCGGACGCGCGACGACCGCAGCCTCGGCGACCGCTTCGTGCGCGACCAGCGCCGACTCTACTTCCATCGTGCTCAAGCGGTGGCCGGAAACATTGATCACGTCATCCACACGGCCCATCACCCAGAAATAGCCATCTTTGTCTTTGCGGGCGCCATCGCCGGTGAAATATGCGGGCGGAATCTGCGACCAGTACTGGCTGACATAGCGGTCGGGATCGCCGTAGATCGTTCGCAGCATGCCGGGCCAGGGCTGCTTTAGAACCAGAAAACCGCCCGAGCCTTCGGGGACAGGTTTGCCGTCCATATGTGACGACCTCGGGAACAACGCCCGGGAAACGGACGGGTTGCAGATCCTGGCTTGGCGGCGATCGCGCCCGGGATCGGACTGAGCATGATGTGCCCGGTTTCGGTCTGCCACCAGGTATCCACGATGGGACAGCGGTTGTGGCCGATGACTTCGCGATACCACATCCATGCCTCGGGATTGATCGGTTCACCGACGGTTCCCAGCAGGCGCAGGCTATCGAGCTTGTGTTTCTTGGGCCACTCGTCTGCCCCATTTGAGAAAAGTCCGAATCGCGGTGGGCGCGGTATAAAAAATATTTACCTTGTGGCGGTCGATGATGCTCCAGAAGCGGTCTGGCTCCGGAGTGTTGGGCGCGCCTTCATACATAAGAGTGGTGGCGCCGTTTTGCAGCGGTCCGTAAACGATATAGCTGTGGCCGGTGACCCAGCCGATGTCGGCGGTGCACCAGTAGGTGTCTTCTTCCTTGAGATCGAAGACCCACTTGGTGGTGATGTACGTTCCGACGGAATAACCGCCGGTGGTGTGCACCACGCCTTTCGGCTTGCCGGTGGTGCCGGAGGTGTAAAGGATGTAGAGCGGATGCTCGGCGTCCAGCGGCTCGGCTGGGCAGTCGTCGGACGCGCCGGCCATCAGCTCATGCCACCAGTGGTCGCGGCCGGACTGCATATTGATCGGCGTGCCGGTCCGCTTGTAAACCACCACGTTCTTCACCGATGGGCAGGACTTCAGAGCCTCGTCGACCGCCGGGAACAACTTGACTTCGGCGCCGCGGCGGTACGAGCCGTCCTGGGTAATGACGGCGACGGCTTGCGAGTCGTGATGCGGTCGACCAGAGCGTTGGAAGAGAACCCGCCGAAGACGACCGTGTGCGGCGCGCCGATTCGGGCGCAGGCCAGCATCGCAACGGGCAATTCGGGCGTCATCCCCATATAGATGGCGACGCGATCGCCTTTTTTCACGCCCAGCGACTTCAAGACATTGGCGAACTTCTGGACTTCGCGGTGAAGTTGCTGATAAGTAAGCGTACGGACTTCGCCCGGTTCGCTCTCCCAGATCAGCGCCGCCTTGTTCTTGCGAAACGTCTGCACGTGTCGGTCGAGGCAGTTATAGGAGAGATTGAGCTGGCCGCCGACAAACCATTTGGCCCAGGGATGGTTCCATTCCAGAACTTTGTCCCATTTCTTGAACCAGTGCAATTCCCTGGCGATCCCGCCCCAGAATTTTTCCGGGTCTTCTACGGACTCGCGATATATTCGCTCGTACTCTGCCAGGCTTTTGATGTGCGCCTTCTGGCTGAATTCTTCCGGACATTCAAACTTTCTCTGTTCTTGCAAAATCGATTCAATATCGTTTCGAACGTCGCTTACGGGAGGCTTCTCTGGCATTGACTTGGTCCCTCGCTTCGATTGAGTGCAGGAAGGCGCATTGCAGATTTTACAGGGCAAAACATGGAATGTCTGCCCGGTCGCGTCATAGTGAAAAATGGAGGCTGTGGTAGGCTTACCGCGTTTGTCCACATTTATGCCGCGGAGATTTGACCGTTGAAGGCTCCCCGAATCACTGTGGTGGGCAGTTACGCCACCGGATTGACCATGAGAGTCGAGCGCCTGCCGAGTCCGGGCGAAACGCTTTTAGGCACCGGCTATCGCGTGGACCACGGCGGAAAAGGATCGAACCAGGCGGTGGGCTGCGCAAGGCTGGGAGCGAAGGTCAGCTTTGTCGCGAGGATCGGCAGGGACGCTTTCGGTGAGATGGCGCTGGGGCTTTATCGCGACGAGAGCATTGACATCACGCATGTGGCGCATCACGAGGGCACGCCTACGGGAGTGGGTTTCATTATCGTTGATGCCAGCGGCGGTAACTGCATCACCATCGACCCTGGAGCGAACGAGCTATTGACCGCCGACGACGTTTCGCAATGCGAGGCGGCTTTCGATTCAGCGGCAGTGGTACTCACGCAGCTTGAGATTCCCGTAACCGCGGCGGAAGCGGCGATGGCTCGGGGACGGGAGAGGGGCGCAGTAACGATTCTGAACCCCGCACCCGTCCGACCTTTGCCAGAATCGATTCTGCGGCTGGTGGACATACTGACTCCAAATCAGTCTGAAGCCAAGGTGCTGGCGGGACGAGGACCGAACGAAGCTATCGATTCGGAAGCGGTTGCACGGGAATTGATTGGCCGCGGCGTTAAGCAGGTTGTCATGACGCTGGGGGAAAAGGGAGCGATGATCGTCACAGCCTCGTCTTCCCTTCACGTCCCGGCCATGCGTATGACGGCTGTTGACACGACGGGCGCTGGAGATTCCTTTAATGCCGGCCTGGCCATGGCGCTCGCTTGTGGGGACAGCCTTGAGAAAGCGGTGCAGTTTGCTGTAGTCACCGGAGGCCTGGCGGTCACAAAGGAAGGGGTAATTCCTTCCCTCCCGCGACGGGATGAGGTCCTTCAATGCTATCGACAAAGCGGCTTGAATCCTCCAGATTGGTTGACAACAGGTTCGTCTGCCGGGGACTGAATTTTTAGAAGGGGCGTGCCAAATGAAACTGACCGGCTTTCTGTTGGCTTTCGCGTGCGTGGCGAGCTTATTTGCAGTAGGCGAGGACGAGGCGGGCGCTCAATCGAGGATCGTTGCGTTGGAGAAGGCATGGAACCAGGCCTACAAATTGGGAGACCGTAAAGCATTGGACGAATTACTCGATGAACGTATCGTTATTGTCAACGACGATGGCAGCATGCAGAGCAAAGCTGACTTTCTGGCCAGCATCAAGAAATCCAATTCTCAAGAACAGCAGGTTACGCCGGAATCAATTACCGTGCATGTCTACGGCAATTCAGCGACCGCTACTGGAGTTTTCCGGGCGAAGGGAACTGAGAACGGGAAGTCTTACCTTCGGCGCGAACGCTTTGTTGACACGTGGGTTAACAAGGATGGAAGGTGGCAATGCGCCGCCGCCAGCGCGACCACGATCCGTTGAGAGAGGGTCTATCTGGTTCATTCCGATCTAGCCTTAGGCTTCCTTCTGGTGTTGCTGGCGGCCCTTCTGCAGGGAACCTTTGTTCTCCCGATGACCATGGTGCGGCAATGGTCGTGGGAACATACCTGGGCGACTTTCTCGCTGCTGGGTATGCTGGTTTTCAACTGGATCATCACGCTCCTGTTCGTCCCAAATATATTTGCCGTATATGCAAGGTCATCCGGGCGGGACCTTGCCATCCTGGCGCTATTCGGATTGGGGTGGGGCGTGGGTGCTGTACTGTTCGGGCTAGGCATGGACAGATTGGGGATGGCGCTTGGCTATCCCATCATCATGGGATTGATCGCCAGCCTGGGAGCGTTGATTCCGCTGCTCGTCTTTTTTCCTAAAGCTCTGCTTTCGACAAAGGGACTGGTGTTGCTCGCCGGTACGGCGTTGGTCATTTTCGGCATTGTTCTCTGCTCCGTCGGCGGTTCTAGACGCGCCCCGTCAAGAGTCGCGGCCACCGCGAGCAAGAAAGGGTCGAATGCTTTCAGGATCGGAGTCGCGATCGCTGTCTTTGCCGGCGTGCTGTCTTGCCTGCCTAACGTCGGCATGGCATTTGGCGGAAATGTGATTAGTTCAGCGCAGGCTCTGGGAGTTTCTCAGACCTCGTCGGGAAATACCGTATGGGCGCTTTTCTTTACCATGGGGTTTGTCGCAAATCTCGCATATTGCGTGTATTTGATGACTGCCAAAGGCAGCACAGGCCAATACTGGAATCACGAAACACCGCGGAACCTACGGTTGAGTGCCTTGATGGCCCTGATGTGGATTGGCAGTTTCTACCTTTACGGCGCGGGTGCGACGAGACTCGGACGCTGGGGGGCGGTGGTGGGCTGGCCGCTGTTCATTTCGCTGTCGATTGTCGTGGGCAATCTGTGGGGGTTGTCACGCGGCGAGTGGAAAGATGCGCCTGCCGGGGCGAAGCGATTGCTGAACATGGGACTTCTCGTCCTGCTCGTAGCAGTGATTACGGTGGCGATCAGCAATTCGTTCTGAGTGAGTTAGAAGCCTTAGAATACGTAAGACATGTCACCGGCTTCCCAATTCTTGTCGAGTCCGCAGCCGCGGGCACGCTGGATGCGCCTCGACACGGCTCAGCTTCTCAAGCGCTTTTTCTTCTGCGAACGTTCGCTGCTGGTGAGTGAGGCGGCATGGATCCCCGCCATCGCTCCCCTGGACATTAAAATCGGCCTGGCGCGATCCATCTGGCAAAATGCTGAGACCGCCGACGCCCTCCGCAATCGCGTATTCGAACTCCGATTCCCCAGCCGGTTGCTGGAAGAGCAAGGAGCGGACCATGCGCTGATCGAACTGTTTGGCGCGGTCAAGGATTCGCCCTCGGTTTCAGCGTTTCTGCTCAGCGTCGGGACCGTACTGCTACCCGCGCTGCGTGATTCTTACAGGGAATATCTTGAAGCGTCGGATTCAATTGCCGACGGCCCGACGCATCGTTTTCTCTCGCTTGCACTCTCGGAAAAGGATGAACAGATCGTCGCGTTCGAGCGATGGGCGCAGGCGGCGTTGTCGGTGAATCCGGAGTTGCGCGACAGCGCTGTGGCTTGGACTCGTGCGGTGGAAGAGCGGCTCGCTCAAGTTGGCGGCGTTGGGGTTGGACCGTCGCCGTCAGCGGCAGATGCTGGGCCTTTGCCGGGATCGAAGCCTTATGTTGTTCCAGATCAGCCTGCTCGCGATCCCCGGTTTTGGCCTTGCCGGTTCTATTGGCCTGACATCGTTGATTCCACATATCCGTATGGCGAGGGCGTGCAGCTGCAACTTCGCTCGGCCATAAGCCACGTCAATGAAGTCTGGGCGATTGAAGCTGGAGGCGTGATGTTAAGCGCATTTGCGGACGTCCTGCCGTGGGAGTGGATTCACAACGCGGCCCGTTGGACGTACGACGAGTCACGCCATTGCCGCATGGGGTACGAACGCCTGATGGCATGGGGCCTCGATCCAGCGGAAATTCCGCTTGGGACCTATATCTACGAGAGCGCTTCCGGCCAGGATCCCATCTATCGGTTGGGAATGCTCTTCTTTTTTGAAACTAAAAATATCAGGCACAAACCGGCCCGCACTCAACTCTTCCACTCTTACGGTGATGCGACGAGCGAGCACGACATGGACTTCGACTGGGCAGACGAGACCATGCACGCCGGCTATGGCAAGCAATGGCTCAAGGAATTGCTGGCAGTCCGTGGGGAAGACCCGGGTGCCTATGACCTGGTCCGGGAGCGGTGCGAAAAGTTGGTACGCGATTACGTGGCGACGGCTACGGCACAGGAAGTGGCCGATCTTAAAAAAGTTGCCGCAGGACTGCTCGCTAGAGCAAGCGCGAAATGCTGATTTTGGGATAGATGCGCCAGGGTCGTGATCCCAGCGCAAGTCAGAAAGCCCAGTTCCGACGTCCTTCGCGACCGTTATGTCATCGATGATTCCTCGATGCTGATACTCGGTGGGAGTCTGAACAGCTTCGGCAAGAAGCTGTTTCGTGATCAAAGGCGGGCAGGACATCAGATCGCCGGCGGGATGTTATTCTTTCGAAATCCACCACTTTTATCCGGGGGCGATTTCTGATGCGAAGCAAATGTTCGAATTTGTTGGCGGTGTGTGCTCTGACCGTCTTTCTGGCTGGCTCCTCTACACTGTTCGCGCAGGTCGCCGACCTTCCTATCAAGGCAGGGCTTTGGGACGCGCAATCCAATACCAAGATCGTCTCAAGCCAGGGCAATCATGAAATGCCCGTCACGACTCAGGACTGTTTCACTGCGGGGCTCACGCTCGCGGACTATATGACTGCGCTGAACCGGTCGGCTGCACCCGGAGGAAAGTGCACGGTCAGTAATAAAGTCCAGACTGCGCACGGCATTTCGTATGACAGCACTTGCACGGCGCCGACTATGACTTCCAAAGGACACGCCGACTTCAAGTTGCCCGATCCGGATCACTTCAACGGAACCAGCCACACCACTCTGACCGGCAGCATGAATGGTAAACCGATGGATATGACGATCGATAAGACATTCAGCGCCAAGTTTGTTTCGGCAAATTGTGGCAACGTCGAGCCAACGGTGATTCCGCCGGCGAACGGAAAGTAGGAAGAATCCAAGCTCCGCTCAGGTCGGGCTTTGCAAAAACGCGAAGGAATGGGTCGCCCACTGTGATGGCAATTCCGCGAGATCAATTGCCCGGACCATTCGCCTTTGTGGACCCACTCAAGCCAAAACCGGGCTTGAATGGGCCACCCACTGTGTTGGTGATGATGCAACGGATTCTTCGCCAAGAACGCTCAGGATTTCAGTTGTGGGACCCCGGCTTCGCTCACGCCCGCATTGCGCCTCAAGTTTGTACAGTTCCGGTTTGGACTGCGCCTGCACGCTCGTAATTCACGATAATGACGCCTTTCGAGGCTGACTGCGCTTTCCGTCACCTTGAATGCCGCCGGGATCGTGCCATCGGCAAACAATCGTTTTCCACCGCCCAACGTTATCG
Source organism: Terriglobia bacterium (assembly GCA_963765715.1). GTDB lineage: Bacteria > Acidobacteriota > Terriglobia > Terriglobales > Acidobacteriaceae > JAIQFF01. The sequence goes on from CAVXXN010000006.1 coordinate 53,990, forward strand.
GAAATATCTTCAGCCAGAACGCATCGACCAAATCATGCTTGATGAGCGTCTGAACGAGATTTGCGCTTCCATAAACGTGCAAATCCGGCCCTTCCTGTTGCTTGATTTTGGTGATTTTTTCCGCAATATCTCCGTTTAGAAACACGGACGGCTGCCATTCGTGAGAAGTCATGGTGTTCGAGGCGACGTACTTGGTCGCTGTGTTGACGGCTGGCCACATGTCACCATGTTGCGGCCAGAATTGTGCCCAGATGTCGAAGGTTTTGCGCCCCAGCAACAAGTCAAACGGCAGGTTCATCTGCTTTCTTATGGCCGCTCCAGAAACAGAGTCGGCATGTGGACCCGTCCACCCGCCGTACGCGAAGCCGCCACTGGTATCTTCCTCTGGCCCGCCTGGGGCTTGTATGACTCCATCAAGGGAGACAAATTCAAGCACATTGATTTTTCTCATGACTGAGTTCCTCTTCGGGTCTTTTATGATTTTGTTTCACTGACGGGGGTCGCCGGTTTTTGAAAGACGGCGCGCACCTCGATCGGCGCCCGACAGGCGACGGCAGCCTTGCGCCCCCACTCCAGTGCCTCATCGAGATCAGCGGCTTCCAGCACCCAAAAACCTCCTATGTGCTCCTTGGTCTCCATGTAGGGCCCGTCGGTGATGAGCACCTTGCCATCGGGCTGCGACCGCAGCGACTTCGCGCTGCGGGCCGGGGGCAGGCCGCCAACGAAAATCCTGACACCGGCGGCGATCATCTCGCGGTTGAGCGCGTCGATATCGCGGACCGTCGATTCGTCCTCTGTTGGACGGGTCGTAGTCGTCGGGGTGGTGAACAGCAACTAAAAATTGCGGCATGATTTCTCCTTTTCCTGTAACGGTCTTCATTTCTATGCTGTCTGGGGCGGGACGGTTGCCCCTGCCTTCACCATACAGTCGAACGGGCCGATCGGAATTCGACAAATCGTCAAAAGAAATTTTACTTCGTTCACCGCTTAACCCCATGATGGGCGAGACGCCCACCGGACAGCCGCCGGGACGGCGCCGCTACGAAACAAAATCGCCTCGCCACCTGGATAAAAGACTAGTGACAAAGTTGCAGGTTGTTCGTCTACGACAACGGGCACCAAGCGCCCGCTGTTCGGAGACGCAGACTTGCGCAGACCCAACTCGAAATTCATATTTGTTTGCGCGCTCGTGCTTTTGTTTACAGTACTACTGCGGGCTGAATCTTCTTCAAATCGTCAAGCCGCCGATGGGCAGGCTCCTCCTTACGGAGTTAAGGGAAAGGTCGACGAGCCACGCTTGTTTGCCGAGGGAGTCGTCTCTACCGTTGACGACGAGATTGGTGGGGCGTTCAGTCCTGACGGTACCGGAGTTCTATTTCTCCCGCTTTGTCCCCTATACGACTTTCCCTCGTATAGGAATCATGTGTGTTTCGCGCTATCGGGATGGTCGCTGGAGCGATCCCGAAGCGCTGCCCTTTTCGGGCAAATTTCTCGGACTACCCACCCAAATTTGATTCCAGCGGCAAGCGAATGCTCTTCGCTTCGTCCCGACCCTTGAGCGATGGCAAGCGTGGAAGCATACGAATCTGGGAAGTGACGCGCAATGCGAATGGATGGGGCGAGCCTCAGCCATTGCCGGCACCAGTGAATCCGCCCGGCGGTTCATGGAATGCGGATCCATCGATAACCAGCGACGGCACGCTTTACTTTAGTTCGGACCGCGGCGGCCCCGGCACGCTGCACATTTATCGGTCGCGATTGGTTGACGGTAAATACTCGGAGCCGGAAAAACTCGGACCAGAAATCAATTCTGATTTCAACGATTACCAGCCATTTGTTTCACCCGACGAGAAACTTCTCATCTTCGCCTCGTCCGGAATTGGCGGCCCACCCTATCCCCACCGGGCGCAGGATGTGAGCACGGGTGGCAAGCCGTATCCTCGCGCGGACCTGTACATCAGCGTCAACCAGAATGGACATTGGACTCCCGCGCGGCATCTCGAACACCACATCAATACCTTTGCCGAAGAAGAGTTCCCTTTCCTGACGCCCGACGGGCGCTATCTCTTTTTCAGCAGCGAGCGCAGCCCGTTCACGGTGCCTACCGCGCAGCGTCTCAGCTACGACCGACTCGAGCATGATCTGCACTCGATTTTCAACGGTCACGGAAACGTATTCTTCGTCGGAGTGGATGCTTTGGAACTGTCCAAGTGAAGATTGAAATGAAAAACGGCGTACTCGCGATTATTGGCTTGGCCGCAATGGGCTGCACGCTTCTATTTCACGATGCGAGCGCATCGGAATTACACAAACGGTCACGGATGCTCCCAAGGCTGAGCTCATCGGCGAAGGGTTGATCTCGACGCCCGACGACGAATTCGGCGGAGCGCTCTCCCCGGACGGGACGGTTCTGTATTACGACGTCACTGTCCCTGCCCACTATTTGTATGTGATGTGTGAGTCGCATTTGCTTGACGGAAAATGGCAGAAGCCTGAGGTGCTCCCGTTTTCCGGGCTGTATCGAGACTCCGATCCAGTTCTTACTCCCGATGGCAAGACTCTTCTGTTCGCTTCGGACCGGCCACGTAATGGGATTGACAGTCATGACTTCTTCATCTGGGCGGCTGACAAAACCGCTGATGGATGGAAGGAACCACGTGCGCTCGAAGGGCCAGTGAACAGCGATGGCAGCCAAGTGTTCGCATCCATGGCTAACAATGGAAATATCTACTTCACTTCTGATCGCAACCAGGGCAGGTTTGACATCTACCGTTCACGGCTGGTCCATGGAAAATACCAGCCGGCGGAGGACCTGGGTCCGAATATCAATGGCGACGGGATCTTCAGCCTTGAGGCTCTCATTGCGCCGGACGAGAGTTATCTGTCTGATTGGAAGTTTTGGCCGCCAGCCCAGCTTCGGCAATTCCGATCTGTTTATCAGCTACAACCGCAATGGCGCATGGACCAAACCGGTCAATCTTGGACCCGAAATCAACACCGCGGCTCGCGAATACAGCCCCAGAATTTCTCCTGATGGCAAATGGCTGATATTTACCAGTGAACGAGGCATGCAGACCGACAAACGGGACCAACCATTCAGCAGCGCGGAATTCAGCTCGAAAGCGCGCGGCATATTCAACGGACTTGGAAACTTGTACCGTATTCCGATGGAATACGTCCTGCGAACGACCTCCCAATAGCGCCCCGCCTCGGGAATCAGTCCACACCTGCGCTTGAGCCAAAAGCCAAAATACGGTCTAATGGCGCGTGCTTTCGCGACAAGCTGTGCCTAACCACGGTTTCACCAATTTCCTGCTTCAAGGAGAACGTGCGATGGAAATTTTCTGCAAGAAGATGGTCTTTGCTCTCATTGCACTCATGCTGGCCGGATCGGCAGTCGCACAGTCCAGTTACAGCCTGCTATCGCCGAACAAGAAGATCGAAATAAAAATTCAGACGGGCGACCGCATTCAGTACGACGTCCTTCTCAACGGGACCCCATTACTTCAGAAATCCACATTCTCCATTGATATCGATCACAATGTGCTGGGCTTGCAGCCTCGTATCAAGTCGGCGAAAACTCGCAGTTACGATGGCACGCTCGAACCCGCGGTGCGTCAGAAGTTCGCCAAGATTCGAGAGAATTACAACGAACTGCGGCTCGAGATGGAAGGCAATTATGCCGTCGTTTTCAGGGCATATAACGAAGGCACGGCTTACCGCTTTGAGACTTTTTTTCCGCAGAGCGATGTAAAGGTTTACAAAGAGGAAGTAAGCCTCAACTTCGCCGGCGATTACTCTGCCTACTATCCCCTGGAAGAAAGTTTCATGTCACACAACGAGAGGCGGTTTCCTCTATTCAAGCTAAAGGAAATTCCTCCTGCGTCGATTGCCAGCCTGCCAGCGGTGGTTGACGCCGGCAACGGCGTGAAGGTGGCAGTTGCTGAATCGGATATTGAGAACTATCCGGGCCTTTGGCTGCATGGCACCAGCGACAACGGATTGGCGGGAACGTTCCCTCCCTATCCGCTGAAAGAAGTGCTGGAGCGCGATCGCGACTACCGGGTCACTGAGACCGCCGACTACATTGCCCAGACTCGCGGAACCCGAACCTATCCCTGGCGCCTGTTGGGTATTACAGAGAGAGATGGCGACCTGATCACGAACCAACTGGTCTGGTTGCTGGAGAAACCTTCGCAGGTTCAAGACACATCCTGGATTAAGCCCGGCAAGGTAGCTTGGGATTGGTGGAATGCCAACAATATTTACGGCGTGGATTTCAAAGCCGGCATTAATACCCAGACGTACAAGTACTACGTTGATTTCGCCGCGAAATACGGCCTGCAGTATGTGGTGCTGGATGAAGGCTGGTACAAGCTCGGCGACGTCATGGAAGTAGTTCCTGAAATCAATATGGAAGAACTCACCGCCTACGCTAAGCAGAAGAATGTGGGCATTATCTTGTGGGTTGTCTGGAAAACGTTTGACGACAAATTTGACCAGGCCCTTGATCAATTCCAGAAATGGGGAGTGAAAGGCATAAAAATAGATTTCATGCAGCGCAACGATCAGAAGCTGATTGACTTCTACTACAAGACCTGCCGTGAAACCGCTAAACGCCACATGCTGGTGGATTTTCACGGCGGACAGAGTCAGATCACCATGACTCGCACCTGGCCCAACATGATCAGCGGCGAAGGCGTCCGCGGCATGGAGTGGAGCAAATGGAGTACTGAATCAGAACCGCAGCACAATGTGACACTTCCCTTCACTCGCATGTTTCTTGGTCCAATGGATTACACACCGGGCGCGATGCTGAATGCCACGAAGACGACGTTTGCGCCCATCCACGAACGGCCCATGGCGATGGGAACGCGCTGCCATCAACTCGGGATGTATGTGGTGTTCGAAAGCCCCTTGCAGATGCTGGCAGATAGTCCCTCCAACTACATGCGCGAGCCAGAGGCGATGGAGTTTCTGAGTGTAGTACCTACGGTTTGGGACGAAACCAGGGTTCTCGACGCCAAGCTGGGCGAGTATGTTCTGGTGGCGAGGAGAAGCGGCCGCGACTGGTATGTCGGCGCGATGACCAACTGGACTGGCCGCGACCTCGAAGTGGATCTCTCCTTTCTGCCTCAGGGGACGTTTACGATGGATGCGTACCAGGATGGCGTAAACGCCGACCGCTTTGCCGGCGATTATGTGAAGACCAGAACTCAGGTCAGCGGAAACAAGAAACTGAAAATTACCCTGGCTCCGGGCGGCGGGTGGGCGGCCAGGATTCATCCGTAATCTCTGACGGCGCGAACTGAAGCCTGATCTCACACATGGACTTGCAACTGACAAATAAAGTTGTGCTGATCACCGGCGGAGCCAAAGGCATCGGTGCGGCGATCTCACGTGGAGTGGCCCGGGAAGGTGGAATCCCGGTAATTGTCGATCGAGATGCTCACGCTGTGTCGGAAATTCAGAGTGAATTGCAGCGCGGAGGCGCGCGAAGTCATTCGATCACGACCGAGCTATCAGTTTCCGCGAACTGCTCTGCCGCTATGGCGGAAGCTGTCCGCCTTACCGGACGCCTGGACGCATTGGTCAACAATGCCGGCGTCAATGACCGTGTTGGTCTGGAACATGGGAGCCCGGAACAATATGTAGAGTCGCTGCAACGAAATCTTCTGCATTGCTACAACATGGCGCATTACGCGCTTCCATGGTTGAAGCAGTCGCGGGGTTGCATCCTGAACATCAGCTCAAAGACTGCGATTACAGGGCAAGGTGGAACGTCAGGCTACGCGTCGTCGAAGGGCGCGATCCTGGCGCTGACGAGGGAATGGGCGGCCGAGTTACTTCCTTATGGCATTCGAGTCAATGCCATTGTGCCGGCGGAAGTAATGACTCCGCTTTACCGGCAATGGTTAGCCACGTTCCCCCACCCGGAGGAAAAGCTGACCAACATTGTCGCCAGAATTCCGCTCGACAAGCGAATGACCACTCCGGAAGAAATTGCGGCGATGGTGCTGTTTCTGATTTCCGCTCAGGCAGGCCATATTACCGGGCAACACATTTTCGTGGACGGTGGATACACGCATCTCGATCGCGCGCTGACGTAATCATAAGCGGGCGCGTGGAAGGTCAAAGCGATACACCCCGTTTCCACGGGATGAAATCTTCCTGCGGCTTTAATTCAGCTTTGGTTCGGGTTTCGCCGCTGGCAACACTGATCACCTGGTCCAGAATTCTCTCGCCCATTTGTTCGATCGTCGTGCCACCGGAGATGATTTCTCCAGTGTCGATATCGATGATGTCATGCATTCGCCTGGCGAGTTCCGAGTTGGTTGAGAGTTTCACCACGGGCGCGATTGGATTGCCGGTCGGCGTGCCAAGACCGGTGGTGAAGAGAACGACATTCGCACCAGCTCCCACTTGTGCGGTCACCGCCTCAACGTCACTTCCCGGGGTACAAAGTAGGTTCAGCCCCGACGCGGTTGCATACTCCGGATAATCCAGTACATCGGTTACCGGTGATGTTCCGCCTTTTCGGGCAGCGCCCGCGGATTTCATTGCATCGGTAATCAATCCATCTTTGATGTTGCCCGGTGAAGGATTCATATCAAATCCGGAGCCGGCAGCCTCGGCCCTTGCAGCATAAGTGCGCATGAGCCTGATGAATTTGTCGGCGATTTCTCTATTCTTACAGCGATCGATGAGGCTCTGCTCAACCCCGCACAATTCAGGAAATTCTGACAGGATGGTTTTTCCATCGAGCGCCGCAATCAAGTCGGACAAATATCCGATGGCGGGATTGGCGGTGATTCCGGAAAAGCCATCGGAGCCACCACACTTGAGTCCGACGGTGAGAGCGGAGAGCGGCGCGGGAGTGCGGGTCAGCCGATTGGCTTCAACCAATCCCATGAACGTCTGCCGGATGGCCTCACTCAACATGGCCGATTCAAGATTGCTTTCCTGCTGATCAAAGACCAACAGTGGTTTACTGAACTGAGGGTTTCTTTTTTGGAGCTCGTCTCGCAAAATTGAAGTCTGCGCATGCTGACAGCCCAGACTGAGAATCGTGGCGCCGGCTACGTTGGGATGATCAATATATCCCGCCATCAAACCGCATAGGGCCTGGGCATCGGCCCTGGTTCCTCCGCATCCCATGTCGTGAGTGAGGAACCGGATGCCGTCCAGATTGGCGAAAATAACCGCAGGCTCCGACACCGAGGCGGCTTCCGGGAATACGTAGTTCTTGATCTGTTCGGTCTTTCCTTCCCGATAAAGTTTCACCAGATCGGCAACGTGCCGCCGGTAAGTTTCTGGAGGAGAAATTCCCAGTTCCTTTTCAAAAGCTTCCTGAAGAGCGCGAATATTCCGGTTCTCGCAGAACACCAAAGGAACTACAAGCCAGTAGTTGCGAGTGCCTACCTGGCCATCAGCGCGCTGATATCCCAGAAACGTGCGCGTCTTCCAGCGCGAAACATCCGGAGCGTTCCATGTTGTTGAAACGGATTTGGCGTGAAAGTCGGCGCTCTGGTGCCGCAGGTTCGAAACAGTGATGGGCTCGCCCTTGCGAATCGCCGTTGTCGCTTCCCCAACCAGGACGCCATACATGACAATCCCGTCGCCGGCTTCGAAATCCTGCAGAGCGAACTTGTGCTTCGGCGACACGCTCGCCTGAATCTTGTAGGAGTGTCCGTCGAGAACAACATCGCTGCCAGCCTCCAGCCGCATCAGTGCGACCGCGACATTATCCGCGGGACTGATTTTCACAACGCTCCGTTGTAATACTTTAAGTTGGTTCATGGATGTGGCTTGCCTATTGCGGTTGCGGTTCCCTTAACCTGAAAAGCGTTTCTCCTGCGCGAGGAATCAGCTTGATGCCTTTGGCTTCTCTACCCTGCCAGTCTTCCATTCGGACAGTTTTGGGGTCGATGTAGCCAAGGTTGAGTCTGCGACATCGTTCCTCGGGGATGCTGGTGGCAAGAGTCACTTCGATCCTCGAAGTCTCGACGCCGGTGGCGGCGTCATATGTGCCCTGTCCCTTCAGGTGGGTGGAGTGGGCGATTGCGCTTCTGGGAATGTCTGCAAACTTGTCAGCTTGCTTCAAAAAATAATCGCGGCAGTGATAACCGATTCGATCAAGAAAAGCACCGTGAGTGTAGCTGATCTCGGTGATGTGGGGAGCGTAGAGCACGACTTCTCCGCCTTCGAGGATGGCAGGCTCGACTTTGTACATCCCTTTGGCGCCCGTCCAAATATCGTCATACATTCGCGGCATCACGGAAAGCACACGCCGGAATGGGCGATCCACCCACTGAATATGCTTTTGCCCGGAGAGCTCGATCGCGGCCTTCCAGGCCTCCCGTGCCGGACCGAAATACAGACCAGCGATACCAGGGCCGGCATTATTGTCGGCAGCAAAATCATGCGGAGTGAGGACCAGCGCAAAGCACGCGATCGGCAGCTTTATTTTGGCGGCAGCACGATCGATCAGTTCACGAATCGGCGTGCAGCCTGTGCCGATGAGGTTGTAACTGCCGAGGAGAGCTCCCAGCCAGTGCGTCTGATTGATCATTTCGCCACTGCTGACGCCCGGGAACAGATACTTGTTTCCGCCCGAAAAACCAACCACTTCGTGGGGGAATACCGGCCCGCAAATCAGAACTTGATCGTAGTCGAAGAGGAGCCGGTTGATTTTCACCAGAATCGCTTCCGAAAGAAGCCCTCCGGAACACTTCGCGACTTCATCGGCAGGGATGGTACCCAAATCGACGAAAGTGTCAGGGAGATCCCAGCGATGGTTGAATACGCGGGCCTTTCCACACTGCCCGTTGGTCACGGGTTGGCCCATCAATCGCGTGAGAGCCGCATCATTCATCAGTGGGTGCGTGCCAAGTGCGACAAGGTAATCGCAAGCAGCAGCCGTCGTGCCAATTTCCTGTTGCAGAAGGTTGAACATCAGCGGCATCGGCATGGTGCGGGTGCCGTCGGGGATGATGGTCAGCACTCGCTTGCCAGCGACTCGAAGCTCAGCGGCGGCCTGCGCCACAATCTGGCGAACATCGTCGCTGGAGAGCGAGCCCTCAGCTACGCTTTTGCTCAAGACCACGGTGAGACGCCTGTGCTTTCAGACATGATTGACATTCCCACAACAAGCTACTGGTTAACACCGCTGGCAAGGAAGCCTCCATCGACGGCGAGCACATGGCCGGTGAGGTAGCTGGCAGCATCCGAGGCCAGGAACACTGCGGCTCCGCCCAGTTCATCCAACTTCCCAAATCGCTTCATTGGAATGCGCAGAAGAAACTCCTTTCCGCGCGGGGTTCCATTGAGCAATGCCGCATTCAAATCTGTCGGGAACACGCCGGGAGCGATGGCGTTGACGCAGACTCCCGAAGTAGCCCATTCAACCGCCAGTGACTTGGTCAGCGAAGCAACCGCCGCCTTGCTGGCGCTGTAGGCGGCAACCTCGTAAAGGGCCAAAAATGAGGCGATGGAAGCAATATTGATAATGCGCCCGTAGCGCCTCTCAATCATATGCCGCCCGAAGGTCTGGCAGGCATGGAGAGTTCCGGTCAAATTGGTTTCGATAATGTCGTGCCAATCGGAGTCAGGGGCGTCCACCGTGGGCATTCGCTTCGTACGTCCGGCACTGTTTACGAGGATCTCGACGCTTCCGAATTCAGCGGAGACAGATTGCAGCAAGTGCGCGAGACTTGCTTTGTCCGTTACGTCGCAGGGTTGATCCAAGGAGCGCCGGCCCAAGGCTTGGACCTCCGAAACCGCGGCGGTGACCTGCTCGGCGCGGCGGCCTGTAGGCACTACATTTGCACCCGATTGCGCCAGTGCCCGGGTGATGGCAAGACCGATCCCGGTGGTTCCACCGATCACGACCGCGGTTTTGTTCGCGAGATCCAGCGGAGAATAGGCCATTAATAGTCCTTACGCGATGCAGTTTCCTTCCCTGAATTATAAAGTGAGACTCAGTTTTGAAACTTGGGCTTTTTATTCTTCGGCCAAAACGCTTCAATGCCTAGGGCATTACAGCGTGATCTTCCGATGGCCACTCTACCCTTCACCGTTCTCGCCGAGGCTTGGCCTTGACAACCCGGACACCGTGATTCAGACTGCCGATGTTTCCTGTTCCTTCTGCCTAAACCTCATGATAAGAACTCTCCGGTTGTTCGCTTTGGCCTTCTTTTTGCTTTTCGTGCACTTGTCCCTCGCTGCCAGCGATCAGATCCCAGCGACTGCATGGCACATTCCTATCGGGCAGCCTCCGGCAAACCCTGGCGGTCGAAAGCCCGAGTTGACCAACATCGACGACGGCTTCTGGCAAGGCGCTCCGGTCGGAGGCATCGGGGCTGGCACTTTCTCCCGATCTTACCGGGGCAACTTTGAACGCTGGCACGTCAAAGCCGGAGTGCACAAATATCAGAACGTCCCCGGCAATCAGTTTGCGGTATTTGCTCAACCCCAGGGAGAGCCAGCTGTGGCCCAGGTGCTCTCGACTGGCAAACCGGGTGGCGGAGCGCTCTCAGCGTGGAACTGGACGTATCCTGCGGGCGGCGGCGAGTACGCTGCCCTCTATCCCAAATCGTGGTTCGCCTACCATTCCCCTCAACTTCCCATCACGCTGACGGTCGAACAGTTTTCTCCTATTCTGCCCAACAACTACAAGGAAACTAGCTATCCGCTGGCCCTCTACAACTGGTACGCTGAAAACCCTTCTAGCAAGCCGGTGACGGTCTCAATCCTGTTTTCCTGGACCAACATGGTGGGCTGGTTTCGTGACACCAGCAGAACATTCGATGCGGTGCTGAACGCGCAGAACAAGAACACATTCCGCACGGAGCCTCTCGCGGACGGGACAATGCAGGGTATTGTCTTTGACCGAATTCGAAACGGCCCTGTCGCCGACGAATGGGATGGCCAATTTGCCATCGCAGCCTTGGCCTCGCCCGGTGTCGAGGTGAGTTACATCACTGACTTTGATCCGCAAAGCTCGGGCGCCGAAGTCTGGCAACCTTTTTCGACCACGGGGCGGCTGCCCAATCAGTCTCCCGATATCGCAAGCGCCGGGGAACAAATGGCGGGCGCGATCGCGGTTCGCTTCACTCTCGGTCCGAAAGAAAAGAGAATGATCCCGATGTCGCTTTCCTGGGACCTTCCCGTGGCGCAATTTGGCGGAGGCCGGAAATGGATCCGGCACTATACCCGGTTCTTTGACGCGTCCGGCACCAATGCGTGGAAGATTGCGCGCACAGCGCTTGAAAACGATCAGAACTGGAGCAACCAGATCGACGCCTGGCAAAAACCCTACATCGAGGATGAAACCAAACCCTCGTGGTACCGTGCCGAACTCTTCAATGAGCTCTATATTCTTGCCGATGGAGGCACTCTCTGGGGACATGAGCAGACCGGCCCGTCGAATCCTTTGCACTCGTCCGCGAAAAACGCGGACAGCTTCGCCTATCTGGAATGTTTTGATTACTCCTACTACGGAACCTCCGATGTCCGCTTCTATGGCTCGTTTCCACTGATCAAGTTCTGGCCGGAGATCGAGAAGCAGGAGATGCGCCAGTACACGGACACCATTCCTGAAAGCATTCCGCAGCACTATCTGTGGGCGTGGAAACTTCAGCATGATCATAAGTTTGAAACCATGCAGCGCAAATCAGCTGGGTCAGCACCCCATGACCTTGGTTCGCCCGCTGAAGATCCGTTTGTGAACGTCAACCAGTACAACTATCAGGACGTTTCCAATTGGCGCGATCTCAACAGCAAGTACGTGCTCATGATCTGGCGTGACTATGTGTGGAGCGGCAGCAACGACGAACCTTTTCTTCGCTATACCTGGAGCGCGGTTAAACAGGCCATGGAACATCTGCGCCAGTACGACACCGACGGAGATGGCTTGATCAAAAATGGTGGATTCCCGGACCAGACCTATGACAACTGGGTGGCGCGTGGAGAGAGCGCTTACAGCGGCGGGTTGTATCTAGCCTCGCTGCGCGCAACCGCCGAAATCGCTCGCAAACTGGGAGACGGCAGTTCGGCTTCGAGCTATGACGGGCTGTTCAAGAAGGCCCAGGCAGCGTACGTCAAGAATCTCTGGAATGGATCCTACTTCAACTACGATCAGGGGAGCGCTTACCACACCGACATCATGGCGGAACAACTCGCGGGGCAGTGGTATGCGAACCTCACAGGTCTGGGCGATCTGGTTCCGGCCACGATGCGCCGGTCGGCACTGCAGCGAGTGTACGATTACAACGTGATGAAGTTTCAGAATGGAGAGATGGGAGCCATCAACGGTGTGGGCGCGGACGGCCAGGCTCTGCACGAAAATGAACAGGTTGAGGAAGTCTGGACCGGCACCACTTTCGCGATCGCGTCTCACATGCTATCTGAGGGGATGCGCGACCAGGCATTCCATACCGCGCAGGGTGTGAACAATGTCGTCTGGAAAGATCGCGGATACTTTTTCCGGACTCCTGAAGCCTATGACGCAAGGGGAATGTACCGCGCCAGTATGTACATGAGGCCGGGAGCCATATGGTCGATGGAAATGACGTCGAAGTGAGAATCTGGGGTGCAATATGAAGAATTCAAGACCTACAAGTTTGACCGCTATCGCGTCTCTCGCGGTGTTGTGCATTTTAGGAATCCTGCTGGTAGCGATTGCGAGTGCCGACGAGAGTGACCATCCTGTCTTGGCCATCGGCTCGGCCGCGCCAGATTTTTGCTTGCCGGGCGTCGATGGAGCGAATCATTGTTTGAAAGAGTACGCAGCCAGCAAAGTGCTGGTTCTCGCCTTCATCTGCAATCACTGCCCGACTTCCCAGCTCTATGAAACACGAATTAAGCAAATTGCCGCAGACTACAAAGACAAGGGCGTTGCCGTTGTGGCCATCGAGCCAAACAATTCCGACGCGGTCCGATTGAACGAAATGGGATATACCGATGTGGGAGATTCGCTCGACGAGATGAAAATTCGCGCGGAATTCCGACACTTCAACTTTCCTTATCTGTATGACGGAGAGACCCAGAAAGTTTCTACTGCCTACGGTCCGAGCGCCACTCCGCATCTTTTCATTTTTGACTCCGAGCGGAAGTTGCGGTACGAGGGCCGCGTGGACAACAATATGCGCGAGCCACTGGTCACGAAACATGACGCTCGCGATGCGATCGACGCGCTGCTTGCGGGCAAGCCAGTGGAGGTTGCAAAGACTCCGTCCGTAGGATGCTCCACCAAGTGGCTCTACAAAGAAGCGGGTCGTCGTAAAGAGCTGGAGGAAATCGAAAATAAGCCAGTCGTGCTGAAGCCGGTGAGTGTTGAGGACCTCAAAGCATTGCGCAAGAATTCAACCGGCAAATTACTGCTCGTGGATTTCTGGGCGACCTGGTGCGCTCCCTGCCGCACCGAGTTACCCCAGTTCGAAACCATGTACCGGATGTATGGACACCGCGCCTTCGACCTCGTGACAGTGAGCATCAACTATCCTGACGAGCAGGCGGGTGTGCTTAAGGCGCTGAATGAGGAACACGCTACCAGCACCAATCGAATTCTGAGTTCGACGGATATTTATCCGCAACTCGCGGCGTTCGACCCCAACTGGAGCGCGGCGGTTCCCTACACGCTGTTGATTCGCTCCGACGGTGAAATTGTCTACAAGAGGCAGGGAACGGTGGACCCGCTACAAATGAAGCGCCTGATCATCGCAAATCTTGCCGACGACGATTATCACGGCCACCAGGATTACTGGAAGTCTGCCGTTCAGGCGAGCAGCGACCCAAAAAAGTAGAAACTGTTTAGCACAAGTTCCATAAGAGAGTCGCTAGCTCCAGAGCCGATCCCAGGAGCGTTCCTGATCCCATTGCGAAGTGGGCTCGAAGTAACCTGTGCCGGGCATCAAGTGCTGACGTACCACGTCTTCGTTCAGAGTAACTCCCAATCCTGGCCTGTCCGAAACTCTGATCCATCCATGTTCAACGATCGGCGTCTTCACTCCTTCCTCTACCATCGAAGACCACCAGGGGACGTCGAGTGAATGGTTTTCCAGCGCAAGAAAATTACGGGTAGCAGCGGCGCAGTGAACGTTAGCCATGCAACTCACTGGCGTTCCGGCAAAGTGCATTGCCATGGGCACTCCGTATTCTTCGGCCATGTCGCCGATCTTATGGGTTTCGAGAATTCCGCCGGACGTGGCGAGATCGGGGTGAATTTTGCTGACAGCGTGTTTTTCGCACAGCACGCGGAAGGGTTCTTTCAGGTAGATGTCTTCCCCGGTAAGGATCGGAGTTGGGCTCTCTTCGGAAATTTGCTTCAGCAGATCGGTATAGGTCCAGGGAATCACGTCTTCCATCCAGGAAAGGTTGTACTTTTCGTAGGCTTTTCCCAGCCGAATGATCGACTTCACGCCCAAGTGGCCGAGGTGGTCCATCGAGAGCGGAATTTCCATGCCAACCGCTTCCCGCACCGCCGCGACGTATTGTTCGAGCATCGCGATGCCTTTGTCGGTGACTTCCATTGCCAGCAAGGGATGTTCGAGCTGATTCATGTCGAATTCGCTTTGATCGGAGGCGACCGTGACGGTTCCCGGTGTGTCCGATACCATCTCGACGCCGAGATCCATTTTCAGCCATGTGATGCCCATGCCCTCTTTGCGTTCTTTCATGCGCTGGGCATAGATTTTCGGATCCTTCGATTCCGTAGTGTCGGCATAGATGCGTATCTTGTCGCGGAACTTGCCACCGCCAACCATGGCATAGACGGGCGCGTTGTACACCTTTCCGGCGATATCCCACAATGCCATCTCGATGGCACAAACACCGCCTCCCTGGCGGGCGTGTCCGCCGAACTGCTTGATCTTGCGGAAAATTTTGTCCAGCTGCAGCGGGTTCTCGCCCACGATGCGGCTCTTGAGAAACAACGCATACGTTGAACTGGCCCCGTCACGCACTTCACCCAGCCCATAAATTCCCTGATTAGTATCAATGCGAATGATCGGACAAGGGCTTGGTCCGGGCTTCACGATTGTCGCCACGCGAAGATCTGTAATCTTCAACTCTGTAGGACTGGAATTGGTATTCACCCCCTTCGGGTACGCTTCCGCCGAGTCATCGAGCAACAGCGCGGCTCCTAGCGCTCCTATCGAAATCTTAAGAACGTCCCGGCGATTCATCGTGTGTCCGGCAACTTTGCTCATGAATGAATTGATCCTTTCCTACCTGTGAATGTCAGCCGAGTCGCAAGCAGACTAAAGCCGTGGTCTGGTTCGGTTCAACAACTTTTCCTATGAACCGGCGTTTGCCCGAAATCGATGCGCTGGTTTGACAAACTCACCTTGATTTGAGACGTTTCGAGGCGACGAGAGTGCACCTGGCCTTGATGTTTAGCCGCAGAGGAGATCGCCGGATGATCAGAGTTCTGTTTATGACGTACGTACGACGAGCGCTATTAGCCGCTGGTGCCTGCGCGATCTTGTTCGCTACTGCGACAAGTGCCGGCGCGCAAATGATTAACTTCTCGAATCAGGACATGGTGGACTACACCGCCCAAAACCCATTCGGGCGTTTCCCCGACGGCAGACCGAAGGTTCCGGACAATCTGATCGAGCGGGCGCGCGGGTTGTCGGCTGAAGAGATATGGGCAGGTCTTGAGGACAAGAAGTTTCGCAACCAGTATGCGGATGGGTTCCACGTTTTATATCCGGGCAAAACCATGGTGGGACGGGCTTTTACCGTTCAGTTCATGCCGGAACGTTCCGATGTTGCCGATGTAGCAATCTCCAAGGCAAAAGCGCACGGCATTCCGCGGCTCACCAACCAGACTGCGATCGATATGCTCCAGCCGGGGGATGTACTGGTTGTCGATTTATTCGGCAAGAAAGTTGATGGCACCATCGTCGGCGACAACTTGTTTTATTACGTGATGAAAGCGACCCATAGCGGAGGACTGGTGGTGGATGGAAGCGTCCGCGATCTCGATGGAATCTCGGAAATCGACATGCCCGCGTATTTTCGCGCAGTCGATCCCACTCCCATCGGAAATGTGATGTTGACTGGAATCAATATTCCGATCCGGATCGGCGGGGTTACAGTCATGCCGGGCGACCTGGTCGTCGGCGACCGCGAGGGAGTTTATTTCATTCCGCCACAAGCGGTAAAAGACGTCCTCGATCACGCCGACGAAACCCACATTCATGACGAGTGGACCAAGAAAAAATTTGATGAGGGGAAATATAAGTCCAGCGAAATTTATGGCTCGCCAACCGACCCCAAGCTGAAACAGGAGTATCAGGAATACCTGAAGAGACGACTGGCAGAGATCAGAAGCAAAAGGGATTCACAGTGACCGACGAGAGTGGAGCCGCCACAGAGTTCCTATAACTTCACTGTTCTCCCCGTCCGTGCAGCCTCGTAGATTCCCGCCATGATGGTCAAATCTCGCAGGCCTTCCTCTCCTGGGGTAAGAGGTTCTTTATTCTCCATCACACAACCCGACATGTGGTCCATCTCCAACGCGAAGTGATCACGGACCGGAAGCACTCGCTCTTCGGTTGTATTGTCATGGTGGACGTACATTCTCAGACCGCCGTAAATCGTTGCCGGCTCCAGTTCGAACCATCCTTTGGTGGTTACCGCACGATAACGGTTCTGTCCGGAATAACCGTAACTGGAGGTGCAATTGGCCAGAACACCGCTGGGGAACCGAAGTTGAAAGTTTATTGTTTCCTCCACTTCCTTGAAGCGCGGGTCTCCCGGTGTGCTGAACATCATGGCGTTGATCTCGCTGGGTTCTTCGCCAGAGATGTAGCGTGCCGCCTGCAGGGAGTAGATGCCGATGTCCATCAGCGAACCACCTCCCGCCAAGGCTTTATTCAAACGCCATTGCGTTGGATCGCCGATGTTGAACCCGTGATCGGCCACGATGACCTTGACAGGCCCCAGCTCCTGCTCGCGGGCCATTCGAATCGCTTCCTGGTTGTAGGGTTCATACCGACAACGGTAGGCCACCATCAGCTTCCGGTTGGCTTTGCGGCCGGCATCAATCATGTGTTGACAGTCCGCGGGAGTGTTGGCCATCGGCTTTTCCGATAGAACGTGCTTCCCTGCCTGGAATCCCCGAACCGTGTATTCGGCATGCATCCCGTTCGGCAGCACGATGTAGATGACGTCGACTTCCGGATTGTCCCTGAGCTGATCGTAGTTCTGATAGTTGTAAATATTCTTCGGATCTACACCGTAGCGCAAAGCAAGTTTGTTCGCTTTGTCAGGATGACCGCTGACCAAAGCCACAACTTTTGATTTCTCACACTTCGCAAAGGCCGGGAGGATCTGATTGATGGCGAGGCTGCCAAGGCCAACAACCGCCCAGCCTAGCTTCCTCCCCGGAGCATCGGGGACAACCTGCTGAGCCGTTGCGTTCTTTAGGAGAGCGCCAGCGACATTCGCTGCCGCCAGCCCCTGCCCCACTCTGGCAATGAAGCCCCGACGGGTAATCTCTTTGGAGAATGAATCGGACATGGTCGTCAACTCCTGATGTGTGCAGAACAGCAGGCATCGAAAATGCATCAGCATCATGCTTACGGTTGCGGCATGTGCAACGCCTTTGAGCGATCGATCACCCACTGCGGGAAGACAGGAGATCCCTGCGGAGGTTTGCCAAGCGTGATCGCCCAGTGGTCTATCCAACCCGAACCTTCTTCTCCAACGTATGTATCGGGCAGGCCATATGCCTGGTCACTTAGAGCATCTCCCAGCGTGACGAAGCGATAACCCCGCTTACGCAACAAATCCAGCAGTTCGCCGATGTGGTCGCCTTCCAACTGATTGGCGTGCAGCAAGAGAATCTGTTTTGGTTCGTAGCCGATCGTTTGTTTGGCGAGTTGCTCAGTGTAAGCAAACATTTGATCGCTGTAAGAAAGATAACTGCTCACGAGTTTCTGCTGGAGGCCGGAGTCGTTACGTTTTTTCGCATCTTCGTAGACTCCGGCATACATCCAGTCCCAAGCGTCCAACGTCACGGGCGCAATACGGTATCCTCGCGCGACCAGAAAAGCTTCGGCCTCGCGCCGGGTCTGAAGGTCGCGGCCCGTATCCAGAAATGGATGCCGGAAGTATCTCAGCTTCATATGATGTTCATCGAGCAAAAGCCGGGTTACGCTCTCGCCCTGAATCACGTCGTCTTCCCATGCTTTCAATCCGGCCTGATTGAGAGACATGTGGGTGTAGGTGTGATTACCCAACTCAAAACCGTAGTCGAGCCACATTCGGAGTACCTTGATTCGCTCGTCCACTTCTCCGAACTTGTAGAGCTTCTTTTCGTTGACGAAACCGACCACCGGAACCTTCTGATCGCGAAGCGTGGTCAACAATTTGGTTGTCAGGTCCGTAATGGTGGCTGCGTTCATCGAGTTGGCGGACCCAGCGGGCAAATCGTCGATGGTGATCGCAACTTCACGCTGGGGCTGGCTTTGGGCCCGCAAAGCCAAGGGGTCGGCGAAAATACAAAGCGCACAAAAGACAACGGCTAGTCGCATCGAATTCCATTTCATGAAAACAGTCCTCCAGCAGCGTGCGCCGCTGGCACGCTCAGTACTTTACGAAAGGTGAACAACACGGGTCACGGACAGGCGCCGGTTCCATGAGTTCCACCCGCGTCAAATTGGGATCATAGAGATTCAGTTGCCACTTTCCATCGCGGCCAATCTGCGGCTTTTCGGGCTTCAAGCCTCGCTTCAGGACGGTCTGGTATGCGTCCTTCACGCTGGGTACACCCAAAGCAAAATGATGCATCACTCCCAGTTCTTTCGGAGAAGGGTTACGCACGTTCAACATGTATTCCAGCCAGTCGGTGCCTTCGGGCACCTGCATATCCACCCAGTCGGTCTCTTTATCGGTCATGCCGCCATGCCAGGTTTCACGGAAGCCAAGAATGTCTTTATAAAAACTGTCCGCGTTGGCCTGGTCCTGAACCACAACTCCCAAGTGAATGATTCGCTGTGAAATGCGTGTGTCTGGAAGAAACTTGCCGAAATTACGGCTATGCAGAGAACCCGGCATGAACTGCACGAACTCGACATCATGACCGTCAGGGTCGGTGACGTCGAAGCCGCGATTGCCATCTAGCATCGGCTCCAGCTTCTCCGGTACTTTCACGCCGCGACTGGCAAGGTATGCGCGCATTTGTTCGACGTCGGTAGTTTCGAAAGAAATATGGGAGAGACGATCCTGCTTGGCATCCTTCAGCCCAGGAAACACTTCGATGTACTGGTGGTCATTCACTTTGAAGTAAGTCAGCAGGAGCTTGCCCGGTGGGTCATCGACGGTGAATGGTTCCTGAAAACCCAGAACACCGGAGTAGAACTTGCGGGCGGCGGCAAGATCGTCTGTTCTTAATCCAATGTGAGCAACCCCGATGATCGGCGGGCGTTTCACAGGTTGCGAGTTTTCTTGCTTAGGAGATTCAGAGCTCTGGGGAGCCGCAGATCGTGAACTGTTGCAACCGAAGCAGGCGATGCAAGCTGCAACCAGTATGGCACTTGGGACAAATCTCAAAGTTGGTCTCATACCGTCCTCGCCAAATTGTGGCTGATGTCTCGATCGGATTTACTTGCCTGCGGAGTGTCCACGAAAAACCTGCGCGAGATGCTCTGCCACAATCTTGTTTTCTCCCGGCTGCAGCATGAACGAGTTCATGGTGAGTCCGGGACGATCTTCGCCCACTCCCATGATGATCGAAGGTGTGGAGTCCGCTAATTGCTGTGAAACTTCCTTCGGCGTAAGCGAAATGCGGCTCGAATCCCAGGTGATCGCCATATGTGGCACATGGTTGGCCATGTCTGGTACGAAGAACGAAGTGGTTACCCCACTCACGCTGGTGATCTGACGCGAGATGTACTGCAGCCGATCCTCCCATTCCTTCCAAAGCGCCTCGTGGTCTTCATTGAGATAAAGTTCGAGAGCCTTGACCATTCCCACAATTTCTTCTTTGCCCACTTTCTGGCTGCGGCCAATCGTGTCTTCATGAGGACTGTTGTTAAGCAACGCATTCGCGACGAGATCTTTCCTCCCGATGAGCAGCCCCGCACATTGGGGACCGCGCATGGCTTTGCCCCCACTGAAGGTGATCAGGTCATAGCCCATATTTGCGTAGTCCCAGAGATGCGAGACCGGCGGAGTATCGGCTGCCGCGTCGTTCATGCAAGGAATCTTGTACTCCTTCCCCAGCTTGAGCCACTCGTCGACTTTGATCTGCCCGGTGGCATTGGCGAAGTTGCTGAAGTGCATCATCGCAGTTTTTTCATTCACTGCCTTGCGAAACTCATCGCGAGTCTCGATCACAACCAGTTTGATTCCGGTATTTCGCAGCTGATGGTCGAAGGGATTGCGATGCGATTTCTGAATGATGACTTCCGATTTCATTCCCGTCAGATCGGGAATCTGTTTGATGAATTCCTCCTTGCCGCCGGTAAGAATCCCCGCCAAACCGGACTGCATGGCCGCCGCCGCGCCGGATGTCACCAGAGCGGTGTAGCCGTCGGGTAACTTCAGCATCTGTGCGATGCGATTGCCGGCTGCGACCTCTAAGTCGGCGATATGCACGAAATGCTGGCCGGCCTGGGCCATCACTGCCTCAAGTTCGGGACGAAGGAGCGAGCCCCCCAGCACTGTCATGGTTCCTTCACAGTTGATGACAGTTTTCACGCCTAGCTCTTCGTAAGGATTGCCGGATTGGCCAAAGCCGCTGACCTTGCTTCCACTTTTCCTGGCGAAGAGCTTCCGCGGGGTCAACACCGATCCCGCGATTACTCCAAGGCTTCCCAAGAAACTCCGGCGATTCCAATTCGACGCGAGTCGCATCATTCCAGCTCCTTTATGCTCCCGACAGCACGACAGTGGTCAGTGCCAATGGTTAGTGATCAGTGTCCAGATCTTGACCACCGTTACGTAGTCGCTACTTCTTGACGATGGCAGCGATGCAGTTGATTTCCAACTTCGAATTGCCGGGAAGCATAGCGACCGCAACCGTTGTTCGGGCCGGACCGCCGTTGGGAAAGTATGTCTTGAAAATCTTGTTCATGGGCTCGTAGTAGGCGATGTCCCCGAGGTAGACCGTGAGCTGCAGAATGCTGTCCATCGTGCCGCCGCCGGTGACGACCAGCTCTTTTACGTTCTCGAGCACTTTGGTGGTGTGGCTATCAATGTCGTCCTTTCCGACCGGACCATTCGAGTTGGCTCCCTGCCCGGCAATGTAGAGCAGCCCGTTGTGCGTGATGAGGGCGGTGATCATTTGAGTCCCATCGGCGGGCTTTCCGTCTCGTCCGAGTTTATGCACGCCTGAATCCCGGTTCTTTGCCTCAGCATTCGTTGAGAACAGCAGGCCACCCACTCCAATGGCGGAAAGTCCTGCCGCCAAACGACCCATCAGCATTCTGCGATTGAATAACGTCGAAGTCATGATCAGTCTCCTCGCTGTAGTTAGGTTCTCTTTGTGCTCTTACCAAAAACTCTTATGGCAATGCGAAACTGAAAATATCACTTCCAGCCGCGATCGCCACATACTGTTTGCCTCTAACTGCGTACGTCATGGGAGAGGCGCTCAAGTCCTGACCCGTATTAAAATGCCACAAAGGTTTGCCGGTTTGCGCATCAACCGCTTCGAAGGATTGCGCGTCGTCCCCGAAGAAGACCAGGCCACCGGCCGTGGTCATGGTGCCTCCGTCAGATCGCGCGCTCCCCGCTTGCGGATAGCGCCAGGCGAAAGATTGCTTGCGCGGGTCATAAGCAACGAGGACTTTCTGCGAAGTCTCCTGCGGAATGCGCTTCACTCCGGTCGAGTAGAAGGTCTTCCCTTCTTCAAATTCCTGAGCCTTCAGGAAGTAGGTTTGACACTCCTCCATCGCAAGAAAATATACGAAATGCGTGGATTCGTTATAGGACGGCGCAAACCAATTGGTAGCTCCTCCATAGCCAGGGCATATGCGCGTTCCTTCCACTGTTGGTTCGAGACCCGAGCGGATAGGCCTACCCTCGGCATCAATTCCTTTGGCCCAGTTCAGCTTGTTCACAAAAGGAGTCGCCGAAAGAAATTTGCCAGTGACCCGGTCCAACACATAGATGTAGCCGTTGCGATTTGCCTGGATTAGAAGCTTTCGCGGCCTTCCGTTGTAAGGGGCATTCAGCAAGATGGGTGTTTCGGTGGCGTCGTAGTCGAACAAATCATGTGGGGTGAATTGGAAGTACCACTTCAGCTTGCCAGTATCCGGATTTAGCGCGAGAACACAATCGGTGTAGAGGTTGTCGCCGGGGCGAACGCTTCCGTCAAAGTCAGGGGCTGGGTTGCTGGTGCCCCAGAACAGCGTATTGGTTTCAGGATCGTACGTGCCGGGCATCCACGTGGTCCCACCGCCATGCAGGTACAAATCTCCGGGCCAGCTAACGGACCCGAATTCTCCAGGAGCGGGCACCGTCCAAAAGCGCCAAACCAATTTTCCTGTCGTCGAATCATACGCGGCGACAAAACCTCGAACTCCATCGTCTCCACCCGAGGTACCCACGATCACCTTGTCGTTGACTACCAGCGGCGCTCCGGTCGCACCGTAATTTTTGTTCCAGTCTGCATATGCAACATCCCACACCAGACTGCCGGAACGCGCGTCGAGACAAAGCAGGTGTGCATTGTCAGTCTGCCGGTAAAGACGGGAATGCCACAGCGCGACTCCGCGGCTCAGGTGCCCGGAAGCATCGTCGATCAATCCCTCCGAGATCGGCCAGACGTGATGCCAGATTATCCGGCCAGTTTGCGCATCCAGCGCGTAGGTGTCATTGGCCGCGGTCACGAACATGACGCCGTTCACCACTAAGGGCATTACTTCCAGCCGATTCGAGTTGCCGGAATGGAATGCCCATTGTGCTCGCAACTGCCCGACGTTGCGGAGATCGATCTGCGACAAGCTACTATAGCGTCGCCCCGAGAAGTCACCGTTATAGGAAAGCCAGTTCGCCCCAAGTGTCCGGGCAGTCAACTGGGATTGCTGCACATCGATCGGAGCCGAACTCGAAGCGGTGGAACGGTTACCGGCGCGAGCGTCATTGGTGCGAGCATCATTGCCGCGAGCATCATCCGCGCCGGCATGATCGGCGAGTGTCAGAGTGGGGCACGCCGCGAGAAGCGCGATCGCCAATGTCATCCCTCTTCCCAGTCCCGTCCTTGCTGTCATCGTTGCAGATTCATCCAGTCAACCGCGGCAAATCTTGCTAACGTGGCTATCCCGTCCATTGAATCGATTTAATCGAGGCGAATTATCCGATGAAAGTTACCGGATTGCAATGATATAAGAAACCATCGCTGCAAAAAAAATGCCGATCCGCAATTTGTTCATTTGTCTGTGCAGGTTGTATATATGTACTCGATCGAGACTCATCATGGCGCGAAATCAACAAAATCGAACATTGAGCGCAATATTTAATTTGCCATTGCTGGTATTCCTGCTTTGTCTCCTGCAGGTATTTTCGCCTGCGCGTTTACCCTCGCAGCAATTGGGAACTGGACCGGTGACAGGAAGTGGCAGTGTCGCTGACGGCCAGCGACTTTTTGCCACCAATTGCGTGGCATGCCATGGCCTGGACGCCAGGGGCGGAGAACACGCTCCGGATATCGCCACCAGACGAGAGGCTCAGCAGTTGTCGGATGAGACTCTCCTCCACATTATTCAGAACGGGGTCGCGGGAACCGGCATGCCGGCGTTTAGTACGCTGGGCATTTCAGAGGTTCAGGGGCTTATCCGTTATCTCCGCGCCCTGCAAGGCCAAACGCTCTCCGTAAAACTTCCGGGCAATCCGGAGGCTGGCAAGGGTCTTTTTTATGGAAAGGCCGGATGTTCGGCTTGTCATATGGCGAACGGAGAAGGAGGATTCATCGGTCCGGATCTATCGAGTTATACCGGCGCGCGATCCGCGGACGATATTCGCGTTGCTATTACGGATCCAGACAGAAATCTTGACTCTCGAAAACGACCCATTGTCGTGACTACCAAGAACGGAAAAAAGCAGACAGGATTGGCGCGAAACGAAGACAACTTCTCCCTGCAGGTTCAGGCGCTTGACGGGACCTTCCATTTATTTAACAAGTCGGAAGTGCATAACATCGAATTCCAACCTCACTCTTTGATGCCCGGGGACTACGGATCGAAGCTCAGCCGTCAGGAACTCGATGACATCGTTAGCTTCGTACTCAGCGTTGCACGAACCGACAACAAGCGCCCTGCCAGGAGAGATTGAAAGCATGAACGATAACGTCTCGAAGTTTTTAAAGAGTTTGGTCCGTGGTCTCCGGATGAAAGGAACGCTCGCGCTCGCCGGCATCTTGCTGCTGTTAGCAGGAGCGCGACTAGTCACGGTCAAGGCGGCAGTTCCGGAGCGGACGTTCAAACTTACCGGTGAATCTCCTAATTTTTGGAAGTTGTTTGACCACGATGCAGCCCTTTCCCGAGTCGCCGGTGATTTTGGTTTTACCGAAGGACCGGTATGGGACGAGTCAGGGTTTCTTTATGTAAGCGACGAAGTCCAGAACAAGATCTACCGCATATTTACCGACGGGCCCAAGGCCGACGGCCGCAAGGAAGACGTGATTTCTCTTGGCGATCCCGATGGCAACACCTATGACCGGCAACATCGACTGATCGATTGTGCGAGTGTTCTGCGCGCCATCATCTCCGTGACGCCCGACGGTAAATATAACGTCTTGGCCGACCACTACGAAGGAATGAAGCTCAACAGCCCGAACGATGTGATCATCGGCCCCGATGGCGCTATCTACTTCACCGATCCAACGCTTGATCTGGTGGAAGGACAGAAGCAGGAGATTCCTTTCCAGGGTGTTTACCGTTTGGATGAAAAGGGAAACGTCCGTCTGCTGACCAAAGATCTTACGCAACCCAACGGACTTGCATTTTCACCCGACGGAAAGCGCATGTACGTGGATGACAGCGAACAACGAAACATTCGCGTCTATGACGCCGCCGCGGACGGCTCTCTAAGCAATGGCCGAATTTTCGGAGAGGAACCGGGTGCCAAGAACGACGGCGTTCCTGACGGCATAAAAGTAGATCACGAAGGAAATTTGTTTGTTACTG
Organism: Terriglobia bacterium; assembly: GCA_963765715.1. Taxonomy (GTDB): domain Bacteria; phylum Acidobacteriota; class Terriglobia; order Terriglobales; family Acidobacteriaceae; genus JAIQFF01. The sequence continues at coordinate 79,132 of CAVXXN010000006.1, forward strand.
GTCCCAAGGGGATCTGGGTTTGGGACGCACAAGGAAATCACTTGGGTACGATTGAAATGCCAGAACAGCCGGCGAACCTCGCTTGGGGCGATAAAGATTTCCGGACGCTTTACATCACCGCAACCACATCGGTCTATCGCCTGCGCACGAAAACACGAGGTTTTATGCCTCACCACGGCCACTGATGGGCTCATTGCTATTCCAAGGAGAATCACAGAGTGGGTAGACGTTCAGGTTCTTCAATGGCAGCGATCACGCTTTTTCTTTTGCTGGCCGGCTCGTTTTCTCCTATCAGTAGTTTCGCGCAGGAAATCAGTGTGAAGCCCACCTCGGACCAGATCACCATCATCCGTGTGGATGCGGCTCATCCCATCAAATCATTCGATCCTGATGTTGCGCTAGGCACGTCGATAGACATTTTGCCCGAACACGTCGTGGACAAGATCTACACTCCGACGATCCTCAAGGAGTCTCTCTCCGCCGGCTGGGGGCCGATCACTTATCGTCAAAACACGGAATTGCAAGGTGCCGCCTGGCATTGGAATCCTAACGGAACATGGAGTGACGAAGCGCATCACAGCGGATACTTCACCGGCAGTACAAAATTGGCGGAGTTCATCCGACACTCTGCCGGTTATCCTTTGCCGCATCGCGGCAACACCGAGGGCGACGGACATTCACGAAGCAAGTACTCCCGGATGACGGACGGCGATCCAGCCACCTATTGGAAGAGCAACCCGTATCTCACCAGCAAATTCACCGGTGAGGACGATTCCCTTCATCCCCAATGGGTGATCCTCGATCTTGGCGCAACCGAGAAGATCGACACACTAAGGATCGATTGGGGCAATCCCTACGCGAAGAAGTATCTGGCGCAGTATTGGAATGGCGAGAAAGACCCGCTGACAAATCCCACCGGCGGCGTCTGGGTAGCCTTGCAAATTGTTACGGACGGACGCGGTGGACGAGAAACTCTGAAGCTCACGCCTCCTGCGACGTTGCGCTATGTACGCATTTGGATGACTGAGTCGTCGAATACGACCGGTGATTCCGCCGGTACGCCTCAGGGTACAGATCCGCGTAACTCAGTGGGATATGCGATCCGTGAACTTTATGCGGGGACGTCTGCAGCAGACGGCGAATTCGTAGATCTGGTGAAACATGTTCCAGATGCGGGTCAGACAGCGGTTCACGCTTCATCGGTTGACCCGTGGCACTCCGCCGCCGATCTGAGTCAGGACGCCGGGGATCAGACTGGCATGGATCTTTTCTACACCAGTGGCATCACCAACCATCTGCCTGCGATGATCCCGATCGCAATGCTGTATGGCACACCCGAAGATGCGGCTGCGCAGATCGCGTATGTAGAAAAGCGTGGCTACCCGATCTCGTATGTTGAGATGGGAGAAGAGCCAGACGGTCAGAAGATGCTGCCCGAAGACTACGGCGCTCTCTACCTGCAGTTTGCCGCGGTCTTGCACAAGGTGGATCCAAAGCTGAAATTGGGCGGGCCGGTTTTTGAAGGCGTGAACGAAGACATCCTCGTCTGGCCAGATTCGAGAGGTCGCGTCTCATGGCTGGGGCGCTTTGTCGATTACCTGAAAGAACATGGACGCTCGGACGATCTGTCTTTCATGTCATTCGAGCACTATCCATTTCCACCCTGTGAAATTACCTGGTCGGACCTCTACCGCGAGCCTGGGTTGACTGAAGGTATTCTCAAAATCTGGAGATCGGATGGAATTCCTTCGAACGTGCCGTTGATCAATACCGAGAGCAATGTCTCATGGGGCCTGACTCAGCCTATGACGGATATTTTTGCTGCGCTGTGGCTGGGTGATAGCGTTGGGTCGTTTCTCACTTTCGGCGGCGATATTTATTATCACTCGCCAATTCAGCCGGAACCGTTACGTTCGGGATGCCGCGGCTGGGGCACTTATGGAAACTTTGTGGCAGACGACACTCTCAACATTCACGCTTATACGTCGCAATACAATGCCAGCCGGGTGATCAATCTTGATTGGGTCAAGCACGGAGCGGGCGCTCACCGGCTATTTTCTGCGTCCGCCGATCTCAGCGATGGCGCCAGTCACTCGCTGATCACTGCGTATCCGGTTCAACTTCCAGACGGACAGTGGTCAGTCATGGTGATCAACAAAGATCAATCAAATCCGCACAGAGTGCGCCTGGTATTCGAGGGTGACTCAGGAATCAAAGAGTCGTTTTTCGGGAGCGTTACGGTGACTACATTTGGTAGCGAACAATACGTCTGGAGGTCCGAAGGTTCGGGAAGCCATCCCGATCCAGACCTACCGCCCGTGCATACCGCCGTTCAAGCTCGTTCCGGCGATCCGTTCAGCATCATTTTGCCGAAGGCTTCTCTCAATGTTCTTCGAGGTAAGTTAGACAACGTCTCGACGGTGAAGTGAAGATTTTCTTCTCGGCCTCGGCTTTACGATCTTTGCGGTTAAGAGCTTTTGAGATTAGAGAGCCCTCAAAGCATTTAACCGCAAAGTTCGCCAAGAAATACCGAGGACGCAAAGAAAACCGCATTAGCCCTTTACTCTAGAAGATATTGCGGAATCCCCAGAACAGGAACCCTGCCAGCATCATCGAGACCGGCAGTGTCAGCACCCAGGCCATCGCCAGGTTGCGTACCGTGCCCCACTGCAGCCCGGTATGATTCGCCGCCATGGTGCCGGCGATACCTGACGAAAGCACGTGGGTAGTACTGACCGGCAAGGCCGAACCAATCTGCGGCTCCGATGGTCAACATGGCGGTGATTTCCGCGGCCGCGCCTTGTCCGTAGGTCAGGTGGTCCTTGCCGATTTTTTCGCCGACAGTTACGACGATGCGCTTCCAGCCGACCATCGTTCCCAATCCCAAGCGCCATCGCGACCGCGACCTTCACCCAGCCTGGGATGAATTTCGTGGCATTGTCGATGTGCTTCTTATAGTTGGTCAGAACTGCCAGTCGGCTGCGGAGATATCCGGCTGGTGCGTCTTCTGCATCAGGCGAAGTGCTTCGCTGACCAGGTACATATCGTTGCGGAAGTTGCGCACCCGGTCATTAGGAACCTTCGCCAGCTCTCCAAACAGCACCGTCTCGTTGCCGATATCGCTCACCAGTCTGGCGCAGAGCCAGCATGGTGTTGGGCGTAAATTCCTTGGTGCGGATGTAATGTGGTAACTTCTTCTCGTGCGTCGCCGATGACTGCGTTCGGGCTAACGTACTTGTTCAACGTGTTGGCGGCTTGTTGCGAAACCGCAATAAAGTCCTGCGACTGCTGCTTGGTGATCGCATGGTTCAACGCGTAGGCGGTAGGAACGGTACCGATCAGGATCAGCATGATCAGGCCCATTCCCTTTTGTCCGTCGTTCGATCCGTGGGCAAAGCTCACGCCGGTGCAGGTGAGCACCAGCAGGGCGCGAATCCAGAATGGCGGCGGCTCGGTGCCTTCCGGCGCTTCATACAGCTTTCGATTCTTGATTACGGCCTTCATCAACAGCAGCAGCAATCCTGCCAGAACAAATCCAACGATCGGCGAAAGCAGCAATGACTTGCCGATGTTCAGGGCCTGAGCCCAGTCCACGCCGCTGGTGCCGGTTCTGGCCGACATAAGCTGGTTGGCAATGCCAACTCCGATGATCGACCCGATCAAGGTGTGTGAACTTGAAGCCGGCAACCCGAAATACCAGGTGCTGAGGTTCCAGATGATGGCGGCCACCAGCAGCGCAAATACCATGGCGAACCCCGCTTTGCTTCCCACCTGCAAAATGAGTTCGACGGGCAATAACGAAATGATTCCGAAGGCGACCAGTCCCGAGGACGTCAGCACTCCGAGGAAATTCCAGAAGCCAGACCACACCACCGCGACGTGCGGCTCCAGCGAATGGGTGTAAATGACAGTCGCCACGGCATTGGCGGTATCGTGGAATCCGTTGACAAACTCGAATCCCAGCGCCACCAGCAGCGCGATGCCCAGCAGGACATAGGGCATGATCGAGTTGTTGTGCACGCCGGAGAGATCGGAGAGCAGATGCGACGCCGCATAAATCACTCCGACCATCAGAACTACTACGAATATAAGAACCCCGAGTTTTCCAGGGCCTTTGCCCAGCTTGGCTTCCAGTGCGGGTGACTGCTACGGGGCCGGGTCTCGGAGGAGCAGGTAAGGTGGGTGCGGTAGCCATGTGTTCTCCTGAGTCTGAACCGGAGAATTTCCGTTCAAGACTGGCCGCCACTATACGGACGGATTGTTACAGCATTATTAATGTTTTGATAAATGAGGACGATTTTTGCCCGAAAAATCCCGGTTCAGAGCTTGTTCAGTCCATCCAGCGCTGCCACCTTGTACGCCTCGGCCAGCGTGGGATAGTTGAATACCGCATCGCGAAAATACTCAATGGTCGCGCCCAGCGAGAGCACCACCTGCCCGATGTGAACGATTTCCGCGGCGCGATCGCCGATCACATGTACGCCCAACAGTTTCAGCGAGTCCGGATCAAAGATCAGCTTCAGCAGGCCCTGTTCGTCCCCCAGCATTTGTCCTTTGGCCAGCTCCGCGTAGCGAGCCAAACCGACTTCGTACGGAATCTTGTCTTGCGTCAACTGTTCTTCGGTATGTCCGACCATTGAGATTTCAGGGATGGTATAGATGCCGTATGGAATCTGATTCGGCGGCATCTTGCCGGGAGTGCCGAACATATGGCAACTGGCGAGGCGTCCCTGTTCCATGGAAGTGCTGGCCAGTGCGGGAAATCCAATCACATCTCCGGCAGCGTAAATGTGAGGCACGGCGGTTTGAAAGATATTCATTGACCACAAGTTTGCCGCTGCCCATCCGACGTCAAGCCCGCCGCCGCGAGATTGAGCAGATCGCTATTTGCCTGGCGCCCGATGGTGTAGAGCAATCCCTGGCCGTGAACATTTTTTCCGCTTTCAAGTTTGGCAAAGACCCTGTCGCGCGCTTCATCCATCCCGATTGACACAACTTTTTCTCCGAGCCGAAACACGGTTCCCAGTTGCCGTAATTGGAAACATAGGCTCTCCACGATCTCCCGATCCACGAAATCCAGCAGTATGGGCCGCTGGTCAAGAAGAGTGACCTTTACTCCCAGCGCGGCAAACATGGAGGCGTATTCGAGTCCGATGATTCCGGCTCCCACGATCACGAGGTCACGTGGCACTTCTTCCAGACAATGAACCTGGTCTGAATCAAAGATCCGTTTGCCATCGATGGGAATATCGGAACTGTGCGCCGGGCGAGTACCGCAAGCAACCAGAACGTGACGGGCGCGAACCAAATGAGAACCATCTTCGCTCTTCACTTCGATCGTATGGGGATCGAGGAATGCGGCATCCCCTTCGAAAGTCGTTACGTAATTGCGCCGAAGCTGCGCCTTGATTACTTCGACCTCACGGAGGATGACTGATTGCGCACGGAAGGTAAGGTCGGACATCGCAATCCGGTCCTTAAGCACATATCCGCGGCCATAAAATGTGCGTTGCCGAAAACCGCTCAGGTATAAGACTGCTTCCCGCAGGGTTTTGCTGGGAATGGTGCCGGTGTGAACGCAGACTCCTCCAATCGTTCTTCTCCGGTCGATGATGGCAACTTTCTTGCGCATCTTGGCGGCGCAGATGGCGCCCTTCTGGCCCGCCGGCCCACTTCCGATCACCACCAGGTCGTATTCGTTGGCTTCCATCATTTGCAGTCCAGAGAACTCCGAGCAGAATTTTCTCTCGGAGAAACTATCATCACTTTCGCGTTAACAGAAGCGGGATTAGAGGTTGTAACAGTCTATTAACAATGCCGCGATAGGATGAACGGCGTACAGCAGGAGACCTTTACCCCATGGCCCGCGCCCGCCTGGATGACCCCCGCTACTATTTCAATCGCCATGAGTCCTGGCTAGCCTTCAACCAGCGTGTTCTGGAAGAGGCGCAGGACGAAAGCAATCCCCTTCTCGAACGAGTCAAGTTTCTGGCAATCACCGCCAGCAATCTTGATGAATTCGTCGAGGTGCGCGTCGCCGGACTGCTTCAGGAAGTGGAACACGGGACCGAACTTACCGGGCCCGACGGACTATCCCCGGCCGCGCAACTCGAGCGCCTCGCCAAGGAAATCCATTCCTTCGTGGCCGACCAATACGCGTGCTGGAACCAAAAGCTTCTGCCCGCTCTAACCCGCGAGGGCATTCGTATTTTGTCGGTTGCGCGTCTCGACCGCGAGGGCAAAGACGCAATGGATTTGTTTTTCACTCGCAAGGTTGATCCCATCCTGACGCCCGTCACTATCGATCCTTCTCACCCATTTCCCCACGTGATTAATAAGGCCTTGTGCGTTGCGTTCCAGTTGCGCCGTCAATCCAAGCCCGGCTACCACTTATCTGGGCGTTGTCACTGTGCCGCGAAAGATTGCGCGTCTGGTGAGAGTGCCGAGCAAGCGCGACAACATCGATTACATCTTTCTGCATGATCTGATCGAAACCCACACACGTAATCTCTATAAGGGGTATCAGGTTATTTCGTCGGCAGCATTTCGTGCCACCCGAAATAGCAATCTGTATCTCCACGAGGAAGAATCGCGCAATTTGCTCGATCTCGTAGACACCCAGTTACACAGCCGGCGAAGAGGGGATGTGGTTCGGCTCGAGATTGAGGCGGACGCCGATGCCGCGATCGTCGAACCGCTATGTCAAGAATTCGAACTGGATCCATGGCAAGTGTTCAAGACACCCGGTCCCGTAAATCTTTCACGCTTGTTCTTCCTGGCGGACCAAACCCCAAGGCCGGACTTGAAGTTTCGGCCATTCACATCCAAGAGTTTTAGTTTCACGCCTAAAGTCTCGAATATATTCGAGGAGATGCGAACGCAGGATGTTCTGCTTCATCATCCCTACGATTCGTACGAACCGGTGGTTTCGTTTATCGAGTCGGCGGTGCGCGATCCGCAGGTCCTCTCCATCAAGCAGACCCTGTATCGCACCAACGAAAACTCTCCCATTGTGCGGGCGTTGATGGAAGCTGCCCAGAGCAAGGAAGTCACAGTCGTGGTGGAGTTGAAGGCCCGTTTTGACGAGGCTTCGAACATCCGTTGGGCACGATCGCTGGAAGAGGCGGGAGTTCAGGTGTTTCACGGCATAGTAGGGTTGAAAACTCATTGCAAGCTTGCCCTGTTGGCTCGACAGGATTCGGATGGAGAAATCCGGCAGTATGCTCACTTGGGCACGGGCAACTACAACCCGTCCACCGCGCACTTCTATTCTGACTTGAGCCTGCTGACTTGTGATCCCGAAATGACGTCCGCGGTGCATGCCGTATTTAACTTCCTCACTGCGCGGTCAGAACAGGCCAACTACAAGCCACTTTTCGTTTCGCCTATCGATCTGGCACAGAACTGTATCGAACTCATCGACCGTGAAACCAGCCATGCCCGGCGTAAACGACCGGCGCGCATTATCGCCAAGGTGAATGCGCTGCTGGATACACCAGTCATCGAGGCTCTCTACCGTGCATCGCGAGCGGGAGTTGAGATTGACCTGATTGTCCGCGGTGCCTGTGCCTTACGCCCCAACGTAAAAGGCCTGAGCCACAGAATTCGTGTACGCAGCATCGTAGGAAGATTTCTTGAGCATAGCCGGATCTTTTACTTCGAGAACGGCGGCGAACCCGACATGTATCTGGGTAGCGCTGATTGGATGCCTCGGAACTTGTATGAACGCGTAGAAGTGATGTTCCCGATAAAAAACGCTGTTCTCCGCGAGCGAGTATTTGGCGAGATCCTGCAGAGCTATTTGAAGGACAACGAAAAAACTCGACTCCTGCGCCAGGATGGCACCTACACACGAACCTACCACCCGAACGCAACGCACCTCAGCCGTAACGGCAATCGATTCGGCGCTCAGGCTTTTTTTGTTGGACTCGCAGAGGGTAAAGAAGTGGCAAAGCCAGCCGCGACGGCTACGGATCACCACACTGCATAAGATCGGTTTCGCTGGTGTGTTCTTTAGCCCCGAGATGCCTTCGCAGCGTATTTTCTTTTCCGGGCAGAAGAGTTTACGCTGTAAGTGAAACCTCCAACATCCACAACCACCGTTCATAGCCTGGAGAATTTTATGGCTAGCACCGCTGAAGTTTCTATAAGCCTTTCGGCAGACGAGCTCCGAAAAATGGATGCCTACTGGCGAGCCTGCAATTATCTGTCGGCTGGGATGATTTACCTTCGCGCGAATCCGCTTCTGCGCGAACCTCTGAAGCCGGAACATATCAAGAACCGGTTACTTGGTCATTGGGGCTCGGATCCTGGGCAATCGTTGATTTGGGTCCACCTGAACAGGCTTATCCGGAAGTACGATCTCGATGTCATCTACATTTCCGGCCCCGGTCACGGCGCGCCTGCCACGCTTTCTAATTGCTACCTGGAAGGCCATTACTCCGAGATCTACCCGGACAAGAGCCGCGACGAAGCTGGCATGCTGAAATTCTTCAAGCAGTTTTCTTTTCCAGGAGGTATTGGCTCTCACTGCACGCCGGAAACTCCAGGCTCGATTCATGAAGGCGGAGAACTTGGCTACTCAATCTCTCACGCTTATGGAGCAGCATTCGACAATCCCGACCTGATCGTCACTGTCGCGGTGGGGGACGGCGAAGCCGAGACGGGCCCGCTGGCAACATCGTGGCACTCGAACAAATTCCTCAATCCCATTCGCGACGGTGCAGTGCTGCCGGTGCTGCACATGAATGGGTACAAGATCGCAAATCCCACAATCTTCGCGCGCATCCCTCACGAAGAGCTGGAAGCGCTGCTCATCGGGTACGGATACAAACCTTATTTCGTCGAGGGCGAAGACCCATCGGTGATGCATCAGAAAATGGCTTCTACCCTTGAGGAATGCATCCTCGAGATACGGTCGCTACAAAAGCATGCGCGTTCAAATGGCGATCCCACACGTCCTCGATGGCCCATGATTGTGCTGCGGTCTCCCAAGGGATGGACTGGCCCGAAAGAAGTTGATGGACACAAGGTCGAAGGTTCGTGGCGCGCTCATCAGGTCCCGGTGCTTGAACCGGGCACCAACAAGGAAAGCCTGAAAATCGTGGAAAACTGGATGAGGAGCTATAAGCCCGAGGAGCTCTTCGATGCGAAAGGAACCCTCGATCCCAGAACTGCAGGCTCTCGCGCCATTCGGCGAGCGTCGCATCTCGGCGAATCCGCATGCGAACGGAGGCCTGCTTCGTAAAGAGCTTGAATTGCCGGACTTTCGCGACTATGCCGTCAAGATGAAATCTCCGGGCTCGCTTTATGCTCCGCCTACTGATGTGCTGGGCCATTTTCTCGCCGAAGTGATGCGCCGCAACATGAGCAGCTTCCGCGTCTTTGGCCCGGATGAGACCGCCTCAAACCGGCTTACCGCGATCTACGCCGCGTCGAAGAAGACCTGGCTGGCTGAATACAAGCCGGAGGATGCCGACGGGGGCGAGCTCGACGTCTCCGGACGCGTCATGGAGATGCTTAGCGAGCATACTCTTGAAGGTTGGTTCGAAGGCTACGTTTTAACAGGCCGCCACGGTTTCTTCTCCACTTACGAAGCTTTTGTGCACATCATCGATTCGATGTTCAACCAGCACGCCAAATGGTTGGAGAAATCGAAGAAGGAACTCGACTGGCGTGTGCCGATACCGTCGATCAATATCCTGATCACTTCCCTGGTATGGCGGCAGGATCATAACGGCTTCACTCACCAGGATCCTGGATTTCTTGACGTGGTAACCAACAAAAGTGCGGATGTGGTTCGCATTTACCTGCCGCCGGACGCCAACTGCCTGCTAAGCGTTACCGATCATTGCCTGCGTTCGCGCGATTACGTCAACGTGATTGTCGCGGACAAGCAGGACCACCTTCAATACCTGAGCATGGAAGAGGCCGTGACGCATTGCACCAAGGGCATCGGAATCTGGGACTGGGCTTCGACGGATGACGGGAAAGATCCCGATGTGGTTCTGGCGTGCGCGGGAGACATCGCAACCATGGAAGCGCTGGCTGCTGCCGCAATTCTGAAAGAACGTTTCCCTGACCTCAAACTTCGGTTCGTCAATGTCGTGGATCTTTTCCGCCTGATGCCGGGAACCGAACACCCGCACGGGCTATCGGACCGTGATTTCGATTCCCTCTTTACGACAGACAAACACGTTATTTTCAACTTTCATTCCTACGCCTCGCTGATTCACAAGCTTAGCTACCGCCGGACGAATCACGACAATTTTCACGTCCGCGGATACAAGGAAAAGGGCAACATCAATACCCCGCTGGAGCTGGCCATCCTCAACCAGGTTGACCGGTTTAATCTGGCCATTGACGTCATCGACCGCGTGCCCCGTCTCCAGTCCATCGGAGCTCATGTCAAGGAATGGCTGAAGGACCAGATCATCGAGAGCATCAACTACGCCCACGCCGAAGGCATCGATAAAGAAGAGATTCGCAGCTGGAAGTGGCCGGGCTAGTAATCTGTGATGATGGAAGCTCCCGATCGGAAAAACTATCTGATTCTTGTCCTGAATAGCGGATCGTCCTCGCTCAAGTTCGGACTGTATTACCTCGAAGCCGGCGACGAAGCGGCGTTGCTGAGCGGAAGTGCCGACGGCATCGGGCGCAGCAACGGCACTCTAACAATTAAGTCTGCTGACGGAAGCCCGCTTGTGCAGCGCGAGAATGTTCTCGAGTCACAACGTGATGCGCTCGCGTCTCTCGCTGCAGCAATTCGGGAACACGTAAAGAGTGCCCCGGTTGCAGTCGGCCATCGCGTTGTGCACGGGGGGCCCAAACTGGTGACCCACCAGCGCATCACGCCTCAGGTCCTGGACGATTTGCGCGCCGCAACCCATTTTGCGCCGCTGCACATCCCGCAAGCTCTGTCGCTTATCGCATCCGCACAATCGATCTTCCCTTCGGCGGCTCAATTTGCCTGCTTCGACGATGCCTTTCACCGCACCATGCCGGAGGTAGCTTCGCATCTGCCGATCCCTCAACGATTCTTTGACGCCGGTATCCGGCGCTATGGTTTTCACGGACTCTCCTACGAATCATTGGTGCATCACTTCGGAGCGCAACTTCCCGACCGGTCCATTTTTGCTCATTTAGGTAACGGAGCAAGCCTGTGCGCTCTTCGGAAGGGAGTATCAATCGACACTTCGATGGGTCTCACTCCCACCGGCGGCATTCCCATGGGTACGCGTTCCGGCGACCTCGATCCGGGCGTCCTGCTCTATCTTCTGCGAAGTGAGAAGCTCGGCGCAGACCAGCTTGAAGACTTACTCAATCATCAGAGTGGCCTTTTTGCGTTGTCATCAGGTGAGAGCGATGTGAAGGCGCTTGAACAGCGCGCCCAATCCAACGACAAGCATGCTGCATTGGCTCTGGATATTTTCGCGATTTCGGTTCGCAAAGCGATCGGCTCGTACATGGCTCTTCTGGGCGGCGTGGATCTTCTTGTTTTTACCGGAGGGATTGGAGAACACAGCGATTACGTTCGTGGCCAGTCCACGCAAGGACTCGAAGCGCTAGGTCTTACAGCAGACAAAATCACCATTGTCCCAACCGAGGAAGAACGACAGATATCACGCCACTGTCGCAACTTGATGCGGCGGCGATAGAGTTTCCATCCCCGAACACATGTGCGCGAGGGAGACGCCGTGGGGGCCGGCTTCAACGCAAACCTCAGCGGCTAAAGCCGCGATGTCCCAGCCTATTGCGGCACGAGTAAACTCGTGCCCTTCCCGAGTCGAAAAACGGAGCAATTGTTCTGCGTTGGGAATTTGGTCGGTCCAAGGGAGGTCTAATACGGATACGGATCGACCCAGGGAAGCGCTTATCCGCATAGCACGAAGAGGGCACAAACCTGGGAAGGGCACGACTTCAGTCATGCCAAATAAGGCTCCGAACAATGCGGCTTCAGCGGCTGAGGTCCGCTGTGTCCTACAGCGGTAAACTCGCATGTTTCTTAAACCCTTTTACCCGCTGGGTGACCCCTCGAAAGTCAAGCACATCAGCAACATCCCAGCTCGCTTTGACATCAAAGGGTGTCATGCCTACCCCTTTCAAGTCGAAGCCTACGATAGGAGGTTCTCTCAAGCTGCCTGTAAGCTCCTCCGTCCGGCCGACGTTTCCTCCCAAGCAAGAGGCGATGTTCCGAGAGACGCTCATGGTCTTGAATCGTTGCAGGGTGCCCTATGCGGTGTCAGGCGCCTTCGCACTCCAGGTGCACACGGGCATTTGGCGTAACACGAAAGACATCGATCTGTTTCTTTCCCCGGACAATATGCCCGCGGCTATCGCCTGTCTTCAGAAGCAGAGGTTTCTCTGCAAAACCAGGGACCCGGTATGGCTGCACAAAGCGCACCGCAACGGGTTCTTCGTGGACCTGATCACCGGAATGAGCAACGCGGTAATTACCGTAGAGCCATCCTGGATTGAAAATGCGCTGCCCGCCATGGTTCTGAATGTGCGCGCGCGGGTGCTTGCGGCGGAAGAACTATTGGTATCGAAACTATTCGTGGTGCGTCGCGAACGCTTCGATGGAGCGGATATTGCACACATCGTGTTTGCAAGCCAGGGTAGCCTCGACTGGGACAGGATCTTCTTCCTGGTTAAAGAGCACTGGGAGGTCTTGTTTTTCGCTTTGGTGCTGTACCGCTACGTCTACCCGGCCTACAGTCACTATGTGCCTTCCTGGGTATGGCAACGACTGCTGGTCTGCTTTTCTGAAGAACTCTCGAAACGAAATCCCTCGGCACCTTTCCGGGGCAGCTTGATCGACGACAAGATGTTTGCCATTGATGTCGCGGAATGGGGAATGGAAAACATCCTTGACGAACGTCGCGAGGCCAGGCAGATGAAGATAAATATCGCCGCGTCGGAGAAAGCGAAAGTCGTCGGTGGGACGCGCAGAAAGAAAACGGCATGAGAATCGCCGCCGTCGCCGATCTGCATTTCTTTTCTCCCCGTTTCGGTTTGGTCCAGGAACAACTGGCGCAGGTTCGGGATCAAGCCGATCTTTTAATCCTCGGCGGCGACCTCACGAACTACGGTAAACCGTCGGAGATGGAGGAACTACTGAAGTCGCTGGTGCGGCTCCGTCTACCAATCGTCGCTGTGCTTGGAAATCACGATTATGAAAGCGGTGCGGAAGCGGAATTGTCACGCATGATGACTCAAGAGGGGATCAAGCTCCTCGACGGAACCGCGTACGAGCGTGAGGGTATCGGTTTTGCCGGGACCAAGGGCTTCCCTGGAGGTTTCGGACGTGGAGCTCTGACATCCTTTGGAGAGCGGGAAGTGAAGGCCTTCGTGCAAGCCGGGATCGATGAGGCCGTGAAGTTGGAGCGTGCCATGTCCCAACTGCGAACGCAAAAGCGAGTGGTCGTGCTCCACTATGCGCCGATCGGCGACACCATACAGGGGGAGGCGCTGGAGATTTTTCCGTACCTCGGGAGCTCGCGGCTGGCCGAAGTTGTGGACCGGCACGGCGCGGACATAGTCATACACGGACACGCCCACAACGGGTCTCCAGACGGCAAGACCACAGCGGGTGTCCCGGTACACAATGTAGCCCTTCCTATTCTTCAGGCTCAGAAACCGCCGGCTGTGTTCCGGGTGTTCGAAATTTGAAGCGCCACGAGAAATGATTTTTTAGGAGGCACCAATGAGCTGGATAGAAAATCGGTCTAAAAAACGAAACGGGATTTTGGAGAACTCGAGCTCGGAGAAAACGATTGTCACCAGCGGCCCTTTTGAACAGGCGTGGGAACGTTTGTTGAGCGGATTCGAACAGGACGTTGAAGAGTTCAAGCGCCTGGGTGGTCAGTCCATGCTACAGAAACTTACCGACTTGCAATGCCGGATTTCCAATTCCACCGCTGGGCTTGCCGTCGTTGTTACGGCGGACCTGTCGGCGCAAACGGTCGAGTATAGCTACGAACCGGAAAAAGACATGACTGCGGTACCGGAGAAGGGCATTCTGACGCTTCGTTCCTCCGATCACGCCGTGGATTTCTATTCGTCGGATCAAAAACTTTCCTCTGAACAAGCCCGGCAACTCATTCTGGAGCCATTGCTGTTTCCCACAGCGCCAACTGACTCGGCGACAAAGTAAAGTAATCGAAATCGTTGATTGTTCTTAATCCTGAGGGCGACACAGGATCGCTGCACCTTCGATCCGATTCGTCCCGAACCACGAACGCCGTAGCCATCAGGCAATTTCACCACTGTTTGCGGAACGTAGTTTCGAAGGAAAAGCCGCCATTCTGATCGCGAACTGCGTTGAATGAAGTCCTGCGGTTTACCTGGTATTCAAGCTTGACGACCTCGTTCTGGGTTGAGGTGACATCTGTTGCGAAGGTCACAAAAATCTTTCCGGTTATCCTTTGCTGAACGGCCACACGCGCTCCCGGGCTCTGCGTGCCGCTTCCCAGCACTGGATCAATCGACAATTGGGAAATACCCGCCAGCTTTTCGACACGGTTAGTTATCTGATTGCTGACCTGGGATGCGATTAGCGATTGCGCTCCCAGATCACCCGGTGGGTTTGGATTGGCATCGGTGGCTTCTGAGGTCTTACCAAATGCGATCAGATTAATGATGTCAGAAGGCGGCAGGGCCGGGTCCGAAGCATAGTTGGTGTGCAGATGATCCGCGGGTCCCCAAAAATGCATTTGAATGTCGTACTGGCTGATAGTTGTGTTCACCGACATGTCGACAACAGGTTCGGTGCGCGAACGATTGGTGAAGTCGACCGTCCCACCTTGCAGCTTGTAGCGATTGCCGGAGAAGATCAAGTCGCCGCTGCTCAGGTTCAACCGGCCAAGCAGAACTGGTTGCGCTGCCGTGCCTTTGACGTGCAAGTTCGCAGAACCCGCAAGGCTTAGTGTACGGCTGGTCAAGTTGAGCCCGCCCGGTGTCTGGATGCCTACATCCAAGTTTACGTTCTGACTGAAGCCCTGCGTCGGAGGTGGCGAAACATCTCCGCCGAACTGGCTCATCAGATCGGAGACATCAAAATCCGAGGTAAAAGAAAGCTGGTCGACGCCGACCTGCCCGGTCAGAAGCGCATTCTCGAAAGTGCCGGAAAGGGCCAGGTTCGAACTGAGTGTGGTGCGTATGCTCTGATCGTAAAGTACGCGGACCCCCTGGGCCGCCATCGCCAGATCGAACCGCAATTGCGGACGGTAAACGACACCTCCACTGGCAGTGACAGTACCACCGCCGACGCTGCCTTTAAACTGGGTGACGTCGAGCCGGTCGCGGGTCAGAGTGAGCACGCCATTGCCGTTCTGCAGGCCCAGCGGAGCACCTGCTGTCGCAAAGCTGGCGTTGACGATTTGAATTTGTCCTTGCACCTTCGGATCGGAGCGGCGTCCGTTGGAGTCAATGTCGAATTTCAACTCGCCAGCACTGGTGATATCAGGACTGACAAGTTGAGCAAGCCTGAGGTCGACACTTCCCTGCACCAGCAATGATGCCGGCGCATCCTGCGTTAACGGCGCATTGGCCTGGAAGGTGATCTGCGTGCCGGTGCCGCGAATTGTCGAACGCTGCACGTTCAACACGCCGTTGGAATAATCCGCGCGAATCGGGGCGTCAGCCGCCAGTTGAATGATGTCTTTGTACTTCACTGCCAGCTGCGGGATTGAAACGTGCGCCTCGAGCCTCGTCTTATCCTTCAACGGACCGCGCAGGGTCGCATGGACTTCCGTCTGCCCGGTGATATTCCCCGCCTGCGAAGGGGCATAGAGCTCCAGCAATGGAGCGAGGGGGATCGACTGCGTGTCAAGACTTGCATCGACGACATAGTCGCCGCTGAGCTGAATCGTGCCATGTCCATCCGCGTGGGTGTTGATTACTTCGGAATTGAGCGTGAAAGTTCGCGACGTGATTTGCCACGTTGGTCTGCAGTTTCAATCCCCGAATTGCCTGGTCGCGAACCTGAAACTGCGGGATCTCGATCACAGCCTGCATCTGAGGATCCTGCAACGTACCGCGTCCGCTGGCGTTAATGTCCAAGACACCTTGAAGCTGAAGGTTTCGCGCGTTCACCGTCTCCAACTGGTCCAACTTGATGCCAGGGGCGTGCACTTCCGCGGTGTAGGCCTGGGTTTTGGGTTCATAAAGAAGTGTCGCGTTCGCGGACCCAGCGGGAAGATCGATTTTCAAATTCGCCTGGACTTGGGTTCCTGTCCCCTGGAAGCGCAAAGTCGCCGTCCGGAGCGGCTCTCCATCAATACGTGCGGATGCCAGGTCGATCGTACCGTGTCCTCTGGGGGCCAACTGGGTTCCGGTGAATGAAACGTCGGCGGACAGGATGCCAGAAACCGGAGCGGTTGAACCTGCGGCTTTCAACAGGTCGGTAACATTCATCTGAGAAGCCGCAATCTGAACCTGGAACGGACTGGACTTGGTGAATGACCATTGTTGTAGTCCAGCAGTCAGCCCGAAGGTTACGCGGCCGTTCCCGGGGGAGTCGAGCTCTCCATTTTCAAGACGAACCTGAGCCGGACTTGCGGCGACATTGGCACGCAGCGTCTTCCATTCGCTGCCTCGAACTTTCAGATTTTCCGCCGATAGTTGCCCAGCAATCTGCGGATTTCGGGTTGAGCCACTAATCGTCGCGGACAGTGCTGCCTGGCCGTAAAGTCCCAAGGGCTCGGAATCCGGGGCGCGAAATGCGGCTGCGATCGTTTCAAGCTCGTGCAGGTCGTTACTGTTGACCCGGACTTGCAGCGCGGCATTTCGGCTGACGGTGCCATTGAGCGTGACTGCAGTTGCTGCGGTTTTGGCGTAGCTCTGGTCGAACGATAGTTGGCCAGTCCTTCCATCGTAGCGGGCATGAACGCTGCCATTGACCGGCGTTACGGTTCCACCTTGTGCGGGCTGGGCGTCGGCCTGGAGAGTGGCATCGGCTCGCGCGAGCAGATCGTCCATCGTCTTGCCCCAGGTCGCGTCGGTGGTGGCGTTAATCGACCCGCGCACTGCAAGTTGGTTCGTCACCGACGAGGATGCCATCGTGTTCTGAAGTTCGCTCTGCACTTGTGCTATTGAAATTCCGTTTAAAGTCGCCGACAAATGTGATTTGGGAGTGCCCGTAATGTCCCGCATTGTCAATGTGCCGGCGAACCCACCTCCGAGTAGTTGGGCATGTATTCCGGTGACTGCCGCGTTGCCCTTGGCCAGAGAGTAGCGGGCTCCGATATCGCGAATTTGTGTCCTGGCGTTCTGGCTGCTCACGACCAAAGCGGTACTGCGCACATCACCGTTCGTATTGATCGAAGCCAAAAGCGGTCCGTTGGACCTGCTGTCATAGTCCAAGACGCCCGACACCTGAACGATTCCGGTTGGCAGAGACGGACTGTTTAATGCCCGCCGAAATTCGCCGCCATCAACCAGTGCGTGGTAGGTCGCATGAATCTGAGGCTGCGAGTAATCGCGAACGGTGGCGGCAATCGAAAAACGAGAGCTCGTGGTGGTGAGATCAGCGCTCTCCAGCCTGAACTCTTCCGGTGTCGCGACAAATCGTGCATCGAGATTGTGAGCAATAGGATTGGCGCCCTTCATCTGAAGATGTCCGTTACGGTATGACAGCGTCCCGGAATAACGTGTCGTCAAAAGCTCAAAGCCGGACTCCAGGCGTAAGTCATGCAGTTCAGCGCTGAGTTCAGTCTTTCGATCGTTGTAATAAATTTCTCCGTTTTGCAGAAGTAGATGACGGATGCCAAGGTCGAATATGCTCGTGCGGCTCTGCGTCGCAGGTTTCTCAGTTTTGGCTGGAGGGATGTTAGTGTGACCTTCGCGATCGGCAAGGATTCGGACAACTGGATGCTCGATGCGAACGTCACCGACGTACCATGCTTTGTGCAATAAGGAGGTAACGGTGACTCCGAGATGCAGCGCTTCAGCCTCAAGCAGAGGCGGATCAGAATACGGTGCGGCTCCGTGCACAACAACGTTATAGAGATCAACCGTTGGACTAATGCCAGACCAATGCAGTGTAAAGTCGCGCATTTGCACTTGGCCGCCAAGCGCTTCCGTGGCTTTTTCTTGCGCGGTTCGCAGCAGGTAAGCATGAAACCGTTCACTATGAAGGAGTGCGGCAACCCCCACAATGATGAGCAGAACCAGGCCTACTACGCCTGCCGCAACCCATCCGATGATCCTTTTCCAATTGCCCAATGGTCGTTTCGAGCTGGGGCCAGAAACTGCTTCGGGTGACCGCGAATTTAAAGGTATGTCTGGTAAAGCGCTCAAAATGCCTGCCCCAAGGTTATGAATATTTGAGTAGATTTGATTCCGGTCAATGCGTTGAAGTTGTGCCCCAGATCGACCCTGACTGGCCCGATGGGAGTTGCGTAGCGCAATCCTATGCCCAATGTGTTTGTGTAGTTTGACGCGAAATCGCTAAACCCAACGTGTTGAAACACGTTGCCTCCGTCATAGAAAGCGGCGAAACCCAGTCCCTTTTTGATGGGAAGCGGGATGCGGAACTCGGAGTTCAGAATGAACAGTTCGCGCCCGCCAGTCGGCACGCGGATAAGAGCGCACGTCTTGGGGTCGGATGGATTTCCGCAAACCGTTACTGACCGTTGGGGTCCTGCTCCGTTCAGGGGAAAGCCTCTCAATGTGCTGCCACCGCCGGAGAAGAACAATTCACTGGTTGGAACACGGCTACCGGCGAATTCCTGTTCCATTCCTATTCGCAGGCTGTTTGCCCATACGATTCCCTTCCCCACGTTCTTGTAATAGGCCTGCTGCGCGCGAAGCCTTGCGAAATTGACGCTCGATCCCAGTGCAGTGGGATTGAAATCGATCTCCGCCGTCTGATACATGCCCTTGTGGGCGTCAAGATCCTGATCGCGCGTGTTCCGAATATAGCTGCTGGAAAGCGTCGACAGGCGGACGTGCTGATCCTCAGCAGCAACCAGGTCGGGAGACAGAATATTGCTGAGAGCTGTCTGACTGTAGTCGTAGCGCAGGGACAGCGTCTGGTTGGCCGATGCATTCAGCGCCCGTCGCAACTCGTAGCCAAAGTCGCCAATTCGAGAAGTGAAAATAGGGTTCTCACTGTTCCGTTCGCCTGACAGCGTCAAGTTTGAAATCCAATCGGTCCCGACAAAATGAGGATTCGCATAAACGGCGGACCCTCGCTGAACCAGGCGAGCGCCAAGGGCCGCGAAGGTAAGCGTCTCTCCCAGGCCGCGAAAGTTGTGCCTGGTGTATTGAAACGTGACACGAGGACCCCAAAAAGTCTTTTGGCTTGTCTCAAAATTTGACGGCAAGCCGACCGGTGGAAGTCCGGGCAGCGCAACCGTTCCGCTTGGAATACTTCCGCCTCGATTTACCACCTCGAATCCGAAGCCATATCGAATGTCGTTTTGCTTCGCTTCGTGCAGCTTGATCAGAACGTCTTCATCGGTTTGGGTTGTAATCTGACGGCGCGGGTCAATCTCCGCCCAGTCAAACACCCCGGCCAGGCTGTAAAGCCGGCCTTCCGCAGCTAACAGATCATCCTCCCGCAGGGGCTCCTCTGTTTTCAGTTGCACGGTTTTGTCAATCAGCGATTGCTTGGTGACTTTGGCGCCGAGCGTGACAATTGAATCCACCATCACTTTCGGACCTTCAGAAATGGTGTAGGTGACTTCGAGCCGGTGTGAATTCTTTCCTAACGGATGCGCTGAAGCGCGGAAGTTCGAATTCAAGTAGCCGAGCCGGAGATATTGCGCGCCGATCTGACTGCGGTCTTCGTCAACCTTTTTCGTCGAATAGGGCTGACCCTCGGTTACTTTTAGCCCCTGAGGTGCAAGCGTAGAAACCGGCACTGTGCTGTTGCCCACCACATGTAAAGCAGCCACGATGTCCTGAGGGCCTTCGTTCACGAGGAATTTCACCGAAATATTGCCGCCGTCTCTCTTCACCTCTGGAGTCACAGTTATGCTGCTGAAACCCTCCGCCTCATACACGTTTTTCAGATTGTCCGCGCTTGTCTTTACCAGGCGTGCACTGAAGGAGCCGTGCGACAGGAATCTTCCCTTTAGTACCCTTACCCGGCCTTGCAGCTGGTCGGCTGATAATTTTTGATTTCCAACGATCGCGACCTCAGTCACCTTGTGGCGCGAGCCTTTGATAATGCGGAAAAGGATAGTCTGGCCGTTAGAGCTCGGCTGAACATCAGACTGCACCGCGACGTCGAAGTAACCCTTCGATTGGAAATGTGAAATCAGGTTCTCGCGGCTTTCCTGAATCAACTCGGGATCCAGGCCTGCAACCTGATAAATTGGCAGCAATTTTTTCTGTGTACGTCCCCACAGATGAGCCCCTTCAACGTTCACGTGCGCCCTTGGCCCAGGCGTCACATCAAATCGAACATCAGCCCGATGAGTTGCAGGGTCATATTCAGCGCCGGCCATCTGTACCCGGCTTCCCAGGTACTCATGGTTGATCAGCTGCGACTCAAGGTATTGGGTGGCATTCTGTATTTTCCGAAGAGAATAGGATTTTCCGCTGCGGATTGCCGATCCTCGAACCCGGGCCATCCATGAATTTAAGGCTTTTTGCAGGCGCTGCTCCTCTTCTGGAGGAGCTCCGTTAAGAATCACTTTTCCAAATTTCGCATGGCGTTTCAGGCTCACGCGAAAAGCCACACTCACTAATCCATGCACTGTATCAGTCTGGATCTCAGGGTTTACCTCGGCTTCAAAGTATCCGTTCTGCTGGAAGAATTTGAGCAGGGATGTCTGCGCACTTTTGATGTCGACAGGAGAATACGCACCGCGCGGCGGGTAGTCTGACACCTGCAGTAAACGGGAGTAGCCAAATCTACCAACTGCGCCTGGAAAGTCGAATAATCCGTAGTAAATCGCGGGTTGGCAAATCAGGAGTACACGAACTCCATTGGCTTGAGGGCGGACTTCAAGCTCCACCTCTTTCACCTGACCGCTGTTCTTCAATGCTGAAATGGATTGATCGATCTCTGCCTGCGAAAACGGCTGGCCTTCCCGCTGCAACAAAAGTGGTTGGAGCTTCTGCTGGTCAAGATCGGGCCGTCCCGCAATTTCAACCGAAACAACCGTTTGTCCTTCGTAGGAGGGCAACACCTCACGGACCTGGGGTGCAGTGGCCGGGAGCTGTGTCTGAGCCTCGACTGGAGCTGTGAACAAAAGCAGGCCGCTGAAAGCCACGACTGAACAGATAAATTGACTCGGCGTAATTTTTAGGTTTCGCATGGTCGCGGGTGATCTCTACGCCCCGTCCGAGCTGCGATTGAAACCAAGCCAAGGCAGTAACCCGGGGCAGACACGTGCGGAATCCTTACATTGTGCTTGGATGGCTATAAATGCCCTCGATTTGTATAGGAGTGAGAGAAAAACAACGAATTACGTTAGATGGCGGACAGATGAGACCGTATCGACCTTTGAGATGCCTCGTCTTCACAAATTGCATCCAAAGCGCCATGCAACTCAGGCAACTCAAATCGGCAGTCGTGCGAACCTACGCCGACGTTGAGAACAACCATACGTTGCAGATGGCGGCAGCTCTTTCCTACTACTTCGTGATGGCGCTCTTCCCAGCTCTCATTTTCCTGTCTGCAATCGTTGCCTTTCTGCCGGTTGCCGGTCTCTTCAATCAGACCCTTGACCTGATGAGCCGATTTATTCCGCCGGAAGGGATGGAAATCGTTCGCAAGGTCCTCGCCGATGCGGTCACACCCAACCGCGGGGCCTTCCTCTCTCTTGGATTTCTCGGAACACTGTGGACTGCCTCGGGCGGGTTCGCGGCCGCGATCGAGGCACTCAATATTGCATATGATGCAAAAGAAACCCGGCCTTTTTGGAAGACAAGGCTTCTAGCCATGGAATTATCCCTGGCAATTGGTCTGCTGCTCCTGGTCGCGCTCGCCACAATGATTGTCGGACCGCATTTTGGCCAATGGCTCGCCGATCACATGCATCTGTCGCGAGTCTGGTTGTGGATCTGGCCTTACATCCACTGGATGATCTCAGTAGGATTCACGGTGCTCGCCGTGGAAATCCTCTATTTTGTAGGACCCAATGTGAAGCAGCGATTTCTGGCGACCCTGCCGGGCGCGGTCCTTTCGATCGGCTTCTGGATCGGCCTCTCTTACTTGTTGGGAATCTATTTCCGCACCTTCGCAAACTTCAACAAAACCTATGGCACCCTGGGGGCGGGCATCGCTTTAATGGTCTGGCTTTATTGGACGGGATTCGCGATGCTGGTAGGAGCTGAGTTGAGCGCAGAATTGGCCAAGCGAACGAATGAAGGCGCGATTGAGCAGAAGGATGAGCCTCCCGCATCTATGAAGATGATTGCCTGAAAATGGTGGTCGATTGGATCGGGCAGGTTTTCCGCTCGCAACTATACTCCGAAGTTTTACTGGTAGGTTTGTTTTTCCAGACTAACCTGCAAACCCTCACCCGGAGTTCCACAAACTATCCGCAGAAGACTCCCACCGCTGGTCAGCGCTCCTGTAACAGCCCTCGACTGGTCGTAGGATTCAGCTTCGGATTGAACTCTTACCCGCACTTCGTGTTTGCCCGGAGCGACCCGGACGACTTCAAATTGGTGTCCTACCGTCTTTCGGAAGAGCAGTGCACGCCGTTTTTTGTCGCCGTGCAGGGATTGCGTGAAAACAAGGCGATCATCAATCCAAATCGAGGCCACTGCTTCTGTGAAATGGTGCTCGATTTCGATCTGTAGGGTTGCATCGGAAGAAGCTGAGATCGTAGTGGTTTTTACTACTGGCGGGGAGGCAGGGTTGATTTGCGAAAGCTTGTCCTGCGAAAGCTTGGATTTTGGCTTGTGCGCCAATACCTTCACTGGGGTTTCCTTTGAATCCTCCGCCAGCGGAATTTGCCTGGAATTTTCCTCGCTGTTTCTCAGGATGCTTCTTACGGCGCTTTCTTTATTCATGCCGGAGGACGCACCCTCTGTCGTGTGCCCATCCGTTGTTAGCTCCGTGCCTACTGGATCGTTCTTACTCTGGGTTCGGTGCGTACTCCAAAACACCACGCCGATAAAAACCAGGGCCAAAAGACCGAATAGCAGAGTACTCTTTGAAAATTTGGCAGTAGGTATTTGAGGCGGCCTTCTGTCTGGAACAGGACGACGGGGCACATCAGCTTTGAGCTTCCCTGCAGCTCCAGTGACTTCTACCGGAACAAACCCACTGCTTTCCCGGAGCCGTCGAATGTCCGCCGCCATTGCCATCCCTGACTGATAGCGTGCCGCGGGATCCTTCGCGATGGCGCGCGAAACAATCTTGTCCAGTTCAAGCGGAAACTTCGATTCAAATGCCGACACACTCGGAGGTTCGTGATTGACCAGCTTGAAGCATACGGTGGTCGTGCTGTTTCCCTGAAAAGGCCGATGGCCGGTGAGCATGTAATAAAGAATGACTCCCAGAGAAAACAAATCGGACCGCGCGTCTACGCCTTCATCGCTCAGTTGCTCGGGAGCCATGAAGGCAGGACTTCCCAACACTTGGCCCGGCATGGTCAATTCAGCCTGGTTCAATTTTGCGATGCCGAAGTCGGCAATTTTAGGATGACCGTCGCTGGTGACAAGAATGTTTGCCGGCTTGATGTCTCGATGCACGACGCCCTGGGAATGAGCATAGTGAAGGGCTTCGGCCACTTCCTGGACCAGGCGGAGTGTAGTGCTCAGCGGCAGACTGCGATTCTCGCGACTTACCAGTTGCTGCAGAGACTGCCCTTCGACATATTCCATCACGAGGTAAGGCTCTGCTTCTTCTTCCCTCACGTCGAAAATGGTCACGATTCCAGCATGCGAAAGCCGGCCAGCCGCCTGGGCTTCGACGACGAAACGTTTCCGATATTCCTGCTCCGCCTCGGCATTCAGGCCTGCAAGCGACACAGTCTTGATGGCCACGGTTCGATCCAGCTTGGGATCCCGCGCGCGATATACGACCCCCATGGCGCCACGTCCAAGTTCGGCGTCAATTTCGTAACGATCGAGGTGTGTGCCTACAAGAGTTGCCACGATGCGGAACCGGTCCCGTTAAGCATGTTAAGGGGAAGGAGCTGGCATCGTTGGCCGTTTACCACACAATCCTGATTACGAACGTCACCAATGCATTCGGTAATGGAGCTTGGCTCGGACGTCGGAAGGTGGTTTGAGTGCCGCTGATGCCACGGGGAAATAGCTAATGAACAAAACGCCCGAAAATGAACCTAAACAGAAGAAAAGAGTGTCCCGGACAGATGGAGTCGCACAACGCCGGGCGTTTTACCTCTCGCTGCCGTCTTTTGCCGTGAGGACTACTCCGACGATCCTTTCGTTCATTACCTCCAGCAGGGCCTTCACTTGGGCCGGAGTAGTTCCGCTGAGCACATCAAATCCAACGGAAAAGGATTTGAGAGGAGCGATAGTGTCATGAAAGAGTTCCAGCCGTATGAATGGAGTTCCACTCTCGGTGCTGGCTGATACGAATCTGGCGCCGCTGCGCTCACTTCTAAGTGTCATTTTGTACGGTCTCCTTATGAGCCGAATAGTCTCGGTACCCGGAGCAGATATTGGACCCTCCACTGACGGTACCGTGCAGTCGTACTTCTCAATATCGACCTGCGCGTGGTGCTCATCAGTCGCGCGCGAGGTTCGACCGCAACTTGCGCAAAACCATTCCTTCGTTCCGGGGTTCCAGCGCAAAGTTCCATGTTTCATTCCGCCGCCATTCATGAGGCATTCGCAGGGTTCGGTTTTGCCTGCGCGCATAAAGATGAGTGATCCGCTCGCGAGGATGTACGCGCAGGAGTTCAGTGCGACACCTTTTCAGCACTACCATAAGCAGCGAGAATGAAGTGTCTCCCCGTATTGACCGCTAAGATCGGGAACTGTGATGGGCTAGAAATAAGGAGCGTGGTTTAAGACACAAGGCAGCGCCCTCTTGATCTCGCTATTCCGGCACCAGCCCGAAAAGAAGCAGCGACCGGGCGGTGACTTGATATGCCTCTCCGATCTCGAATTTCTTCTGCTCGGGCAATTCAGCAAACTGTGTATCAAGCAGCAGGATCCATTGGTGGCCGCCTGGGCACTCCGGTAAGGTAAATTCAACCATATCGTGGTAGACATTCACGACCATGAGCAGGGTGGCATTTTTGCCTCGCTGCCGGACTCCGGTCGTCTGGGCACGGCCGTCCATCAGCATGCCAAAGCAGAGCATATCGGAATCGCCCCAGTGAACATCTTCCATTTCGGATCCGTTGGCATTGATCCAGCTGACGTCCTTTACGCCCAACTCTTCGATATATTCTCCGGTCAGGAACCGGCTTCGGCGCAGCACGGGATACTTATGACGCAACCCGGTGAGCCTGCGTACAAACTGAACGAACGAGCTGTTTGCCTTCTCCAGGTCCCAATCCAACCAACTGATTTGGTTGTCCTGGCAGTAGGCGTTGTTGTTGCCCTGTTGAGTGCGGCGAAACTCGTCGCCGGCAAGCAGCATTGGAGTTCCCTGCGAAAGGCAAAGCGTGGCCAGCATGTTGCGAATCTGTCGCTCGCGTAGTTTGTTGATCTCGGGATCGTCCGTCGGCCCTTCGACACCGCAATTCCAGGACCGATTGGTCGAGGTGCCATCCTTATTGCCTTCGCCATTGGCCTCGTTGTGTTTGTCGTTGTAAGTGACAAGGTCATTCAACGTGAAACCATCGTGAGCTGTAATGAAGTTGATGGAAGCCCAAGGTCTGCGCCCTTCATAATTAAAAACGTCGGCTGACCCGCACAATCGGGTAGTGAAGGCCGAAGCGGATGCTTCGCCTCTCCAGAAGTCCCGGACCGTGTCACGGAAATGATCGTTCCACTCTGCCCAACCGGGCGGGAAACCACCGACCTGGTATCCGCCGGGACCAACGTCCCACGGCTCCGCAATTAACTTGACCGTCGAAAGAACCGGGTCCTGACTGCAAGTCTTCAGGAAACCGCTTTGATTGTCGAAGCCGTTTGGCTCCCGTGCAAGGATCGTCCCCAGATCAAAACGGAAACCGTCCACATGGGTCTGTTGCACCCAGTAACGCAGACTGTCGGTCACCATCTGCAATACGCGCCGATGCGTGACATTCAGAGTGTTTCCGGTACCCGTATCGTTTATGTAATAGCGTTTCTTATCAGGCAGCAGCCGGTAGTAGCTGGCGTTATCGATACCCTTGAAAGACAGGGTTGGACCGTGCTCGTTTCCCTCGGCGGTGTGGTTATAGACCACGTCAAGAATGACCTCAAGTCCGGCCTCGTGAAAACGGGTGACCATCTCCTTGAACTCCCGCAGGCTTTCCATTTTTTCGCAAGCATAGCGGGGGTCTGGGGCGAAGAAACCGATGCTGTTGTACCCCCAATAATTCGACAAGCCCTTTTCCAGCAATTGACTGTCATTGATAAAAGTATGCACCGGCAATAACTCGACCGATGTGATCCCAAGGCCCTTGATGTGATCGAGAACGCGCCCGTTCGCCAAGCCGGCATAGGTACCGCGCTCGGACTCTGGAATGTCAGGGCACAATTTTGTGTACCCTCGGACGTGCAGTTCGTAAATAATCGTGTCATCCCACGGTATGCCGTGACGCCCCGGTTGTCCTCGCCAGTCGAATTCCGGATCCACAACGATACATTTCGGTACATAGGGCGCGCTGTCGCGGTCATCGAAGGTCAAATCGTCCGCCGATTCCATCTTGTAGCCGAACACGGCAGGGTTCCACTGCAGTTCCCCGATGTGGGCACACGCGTAAGGATCCAGTAAAAGTTTATGGGGATTGAAACGATGTCCCTGGTCTGGTTCATATGGGCCGTGAACGCGATAGCCATAAATTGTGCCGGGACGAATATCGGCCAGATAACCGTGCCAGATCTGATCGGTGTATTCGGGAAGTTCGATTCGCTCCAGCTCCCGTTCACCTTTCTCATCGAAAAGGCACAATTCAACTTTTGTAGCGTGTGCCGAAAACAGGGCGAAGTTGGTGCCCTTGCCATCCCATGTGGCCCCGCATGGAAAAGGTGCACCTTCTTGTATCCTGAATTTTTTGGAATCCGCCATACTTATTTTTTCCTTATGAACGAACGGCTGGAGAGAACGTGATGACTCGACGCTCAGATTCGAGTCCAATGATTGGAGTTGGTTGAAGCTTGGGGGACTCTTCATCGGAAAGACGTAATGGCAACCCGGATTGGTGCGTAATCATCAAACACGCCATTAAAAAGCGGCACCCATACCCGACAGGAGCACATATGAAGCAGGCAACGACTACATACCCTTCTCAAAAAGAAGTGACTCCGTCCAAAACGAATCGTGAGACGACAGCAAACATTTCCCGGATCGACGAAGTATCCACCCCGGCAATTCAGAATCCATCGTCATCATATTCATCATCTACGTCTCGTCTATCGTCAACGTCTGGTTCATCATCCACGCCTGAGAAATCCATATTCAACAACAGTCGAGAGTCTATCGATCAGGGAGTAGCCGACCAGGAACGAATTCGTCAGCGTGCCTACGAACTATACGCGCAAAGCGGATACCGCGACGGACGCGCGGAAGAAGACTGGTTCGAAGCAGAGCGAGAACTGCAGCAGCAGCGAAAGTCGTAGCGACCCCAAGCGTTGTCTGAATTTCCAGGCAGGCGGCGCAGGCTCTTCTCAATCTGATTGCTGCTCGTTCGGCCTGGCACGGGTTCCGGGCGAGCAGTAATTGCAGTGTTACTTCACTAAACTCGCTCACAAATATAAGTCGTTCGCTCGACAACCGGGTCTAGGTTTACGGGCTTGGCAATTGGGTTGTTAGCGCGGCTCAGTCTTCCGATTGAACTTTGTTCTTGCGGCTCAGGGCTTCGGTTCGAGGTTCAGCCGTGGGCTTGTCAATTCTTCGTGATTTCTTGCGAGCCCGCTCAGAGTCTGAAGACCACTTTATGCACGCCGAGGGTTTGGCCTTGGCTAATTCACCTGAGGAATCAGCGCCGGCTGTCAGCCGGTTTTCTGTGATCCCAGAGCCAGAGCGACTCAGCTTATGGGACGCTGTCGAACAGCCTGCAAAGCTGCCGACCATCAGCGCGACGATCGATAGCCGAAGTTTGGGGCGCATCATGTAAACCTATCCTGCCGCTCGGTCGATGGCGCGACACGTTACGGACGGCTTTATGATGCCGAAACTTTTCAGGAGTTTGCAGGACTTGACCCTAGCCAGAATGTTTCTACCACGCAGTGGCGGATATGCAACCGAGGTGATGCTAAAAATCACAGGATGAGTTTGAAGGGATTGCAAAAGGCTGAGAGCCACCGAAGATTTCGGAAGCAGAAAGCTGGACGTCCTCAATCGCCTCGATATCGAAGCGATTCAACCGAGCCTGTGACAGATCCAGCCGCGCCGCGGGCACAAGATTCTATTGAAGCCGACAAGCTCCAAAACGATGGAGCATGATTCTTACACAACATTCGTTGGCGGTGTTACAGGCTCGCTCGTTTCCCAATCGGGAAACCTGAGCACATCCCTTTTCAAAAATCGAAGGCTGCTGCTTACGTCCATCAAGGCTTGTCGCTCATCTCCTCCATCGGGCGTATGAGCTAGCTCCTGAAATCGTGCAAAGACGGCAGCTTCAGCTGCCGCGACCCGCTCCCTCAATTTTTCCAGATCGAGTTCTACAAGAGCCGCCTGGCAAAGCTCTCTCCACTCCGTTTTTTGAACGCGCGCTCCCTCGCCCATCGCGAGACCGCGTGATCGCGCATCCCTCTGCTGCTGTTGTTCTACGATCCGTTTGACTGCGTCCAACGGGACTTGCTCAAAATGTGTGACCACTGTTCGCATGTGATTACTCCTTCAACATTCCAAACAGTAGCAGCCTGAACGCGCTACGGGTCATATTGTTTAGAGAGTTTAACTACCCGATTGTTCCGCTAACTACCTCATTTATGGACACTTATGCTCTGCTTTAGCGGAGTCTATACCATCAGACGGTTCCGTTTAAGGACGGTCTTCTTTGAACAGATTTTTTTAGTTGCAGCTCTCGTTACGTTCGGATACGATTGCGTCAGGTTTGTTTAACGTTATCCCATCGCCGTTGGAGGAGGCCATGAGTCCCAAAGTGAGCAAGTCTCCGATGCACTTCAAGACAATGAACCAGGTAGACGTCCCGCAGGGGCGCAATGGAAAGCACAAGCAGGTCGTGTCTGTGATTCTCAAGGATCTGGATCAACTGGATGGAAACGCCGCGATCAAGGTTCCCTTGGCGGAACTAGCGGAGACTGTAGCCAAAGTCCGCTCAGCGCTAAACCGTGCCACCCGGAAGGCGGGACGTAATGTCGCGACGGCTACCGACGCGGACTTTCTGTATGTCTGGAACGTAAAGTAGCACAGTACCCTAGGACTTGGAACGCGGGATTTCAGCCTTATATAGCTGAATTTCGGCTACATGACGTGGGTTTTGGCGCTGATATTGACTCGTGACGCCCTACAGCGTTCACTGTATACACTCTCTTCCACTTAAGCCGCTAATATAAGCAGCATTCTCCAGCGCCTTTGGTAAACGGCGCACCCAGCACTCGAAAAAATGAACTGCTTGCGCAAAATCTAGCCGCCACAACTATGTGTGAGTAATTGCGGCGGTGGTGGGCGGAGACTGAAAGACCGGAGGCAGGCAGGATGGCCAAGCGTATTCTTGTTGTAGATGACCACGATGTCGTGCGTCAGGGGGTCCAGAGGATCCTGCGTGGTCGTCCGGAGTGGGAAGTGGTCGGAGAAGCGCAAGACGGTGTCGAAGCCCTCGAGAAAGCCAAGTCGCTGAATCCCGACCTCGTCATCCTTGATGTCACGATGCCCCGGAAAGACGGCCTCGAAGTTGTCATCGAAGCAAGAAAACTAGGACTTCGCTCCAAGATTCTTGTGCTGACCATGCACGATTCCAAAGAGCTGATCGCCGCAGTGCGGAAGGCTGGCGCCTCCGGATATGTAAACAAGAGCAATGCGGCGCGCGACCTGATTCGAGCGGCGCAACACATTCTCGACGGCGGACCATTCTTCTCCGTGGAAACTCCGGTAGCGGCAACGACCTAGATCCCAATCCCATCGGGCCACGATGAACTCTCTAATCATCCCATCCATCTAGGAGTTGAAGGAGATGCTGCGTCATGCGTCCAGCCGGGCAACATGGATTTATTTCGCCGTCCCGATTTTCCTGTTGTTGGGCATCGGCATAATGGCGGAGCGCACCACTGCTTCGTTTGCTCAAAGCGAGTACTGGGTTTCGCATACTCACGAAGTGCAGTCAGTCGTCGAAAGCCTGCGCGCCGACATCTTTATGGCACAAGATTCGCGCAAAGGATTTTTGCTGACGCGCGATGACAGCAGTCTGGATGGCTATACGTTAGCGGTCCGGCACATACCGGTTCTCGCCAAGGAATTGAGACACCTTACTGCCGACAATTCCAGCCAGCAAGTCAGAATGGATCGCCTCGAGCCAATCCTTCAGCGCAAACTCTCCGTCTTGCAGCAATCCATCGATCTGACCAGGGCGGGAAACACAGACACTGCGAAGCAGCTTCAACTCACGAAGAACAACGAAGAGCTCAGCAGTCAAATGGGCACGATCCTCACAGAGATGGTAGGCGGAGGGACCGTTTGCTTGCGCAGAGAGTAGTGATTTCCTCTGAGACGTATCAGAGATGAACAAGGGTACTTTGCTAAAGTCGATCTGCCGTTACCACAAAGCGAATTCGCTGACGAGCAGGCTTCGGGTCCTCCAAGCCTTCAGACACTACGCTCGAACGCGAAACACGCCAGAAATCGCGAGACTCGGCTCCTGATGGTCACTGTCCCGTCCTAGCCATCAAGACGGTAAAACGGGAATAACCTCTTCCCTGTTCGAGTTAAATTTGTATTCTTCCGTGGAGTCACCCCGGCCGCACCGCTTTATTCATGCCCCGGAACCTCCTTTCTGCATCAAAGATAGGCGCTTGAGGATACAAATATGGACGAAAAAGCCTTGCAGCAGTTTCTCGATGAATTGTTCCCCACCTTTGAAGCGCTGGAAACTCAGAGTGCAGCGATTCTGCAATTTTTGAAGGATAAAGGAATAGCTACCGACGAAGACCTTGCGCCATATCTCGAGCAAGCAGGGAATGCCAGCAACGTGAGATGGCGGGCGACGAGGGTGAGAATGAATCGACTACTCTCTGCGGTCACCAAGCCCCCAGAGACGGCGGTTAAGAAAGAACAAGAGAAGCAAGCGGAAGACGAGCAAAAGAAGGCGGAAAAGAAGACCGAAGAGAAGGTTGAACCGGAGGACGAACAAAGCGCAAAACCAGTTCCCGAAAGTAATGAAAAAGGGAATGAAAAGGATGCTCAGGTTGCGCCGGAAACCAAGCCAGAATCCGATAACCGTGCGGAAACAGCAGCAGGCAGCACGTCACAAACGGAAAAGAACCAGAACAAACAGCAGGTAGACGGAGATAATTCGTCAAAGAGGACTGCGGAGGAGAAGACTGCTGAGCAGAAAAGTGCGGATAAGAGCGCAGCCTGAGTGCGCCATTTTCAGGCTAAATGACGTGTGGACCAATCAAAGGTTGTCATTTCGGTAGCATTTCCTAGAGCTAAGCCCTATGACCGCCGCTGTGTCTTCGGCGCGGAAGCGTCTCTGGCACGCGGAGAATCCGTGTGTTTACGAATGTATGAGAGTCCCATCTTCAGATCTGCGGTGAGATCTTCGTCTTCGCTCGCTATGTGAACCGGTTCGCTCTTCCCCATTTGGGTGCCCACCCATTTTGTCAGTTCCTCCGGAGTCGCATGGACGTGTTTGCCTTCCCGCACAACCCGCATCCCCGTTTTATGCCAACGTTGCGCCACGGACACCGTCTGGCCCAGGAACGTCGCGATGGCGTTCCAGCCCTCTAAAATATTTTCGTATGCTTTCGGTTTCGAACTCGCCATCGCTCCCAAGGGACGCGCCGGATAAGTTGGTCGAGCGTTTATCCTGTTGCCATTTCTCCGCGGCTAAACTCAATTCGTCGTGCCGTGGGAACGGCCTGCTCCTCAAGCCGGTACCAGACTCCGAGAGGACACATCCAGCACTCTTTGAAGTGCTCTCCCTCAATGTAGGTTGCGCGTTCGCCTATCTTGTGCGGCGTCGAATGCAGCGTTGAATAAACACCAGACGTGGGCGCGATATCCCCGCCTTTAAACGTGTTGAGTAGTCCCATCGAAAGTCCCCTGGCGATCGATCAGGAATCGATCATGAACGCGAGTTTGTCCCCTCGCTGGCAGCATCGCAATACAGACTTCGCCGGATATTTGGACGTATTTCGCAGTGTGAATTTTGGTGCAACAAAAAACCCGCCGAAGCGGGTTTGGGGTGTGAATCGAGATGCTATGAAACGTGGGTTGAATACAAATTAGGCTCGAAGGGAAAAGACGGCAATACAGTATCTACCGTATTTATTCGGGCGACCCTAAGGCGGATGATTTATGAAGGTAAGCTCAATGAAAGCACAAGTGTTTGTAGCCAAGTCCGAAGGTGGTTTCGTTGAGGTGTCTGTAACCAAGGATGGCCTCAGTTCGGGCGCGGCCCACAAGTACGAAACGGCAGAAAAAGCCGCCAAAGTACTGTTGGCGTTTGGGTTTGATCGGGAGCTGGTAGATCGTCAATTGCGTTCTCTTGCGGAGACGCCACCCAACGTCTTAGTGAAGCTCCCGGTGATTGAGATAACCGAAGAGGTCCTTTCTGCGCACGAGTTCACCGCCGCGGCATTCAAGGCCGCTTAGAACCAGACCCTCAACTTCGCGGTTTTCCACGCCACCGCGCAGAATTCTCTCGAGCATACGGAGCGCACCAGACTAACCCTGCCATCGTTACTTCGCAGGCTTCGACGCATTTACGCGGGAAGTTAAGATAGTTGGACAATGACAACGACGAGCACGAATGATCCTTACAATCTGCAACGCTTCGTCGACGCCCAAAAACCGGTATTCACGCAGGTTCTCGACGAATTGCGGGATGGCCGGAAACGAAGCCATTGGATGTGGTTCATTTTCCCTCAGCTAAGAGGTTTGGGAAACAGTTCCACCGCAATTCACTTCGCCATCTCGTCCCGCCAGGAAGCCGAAGCGTACTTGAAACATCCCATTCTTGGACCGCGGCTTGAAGAGTGTACCCGGCTTGTTAATTCGGTGGACGGACGTTCGATCGAACACATCTTCGGGTGTCCCGACGATTTGAAGTTTCGATCTTCGATGACGTTGTTCGCCAACTCGACATCTGAAAATGAGGTCTTCAGACAAGCCTTGCAGAAGTACTTTGAGGGTGAACCCGATCGGCTAACGATCGAGCGACTCTGACTAGGTCAAAACCTGGTCCAGCAACTGCCCGACTGCGCGCTCAGCTTCCAGAATCGAACAGCGGTGGTCCATGATGCCCGCCAGATCGGTGTTGGCAAACGCAATGCGTCCGAAAGGCGTTGCGCGCAAAATCTCGTTGGGAGCAGGTTTTCCCTCCTTGCCGAAGAAGAAGCCGGGTTGCGGGTTTAGATAGGCATGTCCCCAGCGGTTCAAAATGATCCCCGCGATGTCCTTCCGGGCGTCGAAACCCGTTCTGGCAAACATGTCATTGAACTGTTGGCGAATTTGCTTTTCGTAATCCCTGAAAGACGTTGCCAGCATCTCTCCCCGTCCCCGATGACCCTGATCGGCAGCCGGCAATCCCGGATACGAGTACAAAACCTTTAGAGGCAGCACGACGGGAGAATCCGGACTGATCGTAGTGGAG
Organism: Terriglobia bacterium; assembly: GCA_963765715.1. Lineage (GTDB taxonomy): Bacteria > Acidobacteriota > Terriglobia > Terriglobales > Acidobacteriaceae > JAIQFF01. Next base: position 112,947 of record CAVXXN010000006.1, read on the forward strand.
TCCGCACCGATGAGAGCAGTCTTGCGTACTTCTGTGTAGTTGCCGACCCCCTCGAACCAGCGAAATCCAGTTATTCCCTGGTTGTAAAGAAAGCGCCAGTTCCGGACCGCCACGTTCGCCATCATGCAGGGTGAGCGGTAAAACTGACTGTAGGCGTCCTGCTGGGCCTGAGGAAGATCGCGAACCACGTGCTTGGTTGTCCAACCTCCGCCAGCCATTACAACCGTCCGCGCCTTTACGCGATATGTTTTCCCTCTCTGCGTATAAATGATCCCGACAAATTCCGACTTCTCCGGATCGCCCTCATGTTTCACCCACACGGCGGTGGAATTCAGTCGAATGCGCGCAGGAGAACCGAACTGATCGAGCGCTCTAAAATTAATGTCATTGCGGCAGACCGCTTCCATGCTGCCGTCGCCAGCGATGGACTGGGGAATGAGGGTCTTGACCATCAGCCGCGCGATTCCAGTGTTTCCTCCGGGAAACATCTGGTCCGTATCGTCACTCTGCAAGGGATGAAGCATGTCCGCGGCGTAGTCTGCATAGGCGGACAGAGCATCCGGGCCCAACCCTGATCCACCGCCTTCTACGGGAGAAAGATAAGTCCGAATGGTTTCGCGACTGATGTCGAAGCGCCGCATCATGTGCTCTTCCAGCGTGATCGAATCCAGCTGTCTCGATATCTCATCTCCAAAATACTGCGGCCTTTTTTCCTTCTCCTGAGGCCCAGCCCGCCACCTCAGCAATTCAGAACGAGCTGTGTCGGAAATCGGTGCCCCTTCAAGCTTCTTTCCCCACGGATCAATCAGCCACGTCCCCGGCGTTTGACCGAACTTTGTTCCAAAATACAGTCCGTAGTTCGCGGGTTCGTTTCCGACCATGTCGTACGGAGTTTTGCTGAGAGCCATCTCCTTCGCTGGACCCGCCCACCTCTGATATTCAAGTTGAGGTGTTTTCAGGCCGATCGAATCGTAAAACCGTCCGAGAAAACTGTGGGGGTACTGAACAAAAAACACGGCGGAACCCTGGTGAGCCATCAGGCGATGGCCATCCACCACGAACTCGTTGCGCTTGGCTTCCCCTCCAAACACGGGATGATTCTCCAGAACCAGGCAGGTCCGGTTCTTGCCGCCCTTCCGAAGGAAAAATAGCGCCGCAGCCAGCCCACTGATGCCACCGCCCACAGCCACGCAATCAAACGTTTCGCCGGTATCAATAACATTGGCAGGTTGATGTTCGAACTCGCCATCACGTATGCGATGGCCCGCCGCCAATACTTCGAGAGTATTGCCATTGGACTTGCTGTAGTCGCCCACGCCACCGTAGCCGGTGAAGTCGTCCTCTTCGCCCAGAAGTTGCAGCGGAGCGGCGGAAGTCATGAGGAGACTGCCAGAGGCGAGCAAGGTGGAATTCAGGAAATCGCGGCGGGAAATGCGTTGATCCATCCCCAGGGATTTGTCTTCCCGCGGATCGTCGTTTTGACGATCGTCGTTTTCGGGGACATGCATTGCGATCTCTGCCTCCGGGACAGCGCGATAACTATGCCGAAGATTCTGACGTCGAAACGATCTTGCTGTTGCTGCGGAAGAAAAGCGCAATCAGAAGCAGGATCACAAACGCGCTCAAGGCTGAAGAGATCCAGAAGGATTGCCAGTTGCGGGTCACAACGCCTGCCACGGTGTGGGTAAAGTAGTCGACAGTCCGGCCCGCGATCAGCGATCCAATCAGCATTCCAACTCCGTAGGTCAGGAACGTAATCAAGCCTTGCGCGGCGCTGCGCAGATTGGCGGGAGCTTCCTGGTCCGTGTAAAGCTGCCCGGTCATGAAAAAGAAGTCGTAGCAGATGCCGTGGAGCAAAATTGCCACGTAAAACATCCAAATGCCGCCTAAGGGATTGCCGTAAGCGAGGAGCATGTACCGCACCGACCAGGCGAGCAGACCCATGATCAGAATGCTGCGAACGGTGACTCGGCGCAGAATGAACGGCATCAGAAGCATCATCACAACTTCGGACGCCTGACCCAGTGCCATTTTGCCAGCGGCATTTTCGACATGCAGTTCGTTCAGATACGCATTCGTAAACGAGAAATAAAACGTAAGCGGGATACAGGCCAGGATCGAGGCTACGGCAAAGACCGCGAACGATGGACGCTTCAACATGACCAGCGCGTCGAGCCCCAGAATCCGCCGAAGAGTGACTGTCTGTCCCTTGCTGGGCGGTGGCGTATGGGGAAGAGTCAGACTAAAAATTGCCATGACCACGGATGCACCCGCGGCCAGCAGGAATGGGACGGTAGAAGTTTCGACACCGAGACGTCCGATGGTGACGCCGATCGCAATCCATCCAAGGGTGCCAAACACACGAATCAGAGGGAAATCGCGCCCCGGATCTTTCAGATGTTGCAGGGTGAGAGAGTTTGTCAGGGCGATCGTCGGAAAGTAGCAAAGACAGTATGCGAACATCAGGGCATAGACAGATCCAAAGCCAGTCGCCTTGGTCACACAAACGAGAAGCGCCGCTCCCAACAAATGTAAGACAGCGAGAACTCGTTCCGAAGCGAAGAATCGGTCCGCAATCAACCCAACAAAAAACGGGGAGATCATGCAGGCCAACGCGGTCGTACCAAACACTGCACCCGCCTGGATTCCGGTGAATTTCAGGTTGATCGTCAGATACGCGCCGAGAGTGACGTACCAGGATCCCCAGATCACGTAGTTGAGGAACATCATCAGGCTAAGGCGAATTCTGTCCGCTAAGGGCATATTCAGTAGGCACCGCTCGATGAATTTTGGTCAGTCATTGCTTGTTGCCAGGTGGCTCACTTCCTAGCCGGACCGTTCAACCAGAGATCAATGGGCTTCTTCACAGCGGGCGCCTGAAACGGCATTGCGATTTTTCGTGCTTCACCAGCAGAAGCGTAGCCGGCATAGAGCACATGCAGAACTACGAGTCCATCTTCTCCGGTAACTCGTGGAGTTTCTTTCCCCCGCGCGCAACGGGCAAAGTGGGTCAACTCCTGCGGTGTGCCGTAGTTCCAAAGTTCCTCGAAGACCGGATACGTCCAACCCTTTGTGCCGGGGGCCTTCTCGACGGCGTAGCCATAGCCGTTTTCACTGTAGGTAGGCAAAGCATTGCCCATATGCAGGTTTGCGTACGTTACGCCGGCGTCTCCGTAGACTTCGATGCGATCGTCCATGCCTCCGCGGCGCGCCCAACTGTTCTCGATCAAGGCGGTTGCGCCGTTCGCGAACTCGAGAATGCACAGCGAATCGTCTTCGGCCTTGGTCTTGTCCGCATGGACGTGAGTACCCATCTGGCAATAGACAGACTTAATCGCGGCACGTCCCAGAAACCAGTAGCAGAAAGCGATGCCGTGGCAGCCGAGATCCATAAATGCTCCACCACCGGACCGATTCACGTCCCAGAACCATGCGCTATGCGGGCCGAAATGCTTTTCGCTCTGTTTCAGCAGGTAGATTTTCCCGAAGGCGCCGGCATCGGCCATTTCTTTCGCCTTCAAGTATTTCGGAGTGAAAAGAAGTTCTTCCCCGTACATCAGTAAAACCCCGTGCCGTTTGGCTGCGGCGATCATCTCCTCGCCCTCGGCGACGGTCATGGCTAAAGGTTTTTCGCACACGACGTGTTTGCCGGCAGCCGCACAATCCTTGGTCATTTGCGCGTGCAAACTATTCGGGGCGGCAATCGTCACCATCTCGATGTCTTTTTCTTTCAGCATCTCGCGATAGTCGGTAAACACGCGCGGAATGCCGAATTTCTTGGCGAACGCAGCCGCATTGCCGGGTGTGGGAGAGGCCACGGCGACAACTTCCGCCTCATCCGGCATGATTTGCAGCGACGCAGCGTGAATATCCGCTTGAAACTGCGATCCGATAATTCCGACCTTTACCCTGCCGTTATTCGCCATGCGCTCGATGCGCTCCTTATACAGCGTGCTTCTAACCGCAGTGCACTTTCAAATCAACAAATAGCAGTCGACATTGGCAATCGCCAATCGACGTTGCTAATGCTTTTCCAATGCCGCTAGCGGTTTAACTCTAATGTCGCGAAACCAGATTTCCGAACCCTCGGCTTCCAGGAGAATCCGTCCGCTCGTCAACGGGATCATGTGTGAAGGATTGTTCGGGTCAGGCCGCCGGATGTCATGCGCAGTGTTTACGATCCGGCCGTTGACAATGTGGGTCGACTGGTCGCCCCTGATAATTACGTCCACTGCATTCCAGCCGTCGCGATTCTCGAAGTCTCCAGACTTCAGCACGCGACTGGATTCGCCCGGAGCGCTTCTTACGCGAGTGCCCGATTGCATATCGTCGTCATACATCGGCATCGCGGGAGCGATAAAGAAAGCGGTGACTGATGCGCCGTTCACGATCCACAGATCTCCGACGTCGCTCTCCTCAATCTGGCACTCGAGTGACGTCGGGTAGATCGCATCCGGGCCCACGGCAAGATATAACAACCCGCTGTTCATCTTACCCTCCGACGAACGCTTCGTGCCCCACTTGTATTCGATGTGGACTCGCACGTTGGAGAAGTTTTGAGTGGTGGACAGGTATCCATTGTCCGATTTTCCATCAGACATAGGGACGTCCATGATATGAATCATGCCGTCTTCGACCTTGAAGACGCCCTTCGGGTCCTTGTTCTTGCCGGTGGAATCGAGATAGGAATACCAGCCGTCGAGATTCTTCCCATTGAATAAAGAGGTCCATCCATCATCTTCCGGTTTCGATGAAGGAGCAGGAGATGCGAAGGAAACGCTCAGCATGCAAGCGGCGAGAAACGTGCAAACGGACGTGCACAAAATCGTCGATTTCATTCGGATTCCGGATTACCTGTTTGTCAACCGACTAAGTAGACTTGGGCGTAGGATCGTCGCAACCCACATACTGTGCCAGCATTCGATTGCCTTTATATTCCAGTTCGTCGTGAATGCCAATCTTGGAGGTGTAATACCCGTGAATCGTCAGTCTTTTCAGTTCGCGAAAGAACCGGACTTCAGGAAGTTCGATCATGTGTTCATTGTCGGAAAGGACCGTGAGCATCATGATTCGCTGTTCTGAACTCGAATCGACGAACGATTTTCCATTGTAGTGCTGGCTCATCATATCGATCAGCGGAAGCCCTTCCCGCCAAATGGATTTTTCGTTGTCATCGATGGTTTCGCGCAGGAATTGCTCGATGTAATCGGCAACTTTGGCGGCCTTGGCGCCACCCGAATGGCTGTCGGCGGGAATAACGGTTTCCGACAATTCCTCAACTAAGGTGTATTCCGATGGCGTAAAGAATCGCGCCCCGGATTTAATATTGCCCGGCGTCGGCGTTGCGGCGGCTTTGCTTGGCTCAGCCTGCGCGGTTTCCGCCGGCATTACTGGTAATGGCAAGAGTGACACGCCGAGGACTGTGGCCGAAGTTTTCAGCCATTGCCGGCGATCTTGTTTCAGATTGATGGGGCCGTTATCAGACATCGCTGCTCCTTACACTTTGCCTTTACAGATTGCCTTTACCGAGTTCGTCCGCCAGGTAGTCGCATGAGCGCCAGCACAGCGACATGATGGTCCAGGTGGGATTTTGGCAACTGGCATTTACAAAAGCGCTGCCATCCACCACGAACAGGTTCTTGACGTCGTGCGACTGCTGAAATTGATTCAGCACGGACGTCTTCGGATCATTCCCCATGCGTGCTGTGCCCATCTCGTGAATCGACCATCCTTCGGTAAGGACCCTCTCGGTCACGTGCACAATCTTGAATCCCGAGGCCTCGAACATCTCCTGGGCCGTCTCTTTCATGTCCTCGGCCATGCGATGCTCGTTGTCGCCGAATTTGTAGTGAAAGCGGAGAGCGGGAATGCCCCATTTGTCTTTCACCACCGGGTCGAGGTCAACATAGTTTTCGTAGCGGGCCAGAACTTCGCCGAACGCCCCCATGCTGATGTAAGCGCCCTGGTTTTTGCGAACTTCCTCTTTGAAAGACGCGCCGAAGCCGGGCCTGTCCGTGCCCTCCGGAAACATTCTGGAGCCGCTTCCTCCTTCAAAGCCATAACCTCGAATGAACTTCGGGTGCTTTTCCGTAAGATTCCGAAACCTGGTGAGGTAAAACCCTCCGGGACGGCCATCATCAAGTGTTGACGGCTTGCCCACGAGATCCTTCGCCTGCCCAACGACGCCGGGTCCCATGATGTGTTCGCAGAAATTGTGCCCCACGTGTCCACTGGAGTTTGCCAGTCCGTTCGGGTAAAGTCGCGACTTCGACAGCAGCAGAAGGCGTGCGGATTCCAGCGTAGACGCCGCTACGATCACCACTTTGGCGCGAACGTTATAGTCCTTCATCGTCTGTGAATCGATGAAGTGGACGCCGGTGGCTTTGCCCGTCTCGGGATCGACCGTCACTTCGCGAACTACCGCATCCGTCCGCAGCGTCAGGTTGCCGGTATCCATGGCGGGATAGATCAAGCCGGTGGGGGAATCAAACGCCGCATGAATATCGCAACCGCCCTTGCGTTCGCAGGCGCCGCGGCCGAAGCAACGGCTGCGGTACTGGTTGTGCTTCAACCCATCGCTGGTGACGCCGGCGCGGTACTGGGTGAGCACCCGTCCCATTTTCTGAAGGCCCTGCTGGAGAGTGACTTCTGCGCAATTCAGTTTGGTGGGGCGTTGAAAGATGCTGTCCGGAAGGTAAGGAAGATTTTCCTTCACGCCGGTGATGCCAAGGTACAAGTCCACCTTGTCGTAATACGGAGCGATATCGCTATAGCTGATGGGCCAATCTTCTCCGTAGCCGTCGCGGCTCTTGGCCTTAAAATCATAGTCAGAGAGCCTTAGCGCCAGTCGCCCCCAGATATTTGTCTTGCCTCCCAGACATCGCGCCCGCACCCAGGCGTAGTTGGTACCGGTGAAGGGATTGTCACGTTCGTCAACTACGATGTTCTTCACATAGTCGGTGCTGCCGACATAGCTGTGGAGGTGCTTTGCTTTTTCAAAGCCCGGCCCATAGGGAGGCCTTCGAATGGTGTATTCGTTGAAGGTCAGAGAATGGCGGTCCGGCGGCAGCGCTCCCCGATAGGCATTGTCGTAGGGCCATTGCATGGACCGCAATTCCTTCTCGATGGGGAGTTTCTTCCCGGCCTCGAGCATCAAGACCTTCAGGCCGTGAGCTGGTAAGAACATGCGCAGCCATACCGCCGGCGGCACCTGATCCGACCACAACCGCATCATACGTTTTTTTTAGATCTACTTCGGACTCTGCCATCAGGAAGACTCTCCGCCCATTCGCATGAGCCAAACTACTTTGCGTCGTAGAACCCGGCGGGAGCAAACCGCACGCTCGCTAGGAATGAAACCTGTCCAAATTCTCCACTTAAATGCATTTAACAGCGGACCGTCGCTCTTTGTCTAGTGGACGTGAAGAACCGTGGCAATTTCGTGGCAGCGGGAGCAGGCTCAAACTCGCCCGCGGAACTGGATGATACTCCGGCGATCGCGCTTTGAAGGCCTGCCGGCTGGTAACTGTTCGAACTGTTTCATTGCCTTACGCTCCGCTGCCACCTTCAAGCGCAGCTCCCGGCTCGCCTCGGTCTCACGGTATAACGTTTGCGCGACGGAGGCCGGACCGCGAATCTCGCTCAGAAGCAGTACTTCGAGATGAAAATCGCCGCCGTCATTTGCCACTTTCAACATGTCTCCGATGCGGACATCACGCGCAGCCTTGGCGGGTTGCCCGTTGGCTTCAATCCTGCCAAGCTTACATGCCCGGGCAGCCAGTGCTCTTGTCTTAAAGAATCTGGTAGCCCACAGCCACTTGTCCATTCGTACGCCGGTCATAGTCCTATTTTCATACACGAATGTTAGATTGGTTGAGTTTCTCTCGCGTTCCATTGTGTGACGGTTCATCATAAACACGAGTAGCACCGGCGTCTCGCCAGCTGTCTGGCGGGAATCCTGCCCGCCCCTTGGGCCGGCGGGACGCCGGCAGCTACCTAAAAGCCCAGATGAAACCTCCCTGTGACGAAACGATGATCCGGTCGGCAGATGCCGACTCTCCTTGTGGAACGAAAGCGAGAGCGTGGATTCTCGTGGCGACGATTCTCGGTTCCAGCATGGCTTTCATCGATAGCACAGTGGTCAATGTGGCCCTGCCCGCGATCCAAAGCAGCTTCCACTCAACCGTGGTCGATTTGCAGTGGGTGGTCGAGTCCTATGGACTCATGCTGGGCGCGTTGATTCTTGTAGGCGGATCGCTCGGTGACCTCTTTGGACGCCGTCGAATGTTTGTCATCGGCGTCATGATTTTCGCCGTGGCATCCGCGGGCTGCGGATTTGCCCTGACAATTCGCCAGTTGATTATCGCCCGGAGCGTTCAGGGCCTTGGAGCGGCGCTCCTCGTACCCGGAAGCCTCGCAATTATCAGTTCGTCCTTCGATGTGGAGAGTCGTGGGAAAGCAATCGGCACGTGGTCCGGTTTTACCGCTATCACCACGGCAGTAGGGCCTGTTCTTGGCGGGTGGCTGGTTGAACATGTTTCCTGGCGAGCGGCATTTTTCATCAACCTGCCCCTTGCAGCCGCTGTGATCGTTATTTCGGCGTGGCAGATTCCGGAGAGCCGCAGTTCGGTTACTGGCCGCGTGGATTGGACCGGGGCCTTTTTCGCTGCCATTGGGTTGGGTGGTCTGGTCGACGGCTTCATTGAATCCGTCAACCTGGGTTGGAAAAACCCTTTGGTTCTTGCCAGCTTGATCGTCGGCTTAGGATCTCTGGTTGCGTTTGGATTCATTGAGTCCAAATCGTCTTCGCCGATGGTGCCGCTGACACTTTTCCAATCCCGCATCTTCAGTGGCGCAAACCTGCTGACGCTATTTCTCTATTCCGCCGTGGGAATTTTCTTTTTCCTGTTCCCCTTGAATCTGATTCAGGTCCAGGGATACTCCGCGACCGCGGCCGGCGCCAGTGTCCTTCCGATGATTCTGCTGATGTTTCTTCTTTCACGCTGGTCCGGCGGACTGGTCGCGGATTACGGACCAAGGGGGCCGCTGATCATCGGCCCTCTCATCGCATCGATCGGTTTTGTCTTATTCATGGTACCCACGATCGGAGACAGTTACTGGAAGGCGCTCCTTCCCGCGGTGATTGTTCTGGGATTCGGCATGACAGTAACCATAGCGCCTCTCACGACAATCGTGATGAGTTCAGTGGACCAGGATCGCGCAGGCACTGCTTCCGGTATCAACAACGCCGTTGCACGTGTCGCGGGAGTTTTGGCGATCGCCGTATTTGGAGTTGTAATGGTTGATGCCTTTGGCTTTCACTTGAATCGAAGTCTCGCCCACTTGTCTCTTCCGCCTGGCATTCTCCAGGACATTCGATCGGACATCACCAAGCTGGCTGGGTTGCGAATTCCCGATGGCATTGATCGGGGCACGAGAGGCGCAGTCAAGGAGGCGATCGGTGAAGCCTTCGTGTTTGGTTTCCGGCTCATCATGCTGATTTGTGCGGGTCTCGGAGTGGTTAGTGCCGCAGTGGCGTGGCGTCTGATCCCAAAGCGCACACCCGACTCGCATTGAAAATTCCTCCTCAGCGACGAGCCTTTTACTATCTGTACTGAATGGTAAGAAAGTGTTAAGATGAGTAAACATGAAGCCTCGAAAGCCGCCCGGATCTACTGGCCGGCCACGCTCTTTCGATTTGGACAAAGCCCTGGATGCGGCAATGCAGGTGTTTTGGCGCAAGGGCTATGAAGGGGCATCCCTTTCAGATCTAACCCAGGCGATGGGCATCAACCGCCCAAGTCTTTATGCCGCATTCGGCGACAAAGAAGCCCTTTTCCGCAAAGCACTCGATCGTTACGTCGAAGGGCCCGCAGGTTACGTTCCGAAGGCGCTGAGCCAGCCCACCGCACGCGCTGTGACGGAACATCTGTTAAGCGGGGCCGCAGATTTGCTCACGGACCCGCAACATCCTGCCGGTTGCCTTATGGTACAAAGCGCGCTCGTGTGTGGAGAAGCTTCCGACTGCATTCGACAGGAACTGGTTACGCGGCGCCTGGCGACCGAGGATACCGTGCAGCGAAGATTCAGACGCGCGAAGGCGGAAGGAGATCTGCCTGCCGATTCAAACCCTGCCGATCTTGCCCGCTACGTGGTAACCATTTCTCAAGGGATGGCGGTGCAGGCCGCGGGCGGCGCTAGCAGAGAGGATCTGCAACGCGTGGTGCTGACTGCGTTGCGTGCCTGGCCACAATAAGAATCAGTTTTGGGGGAGCTACTTCGTGGTGTTGTAGTTCGGCTTTGGCGGAGTGCAGACCGACTCGAACCAGCGGCTGATATATACCTGGGCGTGCGCTTCGCCGCAATAATGCCTCGCCCCGGCTGCGTTGGCAACTTCGGAATTCCAGCGGTGCACCGTGAGGTCCGCATCACCGCATCGAATCACGAACCAGTGAGTGGGGTTACTGCTAACGATTCCACAGACTTCACATCTGAATTCCTGCAGGGTCGTCATAGATTATTTCCATACCGCCGGATCGCGATGCTTACTTCGCATAGGCTGAGCGCAAGCTCGGCGTCAGCACAGTCAACTCCCCGACTTGCTCCCTTTTTACCATGCCCCGAAGCTGGGCGTTTTCCATCATCCACACCTCGGGGATGATTTCGCCGACCAGCTTTCCATGGCAGAAGAGCCGAACCACCGAACTCTCGGAAACTACGATGCCTACGGCATTCGTCGCAGCGCTCATGTTGGCGGCGGCGATGTGACGGCTTCCAAGTCCCAGGGGCACTTCCACCTGGGCAGCCACTGCGTCGAGATAACGGCACGCGGAAAGAACAATGCCGCCGTGACTCACGACGAACCCGCCATCGAGTTGCGCCAGTTCCTTGATGGTTCCGCGAAGATTCTGATTGGTGATGTGGCGCGAAGACTCAGGATGCCCGGCCAACGGATCGAGAATCAGCGGCCGGGATCTGGACAGGACCGCTTCCTCGTCTCCCAGCGTGAACAGCGTACCAATTCGCCTTCCCTCTCGACCCTCTCGCGCAATTTCGACCGCGAGTTCGATCAGGCGCTCCAGAACGTCGGGATCGTACTCCGTTACCTGGCAAAGGATGCTCTCAAACACTGCCACTCTCCCGACATCTGCGATTGAATAAATCAGTCATCGCCGTAAGCGATCATTGTCGATAATCGTTGTCTCGGTGATCATTGTCTCAATGAAGTTGGCGGATTCACAAGATCAACTGAAGAAACTCACGATCAGAACACCAAACAGTTATGCGACTTCCGCCGGCTCTCTGGTTTCCACGTTCTTCTTCGGAGAGAACCGGACCAGAATTCCTTTGACGATAACGTAAAGCACCGGGATAAAGAAGAGGTTAAGGATGGTGGAAAATAACATCCCACCGACGATCGCAGTTCCGACTGAGTGCCGGCCTAGTTTGCCCGCACCGGTCGCAAAATACAACGGCAACACTCCAAGGACAAATGCGAATGAAGTCATCAGGATTGGACGCAAACGCAATTCAGCAGCTTCGATCGCTGCATTCGTAATAGTCCGACCTTGCTCGATCAGTTGCTCGGCGAATTCGACGATCAGAATTGAGTTCTTCGCCGACAGACCGATCAGCATCACCAGCCCGATTTGCACGTAGACGTCATCCACGAGTCCACGCATCCAGACAAAGAGCAGCGCTCCCAGGACCGCCATCGGAACCGCCAGCAAAATAATGAACGGCAGTACGAAGCTTTCATATTGGGCTGACAGCGTTAGATACACCACCAGAAGCCCCAGCCCGAAAATGATGACCGCCTTGCCGCCAGCTTCCACTTCTTCCAGAGCCAGGCCAGTCCAGCTGAATGACATGCCCTGCAGCATGTTCTGTTTAGCCAACTCTTCCATTGACTTCAAGCCTTGGCCGGAGCTGTATCCCGGAGCCGCGGATCCATCGATTTCCGCCGAGCGGAAGAGATTGTAGTGATTGATTACCTGCGGTCCGGAAGTCTCAGTGAGCGTGACAATGTTTCCCAACGGGACCAAACCATTAGTGTCCGAACGAACATAGTATTGCCGCAGGTCGCGGGAGGTCATCCGGAATGGTTGGTCGGCCTGCACATAGACCCGGTAGGAACGGTTGTTGAAATCAAAATCGTTCACGTACTCCGAACCCATGTAGACGCCCAGTGCCTGCGTGACCTGACTGATGGGCACTCCGATAGCCTTGGCCTTCTCGCGATCAATCTGTACCAGTTGCTGAGGGTCGTTCGCCGTGAAGCTGGTGAACAGTCCGCGCAAATCCTGGCGCTGGCGGCTGCTGGAAACAATTTTGTGCGCAATGCTGTCGATGTCCTGCAAGGTGTTGCGGCCCAGGTCCTGCAACTCAAACTGAAAACCGCCAAAGCTTCCCAAACCCTGGATGGCGGGAGGTTCGAACGCCGCCACGATCGCTCCGGGAACCCCAAACAGTTTTGGCGCTACGCGCGCTACGATGTCGCTGGCCGCGTGCCCTTTGCCTTTCCGCTCATCGATCGGCTTCAGCGGAGCGAAGATCAGGCCGTAGTTAGACGAGCTACCACCTGTCAGCGAAAAACCTGGAATAGCGAACGTTCCAAATACATCGGGATCGGCCCGCAAGATTTGCTCCGCTTGCTTGGCGACATCCGTGGTGTAGGAGAGCGATGCGCCCTGCGGAGCCTGCACTACGACAATGAAATAGTTCTGATCTTCCTGCGGCACGAAACCGGTCGGAACGTGAACATACATGTATCCGGTGGCTCCCAAACCGATGAGGAAGAGGGCGATCATGGCATAACGGAAATTCAGCACCTTGCAGATAGCTTTGCCATAGGCGCGACCCACGCCATGAATGGCGTTATCGATCCCATGCGCGACTTTTCTATAACCGTTGGACAACCAGCCGATATGCGTCCAATCGAAAACCGAATATTTGTGCTCTTCGCCACGAAGCAGAAGCGCTGCCAAGGCCGGCGACAGTGTGAGCGCGTTGAACAGCGAGATGGCAATCGAGAATGCAATAGTCAGCGAAAACTGCCGGTAGAGAATTCCGGTAGTACCGGGGAAAAACGACACTGGTACGAACACTGAAATCAGGACTAGCGAAGTTGCAACTACGGCGCTCGAGACCTCGCGCATGGCTACTGATGTGGCGGTATGAGAATCGGTGTGGTCGTCATTGATATGCCGCTGGGCGTTTTCGATAACCACAATCGCGTCATCGACCACCAGGCCGGTCGCAAGCGTAATGCCGAAAAGCGTCAGCGAATTTATCGAAAAACCAAAGGCATTGATGAACGCGAATGTTCCGATCAACGACACCGGAATGGTGACTGCCGGAATAATGGTCGCGCGCCAGTCCAGCAGGAAGAAGAAGATCACGATGATCACGATGATCACGGCTTCTTCCAGCGTGCTTACGACTTCCTTCACTGAATCGCCAACCACCGTAGTGGTGTCAAAAGCGATCACATACTTGATACCGGGCGGAAACGATTTCGAAAGCTCAAGTAGCGCCGCCTTGGCGGCTTTGTCCACATCAAGCGCATTGGCATTCGAGAGTTGCTGTACGCCGACACCGATGGCCTCGTGTCCGCTGTACATAAGATTGCTGTCATAACTCTCGGCGCCGATCTCGGCGCGCCCAACTTCCTTGAGCTGCACGATCCCGTTGCGCGTGTTCTTGATGATGATGTTTTCGAATTCTTTCGGATCCGAAAGGCGGCCAATCACCCGCAGCGTTACCTGAAAAGTCTGTTTGGGGTCGGAAGGGGGACGGCCTAATTGTCCTGCGGGTATTTCAACGTTCTGCTCCTGCAGCGCCGAAACCACATCGGCCGCTGTCAATTGCCGCGCAGCCAGTTTGGTCGGGTCGAGCCAGATCCGCATCGCGTACTTGCGTTCGCCGAAGATGACAACATCACCGACTCCCGGGATGCGCTTTAAGGCATCCTTGACGTAAACATCCAGGTAGTTGGAGATGTACTGGTTCGAAAGGCTGTTATCGGGCGAGAAAAAGCCCGCTGCAAAAACGAAATTCGGATTTGCCTTGGTGATCGTAACGCCTGTGTTCTTGATTTCCTGAGGCAGACGGCCCTGGGCAGTCGCCACCCGATTCTGCACATCGACGGCAGCAATATTCAGGTCATAGCCGGTGCGGAAAGTAACGTTGATGGTGCTGGTGCCGTCGTTCGAGCTGGTCGAGGTGATGTAATGCATTCCCTCAACACCGTTGATCTGTTGCTCAAGGGGGATCGTGACCGCTGATTCGACCACCTGTGCATTGGCACCGACGTAATTGCTGGAGACGGTAACCTGGGGCGGAGCTAATGCTGGATACAACGAGATCGGCAGGCCCGGGATGGAAACCGCTCCTGCCAGAATGATCAGCAGGGCGCAAACCGTGGCGAAAATCGGCCGCTTGATGAAAAAATCAACCAAACCTGCACTTCTTCTTCCTGCCGCGCGGTGGCGCGGCGGCTTGGTGCGCTTGCAATGATTTCCTAGATTGGCTTAACTGGCGCCCCGTCAATGAGGAACTGGGTGCCGGACACGATGACCTTTTCACCAGGTTTGAGGCCACCGTTCACCACGTAGTCGTTGCCGACAGAATCGCCCAGCATGACGGCCCGCTGTTTAGCGACCGTACCCTGGTCAGCCTGCGTCGCTACGTAAACGAACGCCTGTCCGCCGATGCGCGTAACCGCAAGCACTGGAACCGTGGGCGCAGGAGCGGTGCTCCACACCACTCTTGCCTTGACCAACTGCTCAGTCCGAAACCTGTCGAGAGAACTGTGTACAGGAGCCTTTACCAGGATCCCCTGCAGCGCGTTGTCCACCTGCTGCGAGATAAAATCTATTTTCGTCGCTTCGATCAATTCGCCACGGCTGGTAACAATCTGCACGGGAAGGCCTTTGCGGATGTCCCCGGACCGTTCGGTCGGAATATAAACGTAGGCTTCCAGTTCCTTGTTCTCGTCAACAGTAGTTAACAGCGTTGTCTGAGAAACGTAGTCACCCAAGTGAACCGGAATATCGCCCACAACGCCAGCGAATGGAGCGGTCAGGTGGTAATAATCCAACTGGCGCTGTTGGGTGACCCGTGCCGCCTTCGACGCTTCCCAATCAGCCTTGGAATTTTCGTAAGCCTGGACGGCAAGCTGATAGTCGCGCTTGCTGCTGACTCCGCCCCCATACAACTTCTCCTGGCGCTCTACTTCGTGCTGGTTGTAATCCAGCGTAGCCTTTTTCTGCGCCTCGGTGCTGATCTGCTGGTCTACAGTGGCCTGCTGTTTCAACGGATCGATGGTTATCAACACCTGCCCCGCGCGAACATGGTCGCCCGATTTAACAAGAATTTTAGTGATTGAACCGTCAACTTGGGGCTGAATGCTTGCCGAGCGGCGAGATTTCACGGTGGCTACGTATTCGTCCACTCGCGGCACTGGCGCCAGACTTACTGTCTGAGTTTTGACCTGAAGGGGTTGCGGGGCTGGAGCCTTGGCTTCCGTCTTGCCACATCCGGAACTGGCAAGAACGACCGCTCCCGAGAGCCCGACGAGCAGAACAACCGATAGCTTTTTCATATGACGGTCCCCGAAACCCCAATGTCGTAATAGAGATGCGTGCCTCAAACAGGAGGATTCAATTTGTACTGACAGGTACGAAAGATTGATTGTGCATAATTCTGCATATTCGAAACAACATTTCAACGATAACGGATCAAGATCACTGGATCTCGAGGGTCGCTCCGAGCCTTCATTACCAGGCACAATCGCGCGTTGGATTGCTATGGATAGGCTGGATGGACATTCGGCGACGGAGAACCTCATCATCTCAATAGTGTGGGAAAAAGGCACGTCCCGATCAGAAGCACAGTCCCAGGGACGAGGCGTGTCCAGAGCTTCTGGTAATAGGTGAAACCTTCCCGGCAAGACCATGAATTCCTAGTCGTTCAGTAAGAAATAGTTCAACGACAAGGCGATAACTACTAAGATCTCGAGGGACGCCAGCCGAGGATCCACAGCCTGCTGAAAAACCCTCGGGGATAGTACACAATATACGCACCCTTGTTCAAAGGCGCTTCATCTAACTGTCAAATTGAATCAGGCCCATAATAATCGCAATAATCGTCACAAATTCAAGGAGAGCACGGCATGGCCGCAACCACGAATCCGTTTACTAAACGCCCGGCAAAAAAACGCACCGCGTGGACAGCGCTCGACTCACACTACAAGAAGATTTCCAAGACGCACCTGCGGGAACTCTTTGCCGAGGACCCCACCCGTGGCGAGCGTATGGCGGTCGATGCTGTAGGCCTCTATTTCGACTACTCCAAGAACCGCGTTACCGACGAGACGCTGCGTCTTTTGCTCAAGCTGGCAAATGGTGCCGGATTAAAGGAACGCATCGAGGCCATGTTCCGCGGGGAGAAAATCAACATAACGGAGAACCGGGCGGTTCTGCACGTGGCCCTGCGTGCCCCGAGAGACGCCTCGATATCTGTCGATGGCAAGAACGTGGTGCCTGAGGTCCATGCCGTCCTCGACCGGATGGCGGACTTCTCCGATCGCGTACGCAGCGGCACGTGGCAAGGCCATACCGGGAAACGCATTCGCAACGTCATCAACATCGGGATCGGCGGCTCAGACCTGGGGCCGGTGATGGCCTACGAAGCGCTTAAGTATTACAGCGATCGCGCCATGACCTTCCGCTTCGTTTCGAACGTGGATGGAACGGACTTTGCAGAAGCCGTCCGCGATCTCGATCCAGCAGAGACGCTGTTTATCGTCTCCTCGAAGACTTTCACGACCCTGGAAACGATGACTAACGCGAACACCGCCCGCTCGTGGTCGCTGGCGGGGCTCGGAGGCGATGAAAAAGCAGTGGCCAAGCACTTTGTCGCGGTTTCCACCAACGCCGCGGAGGTGACCAAGTTCGGAATCGATACTGCCAATATGTTTGGATTCTGGGATTGGGTTGGCGGCCGCTATTCGATGGATTCTGCAATCGGCCTTTCGACCATGATCGCCGTTGGCCCGGAGAACTTCCGCGCCATGCTAGATGGCTTTCATCAAATGGACGAACATTTCCGAACTACTCCGTTCGAACGGAACCTGCCCGTCCTCATGGGACTGATTTCCCTATGGAACAATGATTTCCTCGGGGCCAATACTGTTGCGGTATTGCCCTACGATCAATACCTAAAGCGGTTTCCCGCATATCTGCAGCAGCTGACGATGGAAAGCAATGGGAAACACGTAACCATCGAAGGCAGTCCGGTCAGCCGCCAGACTGGACCGATCTACTGGGGCGAGCCCGGGACGAACGGGCAGCATTCGTTCTATCAACTGATTCATCAAGGTACGAGGCTTATCCCGTGCGATTTCATCGGCTTTGCCAAACCGCTGAATGCGCTTGGCCGGCATCATGACATGCTGATGGCGAATGTTTTCGCCCAGGCCGAAGCCCTCGCATTTGGCAAAACTCCCGAGCAGGTGAAGGCCGAGGGCACGCCGGATTGGCTGGTTCCCCATCGCGTGTTCGAAGGCAATCGTCCCTCCAATACGATCATTGCGGATCGACTAACTCCGCAGGCTCTGGGGAAACTGGTCGCGCTCTATGAGCACTCTGTCTTCACGCAAGGCATCATCTGGAACATAGATTCGTTTGACCAGTGGGGAGTCGAACTGGGCAAGGTCCTGGCACAGCGAATCATTCCCGAGCTTGAAAGCAAGGCAGACCCGGACCTTCACCACGACAACTCGACCAATCGCCTGATTCGCACTTATCGGAAACTGCGGGAACCGGTTAACCACTAAGGACACGAAGGATCACGAAGAAAATTCTTCGTGTAACTTCGTGCCTTGGTGGTTGATGCTAAGGCGCGTGAGCGTCTCATAGTTTCCGCAACAGACAAACAGCAGACAAAATCTGGAAGTTTTATCAGGAGACTTTTATGCAGCTAGGCATGGTAGGGCTCGGGAGGATGGGCAGCAACATGGTGCGGCGGCTTCTTCGAGGAGGCCACCAATGCGTGGTATTCAACCGGTCGCCAAAGCCGGTAGAGGAACTGGTGAAGGAAAAGGCTACACCCGCGACTGACCTGGCTGACCTGGTGAAAAAGCTGGCAAAGCCGCGAGCGATTTGGTTGATGGTCCCGGCCGCTGCGGTCGAAGACACGATCGCTCAACTTCTTCCCCACCTCGAGGCTGGAGATATCGTCATAGACGGTGGGAATTCCTACTACATTGACGATATTCAGCGCGCCAAAGACCTTGCATCCAAGCAAATTCACTACGTCGATGTAGGCACCAGCGGTGGAGTCTGGGGACTGGAACGCGGCTATTGCATGATGATCGGGGGCGAACCGGAAGCCGTAAAGCGCCTGGATCCCGTTTTCACGACTCTCGCTCCCGGAATCGGGGACGCTGAGCGCACTCCGGGACGCGAAAAAGTTGGAGGCACAGCCGAACAAGGCTACCTCCATTGCGGTCCCAACGGCGCGGGTCACTTCGTGAAGATGGTTCACAACGGAATCGAGTATGGCGTCATGGCCGCGTACGCAGAAGGACTGGGCGTGCTTCGTTCGGCGAACGTGGGCAAACAACAGAATCAGATTGATGCCGAGACCACACCACTCCGCAACCCGGAGCACTACCAGTACGACTTTGATCTTCGCGACGTTGCGGAAGTCTGGCGACGCGGCAGCGTGATTGCTTCGTGGTTGTTGGACCTGACTGCCTCAGCCCTGCTTCAGGATCCAGGTCTGTCGAAGTTCGCCGGCCGTGTCTCCGATTCCGGAGAAGGCCGCTGGACAATCAAAGCCGCCATTGATGAAGCGGTGCCGGCACACGTTTTGACCGCCGCCCTTTACGAACGATTCAGCTCTCGCGGCGAGGCCGACTTTGCCGACAAGCTTCTGTCCGCGATGCGCTTCCAGTTTGGTGGGCACGCGGAAAAGCCGTCTGAAAATCCCCGGGCAGCCTGATAAACATGGCAATGGGCGCCTGGCATCCGGGCGCTCGGCATCTGCATAACCAGGTCTAGGCGCCCAGCATGCGGTCCAGATTGAATGCGGCGCTGATGAGTGCGAGATGCGTGAAAGCTTGCGGGAAATTGCCCAGCGCCTCGCCTTGCGGACCTAATTGCTCTGAGTACAGTCCGAGATGGTTCGCATATCCCAAAACGCGCTCGAACAGCAGCCGCGCTTGATCAAGTTTTTCAGGGAACACCGTACCAGCCCGGGTCAGCGCCTCGACCAGCCAAAAGGAGCACATGTTGAAGGTACCTTCTTCCCCTGGGAGACCATCAACCCGAGGCTGCGGCGGGTAGCGATATACAAGGCTGTCACTCACCAACCCACCATTGCGCGGACTCTCGAGTATTGCATTGACCGTGCCGACCATTCTCGGATCGCTAGGCGCCATGAAGAACACCAGCGGCATGATCAAAAGCGACGCGTCGAGATCATCGCTGCCGTAGTATTGGGTAAAGGCCTGTCGCTTCTGATTCCAGCCCTGCGTCATCACTTCTTCATAGATGCGGTCACGCTCACCGATCCATTTCGCGCGGTCGGCAGGAAGAGCACGCTTGTCGGCCAGCCGTATCCCGCGATCCAGGGCTACCCAGTTCATGATTTTTGAGTAGACGAAGTGTTCCTGACGATTGCGCATTTCCCAGATGCCGGCGTCGGGGAGTTGCCAGTTTTCGCAGATCCAGTTAAGCCGATGGCGGATTTTGACCCAGATGTCATATGAGGTAGGACTGACGTATTTGTTGGCGAGGTAGAAGGCGTCCATCAGCTCGCCATAGATGTCTCCCTGAACCTGTGAGGCTGCCAGATTCCCGATGCGCACCGGCCCGGAGCCGCGATAGCCTTCCCAATGATCAAGGGTTTGTTCGGGTACATGGTTGTCGCCGTCGATGGTATAGAGAACGGCTCCTGGCTCATTCGGACGAACGTGTTTTGAGGCAGAATCTTCGATCCAACGCATGAAGGCGGCTGCCTCGTCTTTGAAACCGATGCGCAAAAAAGCATAAACGGTAAAAGCTGCATCCCGGATCCAGGTGTAGCGGTAATCCCAGTTCCGCGTTCCCCCAATTACTTCCGGCAAACTGGTCGTGGGAGAAGCGATGATCGCGCCGGTGGGTTCGAAGGTCAAAAGTTTCAGCACGAGCGCCGATCGATACACCTGCTCTCGCCAACGCCCGTGATAGGTACAACTGGAGAGCCATTTGTGCCAGTACTTCATGGTGTCCTGCAGCAACTGCTCGGCTTCCTGCTGGGACGCCGGACGAGGCAAGCCCCGCTCGTCACAGTCGTCGCGGAGAATAAACACCTGAGATTCCCCTTCGGAGAGTACGAATTTCGCGGACACCCCGCCATCGCCGTCAAGTTCAAGAGGTACTGCACTTGAAAGCGCCAGTGTCACGTCTCCTGACTTGAATGTCGCACCGTTGGCATGAAGAAGCGTCTCGTGCGTCCGTCTTCCATAGTCGAAGGCAGGACGGCAACTCAACGAAATGGGCACCGCTCCCCTGACGCAGCGAATGCGGCGGTAAATGTGGCGATACTCCGCCGAGTCTGAAGGCTGGCCCACTGGCATAAAGTCCTCCAGCTCAGCGATTCCTTCTGCCAGCCAAAAGCGTGTCACCAGGACGTTGGACGACGGCAAATAAGATTGCCTGTGCCGCACGCCGTCAGACTGGGCGGCAATCTGGAAACGGCCTCCCTTCTTGTCATCGAGGATCGCCCCGAAAATACTTGGCGAATCAAATTGCGGGTAGCAATACCAGTCGATCGAACCATTCATGCCCACGAGGGCAACCGTCCGCATGTTGCCGATGATTCCGTAATTTTCGATGGGCTGATATGACATTTACAGGTCCTCCCCGTGTGGTCTGAGATGAGCAATCGGGTTCTGGCAGTTATCTGTAGGCCTCGCCCGATAGGCAAGCCGCCCGGAGCCGCGATTACACTGGATTCTACTGGCACCGGGACGAAGCGGCGAGTTGGGAGTCTAGTTTGGGTAATGACCTGAGTTGGACGATTGAAAAGAATCATGAAATAACCACGGGCATCTAAATAACTCGCGAGAGGGCGACAGTGACATTCGCCTGCGGCCCTGCCGGATTAGCAGAGAGGTTGGTTTCAATATGACATCGCAACAATTGTCCGTGAAAGTAGCAATTAACTCCTGGAAACTCGTCGTGGAAAGAGCCGACAAGACATTTTCGAAGCTCAGCGACGACCAACTTTTAAAGGAAGTGGCTCCCGGGAAAAACCGCCTGATTTATATCTGGGGGCATCTCATCGCTGTTCACGACGCGATGTTTACGATCCTGGGCCTGGGCTCGCGGCTGCATCCCGAACTTGACGCTCTTTTCGTAACGAATCCAGATAAAAGTGTCGCGCAACTTCCGTCTGCCGCGGAGTTGAAGCAATACTGGGGTGACGTGAATAGCAAACTACTCTCGCAATTTGAAACCCTGTCCGCGGACGAATGGCTGCAGCGGCACTATTCGATGTCCGAGGAAGACTACGCCAAGGATCCGGCCCGCAATCGGCTGGCCGTACTTTTGAGCAGGACGAACCACGAGTCTTACCACCTTGGGCAGGTCCTTCTGGCTCGTGAATAGGTGATCGCCGGCGCCGGAATGCAATTATTGATGGATGGCGGTTCGCGCAAGTTCGAGATATTTGATCGGTCGTTGAAGACCGATGACCCACTTCCCTGCGGCATTGTTAGCGTCGTATCATAGAGCGGAAATGGGATTCCCGATTAAAATTTGCGCGGTCTGCGGCGAAGAGTTCGAACTGAAGCCGGATAAGCCCGGTTTCGCCAACCGCTGTCCGGAGTGCAGTGTTCCCGAAGCAAGCGAGCCCACAACCCAGCACCGTATGGACGCCGACGAGCGCAAGACGATGAGTGAGAAGAACGAGGCTCGAAGGCAAGCGATGCGCGAGCTTCTGTACCGCAAGGACAGCTGATCCTCTCTTAGCGAATTGCGGCCTAATCAAACGGCGAATAAGGAAGCGACGCTTTCCGTACTTCGATCTGTCCGTCGCGAGCCCGCACTTCCAGACATGGCTGCCGGTGAACCGCCGGCCCGTCAAGCACCCGGCCATCCTCTAATGCAAAGCGGGACGAGTGATAAGGGCACACGATACTGTCCCCATCAAGTTTGCCTTCCGAAAGCGACGCGCCGAAGTGGGAGCAAGTGTCGGCCATTGCAAAGAGGCTTTGTCCACGGCGAACCAGGAGAATAGGTACGTTTTGATACATCGCTCGGGTTGGCTTGCCCTCTTCCAGGGTCGATTCAGGCAAGACCGCGGCGAAGTCATCGGGAAACACTTGGCCGTCAGTCCGGTCCACGCCGACACGATGGTCAAAGACCATTTTCCCGCCAAGGTGGGACGCATACCCTATGACCGCGTAACCGAGAGCACCGAGGATGCGCCCACTTGTACGGGATTTTCCCCTTCTCAAGAGCAGCGATGCCACAAATAGCCCGGTGCCTCCGAGGTTTAGGAGCCCATGAAGCAAACCCAGGCGGCGTGCCGGTGGATCAACATCGGACCAATCGGTGGCGCCGGCGATTGCCGCACCGACCGCGCTCGCAATTCCGATCGCGACAGATGTGTCTGCCGCGATCGCGAACTCGCGGCGGTCGAGCGCCATATCCAACACGTCAAAAACCATGGCAACGGTCCAGGCTCCGGTGGGAACATCCTTAAGCACGACGTGCAAAGGTTCGCCCAGCCAGGTTCCATTCAGGAAGTTTCGGATTTTCTGGGCTGCCGGGTTCCCACCTGCGTAGAGCGCTTTGTCGAGGACCTTCTGAATTCTTTCATCAACAGGTGGCAGGGGTTTCGAGTTCATTGAGTCGCGGTTATCTTCCGTACCTGAATCCAGGTCGGCGTTTGAATCTTCCATCGTTTTATTCCTCTGGGTCATCCCTTCGATGCATGGTTTGGGTCGAAGGTGATCATTCGCTATCAATCTTTCAGAAAATGTTACTACTACTGGCTCTAGGTTCCCGGCATGAGTTGTTATTTTTTGCGCCAGTGGAGGGCTACAGCTGTGGCGAGCTTGTGGCCTGGAGATGACACAAGCCTTTAAAGCTTCGCTGCTGGCAGGTGCTAGTGATGTTGAAACAGCGCCATGGAACTCAGCAGAGTGTTATAGACGCCCCATCCGAGCGGAACCCCGACCAGAAGCCAGGCTAAGAGAATCATGGCAGTCGATGATTTTTTTGTGTCTTCCGCCATCTCATTTGCTCCTTTGCACAAAGGCAGGACTCATCTCTTTCGCTTGGTTCGAACTCGGTGCCCTGGGTGTGTCGGTTCGTTCCGCCATCCAGTATTTTTGCGCGACTGGCTGAACCAGCAAATTCGCGATAAAGCCAATTACAAGGAGTCCAGCCATCATGTGCATTACGGTTTGGTAGGCGCTCGCTTTGTCCGCGCCATGCGCGATTTGATATTCCCTCATGTAGTTCACCAGCACCGGACCAAGTACGCCCGCCACCGACCACGCTGTCAAAAGTCGCCCGTGAATCGCGCTCACATGGTGCGTGCCAAAGAGGTCGCGCAAGTACGCTGGAATGGTAGCGAAGCCGCCGCCATACATGCTCAAAAGCACAACCGCGATGCTAACGAATAAAACGACGCTGTTGAAATGATTCGCCCCCGTCAACGGCAGAAAAAAGTAAAGCAAAGCACCTAGCACGAAGAAAATATAATACGTATTTTTTCTTCCAATAAAGTCGGAAGTGGAAGACCAGAAAAATCGGCCAGCCATGTTGAACAGGCTAAGCAAGCCAACAAATCCTCCCGCCGCCACCGGTGTAATGGTCCCCTTGAATAACTCCTGAATCATCGGCGAGGCTTGTTCCAGGATGCCGATGCCTGCGGTCACGTTGGTACACAGCACGATCCACAAGAGCCAGAACTGCTTGGTTCCGAATGCAGTATTGACGTCCACGTTATGGGTTGTGATCAAGGCTTGTGACTTTGACGAAGGCGTCCAATTCTCCGGCTTCCAACCTTCGCGCGGCACCCGGATCGTGAACACTCCGAACATCATGAGCAGAAAATACACCGTGCCCATCACCAGGAACGTCTTTCCCACGCCAACGTCTTCCGGCGTATGGAAATAGGCCATCAGTTTGATTCCCAGCGGGGAGCCGATCATCGCTCCACCGCCAAACCCCATGATCGCCATGCCCGTGGCCAGTCCTGGGCGATCGGGGAACCATTTGATCAGCGTCGAAACCGGCGAAATATAGCCGAGTCCAAGCCCGGCCCCGCCGATGACGCCATATCCGAAATAGATAAGCCATAGCTGGTGCGACGTCACTCCGAGGTAGGAAACATAAAACCCCAGCGCAAAACATGCCGCCGAAGCAAACATCGCTTTCCTTGGCCCGGCCCCTTCCAGCCACTTTCCGAACGTGGCTGCGGAGACCCCGAGCATCACGATGGCAAGCGAAAAAATCCATGCGATTTGAGACTGTTTCCAGTCGCCGGGCGCCGGGTGGGTTACGCCGAGAAGCTGAGTCAGCGGAATCTTGAAAACGCTGAACGAGTACACCTGACCAATACAGAGATGGATCGCCAGTGCCGCCGGGGGGACCAGCCACCGACTATATCCCGGGTGGGCAATCGACTTTTCGCGGTCGAGAAAAGACATCCGGCACCTCTCAGGAGCTTTTAACACTCACGTTAATTGGACGCATTAACTACGTAAATTGGGACCGACTTTTTCCAGGGGCGTAGCACATCCTCCAGCAAACGGAAATGTCATTCGAGATTCGTTCCGGCTGCCGCCAGACTATACGCCGAAGAATTAAGCCGAAACAACCATCAAACCAATGTTACGGATGGCACCGACCATCTTCGGGTTGTTTACTGCGGGTTGTTTACTGCGGGTTGTTTACCGCGCCCACCTTAGTCCCAAGAATCTGGTCCTTTGCGCCCTCCAAAGGTCTCTGCTGGGCCTTAGTTGTTTCCACTCCCGGCCAGCTCGCGCACGATGTCATTGACAAACGATTTGGCGTCCCCGAAGAGCATCAGCGTCTTATCCAGATAGTAGAGCGGGTTATCGATTCCTGCGAAGCCGGGGCTCATGCCGCGCTTGATGACCATCACCGTTCTAGCCTTGTCTACGTCGAGAATAGGCATGCCGAAGATTGGGCTGGAAGAATCGCTCCGCGCGGCCGGATTGGTCACGTCATTTGCACCGATCACCAGGGCGACATCAGTCTGAGGGAATTCGCCATTGATGTCGTCCATCTCGACCAGGCGGTCGTAGGGAATGTCGGCTTCGGCCAGCAGGACATTCATGTGTCCTGGCATGCGCCCCGCGACAGGGTGGATGGCAAATCGCACA
The DNA here is from genome assembly GCA_963765715.1 of Terriglobia bacterium. GTDB lineage: Bacteria > Acidobacteriota > Terriglobia > Terriglobales > Acidobacteriaceae > JAIQFF01. The sequence goes on from CAVXXN010000006.1 coordinate 138,361, forward strand.
TCCACGCCTCGCTTACTGAGTGCGTCATAGAGTTCACGCACTTTGTGCTGAGCTTGCGCGACCGCCATGCCATATCCCGGAACAATGACCACTGTGTTCGAAGTGGCCAGGATTGCAGCCGCTTCTTCTGCGGTTGCGCTGCGAACTGTCTTTGCTTCTGTCCCAGTTGCCGTGGAAACCTGAACCTGGCCGAATGCCCCGAAGAGAACATTACTGAATGACCGGTTCATCGCCTTCGACATGATTATCGACAGGATGAGACCCGAAGAACCGTCAAGCGCGCCGGCAATGATCAGGAGTTTGCTGTCGAGAACGAATCCCATAGCGGCGGCGGAAAGACCTGCATACGAGTTGAGCAGAGAAATCACGGTCGGCATGTCCGCCCCGCCGATCGGAATGATCATGAGCACGCCCAACAAAAATGAAATTCCTACCATTAACGGAAACAATTGTTTCGCGCCGGGATGGAAGATGAGGTACCCGGCACCGCCCACTGCGATTGCGAGCAACAGGAAGTTGACAAGGTTCTGTCCTTTATAAGTAAGTGGACGCTGCGGCAGAATTTCCTGCAGCTTCCCGGCGGCCATCAAACTTCCGGTGAACGTAAGGGCACCAAGGATGACCTCAATAGAAAGGACAGTCATGGTGAAGAGCGGGACGTCCGGGCTTCGCAAATAGAATTCCGCAGTGCCTACGAGGGTGACGCAGAATGCGCCAAAGGCATGACTGAGAGCCGTTCTTTGAGGAACGGCCGTCATTTGTACCAGGCCGAGCGGAACGCCGATGCAGGTGCCAAGCACGAGCGCGATCGCAATTCCCCTGTAGTCGACGATGCCGCGTTCCAGCAAGGTGCCGCCGATGGCAAGCAGCATGCCGATTTCGCCCGCCCACACACCGTGGCGCGCAGTACTCGGCGAACTCATCCATTTCAGGGCGAGAATAAAAAGAATGCTGGCGACGAGATAGATGATTTCGATCGCGGGCTGGGTCCCTGGAAGAATGTTCATGGCTTGGTCGGACGGCTGGTCTTGAACATCTTCAGCATGCGGTCGGTAATCAGGAAGCCGCCGACAATGTTGCTGGTAGCGGCGACGACAGCCAGCATGCCGAGCGCATACGAGAGCCTGCTTTCATGCCGTCCGACGAGCATGATCGCCCCTACAACGGCGATCGCATCCAGCGCATTGGTCAGCGACATCAAGGGAGTGTGAAGCAGGGGAGAAACACGGCGTATGACTTCAAATCCGATAAATGCCGCCAGCATGAAAACGAAAAGGCCGTTGATCAACGTCGAACTCATTCTTCCTCCGCCTTAGTTCTGGAACCTCTAATCGCCGCCCGCGGCGACTGGCGCAGGCAGCGCAAAAAACTCTCGCACGCGCCGATTCACCAGTTCCCCACCCTGAGTGAACAAGGTTTCCCGAATAATTTCGTCGTCCAGGTTGAGCTGTAACTTTCCGTCCTTGACCATGTGCAACAGAAACGCGGTGATATTGCGTGCGTACATCTGGCTGGCATGATAGGGCACACCGCTGGGAAGATTAATCCGGCCGACAATGGTGACGCCGTGTGCGACAACGGTCTCACCGGGCTTTGTCAGTTCGCAATTTCCTCCACGTTCCGCTGCGAGATCGACAATCACTGAACCCGGGGCCATCCGCTTCACCATCTCCTCGGTCACCAACACAGGGGACTTCTTTCCCGGAATCACTGCAGCCGCGATAACGACATCACTTTCACCCACAACGCGCCCGAGAAGTTCGCGCTGGCGTTCGTAGAAGGAATCGTCCTGCTGCGTGCCGTATCCACGCGCATCCTGCGCGTCCTTGGCCTCGATAGGGAGCTCTACAAAACGCCCTCCCAGGCTTTGCACCTGCTCCCGGGCCGCGGGCCGTAAGTCGTATGCCTGCGCCACGGCGCCGAGTCTGCGTGCGGTAGAGATGGCCTGAAGCCCGGCGACGCCGGCGCCGATCACAAATACTCGTGCGGGGGTAACGGTTCCTGCCGCCGTGGTCAGCATGGGAAAAAATCTTGGCAGGGTTTCAGCGGCAATCAGGGCTGCTTTATAGCCACAGACAGTGCCCATGGAGGAAAGTGCATCCATGCTTTGCGCACGTGTCGTCCGCGGCACAAGTTCGATCGCGAAGGAAGTAACGCCAGTGCTCGCCAGTCGATGAATCATTTCGAGCGATCCCAGCGGGCGCAGGAAACCAATCAAAACCTGGTCACGGCGTAAAAGAGGAAGATCGGCTTCGCCGTTTACATCGTTGGAGCCGTAGCAAAGGACTTGGACAACAACGTGTGCCAGGCTGAACACACTAGCCCGGTCCGGGACAATTTTCGCTCCCTTTTCCAGGTAGTACGCGTCCGGATAGCCTGCGGCCAATCCGGCGCCTGCCTCGACCACAACTTCAAGCCCGGCTTTGACCAGGCTGGGCACAACCATTGGGACCAAGCCAACGCGCCGCTCGCCTGGATAGCTTTCTTTGGGAACTCCGACAGTCACAAACTTATTTTCCTTCCGTGTTTATGCGAGGCAAAGTTTAATACCATCCGCACCGCGCCGCGCGACAAGATCTTCCCGACAACAGAAGGAATATCTTACAGCTTCCCGCATTCTTGCCGGCATCGAGACAACGACAAGACCGCCACTTTGGTTGGAGAACGGCGTCGGGGCAAACGCCACAAACTAGAGATCAAAACTACTCAATCCTGGATGATCGTCCGGGCGGCGACCCAGCGGCCAATGATATTGGCGATCGGATTCCTTGATGGGAAGGTCGTTGATGCACGCAAACCTCGACCGCATCAGGCCATCGTCGCTAAATTCCCAATTCTCATTGCCGTACGAGCGATACCAATTCCCCGAATCATCGTGCCACTCGTAAGCGAAGCGTACGGCGATGCGGTCACCATCAAAAGCCCAAAGTTCTTTGATCAGCCGATAGTCTAGCTCTTTCGTCCACTTGCGAGTGAGAAACTGGATGATCTCCTGTCTTCCGTTTACAAATTCCGCGCGATTGCGCCAGCGCGAATCGATGGAGTAGGCGAGCGCGACTTTTTCTGGATCACGTGAATTCCAGCCGTCTTCGGCCAGGCGAACTTTCTGGATCGCCGTGTCGCGAGTGAATGGAGGCAGCGGGGGACGTGTCGTCGTCATGATCGCTCTTTATTCTTGCCGGTTCGACAAATACATTCGAGTCTCTGCCGTTGTCGGGAGGGTCGATCGAAAATGCGGTCACACTCGATTGCCGGTTACGCGCTTGCAGAAGTTCTCGGTTCAGCAAGCCGTTCTTGTATTGCCTGCACGATGCTTTCGTAGTCGGGCGCTCCATCGTAACGCATCCCGTTGATGAAGAACGTCGGCGTCCCGTTGACTCCGCTGCGCACGCCGCCGTTGAAATCAGCGCGCACGCGACCCGTATATTTCTCTTCTTCAAGCGCCTGAAGGAGTTCCTTGGAAGAAAGACTCAACTCCCCGGCCAGTTCGGAGTAAAGCTCCTCCCCGAGTCGCTCCTGGTTCTCGAATAGACGGTCGTGCATTTCCCAGAACTTTCCGTGAGCACCGGCGAATTCGGCGGTTTCGGCGGCGGACTCAGCCTCCGGATGTATCTCGTTCAAGGGGAAGTTCCGGTAAACGAACGAAAGCTTTTTTCCAAAATGTTTCTGCACCTGCTTAATGATCGTATATGCGTGCGCACAGTGCGGACATTCGTAGTCGCCATACTCCACCAGACTGACTGGTGCGTTCTCGGGGCCTTGCATGTGGTCTTCGTGCGTAACAGGTATTTTGAGCGAAGCCATAACTTTCTCCTATTTCGGCAGCGTTTCGAGAGCCTGCAGAATGCCGTCCGCTCCGGGATTCACCGAAATTGGTGAACGATAACTCCAGGAAATGATTCCGGCTTTGTCGATCACGAACAGGGCGCGCTCCGTGATTCCGTCGGCACTGCGGTATACCCCGTATTCCTTAGCGACCGCACCCTTAGGCTCGAAATCGGAAAGCAGGGGAAAGTGCAGATGACGGGCTTCCGAAAACGCCTTGTGACACCAGACGCCGTCGACGGACAAGCCTAGCAATTCGGCACCGAATTCCCGAAACTCGGGAAGAATCTCGTTGTAAAGCGCCATTTGATCACCGCAAACCGGACTCCAGTCCGCCGGATAAAACGCCATGATGACCGGCTTGCCGCGTAGTTCTTTGAGAGACAGCGTTTGGTCCGGGGTGACGTGCAGAGTGAAGTCGGGAGCTTGAGTTCCTGCGGGCAATATTTCTGATTCGCCAGATGATCCAGACTGGCTTGGTGAAATAGACAAGTCGTTCGCCGACTGATGCGAAGTTCGGTTCTTAGCCGCCATGTAATGTTCTCCTGATGAACGGTCGAGGTCTGCTCTGGTCTCTGAGGAATTCGATGACCTGTACGAGCGAAGCGTTGCAGATTCCGGCAATACATATCGCCGACGTCCGGCAACGGTGACTGCGCTGGCCCGGACATCGTTTGGCGACCATCGTTCGCCGGTTCCTACCGGAGATTGTTTGCCATTTTCTTGAAATATCTTGTCCAAAGTGGCGTTAACATCCTTCTAAATTGAGACCTCGCAACACACGAGGCTATCAATGAACTCTGCTTTGATCATGGCCTGAGTTGTTCTGATCTGGAGTCGCGGACTCCAACAGTATCAGCGTCTCAAGCAAGTAGTACTGTCCATAAATCAGCATGCCGTCCGCAGGGCGCGTTCCACTGCCATGCCGCAAGACTCCCGGAGGAGTAGCTGTCGCCCTGATAACTCGGGGTTAGATAGCGGTCAATCAGCGACTGAGTGATGCGTTCCGCCTGACTTCGATAGATTCGCGCCTTCTGCGGATCTTGCGTGAGTGCGGCCAATTGAAGCAAGCCGCCGGCCGCGATCGCTGCCGCCGAAGTGTCGCGATTCCGATACATAACTCCTTCATCGGAGAAGTCGTACCAGGGCACGCCATCGTCCGGCAGTTCGGCAATAATGTAGTCAGCGATTTTTTGCAGCTGTCGCAACAGCTTCGGATCCCTGGTCTCACGATATGCTGCGGCAAATCCGTAGAGTGCCCACGCCGTACCGCGCGACCAACTTGTCTCCCATGAATATCCCTGATGGGTGTGATAGAAGACGCGCTCACCCGGCTTTGCCGAGTTCGGAAATACCAAGCTATCGTTCTCCGCCACTGCCGCTGAGATGGAATTCCTGACGATTGTCGCCCGGATTGTAGTGGACCGACTGAATCACCGACCCATCATCTGCGGACGAACCAATCCGCCACACGTAAGGCATGCTTCAGCCCCACATCGCGATATTTAGAATTACCAGTCTCGTGACTCGCCCACCAAAGAAGTTGCAGGTTCATCATGCTGTCAACGATCGTGTCGTCTCCGTTCGCGCTCCATGCGGGAATCAATTGGGTGACAGGATTAAACAAGTCCACCAGATGATCGGCCCCGCGCAGAGCACTGTCGCGAAGTTTGGGATCGCGGGTAAGTTGAAATCCGGGCACAGAGGAATAGAAATAAAGAAAACCGGTGTCGTGATTTTGCTCAGACTCCTTGCCGACAAGAGCTGAAGTCCAGAGCTTCGCCCAGTGGCGGTATTTCTCATCGTCGAGTGCGGGAGTACATCTTCCACAACTCTCCCGTCCAGAAGCTGCCGGTCCAGAAAAATCCTTTTTGGGTTTCCATTCGCCGGTTTGGTTATTGCCGTCGGTAAAGAATCCGCTGCCAGCGTTGTTGCCCACACTCGCAGGCGATTCCGCTGAAATGACCGGTTCCCACTTTGCTGCCGTGCGATCTATTTCTTCCTGCAGGAGATCAATCGCCTGCTTATAGGTCCGCGAACCGATCGGATGCAGAGCTGTCTGGCGGGGCCGACTGCACTTCGGCAGCGGTCGAAAGAATCTTGACGGTTGCAGGCGTCTTCAACCGGCCGGCAACCTGCTTCACATAAGTCACCAACTGGTCTTGCGAAGTCAGTTGGTCGACGTCTGCAACTCGCGCCACATAGTCGCGCGGCTCTCATGTGCGCGGCCCACCGGGAATCGGATCGTTCGTCCCTTCCTGATCCCATGCGGCCAGCGAATACCAGGAGGCAATCGCCGTTCTTCAGCGGAAATGTAAACAGATAGTTTTTGCCGTCTTTGTTGGCGGCGGCTCCGCTGCCCGGCGCCATGACGATGGCGAGTCCCAAATTACTTCCCCGCAAAATCGGAGAGACTGCCTTGTCTCCGCCTTCGACGGCCTGCTCGCCCCACATCGCGAGCCATGCCGGATCTTCAGTCGTTGCGGAACGCAATTCGGGAATACCCTGTTGCCGGGTGAGGCCGGTTGCAAATACGCAGATCACCGGCGTTATTCGACTGGATGGTTTGCAGAGAAGCCGCGTTCTCCTGCCCATTGCGTAATTCGTTCCTGAAAGTCAACGCTCTTTCCAGCGATCTTCCAGCCCTTGTATGTAAGCTCGACGATCGCGCGCACTGGGCCGGTGGAAACAATGCGCCAACTGCGATCGTCAACGTCCGCCACATGCTCGCGCCGTGCCATTCACCCATCCTGCCGGCGCGCCAATACCTAAAGCCTCACCGACAAGATAAATGTCGCGCCCATCGGGCGAATAGTTATGGTAGATGTAGCCGGGCGTCGCGTATCGATCGAGTTGCAAACTTGGTCGTGGCTTGCCGTAAAGATCAATGGCATTGCGTTTGTCAAAGTACAGACGGAAGGCGTTGCGCTTGGATTCCCATCCCATGCCCGTCAATTTTTTTGGTGAAGATTGCATTGGTCTGGCTTCTCATAGTCGCCGCGCAGTCGAAAGATGCGGTCCACCGGTCCCCACGATAATGGTTACAATTCGCGTCTGATGCGGCTTGAGATCAATTTGGAACGCAAGCTCATCCGGTTGAGAGTCGCCGTCGAGATCATCGACCTGGGAAGGAAGCTCCGTTGGATGAAACACCATCGCGTCTTCCGCGACCGTGCTCGCGTCGGACGCCGTCACAATCTGCGAGCCAGCATAAAAATCAGGAGCTATTTTCTTGCAGTGCCGCAACCGAGCAAAACAATATTTTCCGCCGGTCGATTCTCGTCTGTGGGATTCGTAACTGCGATTTTGATCGATTTGAGGTGCGGCTCCGCCAACAGGAGCTGCGTCGCCGATAGCGACAAAATCATCACGCATGTCCACACTGCGATTGTCTTTTTCATTTGCATGAACAGTTGTCTCAAACTTGCCGCCGCTCCGTGGCCCGGCGAACACACATTAGTCGTTGATTATTAATCACTATGATTGCGAACTCGCAATGGAGTCGATGTGCACTGGTTCCAACCGTGGCGCAAGTAGTTGAACTCCAAGCAAGGCAAAAATATAAGCTGAGCCAGCCATGAACATAACCACCGCGTAGCTATGGGTCCACTGCAACAGATGACTTACCAGCCATGCGATGCATAGGCCACCAACTGCCCCGCCGAAGCCGCCTATACCGACAACGGAAGCAACAGCACGACGCGGAAACATGTCAGATACGAGTGTGAACATGTTGCACGACCAGCCCTGGTGAGCCGAGGCCGCCAGAGCGATGATGGCCACCGCAGGCCATAAGCCTTTTACTTGGGAAACAAACAGCACCGGCAGGACACACAGCGCGCAAATCAGCATCGCACCTTTGCGTGCTCGATTCACACTCCACCCACGCTTGAGAAGAGACGAGGAAAGCCATCCGCCACCGATGCTGCCGACGTCCGCGCTGATGTATATCGCAACCAATGGCGGGCCAAGCCCAGCGAGGATCACGCTATGGGTTTCATGTAGAAATTTCGGCAGCCAGAATAGATAAAACCACCAGATAGGATCGGTCATTGACTTGCCCAGTACAAACGCCCAGGTCTGGCGGATCCGCAACAAACGCAGCCATGGAATGGTCGTTTCGGGTTCCGCGGGATCGTTCTGTATGTACCGCAATTCGCTCGGCGACAGCCGAGAGTGCTCCTGAGGACGTCTATAGAAGACCAGCCATAGAACCAGCCAGGTTGCGCTGAACAATCCCGTAAACAGAAATGCCCAGCGCCAGCCAAAATGCACCGCGATCCATGGAACAGTAAGGGGGGCGACTACAGCTCCAATGTTCGAGCCGGAATTGAAAATTCCAGTGGCGAGCGCACGCTCTTTTCTAGGAAACCACTCAGTAACAGTTTTTATCGCCGCCG
>CAVXXN010000007.1:0-111290 GCA_963765715.1 Terriglobia bacterium
GCAAAGCCAAGTCCGATATATCTTCGATAGCGCTAATTTTGTTCGTGATCTGGGAATTCAGCTTACTCGGATTGAAGACGAATTCTGCGAAACCGTGTTGATTCCGTCAGAGAGGCATCGTCAGCAACACGGCCTGATCCACGCCGGAGTGATGGCAACGATGGCAGACCACACCTCGGGTTGCGCTGCTCGCGGCGCGGTCGGCCTGGATCAGGATGTGGTCAGCGTTGAATTCAAGATCAATTTTCTTCGACCAGCGGTTGCAGACATGTTGCGCTGTCGGGCGTGCGTCCTGCGGGCAGGAAAGATGCTGGTGGTCTGCGAAGCCGAGGTATTTGCGCAGAATCATTCTGAAGAGAAGCTGGTCTCCAAGGCGATGGTGACATTAGCAGTGAAGCGAACCTAGCTCGAAACCTGCCCAACCAAGTGCCTTGCGTAACTCGATCGTATCTTTTCACCGAGCGGTCATCTTGAGCTTGCGAAGGATCTGGCGCGTGGCGATTCAGAACTCTCCTGGTGGCGACGTTGTGCACGCCAGATCCTTCGGGACTGAAGTCCCTCAGGATGACGCTCGGATGTGCGGATCGGGCAAGGGGATCTGCTAGTCGTACTTCTCGTAGAGAATGGATTTCCGGTCCCAGCCCAGCCCTTTCAGCAACTCGCGGTTCGCTTTGACCATTTTCTCCAGGCCGCAAATGTAGGCGTGAATATCGGTGCGGCCTTCAACAATCCCGGGCACGTGGTCCTGTACATATCCTTTTAGCCCAATCCAATCGGGGCCGCCGCGGCTGAGCGTCGGCAAATAATGAAAGTTGGTATGTTGTTCCGCCAGTCGAAGAAACTCGTCGTGATAGTAGATGTCTGCCTCAGTGCGATTACCAAACACGAGCCAGAAAGTTTTGTTCTGATGCCGCGTAGGATCGGCCAGCAGCCAATGAAGCATTGAACGTAACGGTGCGACGCCCGTGCCGGTGGCGATGAAGATCGTATCGCGAAGGGGTGGACGCAAGATGAAATCCCCAAACGGGCCCTGGCAACGAATCTCCTGGCCCTGATTCATGTCACAAAGAAAGTTCGACATGTAGCCGTCCTGCACGCGGTTTAGGCAGAGCGCAAAGCGGTTATCGTCTCCGGGCAGGGAAGCGATGGAATAGGCGCGTGTGATTTCCTCGCCGTCGGGCTTGTTGGTTTTAAACGAGAGCCACTGCCCGGCCACGAAACCGAACCGGGATACGCCGGGAACCTCGAAATCGAGATGTTTGGTCTGCTCGGACAAAGAAACCGAACCAGCCAGGCGCGCCGTGAAAGTCTGAAACGGAGACATCAGTCATCTAGATGACTGTGGGATGTGGTTGGACGCCAGGAATCTGTCATGCGAAGCGAGAGAGTCGTAGCATCGCTCTGATCCTCAGCTGCGGTGGTAGCTACAGGGGTCGTTCGACTTCGCGGGAAGTTCGCCTTGCGAACTTCCCGCTCCGCTCAGGATGACAGAACTAAAATCTGGCCACTGACCACCGGCCACTGCTCTACTCCACCGTCACCGACTTCGCCAGGTTTCTGGGCTGATCGACGTCGCAACCGCGGCGTACCGCAATGTGGTATGCCAGCAACTGCAATGGGACGATTTCCAGAATCGGCAACAACTCTTCCGGAGCCGCTGGAACGTAAAGCACGTGATCGGCGGCTTCTTTGATATCTTCGTCGCCTTCGGTCGCCAGCGCGATGATCTGGCCGGAGCGTGCCTTTACTTCCTTCAGGTTTGAGCAGGTTTTTTCATAGCGCGTCATCGAAAGCGGATCCTTGAGATCGCGCGTCGCGATGATCACTACAGGAAGGTTTTCGTCAATCAACGCATTCGGGCCGTGCTTCATTTCGCCTGCGGGATAGCCCTCTGCGTGGATGTAGGAGACTTCCTTCAATTTCAGCGCGCCTTCCAGGGCAATCGGGTAATGGATGCCGCGTCCCAGGAACAGGAAATCCTGGGCCTTTGAATATTCCTTTGCCAGCTCTTCACACTTTTCTTCGGTGGTGAGCAGGTGCTCGAGTTTGCCGGGGATGCGCGTAAGTTCCTGGATCGCCTCTTTGGCTTGATCGGCGCTCATGGTGCCGCGCTGCTGGGCCAGATAAAGGGCGAAAAGATATAACGCGGTGAGTTGCGCGGTAAACGCTTTGGTGGAAGCAACTCCGATTTCCGGGCCGGCGTGGGTGTAGATAGTCCCGGCAGCCTCGCGCGTAATCATGGCGCCGACCACGTTGCAGATGGCCAGCGTTTTCGAGCCTTTGGCCTTCGCTTCGCGCTGGGCGGCGATCGTATCCGCGGTTTCGCCCGATTGGGTGATCAACATCGTGAGTGTGTCCGGCGCGATAATGGGATCGCGATACCGCCACTCGCTGGCATAGTCCACTTCTACTGGAATACGCGCCAGGCGTTCGATCATGAATTTACCGGCCTGTGCTGCGTGCCAGCTGGTTCCGCAAGCCGCGATGTTGATTTTCTTCGCGGACTTGAATTCGGCCTCGGAAATTTCCATCTCATCAAGGAATACGTGACCGGTTTCCTGCGAAACCCGTCCCAGTGTGGTATCACGCACCGAGCGCGGCTGCTCGTAGATTTCCTTGAGCATGAAGTGCTTGAAGCCGCCCTTTTCCGCCATGATCGGGTCCCAGGTGACGTGCTGTACCTGGCGGACGACCGGCTGTCCGTTGAAGTCGGTCAGCTGCACACCTTCCTGGGTAATCACGGCGAGATCGCCATCGCCCAGGAAGAACAGATCGCGGGTGTGGTACAGGATCGCAGGCACATCAGAGGCGACGAAGTACTCGTCTTTCCCCAGACCGATTACGGCAGGGGGACCATTGCGGGCGGCCACAATCTTGTTTGGCTCATCCACCGCAATTACAGCCATTGCGAACACGCCGGTCAGCTGTCCAACTGTCTTGCGGACGCATTCTTCCAGCGAGGGACGATGTCCGTTCGCAGTCTTCAGGAAATATTTTTCAACCAGGTGGGCGATAACTTCAGTGTCTGTCTCGGTGGTGAATTTGTGGCCCTCTTCAATGAGCTTGCGCTTCAGCGAGACGTAGTTTTCGATGATGCCGTTGTGAACGACAACAATTCTTCCGGTGCAATCGCGATGCGGGTGGGCGTTCTCTTCCGTGGGACGTCCGTGGGTGGCCCAGCGAGTGTGTCCGATTCCATACGTGCCATCGAGCGGCTTCAGGCGGATGACTTCTTCCAGATTCCGCAGCTTGCCTTCGGCCCGGCGAATCTGCAGTCCATCGCCATTGCCGCACACCGCGATCCCGGCCGAATCGTAACCGCGATACTCAAGTTTTCTCAGTCCTTCGATGATGACCGGGACTACCCGTTTCTTGCCAACGTATCCCACTATGCCGCACATACGAACGCTCCTATTTTCGGCGGGGAGACCGAAGATGTTTTTTGTGAGTTAAATCCGGCTAATCCGGAGTGCAAAATCTAACTTCCGAAGATCCTGCCGAAGCAGGACGACTATCCACCGAACCGGGGAATTCGGTTATTCCTCAAGGGAGAAACGAAACTCCTCAATCACCGGGTTGGTCAGGACGTCGCGGGCAATTCGCGTGACTTCTGCCTCGACCTCGTTCCGGTTCAAACCGCCATCGAGTGTTAACTCGAAATATTTGCCCTGGCGAACCTCTTCCAAGCCTTTACATCCCATTTTCTTGAGAGCACCCTGGATCGTTTTTCCCTGCGGATCCAGAACGCTCTTCTTGAGTGACACGTAGACGTAAGCTTTCATGGGGGATTGAAACCATTATACTTCAGAAGCATTCCGCCCGAACCAAACCATAGACTTAGCCCATGCGTGCGAGCCGGGCATCCAGTTCAGCTAATGCACTTTCAAGCATCTGACGGTGCCGGGGATTTTGGGCTGACTCGAGTTGTTGCAAAATGCGCCGGCGAGACAGATGAATCGAGTCTGCCGCTTGTTTTCTGGCGGCCTGTTCCGGCGTAAGTCGTTGTTTCGATTCACCCTTTGTAGAAGCCGCCGCCTGCTGATCTTCCACTGACTTGCTTTCCCACCCTCGGGCCATGTCAGGATTATAACTTCTGCTCCATTATTGGTGCTATCTGGTTGGCGCGCTTTGTCGACACATCCATCGTCCGCTGACAAGAACACGCTGTTAAGTAATCGATCATTCCGATCATAAATATGGTTTTTAGGAAAAGTCCTTTGCAAGCGACTAGCATTTAGTTTATTGTTCGCTGCGCTGAAGGCCTCCTCCTCTCTTTCGGCGTGGTCAGAATGCCATGTCGGAGACATTTTGATGCAAGTTCCTGAAGGTAGAATCGCCATCTTCGAAGCGGGAGCGCACCTTCGCGGTCTTCGCGAACGGCTGGGTCTCACTATGCGCGAGGTGGAAAGCGCCAGTATACGGATCGCAGAACGGCACGGTAGCGACGAATTCGCCGTCAGCCCCAGCCGGCTCTCCGACATCGAGACCAAGGGATCAGTTCCGAGTATTTTCCGGCTCTACTCCCTGGCGATCATCTACCGATGCGATGTGCGCGAAATATTGTCCTGGTACGGAATCGACCTGAGCCTGTCGGCTGCGGATCTGAATCTGAACCTTCCGCCCCGGTCTCATGTGACCGAAACCCAGAAGGGCGCGTTCGCGGTAAAGATACCGACGCGACTTGATCCCTCATTTGATCCCAAACGCAGCGCGAACCTGAGCCGCATGGTTGAGCAGTGGGGAATGGTGCCCCTGGCCCACCTGGCAAATTTCAGCAGCGAAAACTATATGTATGGCTACATCGGCAGCGAGGACTTCACCATGTATCCTCTGTTGCCCCCAGGGACATTCCTGCAGGTGGACGAAAGCAGAAGCCAGGTCGTGCAAGGCATTTGGCGCTCTGAGTATGAACGTCCCATCTATTTTGTTGAAACCCGGGAAGGCTATACCTGTTCCTGGTGCAACATAAAAGGCGATCAGATTGTGTTGCAGCCGCATCCGCTGTCGCCGGTTACTGTCCGGGTGTTGCGGCATCCGCAAGAGGCGGAAGTGATCGGGCAAGTGGTGGGTATCGCGCTTAAGCTGGGCGAGTGGCTTCCAATCGAGTCTTTGCCGGATCAGAAACCAGAATCGAAAGAGCGTCCAGCACTGAACTGAAATGCCGGGCCGAACCTCCGCCGAGATCTTGCGGAAGCAACGCCGGCATTTGACTTCGCACTTTCTTCAAATATTCTCCCGCTGACATCTGTAACGCCCCGCTCGAAAGCACGACGTCATCCCGCAACGCGCGCAACGGAGTGCGCAACATTTTCAGAAAGAGAAGACGATGCGCTTCCGCCAGAGCCTGCTGCGCAGCCTGTTCCCCATAAGCTCGCGTCAGTCCCCAGTGCGAATACCCGCCTGACTGCGCATCGCGCAATCCCGCAACATATTCGATCTTTCCAACGATCCCTGTCACGCCAGCAAGCGTTGTTCCCAACAGGTCTTCGAGAGCTGATTTCAAGGCCATTTTTCTGATTTCACAAATCGCGACAGATTTCACTTTAGCGGCATATCCACAGCGTTAAACCCCAACTTATCACGGTTGAACCTCCCAATCCATTCCCAAAAAAGGAGTTTTACCGTGAAAAAATTACTTCTATTCCTCGCGGGCATTCTGCTACTCGCAGGCTCGCTTTCAAGTCCAATCCAGGTCAAAGCTGACGGTGATCCCAGACCGAATTGCCCGCCCGGACATACCTGTAAACCTTAGACCTGGTGTGCTGGTGTTATGTCGAAACGCCAGGACAGCAAAAGGCTAGCCAGTTCTGGAGGGCGCGAGGCTGCAGATTCGCAGGAATAGTGTTTGCGGATGGCTGGTGACCCGGGTTATAGTCCGCCATCAGCCATGAAGCCGCACTCATTCCTATGGCACTATCTGTGGATTGCACCCCGGGCCCTCCAGGTCATTATTGCCGTGGTTATGATTCGGCGCCGGTTATTTCGTGAATTTCCGGTGTTTTTCATTTACACCACTTTTCAAATCCTCGAGCAGGGAACACTCTTCGTTCTCGATCACAGTGCAGCGGTTTCCGATTACGAATACTGGTATGCGCACTGGTTCGTGTCGACCGTAAGTATTGGGTTACGATTTGGGATTTTGTGGGAAATATTCTCTAACGTTTTCCGCAACTATTCCGGTATTCGCTCGTTGAATCGCGTGCTGTTCCGGTCGGCCATTGTGGTTCTTCTGCTTCTGGCGACCATAGTTGCGGCTAGCGCCCCAGAAGACGGCACATTCCGCATCTTTTCGATGGTCCACGTCCTTGACCTTTCAGTGGACGTGATGCAGACCGGGTTGTGGTTGCTCTTACTCGGATTGTGTTCGTACTTCCGTCTCTCGCTGCGCAGTTTTCCGTACGGCATCGCATTCGGTTTGGGAATTTTCTCCACCGTTGATCTGGCAATCGAGGCGAGCCGTGCATGGACCGGTTTCGTCGCCGGTTATGCGTACGATTTTGTGACGATGGCGACTTACCATTGCTGCGCCATTATCTGGCTGGTGTATCTGCTGGCGCCGGAAAGATCGGTTCAGACGCTGCAGGAACTACCAGAGAACAACCTCGAGCAGTGGAACGCAGAATTGCAACGTCTTTTACTGCAATGATTCTTTCCCTCACGCTGGTCGCGTTCGCGCTGGCGGTTCTGCTCCTATTGCTGTACCTGGAAAGCGGGCGCAACGCGCCGTTGCCAGGCTTAGACCGACTGGCGGAACACACTCGGCCGGTTGATATCGAGGCTTTCCGTAATCTCATTGACCCAAACGAGGACGAGTTCCTCCGCGCCAATTTGCTTCCTCGCGATTTCCGGGCAATTCAAAAGAAACGCACACGGTCAGCTCTCGACTACATCCGGAATACCACCCATAACGCGGCATACCTCACACGCGTTGGAGAGGCTGCAGCTCGAAGTGCAGATCCTCGAGTTGCGCAGGCGGGGAGAGAATTGGTCGATCGCGCACTGCGGCTGCGCGCATATTCGCTGCTGGCGATTGCGCAGATGTATGTTCGGTTGGCACTGCCGACTGTTCAATTTTCATACAGTAAGTTAGCGGATAACTACCAGCATCTCAGCCATCTGGCCGGCCAGGTCGCACTTATGGAGCAGCCTGCCCATGCTGCCAAACTTTCCGCCCTCCTCTAAACGTACAACCCGCTATGTTCGATAGCGAACACTGTTCTAAAAACCCGAATTCCACAGGAAAGCACGTCTTGTGACCCGTGGACGAATTTTTCCGGAAATAGGAACACAGCAAAAATTAGTGACTCCATCGTAAACAACCGCACTATACTCTTCCGGTTTGCTCGACGGGGAGCAGGAGTTCGCGCAAATTGACTTCAGCCAGTAACTTCGAATCTGACGCGGATCTTCGTCGTTACGAAACTTTGCTGGAGATGGCGGACCTGATCGTCCACTATCACAGCTTGCCGCATCTGTTTCTCGCAATGGCTGATCGGCTGCGCCAGGTGGTTGCCGCCGATGCCGCACACTTTTCTCTCCACGATCCCACTAAGAATGTCATGCGGTTGCATTCCTGGAAAGGCGCCGAGTTCAGCGCCTTGCCAACAGTGCTGCCTGTGGAAACATCGCCCTCGGGGTGGGCCTGGCAAAATCAGGAACCTCTCGTAGTGAACGACTTCCAATCGGAAGCACGGTTTCCTCTCGTGTTGAACATTCTCCGGCAGCAAGGACTCCAGTCCTATTGCTGGTTTCCGTTGACCACGGCTGATAAGCGTTTGGGAGCGGTTGGACTTGGCAGTTTCCAACCTTATGCCTACACCGGCAGAGACATGAGACTTCTGCCGCGGGTTGCGCAGTTGATTGCGGTCGCGGTGGAGAATGCCCTTACGCGAGAAGCGCTGGTACGCGAGAAGGAAAGCCTTCAAACCCTGCTTGAGGTCAACAACACACTGGTTACAACACGCGACCTCCAGAAACTTTTTCCCGCAATTTCGACGTTTATTCGGAGGGTAATCCGGCACGATTTTGCCAGCGTCGCGGTTTATGACGAATCTGCACATTCCCTCTCGCTCTACCCGCTGGACTCTCCTTTAACCACCGGCCTGGCGAGCGCCGACTCAACCGTTCCGGTCAAGGACACGCCGGCGGGTCACGCCTTGATGGAACGCAAGACAAAGATCTTCAGCCGCGAAGACCTGGTAGGCATTCAATCCAGCTTCGTAACCGAAATGCTCACCCACGGAATTCAATCCCTTTGCTGCATCCCTCTGACGACACGCAAGGGAGAATTAGGGACACTGAACCTTGCCAGCCGCGATCCCCAGGCTTTTTCCGCGAATGACATTGGCTTTTTGGAGCAGGTGGCGGCGCAGGTGGCTGTCGCACTGGACAATGCACGGGCGTATCGCGAAATTGCAGAGCTGACCAACAAGCTGGCCAATGAAAAACTTTATCTTGAAGAAGAAATACGCACTCAGCTCAATTTCGAAGAGATCGTAGGAGAAAGTCCGGCGTTGAAAAAAGTCTTGTCCCAGGCAAGAACGGTCGCTTCCAGCGACGCCACTGTGCTGATCCTCGGGGACACCGGTACAGGTAAAGAGCTTATTGCGCGCGCCATTCACCGAATGAGTTCCCGCAAGGACCGCGTATTCGTAAAACTAAACTGCGCAGCCATCCCCACCGGACTACTGGAGAGTGAACTCTTTGGCCATGAACGAGGGGCCTTCACCGGTGCGATCACCCAAAAAGTAGGACGTCTGGAACTGGCGGACAAGGGCAGTTTATTTCTGGATGAAGTCGGTGATATTCCGCGCGAGCTGCAGCCCAAGCTGTTGCGCGTGCTGCAGGACCAGGAATTCGAACGGTTGGGTAGCAGCCGCACCATCAAGGTGAACATCCGCCTGATCGCCGCTACCAACCGGGACTTGGCCCAAATTGTCGCGGAACGGGAATTTCGCAGCGACCTGTACTACCGGTTGAATGTATTTCCCATCCACATGCCGCCCCTAACCGAGCGCAGGACCGATATTCCCACGCTGGTAAGGCACTTCGTGCAGAAGTTCGCCATCGAGATGAACAGGAAGATCGAGACTATCCCACGGCCACAATGAATGCCCTCGTGAACTGGGATTGGCCCGGCAATGTGAGGGAACTGGAAAACCTCATGGAGCGTTCGGTAATTCTGTCTGAAGGGCCAGTCCTTAACGTACCTCTGGCGGAGCTGGCTGGGATGCATGAGATTGGCTACGCTGACAGCACGCTTGAGGGTTTGGAAAGGCAATACATTATCCGCGTGTTGCGCGAAACCAACGGTGTAATTGCCGGTCCTCACGGTGCTGCGGTGCGTCTCGGTATGAAACGCACAACTCTTCAATCCAGGATTTTGAAGATGGGCATCTCGCGCGCGGAATACGACTGAAGAGTGGAGGTTTCTCCGGTTCTTTCTGACGATCCATCGGCATTGTGCCGGAGCATCGGCAGGTCAAAGAGTCTTCCGAAACGGGTACTTTGCCATTTTGGAACGAATGCCTCCGTGTTTGCCCCACTTACAAACAAGACTGTCTTTGGCCCTTCTCCTGCCACGAGATATCCGGGACGGCCCGCCAGCAAGTGTCGAAACAATCTGACCGAAATCTTGTGATGCTTGGAAGCAGTTGGCAGGATCACCTCAAACGAATAGTGAGGCCCAGAGTGTTGCTCACGGCGCGAGATCAGGAGAAGCCCGGCGCAACGGAATGAAGGTTCGACCCTTCCCGGTGGCCTCGCGGGTGGTTGCGATCCCCCACTCCGGCACCGCTCAGTTGGCTGTAGTTGCGGTGAGGGGGAAGAGCGAGGAAAGAAACCAGAGCTCTGTTGACCCTCTCTATCTGTTCGGCTGCGCTGTGGAATGGCACAAGAACGGGAATGCCAGCGCCGGTTGGGAACTTGTCCAGGGTTTGCAGTCGACGGAGCCAGGAGCGAACGTGGCGACAATGCTTCTTGCGAAAACACGAAATTTGCAATTGCGCCTTGGGGAGCTACGCAACAGATCGGTCAGCGCATGTAAGCCACCGCCGGATAGCGGAATGTTCAGACGTGAGATTGGTGAGGTGGTAGTGACGATGAAGACCCCCTACGGTCTGGAAATTATTGAAAATTGCATCAGTTGCAAATTACGCAAAGACAAATGGTTTTGTGGTCTGTCGTCTGAGGTGTTGAAATCTTTCAGCGCTTCCAGCCACTTGAGCACCTACCCGGGAGGCGCGGTGTTGTTCGTAGAAGGACAAATGCCTCGCGGCGGCCTGGTGCTTTGCTCCGGAAAAGTAAAACTCTCGACAACATCGCGCGATGGCAAAGTGCTGATTCTGAAGATGGCGGCTCCGGGCGACGCGTTGGGCCTGAGCGCGGTGATTTCCGGGACACCCTATGAACTCACCGCAGAAACGGCTGGTCCATGCCAGGTCAACTTCATCGATCGCGACTCTCTGATGAGGCTCCTGGACAAGTATGCGGAAGTCGGCCTGCACTCTGCGCAGGCCTTGAGCAGGGAATTCCAGTCTGCCTACAGGGATATTCACGAATTGGTGCTGGCCCGTTCCTCTGCCGGCAAATTGGCTAGGTTGCTGCTTTCATGGAGCGCCGACCGCGAGCGCGAAAGTACCGCCAGCGAAGTTCGAATCCGATCCATGTCACACACGAAGAGATCGCGCAAATGATCGGTTCATCACGCGAAACCGTGACCAGATTGTTGAGTGAGCTCAAGAAGAAAGAACTGATTCGTCTGGAAGGATCAACTCTTGGTGATCCGGAATCGAACCGCTTTGGAAGCGCTCGCGGCGTGATTGTCGTTGAGCAGCCCAAGGGCGGCCAAACTCTCCCAGCTTGGCCGCCTCCCCCGTTCTTAAAGAGACATCAGATCTCGAAGATCAGAGCCACGACTACAGTCCGAATAACTCACGCAGCCGTTTGGTTTGGGCCCGGCTTACGGGGATTTCGGTCTGCTTCTTATCGTCCATTCGCAGTTGATAAGAACTCTTGAACCAGGGAACCACTTCCTTGATGCGGTTGATATTTACCAGGTAGGAGCGGTGGGCTCGCCAGAAAAGATTAGGATCGAGGCTCTCCAGGAGCTCTTCCAGGGTACGGCAATTGGATTGGCCCTCCATGCCGTTGGGCCCGCCCGTCACAACCGTGATGACGCCCTCTTCGATCGAGGCGAATCCAATATCTTTCTGGTTGACCAGAAAGAGCCTGCCCGCCGACTTGATCAATAGTTTCGAGGCTTGGGGCTTCTGTGATTCCAGCATCCGGACCAGCGTTTCCAGTTTGTCGGATGACGCGTTGCCGGTTTCCATCTTGTCTCGCACCTTCTGAACCGATTGCGCCACGCGTTTCTTGTCAAAAGGTTTAAGCAGGTAGTCGACGGCATTCACTTCGAACGCT
Organism: Terriglobia bacterium; assembly: GCA_963765715.1. Classification (GTDB taxonomy): domain Bacteria; phylum Acidobacteriota; class Terriglobia; order Terriglobales; family Acidobacteriaceae; genus JAIQFF01. The sequence goes on from CAVXXN010000007.1 coordinate 11,422, forward strand.
TTCACCGCATACTGGTCAAAGGCGGTAGCGAATACGATTTTGGGAAGAGAGACTTTCCGGTCGAGCAGTTTCTTGATGACGCCAAAGCCGTCGAGGCCCGGCATTTGCACATCGAGAAAAACGAGGTCGGGATTGTGTTCGCGGATAAGATTCACGCCCTCAATCCCGTTCTTGCCCTGGGCTACAACGTCCACATCGCCGATGTCTTTCAGCAGAAAGGCAAGTTCGTCGCGGGCGAGCTGTTCATCGTCCACAATGACAGCGGACAGAGACATTCCTTCTCCTGGCGATTGCACTCAAAGTATAGCGAGTGCTCATTGAAAGTGCCACACAACGTGGCGGTGGCTTTTTCATGCGCAGACCCCGCGAAGAACACAGTGAAAGGCGATCTGAAGTACCCGCCGCCTCGCGTGCATACCTGTCAGGCAGTAAACTGATGACTCGATGAATTACATCTATGGGATTAATGCTGTCGCCGAAGCGCTGAAGGCGCGAGGGCGGTCATTTGAGTGGGTGGGCGTGCTGAAGGAGCGTCACGACTTACGCTTGCAGCGCGTGGTTGACGAATGCCGGAGGAACGGCGTCGCGGTAAGGTTTCTGGGGCGTCCCGAACTTGATCGCATGGCGGGAAACAATGCTCACCAGGGTGTGGTGGCGATTACTTCGGCTAAACAGTACAACGATCTGGATGACGTGGTCGCCGCCAAGCGGGGAGAGTATTCGCTGATTGTGGTGCTGGACGGCGTTGAGGATCCGCATAATCTGGGCGCGATTCTGCGTACCGCCGATGCGTCCGGTGCGGACGGAGTCGTGATTCCGGAGCGCCGCGCGGCCGGAGTGACTGCGACCGTGACCAAGGCCTCCGCCGGCGCCAGCGAGCATCTTCCCATCGCCAAGGTGACAAACATTGCGCGCACGCTGGAAGATTTGAAAGCCAAGAATCTCTGGATCGTGGGGCTCGACGAGCGCGGTAAACAGACTTACGACACACTCGACTACAAAATGGATTGTGCCATCGTGCTGGGTTCCGAAGGCAAGGGAGTTCACGACCTGGTTGCGAAGAAGTGCGATTTTCTGGTTTCCATTCCTATGCTGGGTAAAGTGCCGTCACTGAATGTGTCGGTGGCTGCGGGAGTCATGTTGTACGAAATCGTGCGGCAGCGCAGGAAAAGGCCGGCGGAAACAAAATGAAGTTGCTCCGCATTGTTTTGGTCTTCTGCGGATTGCTGGTTCATGCCTACGCCCTGGATCGCGAAGCCTTTACTTTTACCAACTACAATCTGGAAGTTCGAATAGAACCTGAGCAGCAGCGGCTTGGCGGCGCGGGGCAAAATTGTTTTGCGAAACGATTCATCCTCGCCGCAGAAAAATCTCTCCCTTCAGATTTCCTCCACGCTGGATTGGCGCTCGATCCAGTTCGACGGCAAACCCGTGCAGTTCGTATCCCAGCCATATACCTCTGACATCGATCACACCGGCTCGCTTTCGGAAGCGGTGGTGACCCTGCCCAGAGAGATTCCGCCAAAAGGCAACAGCTGAGTTGGAAGTTGGATACGAGGGAACTATTCCGCTTGATGTAACGCGGCTGACACGAATCGGCGTGCCGGCGGAGCAAGCGAGACATAGCGATTGGGACCAGATTGGCAAATCGTTTACCGCGGTGCGCGGCATTGGATACGTGGTTTGGTATCCGGTGGCGACAGAGTCGGCGAATCTTTCGGAAGGGAACACAGTATTTGAGACGGTGGCGCGATGGAAGGCTCGCGAGGCAGACGCACAGTTGAGAATCAAGCTTAGTCACTCTGGAGAGGCGCCCCGGTCATCTTGATGTGCAACGGTGAGGCGGGCGGGTTGAGATCCGATCAGCAGATGGACAGGGCATACGAGAGCACCAGCGAATGTGCCTTCCGTCCGCTCGGACAGACGGTGCCGCTTTTTGTAATTGGGAACTATGAAACCCTCGATCGCCCGTCGATCAACATCTCTTATTTTCCAGATCACAAAGCGGCGGCTGAGAAGTATGCGGTCGCGGCGCAATTAGTGGCGCCGTTCGTGACCGAGTGGTTTGGCAATCCGAGGGGAAGCGCCGAGGTCAAAGCGGAAGTCATCGAACTGACCGATCCGCGAGGCCGCGCCGTATGAGAGCGGGAGCATGCTGCTGACTCCACTCAGTGGAGATTCGAAGATGGAGCAGTTCACTGCCGTCCATCAACTTACGCACGCGACGTTCTATTCTGCCGCGGCCGTGGATCTACGAGGGGCTCGCGCATTTTGCCCAGGCGGTTTATCGCGAACGGGAAGACGGGCGGGATGCCGCACTCGACTTCATGGGCTTGCATCGCACCGCAGTGGCGGACGCGGAAAAGGCGGTTGGCTGGTGCGCGTCACGGCAATTCGGGTAACGATGCACTAACAGGTGACTCTCTCATCCATACCAGCGTTGAAGAGTTCTACCGCAGCAAGGCAATGTATGTGTGGTGGATGCTGCGTGACATGATCGGCGAAAGCGCGTTGAAGCAGGTGCTGGCAGCATACCGTCCGGATGCAGACACCACGCCGGGATACCTGCAGCATCTGATCGAAGCGCAAACCAAGAGGGATCTGGGATGGTTCTTCGACGACTGGGTATATCGCGATTCGTGGCTTGCCGGATTTCAGGGTGGCATCGGCCTATCCTCGAAAGATGGTTGCCAATAACTACGTCGTTACGGTCACGGTGGAGAACCGTGGAGGACGCGGGCGCCGAGGTGCCGGTAACTCTCACCATGGTAGAGGGCCAGGTAATCAAAAGGCTCGAAGTGCGCGCGAAGATCGCAAGCGGTGATTCGTCTCGAGGCAGCCTCCGCTCCATTGGAAGTGGTTGTCAACGATGGCAGCGTGCCGGAGAGCGACACAAGCAGAAAAGCCTTCGAGATTGTGATTCCCGATAAAGGCAATTGAAGATTTCAGATGCAAGGTTTCAGATTGCGGTCTCGTGTCGGTTTACAAATCTGCGATCTGAAATCACACCTAAAATAGTCTCACTTGGTTCGCGGAGGAAACATTGGCTTACATCCAGTTCCTTGGCGCCGCCGGCACGGTTACCGGTTCGAAGCATCTGGTCAATACGAGTCCGGATGCTGGCGCGGAAAGTGGATTTCAGTTGCTGATTGACTGCGGGATGTTTCAGGGCGCCAAGGAATGGCGGGAACGCAACTGGCAACCCTTGCCGGTTCCGGCAAATAGTATCGACGCTGTCATCCTGACCCATGCGCATCTCGATCACTGCGGATGGATTCCACGGCTGGTGCGTGAAGGCTTCCGAGGTCCGATTTATGCCACGCCGTCAACGATTGATCTGTGTGGAATTATTTTGCCGGATTCCGGACATCTGCAGGAAGAAGACGCAAATTTCTATAACCGGCACAAGCGATCGAAACACCATCCGGCGTTGCCGCTGTACACGCTGGCGGAGGCCGAGGCGAGTCTGAAATATTTCCAGCCGGTACAGTTCGAAGAAGCCCGACGGCTGTCACCAGAGGTCTCGTTTCGATTTGTCAAAGCCGCGCACATCCTGGGATCTGCCATGGTGGAACTGACCCTCAACGATGGATCGTGAAATCCGGCGGCTGCTGTTTACCGGAGATATTGGCCGCGTTCGAGATAGTGCCATGGCACCCGGCAAAGTCGTTAAGGTCCGGGCCCAACGAGGGCGAAACGGCTGACATTCTGGTGATGGAATCGACTTACGGCAACCGGCAGCATCCCGACCGAAGATCCCGCGGCCACAGTTGGCGGAAATCATCCGCAAAACCGTGCAGCGCGGCGGGAGCGTGATCGTGCCCGCATTCGCTGTCGAGCGCACGCAGAAATTTCTGTTCATGCTGAAGTAGCTGATGGAGTCCGGGCAACTTCCGCGAATTCCTGTGTATTGCGACAGTCCCATGGCCATCAAGGCGGTGGAAGTCTTCCTGAAACACACCGAAGAATACAGCGACGAGACCCGCCGTTTGATTGCGCAATATGGCTCGCCGCTCGCAGTGGCCGGGTTTTACATTCGCATCTACCTCCGACGAATCCAAGAAGATCAACGCCACGCACTTTCCGTCGATCATCGTTTCATCCAGTGGAATGGTGACCGGCGGACGCATCCTGCACCACTTGATGCAGCGGCTGCCCGATCCGAAGAATACAGTGATCTTTATCGGCTTCCAGGCGCCGGGAACGCGGGGCTTTACGATCAAGAGCGGCGTCGCCGGAAGTGCGCATTTTTGGTGAAACCGTGCCGATCCGCGCCCAGATCGCGACCCTCGAACAATTCAGCGATCACGCCGATACTCCGGAGCTGCTGGAATGGTTGCGCAGCTTTTCCAACAAGCCCGAGGTAACCTACTTGGTGCACGGCGAGCCGTCAGCATCGTCTCAGCTTCGGGATGCAATGCACGAAAGAGCTAGGTTGGAACGTGCAGGTGGCGGAGTGGATGCAGAAGGTGACTGTTTAGAGTGTCGTAAGGTGGCAGTTCAAGTAATTGCGAATCGGGCAGCTGATATTTGTCAATTTCTCAGATTACCCGATTCCGCAAATTACCCAGTGAGAGGAGTCTCGATGACCGAGAGCGAACTTAAAAATCATCTTGACGCGGCGGAGAAGAGCCCGAAGCAAATCGCGGCTGGCGGTGTCCGGATTGCCGGAAAAGATGGTGCGCTTCAAGCCCGCCTCGGACAAATGGTGCATTCTGGAAGTCCTCGGTCACCTGGCCGACATTGAAATCGTCTATGCTTACCGCCTTCGCCAGATGCTCGCGGACAAGAAGCCGGTGATTGCGCCGATGGATCAGAATGACTGGGCGCGCAACCTGGGCCACATGGAGACTCCGCCCGCCGAACTGATTGCGCTTTACGGCCTGAATCGTCATCGCCAACCTGCGGTTATTGCAGCGCCTCAAACCGGGGGACCTTGAGAAGTCGGCCTTTCATCCCGAAACCCAGAAACACTTCACGGTGGCGGAACTTGTTGAAAGAATGGGTACGCACGGCGCGAGCCACCTGGCACAAATTGAAAGATTGAAAAAAGAAGCCAAGGCGTAAGCGGACTTCGGACCTCGGACGTCGGACCGCAGCCCTAGTCAGCGGAGTCTGACGTCCGAGTCCACGTCTGCTGAAACAAGGTTAAGTGAAATACGTGGTGGTGTACTCCACCAGGTCCTTCAGTTTCTTGGCCGCGGCTCCTGAGTCGATGGACTGCGCGGCCATTGGCAGTGCGTCGTTCAAGTGATCGAGCTTTCCCACCGGCGACCAGAGCGGCGGCTGCATTCAGCAAGACTACGTTCCGCCGCGGCGACTTCGTTCCCGCAAGAATGTCGCGAATGATGGCCGCATTGGTATTAGCGTCACCGCCTGAGATGTCTTCCAGGCTGGCACGCTTCATACCGAACTCTTCCGGCGTGACTTCATAGGTGCGAACCTTGCCATCGCGCACTTCCGCGATCCGGGTTGGGCCGGTGATGGTGATCTCATCGAGGCCATCCAGTCCGTGCACGACCAGAGCGCGATGAAGGCCCAGCATGCTGAGGGCCTCCGCCAGTTTTTCCACCAGCTCGACGGAATAGACACCTACCACCTGGGCCGAAGCATGCGCCGGATTGGTCAGCGGGCCCAGAAGATTAAATATTGTGCGCAGCCGAAGTTCGCGGCGGGCGGGCTGGACATATTTCATGGCGGAGTGCATGGCTGGCGCGAACAGAAACACCATGCCTACTTCTTCAAGACAAGCGGCCAGCACTGCCGTCGGCAGGCTGATTTTTACTCCGAGCGCTTCCATGACATCCGCCGAGCCGCATTTGGAACTCAGGCTCCGGTTGCCATGCTTCGCCACACGCACGCCGGCGCCCGCCACGACGAAAGCGGTGGCCGTGGAAATATTGAAGGTGCCGGACGCGTCGCCCCCGGTGCCGCAGGTATCCACCAGCGCATCGCGTCCCGGTCCCGCTTACAGAGACGGTGGCACCGTCGTGACTGGGTAGAGGTTCGGCGGCGTCCCGAATTGCTTCCGCACAACCTACGATCTCTTCCACTGTCTCGCCCTTCATGTGCAGGGCGACGAGCAAGGCAGCAATTTGGGCGTCAGAGGCTTTGCCGGAAAAAATCTCGGTCATGACCGTCCGAGCTTCTTCACGGGTAAGCGATTCGCAGTTGTTGGCGATGCGTTGGAGGGCTTCGGTGATCATAGCGACGAGAAGAGCAAATCGATATTAAGAGTAGCATCGTGATGCGATTTGGCGAAGCCGCGGATTCAACGCACAGAGGTCACGAAGTATCACGAAGGAATCTCGGGAGAATTCCTTCGTGATACTTCGTGACCTTTGTGGTTCGTGGTTTTCGCCGTTTGCCCTATCGCTCGACCGTTCGATAGAATCATTCGATAGAATCAAACGTTGCTGCCCGCTGTTTCAAGCTGCAAGCGAACGTCTACCGATAGGTCCAGTCAGGAATCTTTATGAAAATTCATGAATACCAGGCGAAGGAAATCCTGAAGAAGTATGGGGTCGCGGTCCCGCGCGGTGAAATGGCGGAAACCGTTCCGGCAGCGGAAGCGGCGGCCAAGAGCTTATTCGACGCGGGCGCTTCAGGTGTGGTGGTCAAGGCACAGATCCATGCGGGCGGGCGCGGCAAGGGCGGCGGAGTAAAAATTGCCAAGTCGGTCGAAGAAGCCGCCAGCCTCGCGGGCAAAATCCTTGGGATGACCCTGGTGACGCATCAGACCGGTCCTGAGGGCCGCGTAGTGCGCCGGTTGCTGATCGAAGAAACTCTGCCCATCGAAAAGGAACTTTATCTGGGGATCGTCATCGACCGCGCCGAAGCCCGGCCTGTGTTTATGGCGTCGGCGGCCGGTGGAATGGAAATCGAGCAGGTTGCGGCCGAAAATCCAGCCGCGATTCTCAAGGAATATATCGATCCAGGCATGGGCCTGGAGGCCTTTCAGGCGCGCAAAGCTGGCTTTCGCGCTGGGGCTTAAAGCCGCACAAATCAATCAGGCGGTCAAGTTCATGACCGGGTTGTACCGCGCATTCGCGGATACCGACTCCTCGCTGATGGAGATCAATCCGTTTATCACCTGCACCGACGGCCGCCTGTTCGCGCTGGACGCGAAAATGAATTTCGACGACAATGCGATGTTCCGCCATGCCGACCTTCGCGAACTGCGCGATCCGACCGAAGAAGATCCGTTGGAAGTTGAGGCGTCCAAGTACAGCTTGAACTACATCAAGCTGGATGGGAACGTCGGCTGCATGGTGAACGGCGCCGGGTTGGCCATGGCGACCATGGACATCATCAAGTATGCGGGCGGCATGCCGGCGAATTTTCTGGACGTGGGCGGAGGCGCAAACTCCGAGCAGGTGACCCATGCCTTTGAAATTCTGCTCAGCGACAAGAATGTGAAAGCTGTGTCTGATCAATATTTTTGGTGGAATCCTTCGCGTGGATACGCTGGCGACCGGCGTGGTGGAGGCGGCCAGGAAGACTCAAATTCAGCTTCCGATCGTTCTGCGGTTGGAGGGCACCAACGTCGAAGCCGGGCGCGAGATTCTGAAACAGTCAGGTTTGAATTTTATTGTCGCTGAAACCATGAAAGATGCCGCCGAGAAAGTCGTGGCGGCGGCTAAAACGCTAGCAGTCGCTGCGCTACCAAGGAATCCATGAGCATTCTGGTAAATAAGTCGACACGGGTGATCGTCCAGGGACTGACCGGCCGGGAAGGCACTTTTCACGCCAAAGCCTGCGCGGAGTATGGCACGCAGATCGTGGGCGGGGTCACTCCGGGCAAGGGCGGAACCACGCACGAGGGCTGGCCGATCTTCAATACGGTCCAGGAGGCGGTGGACAAGACTGGGGCAGATACGTCGGTCATATTTGTGCCGCCGCCATTCGCCGCTGACGCGATCATGGAAGCCGCCGACGCCGAACTGGAATTGATCGTCTGCATCACGGAAGGCATCCCGACTCTGGACATGGTTCGTGCCTGGGAGTTTCTGCAGAATCGGCGATCGCGGCTGATCGGTCCCAATTGCCCGGGCATCATTTCACCGGGGCATTGCAAGATCGGCATCATGCCTGCCCGGATCCACAAGGAAGGGCCGGTGGGAATCGTTTCGCGGTCCGGAACGCTCACTTACGAGGCGGTCTATCAACTGACCACTCGCGGAATTGGGCAATCCACGGCGATCGGCATCGGTGGCGATCCCATCATCGGCACCAATTTTCTGGATGCGCTGGAGTTGTTCAACCGCGATCCCCAAACCGAAGCCGTAGTCATGATCGGCGAGATTGGCGGCAATGCCGAGGAAACCGCCGCAGAGTACATAAAAGCGTATATGAAGAAGCCAGTGGTGGGATTTATCGCGGGTCAGACCGCGCCTCCCGGGCGGCGCATGGGCCATGCCGGGGCGATCATCTCGGGCGGCAAGGGAACCGCCGCCGAGAAGATTAAGGTGATGGAAGCGGCCGGAATTCGAGTTGCGAAATCGCCGGCCGATATCGGCGAAACCGTGGCTGCGGTGATGGGCGTGAAAGTTTAAACTGCGGTTGCTCAGATTTTAGTTTCCGCTTCTCAGCCAACGACCAAGGACTTTCGACTAAACAATGAAAACACTTCAACGTACTCTGACCATCGTCAAACCTGACGCCGTTCGTAAAAATGCCATCGGCGACATCATCGAGCAATTCGAGAAGAATGGCTTCAATATCCTGTGCATGAAAATGCTCGAGATTTCCAAGCATCAGGCGGAGCAGTTCTACGCTGTCCACGCCAGCAAGCCGTTCTTCAATTCGCTGACAGACTTCATGTCCAGCGGTCCAATCGTGGTCTTGGCGCTGGAAAAAGAAAATGCCATCGCCGATTTGCGCAAGCTGATGGGCGCCACCAATCCCGCGAATGCGGAAGAAGGCACGATTCGCAAAAAGTGGGCCACCAGCATCGAGCTACAACGCGATTCACGGCTCCGATGCCGATGATACCGCCAGATATCGAGTTGAGCTTTTTCTTCGCAGGATACGAACTGGCGCAATAACCGCCAGGACATGGTGACGAGCTAGACGCCTGTCAGACAGGAGATGTTCTATGCCATTGATTCAAGTCACAATGCTGACCGGCCGCACGGCCGATCAAAAACGCAAGCTGGCGCAGCGCATTACCGACGCCATGGTGGAAGAGGCGGGCGCTCGCCGCGAGGCCGTCGTGGTGACTTTTCAGGAAGTGTCGAAGGAGAGCTACGCTTCGGGCGGAGTGCTGATGGCGGACAAAGGGAAGTGACAGCTTGAACGCGGGCGAGAGCCGCAACTGCGTCACACGTCCACATAGTCAGCCTAGCGGTTCGTAGAGATGGCCTTCCACGCGGTCGCCAAATCTTCGGTAGTTCTTTCTTCGCGTACTGCAGGAAGTGGGGCGCGGCGCGGTGGGCCTCAAGCGCCGCATCGTCCTTGTATTGTTCATAGATGAAGAAGCGGCGCGGCTCGGTCTTGTGGCGATGTACCTGGTACATGACGCAGCCGGGCTCCTTGCGTGACTCGTCGGTCAGCTTGGAAAAAAGTCCGGCCATCTCGGTTTCCCGGCCTACTTTTGCCATCCACGTCACCGCCAGAACAACCATCACCTGCTCCCTAGGTATAGATTTTTGACGAAACCGCAGCTTTCTGTCCGGTCAACTCATCGAGTGCAGCCGCGAAGCCTTCCACAAACATGGTCTGCTCGCGTCCCGGCCCGGTAGAGACCATACCGACCCGGGCTCCGCTTTCCTTCTCGAGAAAATTCAGATACTCTCGCGCCGCCTTCGGCAGCTTTTCCAACTCCGTGATGCCCTGCGTGGAACGTGCGCCATCCCGGCATGGTGTGGTAAACACACTCGATCGCATCATAGCCGCTGGCGTGGGCGGGAATTTCCTCCGTCACTTTGCCATCGATCTTGTAGCCGACGCAAACCGGAATCTCGGCCAGTTCATCCAGCACATCCAGCTTGGTGACGACCAGCCAGGAGATGCCGTTAATCATGCCAGCGTATCGCAACAGTGGCAAGTCGAGCCAGCCGCAGCGCCGCGGACGTCCGGTGACCGCGCCATACTCGTTGCCCCGAGCCCGCAGCAGGTCTCCACGGTCATCGAGAGCTTCGGTGGGGAATGGGCCGCCGCCCACGCGCGTGCAGTAGGCCTTGGTAACGCCGATCACGGCATTGATGGCGGTTGGCGCGACGCCGGTTCCGATGACGGCTCCGCCCGAGGTAGCGCTGGAGGAGGTCACAAAGGGATAAGTGCCGTGATCAATGTCGAGCATCGTGCCCTGCGCGCCTTCGAACATAACCGACTCGCCGTCGGCGATCGCCTGGTTCAGCAGCGCGGCGGTATCGCATACGAACGGCGCCACTTTGGCCGAAGCCTCTGCATATTCCTGATACATCTTGTCGGGATCGAGCGGCTCCGAGTTGAACAGCGCATGCGCGATCATGTTTTTTTCGCGGCAGGCGTTTTCAATGTGCGTTCGCAGCAGCTTCAGATCGAGCAGGTCCGCGACCCGCAGGCCGCGACGGCCCATCTTGTCTTCGTAGGCGGGCCCGATGCCGCGGGAAGTCGTGCCGATTTTTACCCGGCCCGGAGCATTCTCCGAGGCCAGTTCGATCATGCGATGGTAAGGCAGAATCACGTGAGCACGGTTGCTGACGAACAGGCTGCCATCGACCTTCACGCCCGTCTCGCGCAAAGCGGCGACTTCCTTGAGGAAGGCCATCGGGATCGAGCACCACGCCATTGCCAATGACGCTGCGGCAGCCGGGCCGCAGAATTCCGCAGGGAACCAGCTGCAGAATGAATTTTTTCCCATTGATAATGACGGTGTGGCCCGGCGTTGTGGCCGCCGGCATAGCGGGCCACGACCGAGAAATTCTCCGAAAGAACGTCGACGATTTTGCCTTTACCCTCGTCGCCCCACTGGGCGCCCACGATGACCGCAGTCTTGCCCTTCTTCAAAGATGACTCCATGGAACAGGATGGCGGCCACCCCGGCCGCATTGCAGGGTCGCACACACTCTATGCCCATGGGGAACAGATTTACATTGAATTGCAGGGAAAAAGGGGCTGATGTGTACTGATAATGATAACCTGCCGGGCCGTGGATGAGCAATTCGAACTGACGCCGTGAATCGCCGTTTTCGTATTCAGGATATGGCTGGGCGGACGACTTGACTGGACTCGACGACTGTAGACTGATTTCATGCCTGAACTTCCCGAGGTTGAGACCATCGCACGGGGACTAGCCAGCCGGGTCACCGGTGATGTTGTCGAGTCTGTATGGCTTGGCTCGAAGCCCGAGCCGTTGAAATCCTCCGCGGCTGAGATCGCGAGCGACCCTGGAATCGCGGCGGATCACCGGAGTGCGCCGCGTTGGAAAGCATATCGTTGTCGACCTCGAGTCCGGATCGGTGAACACGTTCATCCGCGAAGGCGCAAAAGAAATCGCGTGGTTCGGTGGCCACGCAAGAAGCCGGCTGGCGGGGCTGCCAAATCTACCCAACCGGCTGCAAAATCGACCGCACAATGGATTGTTCATCTAGGAATGACTGGCCGGTTGCTGGTGTGTGAGCCCGACGCTGAAATTCGCGAAGCACACCCATGCAATTGTGAAGCTGGCGTCGGGCAGGGAATTGCGCTTTGTCGATCCGCGTCGATTCGGACGTTTAAGTGTGGCCCACAATTTCGAGGCAGGGGGATCGGAGCCACTCGAAGTTCAACTGGATCAGTTCGTCGCCCTTTTTCGCGGGCGTAAGACTCCGATCAAAAGCGCCCTGCTGAACCAGAAACTTCTAAGTGGGGTGGGGAATATCTACGCGGATGAGTCGCTGTTTCGGGCAGGCATACGGCCGCGCCGCCGGGCTTCATCGCTTACCTCGGAGGATTTGCGGCGTCTCTACCTCGCTTTAAAAGAAGTTCTGCAGGAGGCGATTTCCGCGGGCGGTTCGTCCGTTTCCGATTACGTCGGCGCTGATGGCGAAGAAGGTTTTTTTCAGCTCCAGCATCGGGTGTACGGCCGCGAGGGCGAGCCTTGCCTGGTTTGCAAGACGCCGATCAAACGCATCGTGATCGCGGGCCGCAGCAGTCACTACTGTCCAAAGTGTCAAAAATGATTTCGAGAACCCCGGCTTTGCAGCGAGTTATTTAACAGCGGATTTCAAGCGGGTGACTTCTTTGAGCGTCAGATGCCGAAATTTTCCCGGCGAGACATCGAGCTGTAGTGGTCCGTAGCGAACCCTTTTGATTTTTTCCACGTGATGCCCAACCGCCTCAAACATTCGCCGGATCTGCCGGTTTTTTCCTTCGATGAGCGTGACTTCGTACCAGGGATTGTCCGCTTCACGGATCGGCACGATCTTGGCCGGCGCCGTCTTGGACCTTCGTCCGCCCTTCGACTGGATGAAGACTCCCGAGCGCAGTTTAGCCAGTCCGTCTGCCGACGGCGTGCCAGCGACTTTTACCAGATAAGTTTTTGGGACATGCGATGAGGCCTTCATCAGCGCAGCCGCCAGCTCGCCATCGTTGCTGAGCAAAAGCAGCCCCTCGCTGGCGTAATCGAGCCGGCCGACCGGATAAACGCGCACTCCCACTCCACGCAACAGGTCCATCACTGTGGATCGCTTTTCCGGATCGCTCACCGCGGTAATGTATCCCTTTGGCTTGTTCATCAGCAGGTATACATTTTTCTGCGCACCGTGCAGCAGTTTGCCGTTTACACGGATGTGGTCATGTTCGGCATCAGCCTTGCTACCGAGTTCGGTAACGATCTTCCCATTGACTGAAACCAGGCCGCCGGCGATGAGTTGTTCCGACTTGCGGCGAGAAGCAATTCCCGCAGCGGCGATTATCTTTTGCAGACGTTCAGCAGGCATGAGTTTTCACGTTGATTAGTGATCGGGCCGGCGACAACACTACTGTCGCCTGAAATCAAAGGGTCTGAGCCAACGAGTCGGATACAGGGCCGAGTAGGCTTCACGCGGCAGGGTCTTTTTCGCCAGCCATGTGTTCGTCGGAAACGTGTTCCTCGGCAATATTCTGGTCGACGGCGGGTACTTCCGCGGTGACCGCCTCGGCTGTCGCCGTTTCAGGAGTCTCCCCGACAGCGACGGGTACGGGCTCGGATACAACTTGTTCGTCTTGAACTTGTCTGTCGGTGGCCGCGCCAGACGACGATTCAGCTGCTTCTGCCGGACTGTCCGACAGGGGCTGCATCTCGCTCTGGAATGATTCCGCCACCAGCTTTCTCGAACTCTTCCATGCTGGGCAGTTCGTTCACGTCCTTGAGCCCAAACCGCAACAGAAACTCTTTGGTGGATTTGTAGAGGATAGGCCGGCCGATGACTGCTTTCCGTCCCGGCAGTGGTGATCAGCTTTCGATCCAGCAGTGTCGCAATGACTCCGCTGGAATCTACTCCACGAATTTCGCTGATTTCCGGTACGGTGACCGGCTGCTTGTAAGCGATCACCGCAAGTGTCTCCAGCGCGGGGAGCGACAGACGGATCGGTGGCTTTAGACTCTTGGCAAAGTCGCGCACCACGTCATGTTGCTCCGGCTTGGTGGACATGCGGTACCCGCCGGCAACCTGCCGAATTTCAATTCCGTGGGTGGCCGCGCCATAGTCGGCCATGAGTTCTTCCAGCGCAGCGCGGACCTGCGATTTAACCTCGGCATCGTCCGCCACACCTTCGGCGACCACAGCCTCTTTCACGAGCAGCACGATGTGGTCGAGCGTGATCGGCGTCTCCGCCGCGTAAATAATCGCTTCAAGTTTTGCTTTAAGACTCATGTTTAAGCGCCCTGACAACTCAAAAAACTACCAATCATGGTCAACAACCAATCATAGTGATGATAAACAAACGACGAACGACTGGTTTATCGCCAGTCGTCCCGGATCGCAGCCTGCTCAGCGGCGATGGCTTCAAATCCAGTATGTTTGCGCAGCAGGATTTCGCCAAACATACGATCTTGCCGCAATTGAATTGCCTGCAGACGCACCATCTCCAGCAAGGCGAGAAACATGCACACTAGCGCCTGATGGGAATTTACGTTCCGCAGAATTTGCTTTAACCGCAAAGGCCGGTCCTCAAGCGCCAACCTTCTTCGGAGATATTCGATCATCTGCCCGACAGTGACAGTTTCTTCGTCAACCTGGAGCATGGGGCGGGTGCGGGCCCGCTCCAAAATCTGCTGGAAGGTTTTTACCAGGTCAATGACATCGGCTGCGATCTCCGGCTCAGTCCCTTCCGCATCCATGAATTCCTTGATGGAAGGGTTCGACCGCACGGCATCTTCAATCTGCTGCTTTTGTAACAGCATCTGCGCCGCAGATTTGAACTTCTCGTGTTCGATGAGCCGGTTGACCAGCTCCATCCGCGGATCTTCTTCAGTGCCGGCCAACGCGTCGGGATCGCGTGGCAACAGCATCTTCGACTTGATATGAATCAGAACGGCCGCCATGTAAATGAATTCGGCGGCGACATTCACATCCAGTTCCCGCAGCTTCTCAACGTAAGCCAGATATTGCGCAGTGATTCTGGCAATCGGGATATCGTAGATATCAATGTCCTGCTTGCGAATCAGGTCCAGCAGAAGATCGAGCGGGCCTTCATAAACGTCGCTGACCATCACCGAGAAAGGGAAGTCACTTTCCGGTTTCGGTTTCTGTGCAGACGGCATCTCCACTACTGGCGCCAGTGCGCCGACTTCCGGCGAGGAAGTCGCAGCTGCCGCGATTTTCAAATTCTCAGCCATCGTGCCCTGACTAACCGTCGCTGTGATTTACGGTTTCCCGGTTCCCGCCGACGGGCCGCTTGCGCCCTGGTAATCGAGGGACATCCCCATCGCGTCCCGAACCTCGTCCATGGTAGCTCCCGCCACCTTGCCAGCCCGGGAGGAGCCTGCCTCCAGAATATCCCAGGCCAGGCGGGGATTGTCCTCATATTTCTTTCGCCGCTCCTGCATGGGGTTTAGGACACTCACCAGCGCGTCCGCCGCCCAACCCTTGCATTCGATGCAGCCGATACCGGCTGACCGGCAGCCTTCATCTACTTTCATGATAGTCGCGCGGTCGCTGAAAATCTTGTGCAGGTCCCCAACCGGGCAAACGTCAGGATTGCCGGGATCGCTGCGGCGAACGCGCGCTGGATCGGTCACCATGGTCTTGAGTTTCTGGCGCACCACCGGCTCGGGGTCGGTGAGCAGGATGGTGTTGCCGTAAGACTTCGACATCTTTCGGCCGTCGGTGCCTGGCAGCTTCGCGGCTGGAGTCAATAACGGTTGCGGCTCGGGAAAAACGTACGAGCCTTTGCGGGTATAGAACATATTGAAGCGGCGCGCGATCTCACGCGTCAGTTCAACATGGGGAACCTGATCTTCGCCTACCGGGACAAAATCGCCCTTGTAGATCAGGATGTCCGCCGCTTGCAGCACCGGGTACCCGAGAAATCCGTAAGTACTCAGATCCTTTTCGGCGATATTTTCGCGCTGCTCCTTGTAGGTGGGGACGCGCTCCAGCCAACCTAGCGGCGTGATCATGGAAAACAGCAGATGCAACTCGGCATGCTGCGGAACATGTGACTGGATAAACATGGTGCAGCGTTCCGGATCCAGGCCGGCGGCCAGCCAGTCCAGCAAGACCTGCAGCGAGTTTTCTTTGATCTTTGAAGTGTCGGCGTAATCGGTTGTGAGCGCATGCCAGTCGGCCACGAAGAAAAAACAGTCGTACTGGTCCTGCATGCGCACCCAGTTATCCAGCGCGCCGACGTAGTTCCCGAGATGCAGTTTGCCCGTCGAGCGCATACCGCTGAGGACGCGTTTCCGTTGGCTTGAGCGAGAGGTCATCACAATGTCAGAAGAATATTTGTGAAAAGTTGGAAAACAGGATTGATCAGCCGGCCTAGAAACCTGCCGCCCATAAACACCAGAAGCAGCAAACCAAACGTTCCAATGGTGTCATAGATCTTCAACATTCCAGCCGGCAACAGGTGGCGCACAACGTGGCTGCCGTCCAGCGGCGGAACCGGAATGAGGTTAAACACTCCGAGCACGATATTGATCACCATTACTTCGAAAATGAGCTTGCAGAAGGGAACCAGCAATGAGTTGCTATCTGCAAAGTCAGAACCCGTGAGCGTCCCAAAAACAATCTGCTGTCCTGCCGGTGAAACGGTTTTTACAACGACCAGGATGAGAACGGCACCTGTCGCAACCACGAAGTTACTGATCGGTCCCACAACCGAAGTGAGGATGTCATCGAGCACCGGATTCTTGAAGTTTCGCGGGTCTACGGGTGTTGGCTTGGCCCATCCGAGAACCGGCAGGTGCGTAAGCATTGCGACTGCAGGCAGCAACAGTGTTCCAAACAAGTCGATGTGCCGGATCGGATTGAGCGAAATGCGTCCCAGCATCCGGGCGGTCGGATCGCCTCGCAGATTAGCCATCCACGCGTGGGCCGACTCATGCACGCTGATCGCGAACAGAAACGCGATCAACTGAAACACAATGTCCAGGATGTCGATGTGTTGCAGATTCATGCGGGATTGGCTTCGATACTAACATGGGGAATGCCAATTCCGGTGCGGGTCCCCGCTGCGAGACTTTGCTTCGGGGCAGGTCGGTCGTCGTGTAACGATCCTCTTTGCTATTTCTTTTCGATCGGTCTTTGCAGCGCTTCCGGTGCTATGGATTTCACCTTGATGGGCTTGGCGGGGATGCCGCCTACCACGGTGAACGGTTCCACATCCTTAGAGGCGACGCCCATCGAACCTACCATTCCGTGCTCGCCGACTTTCACGCCGCTCAAAACGGTTGCGTGATAAGTAATGCGTGCCTTGGGCCCGATTTCCGTCTTGTGATTACTTACAATCATGCCGTCGTTGAGATCGTGAGCGTGTGAATAAATGTTGGCGTAGTCGGAAACCGACGATCCTTCGTGGATGATAATCTCGCCGCGGTCATCAAGCAGGACGTATTTGTGGATGGTGCAGTTGTCCTCCACCGTCAGGTTGTAGCCGAAGGAGAACTCCACTCCGTGAAAAATCTTCACGTTACTGCCACAATGTTTGAAGACGTGGCGGGCAAGCATGGCGCGCATCTTGTGCCCCAGCCAGTGATTCAAGCCTACGGGAGACCGGTCATACATCATCCAGAACCAGATCAGCGGCTTGCGCTCGCCATACTTCGCGGCATCCGCATCACCGTAGGTTTCGGGCTCCAGCGTGGTATTTCGCGGATCAAAAGAATGCACCAGGGACTGAATTGCGAGGGGAGAAGCCGGGTCTGGCGCTGCGTAAGATCGTCCCAGATACAACTCGCTCAGAGCGTCGCGCACCACATCGCTTCGGTGTTGCGGGTCGCGATTCGCAAACTTCCGGTCCAGTTCGTCAATCCACGCCAAGAAGGCTTTTTCAGCGTTTGGAACCGGGTTCAAGACACGATATTCGTATCGGGGCATGGCGCCTCACTTCAGTGATCAGTGCGGTTAAAACATAACACAGCGGCTTCGGGCGAAAACACACGAGGCAAGCATCGCGTGACTTTCAGACCGGCGCATGCCTGTTGGTGTTCTATAATTCGCTGCCTTTGTAGCGCCGGCGTCTCGCCGGATCTGAGCCGGGCTTGTCCGAACCACCCAAGTCTTGGAGAGAGCGCGCCGATTGAATAAGTTAAAAGAAAGGGTACCAACAAACATGGGAACTAGCGGACGTCTCAGGAAACATTTATTCACGGCGGCGTTGTTGCTGTCTGCAGTTCCTCTGCTATGGTCGCAGGCCGCGCCTGGTTCCCAATCTTTCGACACCGTCATCATCAATGGCCACATCATTGACGGCACTGGCTCTCCCTGGTATTCGGGCGATGTGGGTATTCGGGCCGGCAGAATTGCGGCCATCGGAAATCTTGCCGACGCGCAGCGCAGTCGCACGATCGACGCTCGCGGCATGGTCGTGGCTCCCGGGTTCATTGACATGCTGGGTCAGTCGGAGCTGACTATTCTGGTCGACCCACGCCTTCCGTCCAAAATTTATCAGGGTATTACGACCGAAATTACCGGTGAAGGTAATTCCGCCGCCCCGTTGAATGACGCTGTCATTCACGCCGGCCAGGCAAACTACAACCACTACCACATCACGCCCGACTGGCTCACATTCCAACAATACTTTGCCCGCCTCGAAAAGCAGGGCATGGGAATTAACCTCGCCAGCTACGTCGGCGCCACTCAGGTTCGCCGAATCGTTATCGGGGATGAGGACAAGCAGCCGACGGCCGCTCAACTGGATCAGATGAAATCCTTGGTCCGGCAGGCGATGCGCGAAGGAGCCGTGGGACTGTCTACGTCGCTCATGTATGCACCGGCTCCCTACGCCAGGACGGAGGAGTTGATTGCCCTGGCTTCCGAAGCAGGAAAGTTTGGTGGGATTTATGCGACCCACATGCGCAACGAGAGCACTTCGGTTCTGACGTCAATCGATGAAGCTTTGCGCATCGGACGCGAGGGACAGCTGCCGGTTGAAATTTGGCATATCAAGGTCGCCGGCAAGGCCAATTGGGGACGCATGCCGGAGGTGGTGGCAAAAATTGACGCGGCCCGGGCGCAAGGAATGGACGTGACAGCGGACACTTATGCCTACACTGCATGGTTCAATGATTTCTCCGCATTCATTCCGGCATGGGCTCACGATGGCGGAGACGCCAAACTGATTGAGCGGTTGAAGGATCCTGCGACGCGCGCCCGCATCCGCAAAGACATGAGCACCGCATCAAGTGACTGGGACAACGAATGGCAGGAAATCCCCGGCCCCGAATCGGTTTTGATCGGAGTGGTGCAGAACCCCAAACTACTTCCGCTGCAGGGCAAGACCCTGGCCGAAGTGGCAAAAATCCAGAACAAGGACCCGATGGATGCGCTATTCGACTTGCTCATCGAAGACAACGTAGCCACAGGCGTTGCCGTCTTCGGCATGTCGGAGCCGGATGTGGTTCTGGCGCTGCAGCAGCCATGGGTTTCGTTCGACAACGATTCGTCGGGCGCATCGCCGGAGGGGATTCTGGGTCAGGAACATCCACACCCGCGTGCCTTCGGTACCTTCCCCCGCATTCTGCGCAAGTATGTCCGCGAGGAAAAGAAGCTGACTCTTGAGGATGCAATCAGAAAGTTTGCAGCCTTGCCCGCGCAACGCATGCGGTTGACCGATCGCGGCGTGCTGAAAGCGAGTATGTGGGCCGATGTCGTCATTTTCGATCCGGCGACGATCCGCGACCTCGCTACTTTCGAGAATCCCAACCAGCTATCGCAGGGAATGGAGTACGTGCTGGTGAACGGCGTTTCGGTGATTGATCAGGGAAAGATGACGGGAGCGCTGCCGGGAAAAGTGCTGCGCGGCGCTGGTTATCAGAGATAGTAGGATCAAGTGTTGTTATCGCAGCACAGGTTCTACTTCTGCGTAACCGTGACCTTGTGCAATCCGACGGTCGCCGTGTCAACCCTATCCGGCAGAGCAAACCTCGAATCAATTCCGATCTCCGGATACCGAGGCTTTAAATATTTCTCTACGAACAGATTTAGAACGAAGGGCGGGACGTCAACGCCGTCGATGGAAACCGAGTCCACATGCACGATCCCCTCTCCATGTGCCCCGTGCGCGTGGGCCGTCGCTACAACGTCGTGCAGACCGCTGAACACCGACAACAGCGGGTTGTAGGAATTCTTGCCCGCCTTGAGCTGATCAAAATCGACTCGCGCTGTTCCAACTACAATCTGTGGCTGCTCCCGAAAAACAACCGATTGCACGCCTGCTGGCAACTTGACGTTGCCGGAAGCAACGTACGCGTTGATTTCCTGTTCCGTGAATTCCGTCGGATCAGAACTGGGACTTGATTGTGCTCCGTTGTCCTCCAAGCGCTGCAGCTTTTGTTCCGTGGTTGCCACGAGGCTTGAGTTTGTACCGGAATTGTTTTGCGACCAGGAATGGAGAGTCAGATTGGTCAGTAGCAGAATAAGAACAGCAAACAAAAAACGTGACTTCATGGTTTGAGAGCGGCCTGGGTATCTGGAGTCGTGTTCATCACCACGTGGGGCTCGGTCAAAGTACCGGTAATGTTGAAACCATGCGCACCTTCACGCGTCAGTTTCAGATCGAGAGCCCGACTCAAGGATGCGGTGCCACTCAATTGATAGATGCTCGCCGGCGTCTGCAGTTTGCCTTTTTCAAAATCAAACTTTCCGTCCTGCAGATGCAGTCGTCCGACAAACCTCGTCACCTGCAAAGGGCTGGTCTCACCGGCCAGGCTGAGATGAGGCAGCGACGCTTCCTGCGCTTCCACCTGCACCGTGGCGGTGGTGCCGGAAAGCAGCTCAGTTTTTCCCCAACCAAGAGTGTTCGCCCGATACTCAGCGTTCGCCGTGCCGGTGATCCAGCCGTCATGCATGGCCTCCGCCAGTTGCTCCAGCGAAACTCGCTCTAGCGTACCGTCGCCGCTATAACCCGGAGGGCTGGTGTTGAAATCCGCCGACCACTTGCCCGTGTGCCGGCCACCCAGCACCTCTCCACGCAGGCTACTGAGCACAAGCCGTCCTTGCTCAAGGTTGGCATCCGCCGAGACATGGCTTGCAATCAAGTTGTTTATCAAGACCCGGCCAGCGGTGAGTCGTCCGATCGCATGCACCGAAGCCAGATAGGGCCTTGATTGGGCGAAAGACGATTGGCTATTTGGGGACTGCGCGGAAGAGGCCTGGGCGGGCGGCGAAAGGAAGCGATACCAGGGCTGTTTTGCAGAGACAGCAGTCGATGCTCCTAAGGCATCCGCCGCAATCTCGTCCGAATGAAGATCGAAGTGAATCGGACACGTGTGCGGCGTATTGCATCCCCGCGGAATGCTCAACGATCCTCGCCACGTGTTGCCCGCCGCAACCAGGGTTAGCTTTTGAACTGCGGTCGCGTCTGGCGAAAGCGAAAGGCTCGCGGAGGTGACCTCGATCGGGTCAATTAAGCCGCGAACCTTTGAGTGAACCGCAGTTAGCTGTGCCGTCCCCGTCACTACTGGAGGGGCAAAGCCGACCCAGTTTCCCCCCACGCGGAGGTTGACGCGCGCCTCGCCGGTCGAGGCCAGTTGAGGCGTCGCCACTCCTGCCAATCGGGCTAAATCGAGAAGATGCTGGATTTCGGTATCGCCCTGAACCGTGAGCGCATATCCGCTTCGCGAAAATTGGCCATGCAAGTTGGCATTGGCCGGCCTGCCGAGGGGCATGGCAAATGGACCCACATCTACACGAGCCACGACGGGAGCCCGCCGGTTCTTGCCTGCCTGAGATCCGGAGAACGTGGGATCAATGCCGGAGGAAATAGTAAAAGGGATTCTATCCAGAGCGAGTTTGGAATTATTGAGCGCGGACCGGACATTCAACCCGACAAGATCACCCTCGCCCTCCCAGATCGGACCTGGCGAGGTGGCCTCACGACGCAGCGTGACACCTGCGTTCAACTTGCCGCTCGCAATCACGTCTGCGGGCACATTCTGTTTCACGCGGCGCGCAAGCTCAATCAGTGGCTGGACCGGCAAATTCTGAACAAGCAGGGCCAGATCGTAGGCTCGAACATCGGATGGCAAGGCCACACGGCCATTCACCGTGATTCGACCATCGCCGACAGGAGTTTTACAGTCAAGTTGCGAAAGAACGTGATCCGAGGAACTGTAGTGCCCGGTGCAATGCGTAGCCAATCGCAAGGCGTTGTTGTTTGTGATGTCGTAACGCCGAAAGTTCTGGACGGACGCGTCCGCCGCAGCAGAAAGATCCTCAGGCGTGCCTGTGAGGGACACTGAGAGAACGATTGCTCCTCTCCATCCTTTGTCCTGACCCATCGCAAGCTTTGTCACCTGGCCCAATTGCGCGCCCTCCCACTGCACTGTGAACTGGAGCGGCGTTTGATGAACACTTGCAGCGCGCTGCCAGGAACCATCGACTTCCAGCAAGCCGGTGTCGCTGAGGTTGAAATCGGTCCGCACCGGCTGCGCTTTCAGGCGCAAACCCCAGGCATTTTCCGAGTCTTGCCACAATACGAAGTGTGCGTCTGTCAGGGCGTACGGCTTCTTTTCCTGCCCAGACTTGAAGTTGATGCGGGCGTGGTCGGCCTCAATGTAAGGAAACCCTGGACGTGCTTCGCCTCGTGGCTTTGCGGTGGGAGCCACAGGCGTTCGTGCAGCACGCTCAAGCAGATTCTCCAGGTTCCACGAGCCTTCGCTATCGCGCACCAGGTTGATGCTTGGGTCGGTCAGGCTGAGACGAGAGATCTCAAGTCGTCCGCGAAATAGCGAACGTACTCGAATCAATGCCACCACATCAGAAGACTGCAGAACAGGTTCAGCACCAAAGGCCGGATCGTCGTGGACAATAAAATTCTCTAACTCGAAGCCGGGTTGCGGCAGCAGGCGCAGGCTCACCGATCCCACGTCGACTTGCCGCCCCAGTGCCAGGCTGATCGATCGCACGATTCGCGTCTGTAGCCGTTGCGCGCCTGGGCGCACCAAAAACAACGCCAATACGAGGACGATCCCGAGGACCACCTTAGCGCGCTTTGACAGAAATGCTTTCAACGGACCGCCTTGAACGTGCGCCGCCATCGGGTTTCATCAAAGAAGTGGATGACTACATGTGTCAGAAACCCAATCCGCTCGCTCATGGCCGTATGCAGATACTGGTTCGGCGGCGTTTCGAATGACCAGTAGACAAACATCGGCCTTCCGATCACATTTTCCTTCGGAATGAATCCCCAGTACCGGCTGTCGTAACTCACATCGCGATTGTCGCCCATTGCGAAATAACTGTCGGGCGGGACTACCAAATCGTCGCCTTGAATGTATTGGGGTAACTTTTGCTGCCAGTCTTCAAACAGGCGGTTGTAGTCGGCCGGCGGCACGGCAGGGAAGTTGTCGCGATAATCGTTGGGCCCTTCATCGCTGTTGTGGATCACATAAGGTTCGTCCAGTTTCTCACCGTTGCGAAACACCACGCCATTGCGCAGGTGGATACGGTCCCCTGGGACACCAATAACCCGCTTCACAACGTAAAGACCGGGCTCCGCCGGCGATAGAAAGACCACGATGTCCTGCCGATGTATCTCGCGATAGGGCATGAGTGGTCCGGTCCAGTGGCTGGCGGGAGCGAACTGAATCCGGTTCACGAACACGTGATCGCCAATCAAAAGCGTGTTCTCCATCGAGCTTGATGGAATCTCGAAGGCTTGCAGGACGAATGTGATGATAAAAAGACCCGTCACCAGCACGGCTGCCAGTGACGCCAGAAACTCCACGGTAGTTTCGCGGGGTTTTTCTTCCAGTTCTTTTTCTTTTTTGGGCAATGGTTCTTTCTCGATCAGGACGGTATTTCGCCTCTATTTGACAATTCGAAATGTTCGGTCCCATCGGGTCATCTGGAACAAATGGGTCGCTGCGTATGCGAAATGATAAAGTTTATCACCGGGCGTCGGAGACAACGGCATGTCCTGATCGTTGTTTCGGACAGACCAGTAGATCAGCAAAGGCCGTCCGATGACATTTTCCTGCGGGACAAATCCCCAGTACCGGCTGTCCAGGCTTTCATCGCGGTTATCACCCAGCACAAAATAGTTTCCCTGCGGGATGATTAGCTCGCCATCCTCAACCAGTTTTTTCATCTCCAGCCACCAACCTCCCTCGAGGCCGGGGACCGGAAGATTCAGCCGCGGGAAATCATCGCGGAATGCGTCATGAGTGGTTGAGGAAAAGCGGACGTAAGGCTCTTGAAGCGGATTGCCGTTGACGAACACCTGCCGGTTGATCAGGCGAACCCGGTCGCCGGGAATACCTACCACGCGCTTTACAAAATGCTGGGTTGGGTGAACCGGATACCGGAAAACAATGATGTCTCCGCGATGCACCTGACGATAGGGCATCAGCCAGTCCCAGTAACGGCTTCCGCCATAGTGCATCTTGTCCACCAGAAGGTAGTCTCCGATCAAAAGCGTATTCTGCATCGATTCAGAGGGGATCTGGAAGGCTTGCACGATGAAGGTGATGACGAAAACGGCGATCACAACAGTCACAAGCAACGATTGTAATGAACCCAGGGTGTCCGGCTGCGCATGCTTTTCTCTTACTTCCATTTCGGAATCACTGAGTTCTTTCGTTGCGTTTCAACCGGCCATTCGTTTCGACGGGGACAGTGGCGAGATATTCCAAAACCTGGTGAGCAGCGTCCTGCTCTGCGTTCTTCTTGGTCGAGCCGTCAGCCCGACCCACAAATTCGGCCTTGCCAGCGGAGTCAACCGGCTGCAACCGCACTTCCACGGTAAAAGTCTTGCTGTGTTCCGGCCCTCGCTCTTTCACCAGCACGTAGGATGGTTGCGGGCGTCCGGTTGCCTGCAACTTCTCCTGCAACGCTGACTTGTAATCTGTGACCGGCAGACTGCTGCCATTCAACGCGATCCGGTCCAGCTCAGGCATGACGATGGATCGGAGCACGAACCCGCGCGCGGCATCCAATCCGCCGTCGAGATAAATCGCCGCTAAAACCGCTTCCAGCGCATCCACCAGCAGGGCGGTCTTGTTGCGGCCGCCACTCTTTTCTTCGCCCCGCCCCAGGTTCAGATAGTTCCCCAGTTCCAACCCTTGCGCCACGCGGATCAGATGTTTCTCGCTGACCAGATGTGCCCTCAACTTGGAGAGTTCTCCCTCCCGAAAGCTGGGGAAGCGTTTGAACAGTTCTTCCGTGGTGACAAATCCCAGAACGGCATCTCCCATGAATTCCATTTGCTCATTGTCTCCGACACGCGTGCCCGCAACGGCATGCAATGCCTCGAGTTCGCGAGCCTGGGAGCTATGAGTTAGGGCCTGTTCCAGGACTTCGGTGCGTGCAAATTGATAACCTAATGAGACTTGCAAGGCCGCAATGTCACGCGATTTCATGGTTTGAAGAGCGCTTAAGACTCCAATCCGGGATGGACAGAACTTCGCGATCTCTCGACGGTTCCGCGGCTCGAATTGAAAATGCGGGCAGCAACCGGCGCGGACTCGTGCAGGCCCGCGCCAGGTATGTGGCTAATTCTTTGGCGCTGGCTTGGCTGGTGTGCCGCCAGTCAACTGCACCAATCGGTCCCGTTCATTACGTGACAAGCTGGCCAGTGTCGATCCTTGATTACTTTCCGTCAACTGGACCGCCTGGTTGGCGAATTTCAGGGCCTCGGGATACTTCTCCTGCTTGTCCAGCGAAAGCGCCAGGCGCAAGATCGCCAGCGGATCGGGCTGCGAAGGATACGCGTCGATGGACTTGCGGAAATAGCCTTCCGCATCGGCGTACTTCTCCCGGGTGTACTGGATCGTGCCTAAAACATAATAGGCAGTCGAGCGCAGAAAACCCTTGTACTCATCAATCTTGTCTTGCGGCGTCCCCGGCGGCACCGTGATGTCGGTGTCCGTCGTTTCGACCGCGTGCAGGGCCAGTTTCGAGCCTTCATCCAGCCGCTGATCCTTATCCAGATCGGAATCTCGGGTCCGCTCGGCGAGGACCTGAGCCACGCCGACCAGTGCTTCCGGGTCATCCGGATCGATCTTGAGGACTTTGCGGCCCATTTCCATCATGTTGTCGGCTTTGTTTGCGCTCTGATAGGAGTGCATCGCCGCGCGGTAAAGCAGGAGACGCAATTCGCTGTCAGGATACTTGGCCGCAAAATCGTCCGCGGCTTTCTCTAAGGCAGCGGGGTCGGTGTTGGCGGCAGCGACTTTGTAGGCGTCAAATTCGGCCTGAGTCTTGGCTTGTGGCGGTCGTTTCCCCACCTGTGGTTGCGCGGGAGTGGTTTGCGCAGGAGCCGCTTGTCCTGCCGGTGCTTTGTCCTGTGCCGATACGAATGTCGCCAGTGTCAGTATCACGACCAGCATCGTTGCTCGCTTCATGCTTTCTCCTTGAGGCAAAGTGCAATTCCGTTTTCTTGATACCGCCAATGGTGGCTTACTGTGGATGACTGTGGGGTTCGTATGGTTGCCGCAACCCCAGTTCAGCCGCCGCTTTCGCTTCCGGCAATGTAGCGGCTGCAACCTCGGCTGCCCGGTAATGGTCCAGTGCCGCCGGCCGGTCTTCCTGCAAGTCGAAAATTCGTCCCAGATAAATATGCGACCAGGCTACCACTTTGGGTTCGTGTGCCACTTCCAGAGCGCGCTCGAAATAATTACGCGCGCCCTGCATGTCCGAATTATGAGTGGCGACTTCCGCCAGGATGAAGAGTGCCCGGCCCTGATCCTCGCTCTTTTCTTCCAGTGCCTGCTGCGCCAGCTTTTGAGCACTCTCCGCATCGCCGGCGGTCAGACGCGTTTCCGCGTCCTGCAGCAACTTTCCCTGCGCCGGACGCGACAGCTGCAACAACTCAGGGGTCGAATTTGTGGCGAAAGTTACCTGGGCCGCCCGCTTACGCTCTTTGCCAACGTCAATATTTCCCACCAGGTCTCCGTAGGCATTGCTCAACCCGGCGGGGTCCTTTTCGAATTTTGTCAGCGCCTCATAAAAGTACGGCGTCAGGATAAACCCTTGTTGGGTTGAAGCTTCCACGGCCTTCAACCGGTCAGCCTCGGGTGATTTCGCGGAACCCGACGTCCTTGCCTCAATCGCCCGGATGAAACACTCGGTCACCAGAAGTGACACATCGTTCTTGAAGCTTTGGTCCATGGGCGCTGATTTGACTGGTTCAAGCAAAGGGGTCAGATGCTTCATGGCGGACGGATACTTCATCGCCAGAGGATCGAGCAGGTAATGTAAATAGGTATGCCTTATCTGCTCCATCTTGAGCGACCCGCCCGTGCCGGGTGAAATCACGACATAGTAGTCCGATCCATAGTTCCGGGCGTTGGTTTGCCCAGGAGCTCCCATAGGATCGACATATACAGTGAATTCACGTCCCAACCGGCCCGCCGACGGCAGCTTCAGATAAATCTCGGTATCGAACAATATTTTGGCCAGCGGTTTGTGATAGCGATCGGTCAAGGCGTTGAAAGCTGGACGATCTCCCTCCCATATCGCGTGTAAGCCCGCGGTTTCGTAAAACTTCTGCATGAGCGGCAGAATACCCAGGACCGCAGTGGCGTCCGGAGGCATATCTGCTTCCTTCACTTTGGCAGTCAGGGTAGGGGCTGGATTGAGGTAGAGCGCTAGAGAAACATATTGGGAAAGCGTTCTGGAGGCGTCAGGCTGCTTGTGATCGTCATAATACTTGCACATTGCCTCGACAGCGTCCTTGGCTTGCTGCGAGGCTTCCCTGGCTCGGGCCACCTCGGAGCGTACCCGCAAACGAAGCGGATCCGACACACCAAGTTCCTGATCGTATCCGCAGGTGTTGATAGCGGTAAGTACTGTGAACAGGGTCTCGCTTGTATCCAGGACAACACTGCTCTGATTCTCTGCGGGCGAGAGTCTCGCCAGCAACACAATCAGAACCAGATAAAGCGAACCTTTAAACCTGTGACTCAGGGAAGCCTCCTGCAAGGATGGCCGGGATGCGGGCTACTATCTATGAACAAGTGTAAGGAATGCCCGCCGCAGAATCAATGTACGCTGTTGCAGTTTTTTATTCGGATGCCTTTTGGATAACAGCGACACCGCTAAACACCAAGGCCGGCAGTATGATTCCGCGGGGTTATCCCTTCACGCTGACTCGCGAGAAAGACAATATTGCCCGGCCCGTCGTCGGCCGTCCCATGGAGAGTGCAGGACGGAAGGTGGTAAAGGTGGTGAAGATAAGCATGTTTTTCTTCACCTGGGGCAGCAACGGGTTGTCGTCCTTGGAGTTGGAGAGAATACGGTAATCCTGCACCCGGCCCTTGGAGTCCACATAAGCCTCAATCACCAGCGAATCATCGTTGATGGAGTCCAGCGCCGACCCGAAAGCCGAGTATTGCAGCTGAGGTCCGGTGTGAAGCATAAGAGGGACATCAGAATTGTCAGCTTGCAAAGGAGCCATGAATCCCATCAGAACGATGAAGATCACAACTGCTGCCGACAAACCTGCCGTCGCCGGCACCATGAATAGGTCAAGCGCGTTCTGGAAGCGAATCTGAACCCCGTCCAGATACCGCCGCCGGGACTGTGCCGCCTCCTGTGAGATTGCCACCTGAAGTTTCAAGGCCAGATCTGCCGGAGCCTTCCGGGGGCCGACCCGGGCCAGCAGTTGTTGCGTGCGCCGCAACGAAACGTACTGTTTCCGGCACGGGTCGCAGCACTCTATATGGCTGCTAAGATCGCGCATCTGATTGCCGGTTACAGCTCCATCAAGGTAGGGCGAGAAGAGCGGCTTGGCCTGAGCGCAGGTCATCGTGCCACCTCGACCGCGGAAACCGTACATCGGGCTCCAGAATCCGACCTGGTTTCATCTGGGACTCGCAACCCGAGTTGTTGCCCGTTTTCCATCACGTAAGTGGTCAAACGCCGACGCAACGCTTCGCGGCCCCGAGTCAACCGTGACTTCACCGTCCCGAGTGAAACTTGGGTAATCTCCGCAATCTCTTCGTACGACATGTCTTCCAGATCCCGCAAGATTACCGATGTGCGGTAAGGCTCCGACACCTGCCGCAATTCTTCTTCAACCCGGGCGCGAATTTCTTCGTGCATCATCGAGTCGAAGGGTGATTCGCCTTCGTCAACCAGCGTGTCTGTCGTACCCGCCGTACTCATGCCGTTCTCGTCCGCCATGGGCTCGATCGAGCTCTCCTTCGCCTTGTGTCGGAACCACCACCGGCGCCGGTTGGAGGCCTCGTGTACGGCGATGCGGTAAATCCAGGTCTTAAGGCTGGATTCCCCGTGAAAATGTTTCATGCCCCGGAAAACTTTCAGAAAGACTTCCTGAGTGGTATCGGCAGCGTCCGAGGGATCGGTGACGATGCGATAGACCAGACTGTAGATGGGTTGGTGGAACTCGCCAATTAACCAGGCGTAGGCGTCTTCCGAGCCGGCCTTCAGTTCGGCCACAATCGCCGATTCCTGGGCACGAATTCCTAGTGCTCCTGCCAGATCACCCAAGGTGGTTGCTCCCGCCATGATTGTCACGGCGTCACCCCCCATTATAGGTTCTTTCGGCCCCAACAGCCCAAAAGTAAATGCGCCCAACATCGGCCGCCTGTATGTATAGACCCCGGACCGGGGGGTAGAGTTCCACTTGTCAGTGCAATGATTTGCAATGGTATTCAGAAGCCGTCATTCGTTGTCAGGCTCGGATGTCTCATCTGCTTTCGGTTGGAACGATGGACTGCGGCAATAGGTGGACTCTGAACACGTCCACTCAGACCTATTGTGGTTTCGTGGCAGGTGCCGCCGGAGGGGTCGTGGCTGTGTTTGGCTTTGGCGCCGTCTTTTTCTTTACGGCTTTCTTCGGAGGAGCATCGTCATCTACTACTGTCTTTTTAGGAGGTTGAGCGGCAATGCTGGCCTGCGCGCTTTGCAAGGCGGACCGCAAACGCGTCACTTCGGCTTCCTTGGCTCCCGCGAGACTTTCCATGCGGTCGGCGAATGAACGCCGCGATTTCTCGAATGCGCTCAGATCGTTTTGCAAAGACTGGAATTCATCCTTGGAACCAAAAGCTCCGGTTGACTCCACCACCGAACCGAACACATTGTAGAGTGCATCCAGATTTCGATACAGCTTGAAAGTGGCACTCAGGTTTTCAGGGGACGCCTTCAGGTCGGCGATCATCTCGGGCAGGGCCGTCTGCAAATTGCGTTGCACCGATTCCACGTTGCCCTGGGTTTGCCGCTTGCTTTCGGAGTCGACTTTCCACTTCTCAATGCGAAGCTTGGCTAGATCCACCTGCGCGCCCTGCGATGCCTGTTCCAGTTGCGAAAGCATCCCGTTTAACTGGTTGACCGAGGAGACCGACACCGGACCTTGCGGCACGGGCTGCCTGGCGAAAGCAATCTGCGCGCTGACTGCGACACAGAGCGGCAACACAACTAAACATCGCAAACGGAGGATCGAGTTTCGTCGCATTAGAGTAGGACGCTGAGAACCTGCAACAAACGATCACCAGAATACTAAGTTTCCCGGGTTTAGCAAAATAACGGCTAAGCGAAAGAAAGGATTTCGCAAAACAAGGGTTACGTAGAGATGCTTCCGGTGACTTCCGGGTTTGACTATCAATAGCGGGTAAGCGAGAATTGAATTGCTTTAACCCCTCGTACAACGCTGGTGTGTTCTCACGTGGGCCTGTGGCGCAGCTGGGAGCGCGCTTCCATGGCATGGAAGAGGTCGTCGGTTCGATCCCGACCAGGTCCACCAAATATCTCAAAAGATAGAAAAGATTAGATCGCCGCGGATAGAACCCATTAACGTGATTGGCTTAACAGTCCAGCCTTTGCTCGAGTTCCCGCAGGATTCTGGCGGTGAGTTTATTACGTCTGCGACCCCGAAGTAGGTCTTTCGGCTTCTTCCTTAAAACTCAAAGTAGCCGCCGTTCGCCGCGCGACGAGGACTGCCTTCGGTTCCAGTAGCGGATGGCAGCAGACCCACGATTCCTCTCAAATTCTCCCATGCCGCCTGGTTCAATGCCGGGTCCGAGCCCACAAGGTCGCGGATCATGTTCCACGCTGCAAGGTTCAGAGCACCTTCGGGCGCTGGTCCCATCGCCAGCGAGACGGAACACTGCGGACAAAAACAGATGCGCTGGGCCGCCGACTTTTGCCGGGGCCTAATCCCGACGGTCTGCGCGAACATGTATACCGCTACGGATTTGTGTCCGACTTCCAGTTCGCGATTGCAGCGAAGACAATATAAATTTTCCAATGGTCACTTCCTGTCGGTCGGTTGAGCAAAAGAAAATACTGTGTCCACAGCGCGTCAGCCGCAAGTATGCAGAAGGATTCCCAATGAGGAAAAAGAACGTGGTTCAACAGTCATCGCCATCACCTTGACGTCTTTCAGCCCATAGTTGGCGGATTATCGAAACCAATGGGACAATGGATGTATGAAGAAATCTTTCGACATCAGTACAACCACGGCAATCAATCTGTTAGTGGCCGGGGTGTTGCTGCTGGGAAACTCCTATTCCCAGGCACAGCAAACTCCGCCGGCTAAGACTGCGACACCGCACGCAGCGACGACTCATAAAGCTCCGGTCGCGAAGACTCAGCCTGCTACGCCTCTCACCACCCAGAAAGCCAAGTTCAGTTACGCTCTCGGGATGAATCTGGGAACCAGCTTGCATCGGCAGTCCGTCGACGTCGATCCCAACATTCTCCTCCGCGGTCTAAAAGACGCTCTGGCGGGAGGCAAAACCCAGTTGACTGAAGATCAGGCCAAGGCAGCCCTGACCGAAGTACAAAACGACATGCGCAAGAAGCAGCAGGCACAAATGCAGGAGGCAGGCGAAATGAACAAAAAAGAAGGAGACGCATTCCTTGCCGCCAACAAGAGCAAGGACGGCATCGTCGCTCTACCCAGCGGTCTGCAATACAAGATTCTGACGGCCGGCACCGGACCCAAACCGACAGCCGCTGATACCGTTGTCTGCAACTACCGCGGGACCCTTATCAACGGTACAGAATTCGACAGCTCCTATAAACGCGGCCAGCCCGCAACATTCCCGATCAGCGGTGTGATCAAGGGATGGACGGAGGCGCTCCCCCTTATGCCCGTAGGCTCGAAGTGGCAGCTCTTCATACCCGCAGAACTTGCTTATGGCGAGCGCTCGCCGGGTCCGGAGATCGGACCGAATTCCACGCTGATCTTTGAAGTCGAATTGCTTTCCATCCAACCCAAGACTGACCAGCCAAAAGCCGATCAGCCGAAGTAACTCAGCACAAAACCGTCATGCCCCATTTTCAGGATGAGAGAAATGGGGCATGCGCCGGAACCAAGTTGAGTTCTAGTCAGAAGCGTCCCGCATCATGCACTCTGCTGTCATGGATGCTGCGTCCCTGGCCGTTAGCCGATCACAGAGTCTGAGCCCTTCCGTCAAGTTCTTGCGGTTGGCGCATTTGCGCAAGCTTCGCCGCTGCGAACAGGTCGCAGCTGTTTGCTTCCGCGGCCGGGTCGGCGCGCTCGAATTTCTACTGGTTCAGACAGGCAAGGGGCGTTGGATCTTCCCTAAGGGCCACGCCGAGCCGGGACTCACGCACGCCCAGGCTGCTGCGCTGGAAGCGTTCGAAGAGGCGGGCGTTCACGGCCGTATGGAGGAAGTCTCTTTTACCAGCTACGTCCAGCGCAAGCGTGGCAAAATGCGGCGGGCTACCGAGCTTACGGTTTCCGCGCATCTTTGCGAAGTGATGCGTCTCGTTACTCCCCCGGAACTCAATCGGACTCCAACCTGGTTCTCCGCCGAAAAAGCCAAACGCCGTTTGCGCGATGACCGTGCCCCAGATCACGGGACTGACCTGGCTCGCGTGATTGATCGCGCTGTCGCTCGCATCCAAAGATTGCGCACCAGCGAAGGATTGCGAGGCGTACCGGCGGCGAGCAAGCAAAAACCAACTCGCCAGCAAGCGCGCCTCATCAACATCGATAGCGCTCGGGGAATGACAGGGAAAAGTAGAACCGCCTCAGCGGGCTAGAGCCGGCTGCCTGGACACTTTCACGCCACGGAACCGAAATCGATCAAACCCGCCGCAATTCTGCCCACAAGCAATTACATCGGTAACTTGCCAGACGATGACCGGCTTCTTAATCTCCAAATCAGACTAAATAAAGGTATCTGGACAGGATTTCGGTTCACGTGCTCGAACCACAAATATCAAAGGCGATGCGTGTCGCGACATGCGCCGGACTTGGCATGGCCGCGCTCATTTTCTTTTCGGTGTCAACATCAGACGTTTTTGCTCAAAACACTCCAGCCGCGCGCAAGGTGGTCTACAAGGTTGTCCCGAAATATCCGCCTGAATTGAAACAGAATGGTATTGGCGGAGTCGTGCGCCTCTCAGTCTCGGTCAAACCTAACGGATCTGTAGACAGGATCAGGCCTATTGGGGGCAACCCCATTCTGGTAGAGGCTGCCTCGACGGCGGTTAAGCAATGGAGATATGCCCCTACAGATCGTTCGACCACCACCGACGTGCAATTGGACTTTATTCCTCACCAATAAGCGCATACGTTCCCAAGTGGATTCATGCCCCGGGATTGTAATTCCGGAGCCGCCAGCCAATGCTAGGCTAAGTTCACCTGACACTTATTGAGATTGACCGATTGCAGCCGGCAGGAGGCAACGATCGCGATGGAATTGTTTGGAAGATATTCGAATCAATCCGCCGCGCTATCAAAGTCGCTCGTGATTGCGCGCCACAATGTTGCGATGTTGCTGATTGCTGGATTGATGCTCACTTCTTTCGAGTTCTGCACAGCTGGAACGATGTCTGCGACTGCGAAAGGCAACTCGCCAGGCGCCTGGGTTGTCCAGGTTCAGCCACAGCAGTTAGTGAATGGTTCGCCAGTAATATTTCAGGTCACGCCTCCCGCGCGGCTTACCGCGCTTTCGGCGAAGTGGCTGGAACACGACGTTTCCTTTTCATATGACTCAACCACCAAGGCCTGGTACGGGATCGCAGGTGTCAGTCTTGAAACGCATCCCGGCGTCTACGCTCTGGAACTGAATGGAACAACGTCGCGGGGATCTGAAGTTCATTTTTCCAGGACCTATACCATCCGGCCGGCGAAGTATCCAAGCGTTGCGGTAACGGTGGCCAAGCGCTTTACCGAGCCCAGTCATGAGCAAGTGGAAGTCATCCAGAAGGACAAGACAGTGAAGCAGGATGTCTTTCACCATACCGATCCGGATAGAGAGTGGTCGGGTAAGTTTCGCGCACCGGTCGACGCGCGTATCTCCGATGTTTTCGGAACGCGACGTACTTTCAACGGCAAAGTACAAAGCATGCATCAGGGGCTTGACTACGCGGTATCGCAGGGGACACCGGTTTCGGCAGCGAATGCAGGCACGGTTCTCTTAGCGAGCTTCCTGTACTTCGAAGGAAATTGCGTGGTGATCGATCACGGACAGGGATTGCTTACCCTGTATCTTCATCTGTCAGAGATGAAAGTAAAGGCAGGGGACCGCGTAGAAGGCGGTCAGCAAATCGGGCTGAGCGGAGGCACCGGGCGCGCTACTGGGCCGCACCTGCACTTGGCCGTCCGCTGGCAAGGCGTTTATCTGAATCCCGCGACCCTGCTGACCCTCAAGCTGCCTTGATTATCCCTTCACAATCGGCCATCGAGCGGTCTTGCCGTTCCATGATGCGGAATCGGTAGAGATTGAATCGGGGTCCGCAAGTTCAGATTTCTCACGAGACGGTGCAGATAATTGGCGTGCACGCCAAGGATTCGCGCTGCTTCCGTGTAGTTACCCCTGGCCTCCTCCATGGCAGTGAGGATCAGGTTCTTCTTCAATTGCTTCACCGCCGCGTGGTACTTCGCT
Source organism: Terriglobia bacterium (assembly GCA_963765715.1). Lineage (GTDB taxonomy): Bacteria > Acidobacteriota > Terriglobia > Terriglobales > Acidobacteriaceae > JAIQFF01. The sequence goes on from CAVXXN010000007.1 coordinate 45,857, forward strand.
TCCTGCATCCCGGGCGCTGGACCTTTCTCCAGAAGCGATTCCGGAAGATCTTCGGGTCGGATTACATCCGCTACTCCGAGAACCAGGGCACGCTCGATGGCATTTTCAAGTTCGCGCACGTTTCCGGGCCAGTCGTAATTCATCAGGCTGGCCATGGCTTCGGGAGAAATCTTCTTGGTCTTGACCTTACACTTAACCGCAAACTTGGAGACGAAGTACTCGGCCAGCATCGGAATATCGTCGGCGCGGTCGCGAAGCGGAGGTACGACCATCGCCACTACGTTCAAGCGGTAATACAGATCCTCGCGAAATGTGCCGGCCTTTACGGCATGAGCCAGATCCTTGTTCGTCGCCGCAATCAAGCGGATGTCGACTGAAATCGGGCGAGAGCCACCAAGACGTTCGAACTCGCGCTCCTGCAATACCCGAAGCAACTTCACCTGCAGCGGAGGTGCCAGCTCTCCGATCTCGTCCAAAAACACCACTCCGCCCTCCGCGGTTTCCAGACGGCCTTTCTTCTGCCCCACAGCGCCGGTGAACGCGCCCCTTTCATATCCGAAGAGTTCGCTTTCCAGGAGGCCTTCCGGGATCGCGGCACAATTGATGGCGACAAACGGCCGGCTGGAGCGTGGACTGTTGCGATGAATTGCCCTGGCCACCAATTCTTTCCCCGTACCGCTCTCCCCACCCACCAGCACAGTGGCATCTGTCGGTGCTACGCGTGAAAGAAATCGGTAGACCTCTTTCATGGGATTGCTTTCGCCGACCATGTTGTGCTGAAGATTTATTTCTGTCGCGAGCCGAAGATTTTCCTGTTCCAGCCACAGCAACCGACGCGAATTCTCCAGAGCGACAGCTGAGATACCGGCAATGCCGGCCACCAGTTCGAGATGGTCCCGGTCAAATCGTCTCACTGGATTTGTCGTGTCCAGATAGACGCAGCCGACCACATGTTGAAAAACGGTCAGGGGAACACACAACAGAGAGCGCACCTGAAAACTTGCCAAACTTTCTACGGTGCTCAATCCGCCACTGCCGGGTACGTCCGCGCCCAGAATGGCGACTCCCTGCTCCATCACTTGCCGTGTAATCGTTCGGCTAACCCGCACCGGCTCGCCTCGCCTGGATGGAGCGGGATGGACGAACAGGGAAGAGAATTTCTCGTTGCCGGTGCCATCGAGCAGGATTGCGCCTCGTTCGGCAGGGACAACTTCAAAGATCAATTTGAGGATTTGTCCCTGTAACTGGTTCAGGTCGGAGATTGAGTGAACAATCCGGCTGATCTTGAGCAGAGCGTTCAGGTTCTGTCCCAGCCGCGATGTGACCGGCAGTTCCTTCAAGACACGGTCAGGTTGAAGGTAGATCACATCCTGCGGGCGAATCTGAGTGGTGGCCTGTGTGATGTCGTCATCGAATTCCACCGGCGCTACCGCCGTTTGTTCGGGGTCTTCATTTTCTTTTTCCAGGAATACGAAGACCGATTCTCCTACCGAAATTTGATCCCCGTGGGTCAGGCGGTACTCGGAGATCGCACTGCCGTTCACGAATGTTCCATTGCGGCTGTCGAGATCGCAAATCTTGAAGCTGTCCTGCTCGCGGCTCAGCAGGCAGTGGCGTCGGGACAGCGACAGATCACTGATAGCGAGCCCGTTGGAAGGATCACGTCCGATCCGGACTTCGGCATCGGTGAGAAAATAAGTGGAGTCTGTCAAAGGACCTGCGGACGCCTGGAGTCTGGGTTTCACTGGTTCGGCCTCGTCGGAGCTTCCCATTTATCACAACTCCTTCCCTCGGCTTCACCGCCAAAGATCTTGTTCCGCTATCCGAACAGATAGAACCCTATCCGGTTGGATAGGACTGGCATCTTACTGCAGGAATGCCCCGGCAACCAGTCTCTTAGTTAAGAGCAGTTTAATCAGCGGGTTAGGTGAAATCCATCAAGTTGATAATAGCGCCAAAATGGATGGCTGAGTACGTGCTCTTGCGTTGATTGGCTTGGGCTTGGCAAAAAAGCGATGGGGGAAGCGCTTTCAAGAAGTTCTGCCAGGTTACGCCGCCTCCGGGAATTCGAGGGACCCCCTCATCGGGTTCCCGGGGAAAAATTTGAATACCGTTGCGTCTCTGGACGTCGGGTTCGTCATTTGGCGAACCCATATTTTTTATCCGCCCATTGCAGCCATGGGCTCGGCATCGCGCGAGACGGCAGTCTGTAACACTTCGCCGTCGCTGAACGCCACAGTTTTTCCCGAGATCGCTGCCACTCTTTCGCCCGGTACAAGAATCCCCACCAGATTGAGGGGATCGGCTGCCGACAACACGGTGGTCTCTCCGGTTTTCAGCATTTTTCGCGTCGCGCGCAAGGATTCGACCGCGACCGGCAACGCGAACTGTTCGCCCAGAAAGCCATCGACAAAGCGCCCACCGCGAATTTCTCCACGATCTTCTAGCCGCCGGAAGGCCATTTGCAGTTCGCGCCACTTTGGAAGATTGGTTTCGCGCGCCAGCAGGTCGCGAAAAACAATGCCGTAGCGTTTCAAGCAGCATCCAACAGGTAGCTTCGACAGCTCGATTGCGGTCGGCGGCCTGATCTGTGTAGAGCAAAGCCCATCTGCCGGTGCTGTGCCGGGGCCGTGCGGTCCGCCCGCTGCCCTGTGCGGCACGCCGCTTGGGATCGATCAATGAGCGCAGATTGTCGAAGCCATCGGCTGTGATCAATCCACCCGCAACCAGTTCCCACAGGGCCGTCTCAATTTCCGCCTTTAACCGTCCTGTGCCACGCACAATGTCGGCAAAAAATGACGCGCCGCGCTGCCGCAGAAAGTCCAGAACCTGCCGTGCCACCTCGCTCAGTCCCCGTGCTTCGGCAGGCTCAGCCGCCACGCTGCCGGACGACCCGGGTTTGTGGCTGGGAGACGGTGCGGCGTCATCCAATCGGCTTCTTCGCGCACAAAGAATGTGATCGGAGCCACACTCGTGGGAATCACCCGGCGTTTTCCTGAAGCAGCGTCATCAAGCGTGGCAGGATGGGGAGACAAACGTCCCCAGCCGACCGCCCCTGTGAGACAAAGCTGGTCAAGCCACTTCGGATCGTAATTCGAAATGCGCCGTCCCAGAATATGCCGCTCCCATGCGCTTGCCGGAATTTCAAATCCCTGCAGCTGTCGAAGTACATCGAGCGTGGCGCGTTCGCCCTGTACCTGGCTTCCTGGAGCAACATGCTGCCAGCGCAACAGCCAGCGCATGAACTGGGCGCAAGTCACCGGCTCGATCTGTTTTCGTAGCGTCGCAACTGTCAGACGGTGGATGCGCGCCAGCAACCGCCGTTCGCACCATTCGTGTTCGTCTGGCTGTGCGAGTCCCGCGCGCGAGCTCTTGTCGGTAAATTGTCCTCGCAGTACCGATCCGCCCGCCTCCATGCGCAAGAGAGCTTTTTCGATCTCGCTTGCGGGAAGCCCAAGCAGTTCTCCAAGTTGTGTAGCCGTCGTTGGTCCGATATGCGACATCCAGCCAGTCACCAGCGCAAGCATGGCATCATCGGGAGAGGGAAGCGTCGCGTGAACTTTCGCGATAGGCCGGTCAAAACCAGAGTCAGGGAACAGCAGCGAAAATACTCCAGTGCGCTCCGCGGCCACCCAATAACTCGCTCCACGCTGCTCAGCCCGGGCGGCGCGTCCTTGCTCAAGCAAGCGATCGAAGTAGCGCCGCCATTGGCTTGCTCCATTTGCTAACTGAAGAAGGCCACTCTGAGTTGCGGCCTTGCCTAGATCGGGAGACTGCGGAGGTCGCTCTGCCTGGCCCATGAAGAAGTTGTCGGTTTCGCCGAGTTGGACAGCGGCGGGTTCATGAGCCCCTGTCAGCTCCGGCACGGCAATCAAGGTGTGAAGGACGTCATGCAGTTCGTCCGCGTCTCGCACATCCGGCCAAGCCTCTGCGCGAACCTGAGCGATCGCGTCCTGATCAAGCTTGCCTACTTCCTCAAGCACCGATTCCGGCAGGATGCGGCGCATCTCGACCGCGCGCGCCCGCCTCTCTTCGAGAGGTGCATCGTCAAGATAAGCGTAGGGATTTGCGTTCAGAATCTCGTGCGAAAATTGTGATGGAACGGGAGTATCCACTGCCAGGCAACGTATGCGCCCTTCCTGTATCCCGCGGAGCAATGATCTGAGGCCGTCAATGTCCATCGCCTCGGTGAGCACATCTTTCATCACTTCCTGCACAAGAGGATGATCGGGAATCTGAATGTCCCCTACGATGTTTTCCTGGCACGCAGCTACATCAGGGAAAACGGAAGCGAGCAGATCGTCGGAGCGCATGCGTTGAATCTGCGGCGGAACTTTCTTCCCGCCCTGAAATCGCAGCAGCGCCAGTGCGCGATTGGCATCCCATCGCCAGCGGGTCGCGAAGATGGGAGAATCCAGCGCCGCCTGTTCGAGGACCGGTTGCACCGTGTCCGCGTTCAGGAAATGGAAAACGTCAGCCAGCGGGAAGCTGTGCTGTTCGGCTAATGCGATATTCAGACCGTTGTCGGTCGCCGCCGCCTGCAATTCAAAATTGAAGCTGCGGCAAAATCGTTTGCGCAGCGCCAGACCCCAGGCTTTGTTGATGCGGCCGCCGTAAGGAGCATGGATGATCAACTGCATTCCGCCACCCTCGTCGAAAAAACGTTCGGCGATAATCGTGTCCTGGGTGGGTACATCTCCCAGTACCGCACGTCCCTGCAAAACATATTCGATCGACTGCTCGGCGCCGGAATCATCCAGGCCGCATTCTTCCTTCAACCAGGTGACTGTTTCAGCCACGGCAGGCTGGGTTTGCGAGATGCCGATCGGGGAGATGTCGCGCAAGCGTTCACTGATTTCCTTTCGCAGACCAGCAACCTGCGCGGAAAGTTCCTGAGTTCGCGCCGGGGCCTCGCCGCGCCAGAAGGGGACACTCGGCGGAGCGCCGTGGGCATCTTCGACCAGCACTCGTCCGGATTTGCCTTCCACGCGGCGAATGCGCCACGAAGTGTTGCCGAGGAGCATGATGTCGCCGGCATTGCTTTCGACGGCGAAGTCTTCATCCAGTGTGCCGACATACGATCCCATCCGGCTGGGCAACTACCGTAAACAACGCTGTCTCTGGAATGGCGCCGCCGCTGGTAATGGCTGCCAGGCGGGCTGCCCCGGCGCGGTCGCAATTTTCGGTTCACGCGGTCGCGATGGATGTAAGCGCCGTAGCGGCCGCGTCTAGCGGCAATACCCTCCGAAAGCATTTCAAGAACGGAGTCATAAGTTTCGCGCGAAAGATTGCGATAGGGATACGCCCGCTTCACCAAGCGCGAATAACTCGTCTTCGTCCCAGCCCCCGGTATCTTCGTCGCTTAACCCATCAGGGTGATTAAAAAGTGACGACTGTGGCGCATCCAGCGTGACGACGTCCGCGTGGTTTGCTTTCGCCAGCGAGGCCGTCTGCGCCCAAAACGATGTGCTTGAATTGTCAGTCACGGGTATGGTTTGCAGCTTTCGGGGTGGCTGCACTCGCGGACCATGGGCGCTGCTACCTTCCGCGGCGCAAATTGCCACAATCTGCTGGGCCAGAATATCTAACGGCGACTTGGGAATAATCAGGCGATCAAGGTCGCCCTGGCGGATCGCCCGCACCAGCGCGGCGCATTCCAGCAGATCATCGCGAGTGCCGGCGAAGACGCGTCCTTTCGGAATTGCGCCGCGCCAGTGGCCGGAACGCCCTACCCGCTGGAGCGCGACTGCAATCGCCCGCGGCGAACTGATCTGAACCACGAGATCGACCGTCCCGATATCGATTCCGAGCTCCAGTGAAGCCGTGGCCACCAGTACTTTGACTTCGCCTTCCTTCAATTTTCGTTCGGCATTGAGGCGCAGCTTGCGTGACAGGCTGCCGTGATGCGCCGCGACGTTGTCTTCACCCAGACGCTCTCCCAACCGGTGGGCAATCCGCTCGACCAGTCGCCGCGTATTGACGAACACCAATGTGGAGCGATGCTGTTCCACCAGTTCAACCAGGCGGTCGTAAATTTCGTCCCACATTTCATTGGTGGTAATGGGACCCAGCTGGATGCCGGGCACTTCCACGGCGAGGTCAAGCTTGCGTTTGTGCCCGACGTCCACGACAACCGGTGCGGGGCGTCCATTGCCAGTGAGGAAGTGAGCTACTTCTTCGATCGGTTTCTGGGTGGCGGATAATCCAATACGTACCGGCGGACGATAAGTCAGAGCCTCCAGCCGTTCCAGCGAGAGCGTTAGATGAGCGCCCCGCTTGTCATCCGCAACTGCGTGGATTTCATCCACGATGACGGTCTCGACGTCGCGCAGGATGGCGCGACTTTTTCCGCAGTAAGCAGAATGTAGAGCGACTCCGGAGTCGTGACCAGAATGTGTGGAGGCCGCTTCAACATGGCGCGGCGCTCGTGCATGAGCGTGTCGCCGGTGCGCACTGCCGTGCGGATCTCCGGCATCAGCAGTCCCCGCTCTTGCGCCATCTGAAGAATCTCGCCCAGAGGGCCTTCAAGATTCTTCTGAATGTCATTGCTCAACGCTTTTAGTGGCGAGACGTAGAGCACTTCGGTGCGATCCTGCAGATCGCCGGCCAATGCCTTGCAAACCAGCCGGTTGATGCATGCAAGAAATGCGGCGAGCGTCTTGCCAGAGCCTGTCGGCGCGGAAATCAGCGTCGTGCGTCCCGCCAGAATGTGCGGCCATCCCTGTTCTTGCGGTTCAGTAGGCGTCCTGAACTTCCGGACAAACCACTCCTGAACAAGGGGGTGAGCCCAGGCGAGTGTCGAGGGGAAGGACATTACAATTATTCTAGCACGTGACTTTCGTAATATATTCGCCTCTAGTCGTCTGCGAGTGAGGCGCACTCCCGCTTACCTGCACAAGTATGTGTCCGACGCCAAATCCACACCGGAAACGGAATGCTAAAATCGCCGCGATGGCCAAACTATCTGCCGCAGCCCGCGCCCGCAAAATCAAACTGCTCCTTTTCGACGTAGACGGTGTCATGACCGACGGCAAGATTTTCATCTTCCCGGTTCCATCCGAAGGCGACCATCAGTTCGTGGTGGAGGCCAAAGGCTTCAGCGCTCACGACGGCGCTGGTATCTCGATCGCGCGGATCGGCGGTCTCAAGACCGGGCTCATCACACGGCGCACTTCGGATACCGTGGCCCTCCGCGCGCGCGATCTCAAGATCGAATATGTCTATCAGGGCATTCGGGACAAAGCGAGAGCGTTCCAGGAAATCGTCAGCAAAGATGGGATCGACCCGAGTGAAGCAGCATTCGTTGGCGATGACGTGATCGACTTGCCTGCGATGTTGGCCTCCGGATTTTCCGTAGCCGTGGCGAATGCCCGCACTGAAGTGAAAGAGAATGCCCACTACGTTACTCCCCATGCTGGAGGCGAAGGAGCAGTGCGAGATGTGATCGAATTCATCCTGAAAGCGCAGGGAAAGTGGAAGCAGGCGGTGAAAGACTACATAGGCGGAGGATCCGAGCTTGGCAATTAGCGGCGACGCGCGGGCCTACTCCCTCCTTCGACACCGGACTGTAATTCTTTGACAGATTCGACCACCAGCACGATCAGCATGAGCTCACCCTTGTGCGCAATCAGTAGAGGCAGTTCCTCTTGGGGCCGGCTGAATTTAGGCTCACTTCTCGCACTCATCGACATTGATTCGACATTATCTTCGGATGGCAGCTATTCGTTCGTAGTGAAGGGATGGGGAGAAGCACATCTACAGGTCAAGGGCTGGCACCGTGGAGGAATCAACCGCCCAGCGCTTCTGTTCAACTCGATAAGACAGTGTCTTTTGTTGATGTTGGTTAGCAACAGAACTGGGCGAAATCAAGCGAATACACTCACTACGGCCAATGAGCGTAATGGCGATTTTTCGCCGGCTGACGTCATAACTTGATAATATGCCCACTCGAGCGGTTCCCCGTGAAGCTCTCACCTACTTCTGCCTTCCTATCGGTCATGTTCGTTTCTCTCCTGAGCATGCGGTTACTTGCGCAAAAGTCGCCTGGCGTGGAGGAAATAGATCAAATACGGGAAAATCAGCGGGTTACCACGTATGAGACTGCGCCGAACACCGCTGTGATTATCGTTCACACCTTCGCCGAGGAAAAGCCTGTTAGCCTCGACCGCTCGGCTCGCGTGGATATAACGAATCTTGGAAACCATCGCGGGGTTTTTCTAATAGTCCCGGGGCGCGACAGTGCTGTGTTCGCCAATACAGCCCTCGGTCTATACACCATTTCAGTGACCGCTGTGGGATATATAAGCGCGAGTGAAGAAATTAATGTTTTAAGTCCCGAGAAGCAAGAGGTTGAAATTGTGCTTCACCGTGATCCTGGTGCCGTCACTCTTAATGAAGCATCAGGCCTTCTGTCGGGCAAGGCACGGAAAGAAGCGAGCCGAGCTGTATCTCTCTTGAAATCCGGTGATCTCACTAAGGCCGAGAAGCATTTGAAAACGGCTTATGTTTCAGCGCCGTCGAATGCGGATTTGAACTTTTTGCTGGGATATTTGTACTTCCAGAAGAATGACTACGTTCAGGCTGCGACCTACCTGGGCACGGCCGCCAGCCTTAGTCCTCACTCCACCCAAACGCTAACTCTCCTCGGCAGAACGAAGCTGGCAGTACAGAAGTACCCTGAAGCACAATCCGCGCTTGAACAGGCGATTCTCGTCGATTCGGAAGAATGGCTGCCGCACGACTTGTTGGCTAATACTTACCTTCACCAGAGGGAATTCAGCAAGGCTCTCGACGAGGCTCGGGTTGCCGTTGCGAAGAGTTCGAGACATGGAAAGGATGCTTCCGCCGCTGCCAAACTCACCCTCGGACAAGCCCTGATCGGAGTCGGTCAGAAGAACGAAGGAATTCAGGCGCTTCGCGTATACCTCGATGCTTCTCCCCCAAAAAACATGATCGAGCCAGTGCATGCTCTGATCACAATGGCAGAAAGCAATCAACCACCGTCCGCAGGGTCAGAGATTACGACGTCGCCTGATCCCGTCATGGCCGTGCCCAACCCTGTGCTCTCGATGCAGACTTGGCGCCCCCCCGATATCGACGATACCAAGCCGACCCTCGAACCCGGAGTAACTTGTCCTTGTGCCCAGGTGCTCGCAACAGCAGGACAACGTGTACAGGAATTGGTTCAAGATATAGCCCGTTTCACCGCCGAAGAGAATCTGTTCCACAAATCGCTGGACGGGACTGGGCTTTCAAATCACGCAGAAACAAGAAAGTACAACTATGCCGCTGCAATTTCGTCGAAACCAGGATCGGTTTTGATCGATGATTATAGCGAAGACAGAGTTCCCCAGAGTGGCGCTCCCGACGGACTTACAAGTACGGGCTTCGTCATGCTGGCGCTCGTTTTTCATCCAGAGATGCAGAGCGATTTCGATTTCGACTGCGAGGGACAAGGCAAGTGGCTTGGAAAACCCGCCTGGCTAGTGCACTTCCGCCAACGTCCCGACCGTCCAAATCGCATGCAAGACTACAATCTCTCTGGCAAGATTTATCGCATCGACTTGAAGGGGAGAGCATGGATCTCTTCCGACACTTCTCAAATCGTGCACATTGAGGCTGACATGGTCAACCCCATGCACGAAATCCAAATGCTCAGTGAACATCAAGTCGTGGAATACGGCCCCGTGCCGTTTGCAAGGAAAAGCACGATGCTGTGGCTGCCCCAAAACGTCGAGATTTACTTCGACTTTGGCAAGCATCATTATTACAGGCACTACACCTTCGATAACTACATGCTTTTCGATGTCGATGCTTCAGAAAAGGTCAAACTCCCGCCGGATACCGCCCTCTCAGAACCTACCCCGTCAACACAAAGGAAACCGGATTAGGGGCTGTTCGGTTCCACGAACTACCGCTTATATTCTTTCCATTGGGGTCAACGGGTGTAAACAGGCGATTACGCTCGTTGGCCGATGAGGTTAATGAGTGTAATAGAGATTTATCGTCAACCATGGCATCGAATCAATTTGATTGCTTCTTTATGCGCTTGAGCAGCCAAAGAAGGAAGCTAAAACAATATCCGAGAGGCAGGAGAATGAATAACAGGAAGTGACGTGGAAGATCGAAGCCAGTTCTTTTTGCGCCCTCAACAGCGAAAATGGACGACAACGCACTAATGAGGCAGCAGATTAGCCCAAAACGAATGCGTGTTCTCCGTCCCTCTAGAGTCCGGTTAAACAACTTCACTTTTGCGCTCCACCAAGCCCCGCTGTTTCCATGCGGATATTTAAGGCAGCCTGGTAACGAGAACTGGCGATTTGACTCAAAACCCGCACCAGGCACTTGAGCGACATGGGGAATCAACTAGGACTGTCCATCACCGGCGGAGCCCGCCTCGTCGTTCTTCTTTCGATCTTTGATAATGTGATAAACCGCATAGATAAGGCCAAGAATGAGAAAAGCGAGGAAAGCCAAGGGATACTTGAGCGAGACAGCGCCTATCAACACGAGAGCTGCGATAGTCACACTTATGGTGTTCCGAAACCGCTCCGCCCTGTACATCGACTTCTTGAACCTTCCCATTGCGTATCAGGGTAGCTGCAAAATACGTTCGTGTCACGAGCAGCGGGCAGCCTTGGCTTCAATTGCTGTTAACAGGCGATTACACTCATTGGCCCCGACTGCCCCCTCAATGAGTGTAATAGCGATTTTTCAACAGTTGGCTTTGTTACCTTCCCGTCCTTTGACGATTAATCGCCCCGGTCAAGAAGGGTACGATCTGATAGTGGATTGCCTTCTCGAACAGAATCTGTGCAAAGACATCTATCGGATAGACCTTGATCTCTTCGCCATCCATGTAATGGCCAATCTGTGCGGAAAGCTGATGCTGCAACTCGCTGAGGCCGATTAGCCTCTTTATGACGATGGCTGGGTCCTTGAATGGCTCGGTGGCGGCCTCGAACTCGCGTGTGCATATTGTCAGATCGTGAGAAATTCGATTTAGGGTTCGCGCTCTCTCAGGCAAAGACATTCCGGCGAGCCATTCGCCGAGGATTTCGGATTAAGTTCGTTAACCATAAGGGGATGTGGCGTTACTAAAGCTGCCATTGTAGCGATTCAGGCAACGGTCAGTGGCGGGAGCGAGCAGGCGTTTTGAGCGTAATCGTGATTTTCCAACAGTCAGGGCCGTGACAGAAGAGCCGCTCCTATCGTTATGCAAATCAACACACCAAAGATGATTGTGGAAAGGATTGCTTCGCACCGCATCTTCGGGGTCACAGGTGGATAGACTTCCACTTCTCCAAGCACTGCGCTTGTGCGCCAAATCTGAAACCAATCACCAAAACCCCGTCCGCGTACAAGCTGCACAACTGCAAATACAAGACCAGCCACCCAAGCTGAGATAAACAGCAACCACAACAGAGCGAAGAATCCGTCCGAAATTGATTGCAAAATACGGGATTTAAGCAATCCGCCCAAAGCCGCGGTGCCGATACAAAGGCCAAAGGTACAAACCAGCGCACCCAATAACCTCAGTGAATTTCGAGACGGAGTATCCAACACCATTCGTTGGTAATATCCGCGTGCCCCAGGAGCAAGGATGGCGAGACGCATGGGATTTCGCACGACGAGAAATCCGCACGTCGCTACAATTGCTCCAATCAGCGCGCCTACGAGACTACCCATTGTCCCGTCATCCCCATATGCCCACAGAGACTTTACGACAACGGAATTTGTATTTCCAGATAACTGGAACAGGGGACGCCAACTACGGGTCACCGACCACCCAAAAGCGGGGTTGTGAGTGCAATCGCGATTTTTCGCCAACGATTCGCCACGGACGGCTGGACTATCCATGCAATCTCTTGCTCAGAAACCAGAATCCCACGCCGCAACCAAGCCCGAAGATCAGCAGTGGAATGCCGATCACGCCCAACTTCCGATATCGCCCGAAAAGCGAAACAGGGTCCCATCCGACCGCCTTATTTGAGGCAATCCCAAGAACAAACCTGCCGTATAGAAAGAGCGACACGAGCACCAAGGCTAGGGACAGCCCAACCGCCAAGACGGCAGTGGCGAGACTCCCGAGACACACCAATATCCGGCGCATAAAGCATTCTAGGCCTGAAAGGAGTGGAGTGGGTCCGTTACGCGACTTCTATCTGAGTTTGCTGGCCAAGGGAATGAAGCCCGAGATGGCGCGGCTGACGCTGGCCCGAAAGATTGCGGCCATTGCTTTAACACTTTGGAAAAAGGAGGAACGTTTCGACGCCGAACAACTGAAGCCGCAAGCAGCTTGAGCGTCGCACAGAACTCAGGTGGTCTCCCAGGTCTCATGCCTCGGTGGTGACCCATCGGTTCTGCGATGCTCGGGTTCGAGGGAGAGTATCCATGCACTCATTAGGCGCTTCGTGTGCTGCTGCAGGTAGCACCGAGTCTCCGGGTCAATCCTATGCCCCCTCGGATAACCCAAAAAAGCCATAGGCCTCGAGCCTCACATAGGATGATGGTTGGCACTTAAGCCAACGGTTGGCTTGCGCAGCTTCGCAACGAATGGTGTCGGGACCGCTGCATGAAACCACTCAAGGGAGACCAGCAACTGCGATCCGTATCCCTGTCGTACTCTGTGGCGCTCCAGGCGTTAAACCAAAATCTTCTCCAACGAAGAAGAGGGCCTGGATGCAAGCACCGATCGAGGTCTCACGGAGAGGAGTGGGGAAGTGTTTTTGCTTGACATCCTCTCTCATAGGATGAGTGTAATGGCGATATTCTCAACATCAATCGACCCCTGTGGCATCGAAATTCCCGAAATCGCGTTCATTTCGTCCTTTACCACCCTCCATTGACCTTTCTCCTTGGTTGCGGTGTATGTATTGGCCGAGGCGCTCGTATTTGCTTCAGAGTATCCTCCGTAAACTGTGACTTCCGCTTCAGAAACCCAGGTAATGTTCCCAAGGCTAAAGAGCAGTCCGGGTTGTCCGGTGCGCCTATTGATGACCGCGCCGAAGGTATTTAGACGGGACGCTGACGCCTTACGGACGGGTGGCTTGTGGCCCGCGAATCGCTTCATGAAGTCCTCTGACGGGTCGGATTCATGCTCGCCAATCGAAAGGAAATAATCGTGCGCATCTTTCTGTTGACCTGATGCATTGTGCTCAAACTGGTATCGAAATACTGCTTCCCGGATGTCGTCCTCTTGGCTCGAGTGCGACGCGTCATTTGCAAGGCTGACAGAGGCTAATGCAAATAGCAGGAAGAAGCGGACGATAATTTTCATAGTGCCCCCACCTGGACTCATTGTGAATCGACACTTACATCCTATGGAAACTCGTCTGCAACAGTCGATATTACTTTCGACTTCAGATTGATGCTCCGTGGTCAAGTTGACGTAATCAGGCGATTACACCATTAGGCCGATTGTGAGTGAAACAGTAGTTCAAGGCAGGCAAATGATCCAAGGCAAGCCCTGCTTGGAGTTATTGAACGTTATTGAACTTGGAGCCTGGAGGAAAGTTAACCGGACTGAAAAGAGAAACCCACCGGCCGTCTGCTTGGGGCGTGCTCGGGTTGACGACCGATGGGCTACCGTTTCTCCTTACTCACCCTGTTGTTTTCAGGAGTTGTTAAAGAGTCTAAACCCAACGCCGCTAGAAAGTTGCGGGGAATTTTGTAAAATTTTGTAATTCCTCTACTCCGGAATCGCCAAGGGACGCGCCGCCATTAAATCCGTGAAACGAGGGTCTTTGCGCATTCCGGCAAACTCGTCATCTTTATAAACATCGTCAATTCCCTTGTAGCCTTCTTCCATGGCCCGCCGTAAATATTGAAGGGAACGGTCGGTCACGCCGGCCTTGGCATAAAGCCTCGCCAGGACATAGTAGAAGTGGGCCCTGTCTGCCGGTGACGACATCTGCGCCTGCACTCCGTTGTGGGAGGTGCGTTCGAAAATATCCGGATCAATCTTGAGAGCTTCGTTATAAGCCAGGCTGGCCTTCACGAACTCCTTCTTGGAAAAATATGCGGCGCCGAGATTGCTGTAGAACGAACCGGAATCCTGCCGCAGCTTCATGGCCTCTTCGTAATGCTTGATGGCTTTCCCGTACTTCTTCTGCAGGTAGTAAATCACGCCAAGATTGTTGTAGGCGTCGGCGAACTCGCGGTCGTTCTTGATCGCCAGTTCGAAGTCTTTGCGGGCCTCGTTGAAGCGCGCCATCTGAAGTTCATTGATGCCAATTTTGTTATTGAGCTTGGCGTTTTTCGGTTCTTTCGCGAGCGCCGCGCGATAGTAGTCCAGCGCGTCAAGGTAGGCTTTTTCCGCGCGCAAGGTATCGCCACGAAGCTCCAGTTGCGCGGCAGTCGCGCCGGGTGCTGGGGCGTCCGCACGTCGCACTGGTGGGGCACTGACTTCTACCTGCTCGGAAGAGTGAACCTGGCCGGAAACGGAAGCGCTTGCAGAAACCGCAGCTGCCAGAAGGAAACAAACGAAAACTGCCAGAGGGAAGCGGAGACTTCGACGACCCATAAGTCAACTCCTGAAGACGGTGGGCGACCGGCTGCGCGCTCGTCTACTGGGGACCGTTACCGCCGTTGTCTGCCGGTTTGGTCGGCGGAGGGTTAGACGGTTTATCGTCTTTAAAGATACCTGTAATCTTGCCAAAAAACCCCTTTTTTTTCTTGGTCGGGTCCTGAGGCGTACTGCCGTCTGCCGGGGCCGGTTGACCGGCGGTTTGCGTGCCAGGAGGGGGCGGCGGAAGCGCCTTCTCCCCACCCAGCCCGAAAACTCGCGAAAAGAAGCCACGCATCCCGGTAGTCTGGTCGCAGGTCTCACTGGGTTCGGTTCCCGCGATGAACGCGACATTGTAAGTCTGCGGGCATGCAGGCGTGGCCAGCAAATTAGTGGTCTTGTCCAGTTGGACATCGACGACGCCCGGCGGCTGCGCGAACGGCTTTGCGTCGGAGTACTGGGGAAGCGTGACCGCCTTCTTCATGAACTCCGCCCAGACCGGCGCCGCCGTCTGGGCTCCGCTCAGTCGAAGATCGCTGTAATCGTCGTATCCAACCCACACAATGCACAACAGGTTGCTGGTATAACCGGCGAACCAGCCATCGTGGGAGCTGCCAGTCTTTCCGGCCGCTGGCGAGGTAAAGCCACGCTGGCGGACCACGATAGGCGGTGCCGTTATTCATCACGCCTTCCATCATGGTGGTCATGAGATAGGCGACACGGGCATCAAGAACCTGATGCCGCTCGGGTCTGAAATCCATCACGACATCGCCGTTGGCATTGCGTACCGAGTTCACCACAGTCGGCGAGATCCTCTCGCCCGAGTTGGCAAATACGGTATAGGCGGCCGCCATGTCGACAGGGGTGGCATCGTAAGCGCCTAAAGCCATGGCGGGCGTCGCTTTCACTGAAACGATGCCGGCCGCTTTGGCCAGGTCCGCTACTTTGTCGTAGCCCACTTCTTCGGCCAGTTTCACCGTTGCGTTATTCAAAGACATCGCCAGAGCGTATCGGGCAGTCACATCGCCGTGATATTCCTCTTTGTAGTTTCGCGGCTCGTAGATCTGGTCACCGTAGGAGAATGAGCTCGGGCGCATCCTGGACCATCGACGCCGGCGTGAACACCGGATTCGCTCCGTCCAATGCGGTATTCATCGCGGCGGCATAAACGAATGGCTTGAAGATCGATCCCGTTGGCCGCTTGGCTACCGCATGATTGAGTTGGCTGGCGCCGTAATTTCGCCCGCCCACCAGCGCCAGAATCTGCCCGGTATGCGGATCCATCGCCACCAGCGCAACCTGGGCTTGCGGACCGGGAAGGACTTTGGTCTCGTATTTGTTTTTTCCAATTCTCGTGCGTTTCGTGCGCAGCTTGGTTACCTGGTCGTCGACAAGCTTTATCCCGGTTTGGACTGCGGCAGCCGCTGCGCTTTGCAGCTCCGGATCGAGAGTCGTATAGATCCGGTAGCCTTGATCGTTCATCTGGCGTTCGTCCAGCTTGCTGATCAAGGTCTCACGCAACATGTCGACGAAGTAAGGCGCATCGCTGGCTTCTACGTTCGGGGGCGCCAGCTTCAACGGCGTCGCCTTGGCCTTGTCGGCTTCCTCCCTTGAAAGAGCATGGGTGTCAACCATGCTGTCGAGAACAAGATTGCGGCGTTCCAGCGCGCGTTCAGGATGGCGGTAGGGTGATAAGTAACTTGGCGCTTGAATGATTCCCGCGATCAGCGCCGCTTCCGCCGGCGTCAGGTCTTTCAGATCTTTATTGAAATATGCTTGCGATGCCTGGGCAAGACCGCTGATCGTAAACGAACCGCGCTGCCCCAGGTCAACTCGATTGGCATAAAACTCGAAAATCTGCTGTTTGCTGAACTTCTGCTCCATCTCCAGCGCAATCATCATCTCGGTCAGCTTGCGCTTGACCGTTTTCTGGGGCGTGAGGAAAAACGCCCGGGAAAGCTGCATGGTGATTGTGGAGCCGCCCTGCTCATGGCGCTGGTGGGTCACATCCACCCATGTGGCTTCCGCCAGGCGGATGAAGTTCACTCCGCCGTGTTGAAAGAAACGGCGGTCTTCAATGGCTAATACCGCGTCCACCATCAGCTTCGGAATCTGGTCGTACGTGACCAGTTGCCGCTTGGAGCGTTGTTCAGCGTCGAACAGGGACGTGATCATCTGCGGCTCGAGTTCGTAAGCTGCAAGGTCCCCCGATTGGCTGCTGATGCTGTCGATTTTGCCGCCGCGGAAGCGAATCGTGGCCGATTCCTGGCTATGGTAGGAATCCGGGCCTGGCTTGATTTCGATTCCTCCATCGAGGAGGCGGTAGTTGCCCATTGCCGATAGGCCGTTGCTCTGGTCGGAATATCCGGCACGACGTAGTTCGGTCACAATTGCTTTAGGTTCGATCTTCTCGCCTACCTGTACCGCGTGCGGAATGGCGTAGATCCGGGCCGAGTTGCCAAATACTGGGCCCTTGAATTTCTGGTCGATCATGCGGCCGAACTTGACGTAGTAATAAGTAAATATTCCGCCGGTCGCGGTCGCCAGAACGAGAAAGATGATCAGCGCAGTTTTTAATAGCGGATCACGCGGGAACGGCCAATTTCCAGTTTTGCTGCCGGTCGGGATCTTGAGTTTAATGGCCACGATGGGATGGTCGGATTTTTACCTAATTACTTAGACTGCAGAATTCGTGCTCGGCGTTATCCGATCCAGTTTGAATCCTCTCCTGCCGGGCGAATTGCGCCCGCAGCCGCTTCAAAATATCCAGTTTCAATCTTGAAGAGATATCTTATTTTACCCTGCCAGACGGGGATTTGCGGCGTCTGCCGGTTGGCAGTCAGGTACGTTTGAGGGGTGCAGGATTGTCCTGCGGCGCGTGGTACCAGGTCCGTTTGGATGGAAAAGAATCGTACCACGGGGTGCGACAGCCATTGAGCTACTCGAGAACCACTGAATTGCGTGTCTTCCCCACTAGCGCGCGACCTAAAATACGCTCCGGTTGCTGCTGGATGGATCGAAATTGAGATCCAGAGGGTATCCCGGCAGGTTCAAGTGCACAACGTAGGGAGCTTCGATGCTAAGGGATCCGGCATAAGCGGATCCGACCCGCGTGATCTTGATCTGCTCTTTGACGATCGGGATATCCAACTCCTGGGCCTTTTTGAAAACGGCATCGCGCACCGTGTCATCGCTCTTGGTGCTGTAGGTGCCTAGTCTGGGCTTCGGTCTTGATGGCATCTTCGAATTGGTAGTTCGAGAAAAAAGGCGGCGCCAATTCGCCGATCAGATATACCGTGAAAACTATCACGACGATACCCATTACGAGTTTCAGGGAACCCATTACGCGCTCCACTTTCGGTCGCGCGCCGAGACATTTCTCTAGCTCGCCGACCGTAGATTTTTGTCGAAATATTCGGTTATTGCGGCGATGCTAGCATCCTCCATTTGACGAGTCGAGCGTCGAACGACTTCCACAGTGCCTTCGGTAACCTTCTTTCCCACCGTGACGCGGAAGGGAATGCCCACCAGGTCAGCATCCTTGAACTTGACCCCCGGTCTTTCGTCCCGATCGTCCAGTAACACCTGGTAACCAGCGGACTCCAGCCGCGCGGCAATGTCGTCGGCTGCAGCCCTTATCTTCTCGTCACTTACGTTGGTTGGCGTGACCACAATTTCGAAAGGCGCAATCTGCGGCGGCAGCCAGAAGCCGTTTTCGTCGTTACTCTGTTCAATCGTCGCGGTCAGAATGCGCTCGATTCCGATCCCATAACTGCCCATGATCGGTTTGACTTCTTTGCCGTTCTTGTCCAGAACCCGCGCTCCCATGGAATCCGTGTACTTGTAGCCCAGTTTGAAGATGTGACCAATTTCAACCGCGGTATCGATCCTTACTGGTTCGCCACAAGTTGGACATGCTTCGCCCGCGGTAACGCTCCGCAGGTCGGCATATGCGGTCGGTTCGAAGTCGCGCCCCGGCGTGAGGTTTTTGAGGTGATAATCCTCTTTGTTTGCGCCACCGATCAGGTTGGTGCGTCCCTCGAGCGCCTTGTCCACCAGCAGCAACGGACGATCTTCGTCGGTCTTCTTCGCCCATTCGATTCCAATCGGGCCTAGAAATCCCGCCGGCGACTTGAATAGTTGTTTGATTTCGTCCTCCGTCATCGGACGAGTGACTTTGCCCGACACTGCGGAAGACAGCTTGGCTTCGTTCATCTGGTGATCGCCACGCAACAACAAAACCACCGCCCGGGTTTTAATCTTCCCCGATTTGGCGTCTTTGTCTTCGATCATCAGGGCCAGGGTCTTCATCTTGTTTTTTGGCGAGACGCCGAGGTAGTTGGCCACATCTTCAATCGTTTTCATCCCCGGCGTATGCACTTCGAGCGGTTTGCCATCGCCTTGTGCTGCGAGATCGTCCACAGTCGCCAGTTTTGATGTCGCCTTCTCCAGATTGGCGGCGTAGTCACATTTTTCGCAGCTGACGATAAGGTCTTCCCCCGCCGGCGTCCGCACCATGAATTCGTGGGACTGCGATCCGCCCATCGCGCCGGAATCAGCCTCGACCACCATGTACTTCAATCCGCAGCGGTCGAAGATGCGGCGGTAGGTTTCGTAATGCTTCTGATATGAAACGTCGAGCCCGGCGGCATCGATATCGAAAGAGTACGAATCCTTCATGATGAACTGCCGTACCCGCAACAGTCCGGACTTGGGGCGAGCCTCATCGCGGAATTTGGTCTGGATCTGATACCAGATTTGCGGCAGTTGCTTGTAGCTCCGTAGTTCCTTTCGCGCAATATCAGTCATGACCTCTTCATGGGTCATGCTCAAGCACAGATCGGCACCTTTGCGGTCTTTAAGGCGAAACATGTTGTCACCCATGACCGCCCATCGCCCGCTGGATTCCCACAATTCACGCGGATGAATCGCAGGCAGAAAAAATTCCTGTCCGATCTTGTCCATCTCCTCGCGGACAATGCCCATGATCTTGTTGAACGAACGGTTGCCGAGAAAAAGATAGGAGTAAACTCCGGCGGCAAGCTGGCGGATATAGCCCGCACGAACCAGAAACTTGTGGCTGGCAACTTCGGCGTCCGCCGGAGCCTCGCGCAGAGTAGGAATAAAGAGTTGAGACCAACGATGCATAGTTAGGAGTCCTGGGTAGCTGGGAATCACTGATTGTAAATGATTGACGAGCCTGGAACGGGGCGCTTGACCGGGATTGCTGGGAGCCACGATTGGTGGAAAAGAGAAAGCAGTCCTATTCAACCCGCCAATTGCTTCAAGAGTTCTTTCCCGAGTTTCTGAGCCTCGCCGAAGAATTTCTGATACTCCACGAATAGCCGGTTCAGTTCCAGCGACCGATCGGCGTTAAGATTCTTTCGCAAGATCATGTCCCGCATGTGGACCGGATTCGGGAGTGCGGCGTCTTCGGTGAGTTCTTCCAGCGCGGTTTGTGGATCGTAGTGATACATAGCGTTATTGTAGCGCCAGCGTCGCGGGCCGGACGCCGTTACATCATTTCCGTTCCCCACAAATCGTGAAGATGAACGATTCCCAACAGTCTGCGATCGCCATCGACCACCGCGAGAGACGTAATTTTCTTTTCTTCCATCAAAGCCAGCGCGGTGGCCGCAAATTCATTTGCGCCGATCGTTCTGGGTATTTCCGTCATGCATTCGCCGGCGGTCAGGTCCAAAACATCCTTGCCGCGCTTTTCCAGCAACCGCCGCAAATCGCCATCACTGATGACTCCAACCAGCGTCTCGCCATCAAGCACTGCGGTCACGCCCAGTTTCTTGCGCGACATTTCGTAGATCACGTCGGGCATTCTGGTTTGCCGCGTCACTCTTGGCGTGGCATCCCCGGAATGCATCAGGGACTCGACACGGGCAAGACGCTTGCCCAGCTTGCCGCCGGGATGCAGATTGGCGAAATCTTCTTCCTTGAAGCCGCGCTTCTCGGCCAGCGCCATGGCCAGCGCGTCGCCCAACGCCAACATCACGGTGGTAGAAGCTGTCGGCGCCAGACCAAGCGTGCAGGCCTCCTTGTCCACGGAACAATCGAGTGCGACGTCAGCCGCTGCCGCGAGCGTCGACACTTTTTGCCCGGCGCCTGAAGTTCGCGTTGTTGCCGGCGACCCGTGTTCTCCTGAAAAACGGTATCGCCCGTCATGCTGATCAAAGCCACCTGCAACCGCTTGATGGTCGCCAGTAGCCGCAGAAGCTCTTCTGTTTCCCCGCTCAGCGGAGAGCGCCAGCACAACATCTCCACGCACCAGCATGCCAAGGTCGCCGTGCACGGCATCGACAGGGTGCATGAACAGAGCTGGCGTTCCGGTCGAACTCAACGTAGCCGCAATCTTGCGCGCGATTATTCCACTCTTGCCCATGCCAGTAACAACCACCCGGCCGGCACACGCATAAATCAATTCCGCTGCCCTCGTGAAGGCTTCGGCCATGGGGCCTGCGATGCGATCAGCCAGCGCTCGCAAGGCGTCAGCTTCTATGCGGACGACATTTTCGCCGATATGTTTCATGGAAAGAATGGAAAGGAAAGATGTTAGCACGCACTAACGGCGAAGGCTTCGTCAGCTGACTCTCTGCGGCCTTATGAAGCGTTGCCTGATACGAGCGTGACCCGAGAAGAAATCACGACGATGCTGAAGAAAGGGCGCGGCCGAAGCCGCGCCCATCTAGTGTTTCAGTTCTGTGCAGATCACAGTGCGTCAGGGCGTGTACTTGAAGTTGCTGATGTACATATATCGGGTTGGGCCTATTGTGGCGGTGCCCCCCCAACTCGATTTATTCGTGCCCCACATATTGAACAGAAACGGTGCCGCCTTGCTGGGAACAGCCTCCGTATGATGGACAACCAGTTGACCGTCGACGTACCAGTCCACGGAGCCTGATTGCCACACGATTTTGAAATCATGGCTATTGCCCTGATCAAAGCCCGTGACTTCCGTGTCCTGAAAGTCAGATACTCCGTGCCAGTTCGTACAGTCCACAGCATCCGGTTTGTTTCCGACCTGCTCCATGTCGATTTCGGTTTCGGAATCGGTCGCGTACAGAAAGCCGGAGGAATCCGATCCGGAAAGAACATTCACCACCCTGGAAGTAAACTCGAACGTGCCGTAGCCGAAAGTATTCTTGGTCATCACTTCCGACCCGCTCGACAGAATTTGATCCCCGTTCTGAGTTTGGGTGAGGGATAAAACCAGTTCCGATCCGATGGAAACATTATTAGGATCGAATGTTCCCACATTCCCATTGGCATTTCCCACAGGCGGCGCCGTGCCGTTGTGCGTCTCCCATGTGTAGCCCCCGAAACTGAATTCGCTTGGGCCGGTTACAGAAGATGACCCGCTTCCCGAAGATCCGCTGCTCGATGTGCCACTCCCTGACGACCCGCTGCTGGATGTGCCAGAGCCTGAGCTGCCGCTACCGGACGAGCCCGTGCTCGACGTGCCACTACCCGAAGATCCGCTGGAGGACGTTCCACTACCGGAGCCAGACGAAGACCCACTACCAGAAGACCCACTGGTTGATGTGCCACTGCCTGAAGATCCACTGGAGGACGTTCCGCTACCGGACGATCCGCTGCCGGAAGTGCTGGTACCAGAACCAGAAGAAGATCCACTTCCGGAAGACCCACTGGTTGATGTGCCACTGCCTGAAGATCCACTGGAGGACGTTCCGCTACCGGACGATCCGCTGCCGGAAGTGCTGGTACCAGAACCAGAAGAAGATCCGCTTCCGGAAGACCCACTGGTTGATGTGCCACTGCCTGAAGATCCACTGGAGGACGTTCCGCTACCGGACGATCCGCTGCCGGAAGTGCTGGTACCGGAACCAGAAGAAGATCCGCTTCCGGAAGATCCGCTAGTTGATGTGCCACTACCCGACGTTCCGGTGGAGGACGTTCCGCTGCCTGTCCCCGAAGAGCCGGTTCCAGAAGATCCGCTGCTGGATGTTCCGCTTCCGGACGTACCAGTGCTCGATGTTCCGCTGCCCGAGCCCGAAGACCCAGTGCCCGATGTCCCGCTGCTTGATGTCCCGGTTCCGGAAGCGCCAGTACTGGAAGTCCCGGTCCCCGTTGTTCCGGTGCTTGAAGTTCCCGTGCCAGACCCGGTGCTCGAGGTTCCGCCGCTTGTTGTCCCGCTACCCGACCCTGTGGTCGAGGTGCCGCTACCAGTGCCACTCGTGGCGGTTCCGCCACTGGTGCCGCTATGGGGAGGTGTGAAGGGCATGGTGCCGCCGCCGCACGCTACGAAAGAAAGCAAGGCCAACACTAAAACACACATCCTCAACATTGAAATATCCTTTAATTTTGGGATAGGGATTTCCGTACGATCCCGTGTCGGCCAGATGGGACTGCGGGGCCCAAGAACTTAAATTTCAGATTGCTGAACTGAAGACCTGTCGGTGTATCCCGGTTTTATTCCTAGCGAGCCTGTCTACTTGAAAGACAACGGACCGGCATCACGTTCGTACTTCCTGGAATGAAACCTGAAACCACGCCGGTGTAGCACCGTCTCAAAAGAATACGTGGTTTACTTGGGACTGCCGAGGTAGATACTGCGACAAGGTTTGCGGGACCAACATTCAGGCCCGAACAAAAAATCAATGCTTTAAGCTTTAGACGAAGAAGCGGCGCGCATAGTGTAGCAAAAATTCCAGTTTGCAACGGTCCCGATAGGTTTTTTTTTAAGACCCCCCAGTGAGGTACGTCTCTGGATGGGACTGAGAAACCGTGGACGTCTTCTAATGAACCGGCTCAAGAATCAGTTTCTGCACCCGCCAGTTCAGCAACTCGCCAACAAAAAGGATATTTTCTGATGGGCAGGCAATCTCGTGAATCCATCCGAACTGTTTTGGCTGCTTGCCGGATTCGCCAAGAACACCGAGAACTTTGCCGTCGAGACTAAGCTTGTAAATGCGGCCCGGGTATCCGTCGGAGCTATACAACACCTGATTCGGCGGAGGCGTGATACATACCGTCCACGGCGCACCCGGAGCCATCGCCTGGTTGCCGGTGATCGGCAATTCTGGCTTTTTGCCAATGGCTGGGCGAGCGTTGGAGGGCACTGGCACGTCAATCACGATCTGACGCAGAAACTTCCCGTCGCCGTCGAAGACCTGAATACGGCGGTTTCCTCGGTCCGCGACATAGACATGTCCCTCGGCGTCCACTGCAATGCTGTGCGGCGTATTCAGCTGCCCGGGTTCACTGCCGGGCTCGCCCCATGACTTGAGCCAGTTGCCATCTTTGTCCACCTTGGCGATGCGCGAATTGATGTACCCGTCGCTGATGTATGTATTGCCGGCGGCGTCCCACGCCATGTCTGTTACCTGCCGGAACATTCCATTCACCGGGGGCAGCGGCGGCTTGGGATGCTTCAAGGGCTCGGTGCCTTCGTCGGAGGCCTCCAGCTTGCGGCCAAACACCATCACCACGCGGCCCTCGGGATTGAACTTGATGACCATATCCGAGCCTTTGTCGGCGACCCAGATGTTGTCGTCTTTATCCAACTTCACCGAATGCGCGAATGACCATGCATAAAGATTGTGGCCAATTTCACGAAGAAACTTGCCATCAGGATTGAATTCCAGAAGTTGTGCGGCACTTGCGCCGTATGCGGGGCCGGTTGTCTGTCCGCGAGAGAATACGAAAATGTGTCCCTTGGAATTGACTGACACACCGGCCACTTCGCCCAGGTACAGATCGGAAGGCAGTTTCAGGAAGTCGGGAACTGAACGGTAAGGAATTTCTGGCACGCGGACATCTTGAGCTAGAACCGAGCCGGCAAGTGCGAGAACTACAAGCAGAGCGCAGTGTTTCATGGGCCTCCGGTGCGACAGCGAACTAGCAGGGTATACGAGATTGAGGACCGTTGTAACCTGATCGAGTGGCTCTGCTATGATGCCGCCGGATTACGGACTCCAGTAGATGGCGATGCACGTCGGGTTGATCGGTGGAGGAAATATCACGGAAACGCACGCCCGCGCGGCGAGCGCGATTCCTGGGCTCGAGATCGCAGCCATCTACGGCACAAACTCCGAAAAAGTCGCCGCTCTTTGTCGAAAGTATGGCGGAACGCCCTATCGGGATTTCGACTCATTCCTCGCTCACCACCCAATGGACTTCGTGGTCATCGGAAGTCCGTCGGGACTTCACGCGACTCACGGCATTGCCGCTGCCGAACGGCGCCTGCATGTGCTTACGGAGAAGCCTATCGATATCAACACCACGCGTGCGGATGCCCTCATCGCCGCCACGGAGCGAGTTGGAGTGAAACTCGGCGTGATGTTTCAGGACCGGGTAAATTCCGGGGTTCGCCAGCTCAAGGACTGGATTACGGCAGGTGTCATTGGCAAACCGCTCATGGTGGATGCGCGCGTGAAGTGGTACCGCCCTCCCGAGTATTACAGCCAATCGCGCTGGCGTGGGACATTGGCGCTGGACGGGGGCGGAGCGCTGATCAATCAGGCTATACACACCGTGGATCTTCTACTCTGGCTTCTCGGCGATGTAAACCAGGTGCAAGCGCGCACCGCAACCGCACTTCACAACATCGAAGGAGAGGACACGGCCTTAGCGATCCTCGAATTCTCCAACGGCGTACTCGGTAGTCTGCAGGCCACGACTGCCGCCTATCCGGGATATCCGCGAAGGCTGGAGCTTACGGGATCCGAGGGCACGGTGATCTTTGAGCACGACCAGATCATAGCGGCCAACTTACGCCAGCCGCCACCGGGCGCCACGAACCTTGCACGGGATCAGAACCCGAGTGCTTCGTCTGCCGTGGTGAGCGACGTCCGTGGTCACCAGGGCCTGCTGGAGGACTTCATTCACGCCATCGAACAAAACACGACGCCGGTATGCGATGGCCGCGATGGCAGGCGCAGCGTCGTCCTGATCGAAGCAATTTATCGCGCTGCGTCGGCTGCCGCCGGCTCGCGTGCGTGAATTTAACGATTTTGAGACGAAATTTTGAGACCTAAAAATCAGAGGATATGCAAGACTTTTTGAGTGAAACGACGTCTGTTTCTCTATCGGCCGCTGTCAACGACAAATACCGGAGGAGAGTTTTGAAAGACCGTACGCGCATTGCGACACTTCCACTCGCAACACTTACAGCAGCCGTCCTTTTTCTGGTTCCGTGGACTGCGGCGCAAAACTCCAACTTCCATGGCGCCCCGGATTCTGCCAAGCAGACGAAAAATCCGTATCAGGCGCAGCCTCCCGAGGCAGGGAAGGCTCTCTATCATTTGCGCTGCGCGCGCTGCCACGGCGAGAGCGGTGAAGGCTCGGGAAATATTCCCCCGCTGGCGCAGGACAAGATCAAGTCCACAACGGATGGCGAAGTGTTCTGGTTTATCACCAAGGGCGACGTAAGCAACGGCATGCCATCCTGGGCGAAACTGCCCCAGCGCCAGCGTTGGCTCATTGTGAACTATGCAAAGACGCTGGGATCGCCGGCGGCTGGGCAAACAACAACCCAGCCGCCGCGCCCGTAAAAGCCGCACACCTGAACGCGCCGCCTCCCACGCCGCCCTTCACCGATTATCGCTACGAGAAACCTGGGAAGACTCGCAAGATTACGCTCAAGGATCTTCCGGCTCCATTTGTGACTCCGTCGGCTGAGAATGGATCGGAGGTCGTTGCCCGTCCCGAAGGCGCGTGGCCTCAGGTTCCGGCGGGTTTCAAAGTCGACCAGTACGCAACCGGACTCGAAAACCCGCGAATGATTCGCACTGCTCCCAATGGCGATATTTTTGTGACCGAAACCAAACCTGGCAATGTCAAAGTGTTTCGCGGGATGACCAGCAGCGGCAAGCCAGAGCAAATGGCGGTATTCGCGAGTGGATTGAAGCATCCGTTCGGAATCAACTTCTATCCTCCCGGACCGAATCCGCAGTGGATCTACGTCGGAAACACCGAGTCTGTGGTGCGGTTCCCCTACCAGAACGGCGACTTGCAGGCACGTGGCGCGGCAGAACATATTGCAGATCTGCCTGGCGGCGGAGGACACACAACCAGAGATATCCAGTTTTCACCGGACGGCAAGAAAATGTTTGTCTCCGTTGGCTCGGCCTCCAACGTTGACGATCCCGATGTGACGCCTGCGGAGAAGAACCGTGCCGACGTCCTTGAGTTCAACCCGGATGGTTCAGGGCAGCGAGTGTTTGCTTACGGCATCCGCAATTGCGTTGGACTTGCTCTGAATTCGAAGACCGGCGAACTATGGTGTTCGGTCAACGAACGAGATGGTCTCGGAGACAATCTCGTTCCCGACTACATTACTCACGTCCAGGACGGCGGATATTACGGATGGCCGTGGTGGTACATGGGCGGTCATCAGGACCCGCGCCGCAAAGGGACCCATCCGGAACTCAAGGACAAAGTGATTACGCCCGATGTGATTTTGAACCCGCACAACGCGTCGTTGGGAATCACGTTTTACGACGGCAAACAATTCCCGGCGGAATATCAGGGTGACATTTTTGCCTCTGAGCACGGTTCCTGGAACCGGGCGGTCCGGGTTGGCTATGAATTGATTCGTATTCCTTTGCATCAGACCGGACATGCCAGTGGCGAGTACGAGGATTTCATGACCGGTTTCGTCGTGGACAACGAGCACGTGTGGGGGCGTCCCGTCGCGGTGACGGTCGCACCCGACGGGTCGCTCCTGGTTACCGACGACGGCTCGAATTGCATCTGGCGAATCAATGCAACAGGGAAGTGAAGCCTTAGTAAGGCTCGCCTTGCGCAATTGTCTCCGCCTTCATCGGATGCTAGACTTTGAGTGCGCAAGGCGAGCGGGAGTAGTTCAGCGGTAGAACGCCAGCTTCCCAAGCTGGATGTCACGGGTTCGATCCCCGTCTCCCGCTCCATAAATTCAGCCTGACTCCGGTACACCCCTGCAGTGCCCTCCTGATCAAAGCGCCGGGACGGTTGCGTGCGATTTTGTCCGGTTTCCGTGTGAGACAGTCGGCCGCATCGACCGCTGACTTCCGCCCTAACTATTGACGCCGCTCTATATTTCTGCAAATATGGAAATATGACGCCGGCCCAATCAAAAAAATCCGTCGAGAAAATCGTCAAATATGCCGATATGTTCTCCGCGATGGGAACAGAACCGCGTCTTCGAATCATGCAGTTGCTTCTGTCCGCCCATCCCGATGGCCTCGTGGTCGGGGAAATACAGGAAGAACTCGACATTCCCAATTCAACCCTGTCGCACCATCTGGACAAACTGAAGGCAGAAGACCTCGTCCACGTAGAGCGCGAAAGCACGTTCCTCCACTACACGGCCAACACCGAGGCACTTCAGGAGTTGCTGGGATTTCTGTATGCCGAGTGCTGCACGCGCAACAAGGCCGTTAGTCCGGACCGGGTCATTCAAATCTGCAAATAGGAGAATCCATGAATTCGGACATCAAGAGTGTGGTCAAGGAGAAATACGGACAGGCGGCTTTGCGAGTGACGAGTGGCGGAAGCTCTTGCTGTGGGGCTGCTTCGAGCATTGGCGGTTGTGACCCAATCACCTCCAACCTGTACGACAGCTTACAAGCCGGGCAGATTCCGGAGGAAGCGTTGCTTGCGTCACTCGGTTGCGGCAATCCGACCGCACTGGCGAAGCTCAACCCCGGTGAAATCGTCCTCGATCTCGGCTCGGGGGGTGGCATTGACGTTCTACTCTCTGCCAAACGCGTCGGCCCGACAGGCAAAGCCTATGGTCTCGACATGACCGATGAAATGCTGGCTTTGGCCAGTGAAAACAAGCGAAAAGCGGGGATCGAGAATGTCGAGTTCCTGAAAGGCGAGATTGAGCACATCCCGCTGCCCGACAACTCGGTTGACGTAATTATTTCCAACTGCGTCATCAATCTGTCGTCAGACAAAGCCCAAGTTGTGCGCGAGGCTTTCCGAGTCCTGAAGCCAGGCGGACGTTTGGCGGTGTCCGACGTCGTGACACGCGGTGAGATGCTGCCTGAGATTCGGAAGAATGTATTGCTGTGGGTGGGTTGCGTTGCCGGGGCACTGGAAGAGAACGACTATCGCAGCAAACTGGCGTCTGCTGGTTTTGAACAAATCGATCTTGAACCGACGCGAGTCTACCGCATCGAAGACGCCCGCGAATTTCTTTCGGGCCAGAACATCGATGTGGACGCAATCGCGCCGCAAGTGGATGGCAAGTTCATGAGCGCCTTCATACGCGCCGTTAAGCCGCAACAACCGTGCTGCGGGCCAACTTGCTGCAACTAGGAGATGCGCATGCCGGAACACTTCAACGTGTTGTTCCTATGCACTGGAAATTCGGCCCGTTCCATCATGGCCGAAGCGATCCTGAATCGTAAGGGCCAAGGCAAATTCATGGCCTATAGTGCGGGCAGCCATCCCGCTGGCAGAGTGCGACCGGAAGCCATCGCACAACTAGAGAGTGCCCATTTGCCAACCGTGGATCTCAGAAGCAAGAGTTGGGACGAGTTCACGAGGCCTGCCGCTCCTAAACTAAATTTTGTGTTCACTGTCTGTGACAACGCTGCGAAAGAAGTTTGCCCTTTCTGGCCAGGTCAGCCGATGACCGCGCATTGGGGCGTACCCGATCCCGCTGCAGTGCAAGGAACACCCGAGGAGATTGCCAAAGCTTTTCGCGATGCATTCTTCATGCTTGATCGCAGAATTAGTTTGTTTACATCGCTTCCTTTTGCCAGCCTGGATAATCTTGCGATCAAGAAAGAAATTGACACGATCGGGCACCAATGAAGTTCAGCCTTCGAGCCCGAGTCGTGGCGGAGTTCCTTGGAACGGGATTCCTTGTTGCTGCTGTGGTGGGCTCCGGCATCATGGGTGAACGGTTGGCGGGCGGCAATATTGCGGTCGCATTGCTGGCCAATACCATCGCAACTGGAGCCGCACTGCTCGCGCTCATTCTGACATTTGGACCAGTATCTGGCGCACATTTCAATCCGGCGGTGACATTGGTCGATGCGGTAGAACACGGAATTCTTTGGGCGGAAGTCCCTCTCTATATTGCCGGACAGTGCTCGGGTGGGATTGTCGGCACGATCGTCGCCCACTCGATGTTCGGCGTGCGCTGGTTTTCGCTGTCGACACACCCACGGCATGGCTGGGCGCTTGTGTTCAGCGAGTTCGTGGCAACCTTCGGACTGTTGTCGGTGATCTTGGGATGCTCCCGATTGCGCTCAAATGCGACACCATTCGCTGTTGCGAGTTACATCACTGCGGCGTACTGGTTCACTTCATCTACTTCCTTCGCAAATCCTGCTGTCACGATCGCCAGAGCACTGTCGGACACCTTCGCCGGGATCGCACCGGCAGACGTTCTGCCCTTTGTCATTGCTCAGTTAGTAGGTGCGTTCTGCGCAACTCTGCTATTCCGCTGGTTAGTGCCGAACTTGCCTGCCTATGCAAGCCGAGTGGTGTTGCCCCATACTGAGTTTGCAGGCCAGGGGGCGCACCCCCAGGGGAATTCGTCACACTCCAGGACAATCTAGAAAGCATCGAGATCAGACCGGCATGCCCCGGCTCTCCAACCGAGCGCAAAGCGCCAGGAAAGCCTGTGCTTCTGGGGATCAAGAATTGATGGTGTGCTATGCTTTGCCCGAATTCAGAAACCACAAAAATGGAATTCCTGTTAAGAATGGATCGGCCATGAAGCGCAAAGGCAAGCTCACGATTGCGATAGCTACGGCGATGCTCGCGGTTCTTGTGGCAACAGCCGTTTACGCGCAGGAGAAGTACTCGCTGAAATCACCGAGCGGAATCGCGTTCTCCGACTTCAAGGGATACGAGGATTGGTCAGTGGTCTCTTCCGCCCGGACCGACGAAGTGCTCAAGGTGATCGTCGCAAATCCGGCGATGATCAAGGCATACAAGGCCGGCATTCCCGGCAATGGTCAGCCTTTCCCGGAAGGTTCCGAGATCGTGAAGCTTCAGTGGAAGCCGAAGAAAAGCACGGAGGCACCCTTTGTCGTGGATGTGCCAGACGTCTTTGCCCAGGCTTTCGTCATGGAAAAAGACAGCAAGAGATTTCCGAAAACTGGCGGGTGGGGATACGCGGTGTTCAACTACGATGCCCCATCGGACAAGTTCGCGGCCGATCCCAAGAGCCTTTCAGACTGCGGACAATCGTGCCATGTTGCCGTGAAGGCGAAGGACTACATCTTCCACCCGTACCAGAAGCGTTGAACTGCTCGTGCCCTCTATCACCCTCCGCCCCGTTCCTGTTGCAGACTATGACCGCTCGACTTTATTTGATGACGGCTTCTTGTCGCTAAGTTCTTCAGCGAGCTTTCGGGCGTTTGTAGAGTGTTCATGCGCTTGTTTAGTGAGTTCGTGAGCGCTTAGATAGTCGCTTTTGCCGTGAGCGACTGCAGCTGCGGCGTGAGCATGAGCTGCCAAATTGTGCAGTTCTGCGACTCGATCATGCGTACTTTGCGGCATGTTTCTCTCCTGGCGAATTGAATACTCTGCGTTGAACCAAGCAGGTCGGCGAAGTACCTACGGTGCAGAGTAAGTCTCCGCAATTTATCGCCCAAATTATCCCTTCAAGCACGTTGCAATTGTCGACACCACATATCGCTGCTGTTTTTCGGTCAGCTCCGGAAAAACTGGCAAAGCCAGAACTTCTTCACTAGCCCGCTCGGCTAACGGGAAATCTCCAACCTTGTATCCCAAATAGTCGAACGCCTTCTGCAAATGTAGGGGGCCGGGATAATAAATTTCAGTTCCCACACCCTTTTGCCTTAGGCATTCCCGAACTCCGTCCCGTCGGGACGTACAAATCGTGAACTGGTTGTATACATGATTTCCCTCGCCGCCGGCTGAGGGCAACTGTACAACGCCATCCAGTTTGTACTCTGTGAAAAGCTCGCGATAGCGATGAGCATTTTGCTGGCGCGCCGCGGTCCACTTCTCGAGGTGTAGAAGTTTCACGTTCAACACCGCGGCCTGCAGTTCATCCAACCGGCTATTGAGACCCACCACCTCATATTGATATTTACTTCTGCTGCCATGGACCCGCAGGACGTGCAGTCGATCGGCAAGCAATGGGTCGTTGGTCGTGACTAGTCCGCCATCGCCAGCGCCTCCCAGGTTTTTAGTAGGGAAAAAACTGAAACATCCAATCCTACCCAAACCCCCAACCGGCTTGCCCTTCCAGCGGGCACCGAGGGCCTGGGCTGCGTCTTCGATAATCGCCAGCTTGTTTGCAACCGCGATTTCTCCAATCGCGTCCATATCGGCCGATCGTCCAAACAAATGCACCGGCACAATGGCCCGAGTTCGGGGGGTGATTGCTTCTTCTATTTTCTGTGAGTCCAGATTGAAGTCGGAGCCGATGTCCACAAATACGGGGCGAGCCCCAGCCCGGGCAATCGATCCCGCAGTAGCGATGAAAGTGAAGGGCGTGGTGATGACTTCATCTCCAGGCCCGATATCCAACGCCATCAGAGCGAGAAGAAGGGCGTCGGTCCCCGACGCACAACCGATCGCAAATTGGCAATCAACCCGGCGAGCGATGCTGGCTTCGAATTCCCGGCCTTCGGATCCAAGGATGAAGTGCTGGCTCTCCAGTACGCGTGCGACTCTGGAAAGAACTTCGCCTCGTATGGTCGCGAATTGGGCCTGCAAGTCAAGAAAGGGGACCTGCTGGAGTGGGATCGGCCCCGGCGCGGCGTCGATGGATTCAGCTTCAAACATTATTCAATTTGTCCTTAAGCGCGGTGACCAGTCGACCAAAGCTTCAAACTTGACTGCCACAGCCAGACGCCGTCAAAAGTGCGGAATGTTCGCGGTCGCTGCGCCTTTGGCTCTCTTGGCCACCGAGACACGAGAAAACTCTTAGGGTACCCGAGGGTTTTCCTGCAGCTTTGAAACCGTATTTGCGGTTTGACTGAAGGTATTAGCATAGTGAACCTTGTTAGCTTCCGGCATGGTGCCAAATGCCACGGTGACCTGATTGCCAACTGTATAGCCCCTGAAGTCGACGCAGTAGCCAGCAAATGTCGTCCCGCCATCGCAGCTCAAGGATGACACTATGTTGCCGCTGGCATCCACATCACCAAGTACGTCTTTGTCGTTAAACACCAGGCCAGCAGTTGCCGAAATGATCAAGTTGATTCGTACGGCGCGAAAGGTATTGCTGTCCGCGTATTGCGAGATGTTTATTCCAATCTCATGCACGTGAACGATGTCTACGTGTCCAAAATCATTCCACGTTACCGCCGAAGGCTGACCTGCCGGGCCGTTCACGCCTTGCATCAGAATACCCGTTTGCGCTTCGTAAATGACGAGTCGAGGGAACACGTTTCCTGCATTGTTGCCGTCTCTGGCTTGAACCGTGAGGGCGGTAGTGGAATGGGTGATGGCCAGGTCGAAGCGGCTCCACACAACTGTGTCTAGAAAAAGTCCCCCGGAATTCTGAAAATCAAATACCACTCCAGAGATATCGATGCCCGTAAGGTCGGTGAGGGTGAGATTGCCTGAGCACACAATTCTCACAACGGGAGCCGGTGGAGGCAACGGAGCAAATGCGTTGTCGGTGATCATCTCGGGAGGGATCACAGCGCCGTGACCGATAATCCGCGTACCAGAAAGTATGTTGGTCGGACAACCATAAACTCCAGGTTCAAGAGTAATGGTCGTGCCTGCGCTGGTAATTGCAGGAAACGGCAGGGGACCTGACGCCTGTACAGGTGGAACAACAGATGACGAGCGGCCGCAGCCTGAAAGAATTGTGACGGTAAGCAGCAACAGGAAGCGAGTTAAATTCCGCGTGGCCATGGTGTGGCCCTTTCGACGACACTTTTCCGCTTAGACAGATAGTAGCGGTGTCGCTAAAACCGCCTTCTGGCGTTGCAGTGTGGAACTCCGGCTCGTCATCTTAATTGTAGAGGGTGTTGGTATGAAAGGAGAAATCTTCCAAAAGATGTAATGGGCGATCCTTCTTGCGCAACCCCTGAGTTGGAAACCAGATAGTTTCGAAATAAATAACATCCTGTTCATTTGCTGTTCACTGTGAAGCGGTCGGTGCATGGCAGAAATTTTAAAAGTCACACGACCAGCTGGGTCACGGGTTCATTCTTTGACCGATGGCTGTTCGTATTGGAAATGTTCCGAAGCCGGCAACGCCAGCCACTCTCTTAGCGTTCTTGCTTCCCGATCCTTGGGAGACAGCAACACGTTTTCTAAAGGCCACTTAATCCCAATGTCAGGATCATTCCACCGAATTGCGGACTCTGCTTTGTTGTTGTAAAGCCCCGTGCATTTGTACAGGACATCGACGTAATCCGTAAGGGCACAGAATCCCCGCGCGAAACCGGCGGGCGCCCAAACTTGTTTCATGTTCTCTGCGGACGCTTCCAGGCCAACCCATTTTCCCAGACTCGGCGATCCCTTTCGGATGTCCACTGCGACGAGGAACGCCGTTCCCCGCGTCACCCGCATGAGTTTTCCCACGGCAGGATCCCACTGAAAATGTAGCCCGCGAATTACACCTCTTCGCGAACATGATTGGTTATCCTGAACGAACTTCGCCGAAAGACCAAGACTTGCAAAGAAATCCGCCCGGTAGGTTTCCAAAAAGAAACCGCGGTCGTCGCGGTGGGCCTGAGGAACAATAACGAAAACGTCGTCCAGCGGTTGCGACTCGATCACGAAGCTCATGGGGTTTTGCTCAAGAATTCTACAAGATCACGACTTGATAACGGCACTGCATAAAGCCGGATGCAGATGCTGAATCGATTGCGGGCCGCTTTAGTGCACGAGGAGTGTAAGCGGTATCTGCGCGCTCGCGGTTCCGGCGTTGGCCGTGACCGTGACGGTATATGTCCCTGCCATCGTAGCAGCATTGTCATTGCGTCCTCCGCAGGAACAAAGAAACGTCAGCAACACCAGCAGAGTGCAGAGTGAGGAGCGCCTTCTCAATTTCGGTCCACGCAATCCGTTGGGCAGAACAGTAAATCCTACTATGGTCAAGGCCCACAGCCATGGAGTCGACCAGGATCTAGTGGACCCGATCGTGTGCACCGCGGGTGCCCGGGTGGTTACAGTCGCCGTGAAAAGGGTCGCTTGCGTGGCGCTAACGGTTTGCGTGGCGGGCACGTTGCAAGTTACGCCCGCGGGCGCGGTGCATCTTAGCGACGCGGTTCCCGTCATGCCGGCACCACCGATGGTAAGGGAATATCTCGCGGTCTTCCCAGCATCGACCGTTGCTGAGGTGGAACTACCAGGTGCGATTCCCAGCCCTAATCCCGCGGACACACCAGTTGCCGTAAGTGAAACCGATTGGGGACTGTCGGGAGCATCGTCAGTAATCGTGAGATTTCCGGTTGACGTTCCTACGGTCGTAGGGGCAAATACAACTTGCACGCTGCACGTCCCGAAAGCGGCCAATCCGGTCCCGCAGGTGTTGGTCTGAGAGAAATTGCCATTCGCTTGAATAATCAGATTCTGAAGTGAGATCGCCCCTGCTGAGAGAATAACCTTTTGCGGCGAGCTGACCGTTCCTACCCCCTGTTGAACGAAAGAGAGGCTGGTCGGCGAAACCGCCTGTGTCGAACCAAAAATTCCATCACCAGCCTCGACGTTTGGGAAAAAAGTGTTTCCAGAGAGAATTGCGTTAGCAGAACTGGAAAATTCCAGCCCGTAGAGCTGCGTTCCGCCACCGGTGTCAATTGCTGTAACGCCGGAAATCATCCCGTTAGTTGCGTCACCCCAATTAATGCCCACTTGAATCTGTCCCCCAAAGCGAGCCAGCCCGTTGTCGTTGATGACGTCCGCAAGAATCTTTTCATTGCTGGTATTCACTACCCAAGTCACCGGGAAGGGATGATCTGGAGGAGCCGACGCCAGAACTATATGTTCTTCATCCGTAACAGATGCGATCTCATAAGTAATGCCGTCCAAAATGAACGGCGTGCCTGGTCTCCACGGCAAGCCGAAACTTCCGCTTACGCCGCCGGTAAATGTGACTGTTGAGCCAGCACTGGTAGCGGTGCCTATCTGTGCCTCAGAAAACGTTCCGCTCGCTTGATTGCGATTGATCGTATTGTTCATGAGAACTACATTTGGACTTCCAGCTATATCGAGTCCTCCCATGGAGCTGTCGCTCAGGTCGGAATTTGCCACCACGACATCGTCGTCAAGAAAAAGCCAAATGGCGGGTTGTTCATTGCCTATATAACCAGAGCCAAGGATTATGCAGTCGGAAATGCGCACATGACCTGAATTAATTATATCGATGCCGTCCCCCAGGCTCAGGGGCGCATCGGTGTTGAGTCCTTGTCCACCGTTGTAAGAGGCGTCAATGCCCGTGATAGTTATGTCGTACGACGGGACTTTATTGCTGAATGACTCGCTGGTAATCCCATCCATCTTTGCATTGTGGGTAATAGAGCCATCCTTGATTGTGATATGCGAAGAACCATTTATTTGTATGCCGCTTCCTCCAAAGGTAAAGCTGGCGTCGACGTCGTTTATGTAAACATTATTTATCGAAATGTCGCTCGAAAGATTTAGCGCCAGGACGGCGGGTATACTACCCGGCCCTGCAGGAAATACAAAGCCGCTTGCCATCAGATTGTCGATCCGACCGTGAAGGCAATTCACGAGGTAGTATCCGTTCTCTACAGCATTGGCAATCGGGTCTACAGCGGTAATGCTTAACACCTTATTATCGGTGATGCTAAAGTCCGTAACGCCATCCCAGTAGACCAGGTTTCCACCACCCTCAAAAGTGACGTTGTCGAGTTCCACGTGGTCCGTGTTGACGGATTGGACTTCACCGGTGATGGGAGTGGATGAGGATGAAATGATGCAGTTCCTTATACGAGTGTGACTGCTTTGATAAAGAGAGGATCCAGGATTCAGAGAAATTACGACCCCATCGTCGCATACCAAATCGTGCCCGGCTGAAAGAGTCACCCGACTTTCGCTAATAGTTCCGGAAGCAGTGACCGGGATTTCGCCGGCGCTCGCTCCCAAAGCCGTATCAGCGGTGGCAATTTGCGATCCCAGATCGCCGGTCTGTCCGACAGCGACACAGCCCATAAATATTACGGATCCCAGCAACGTCAAAACACGGTTCATGTCGGTGCTCTCTTGATTTAGGTATTATTTTGACTTTGCGAGACCAATCTCTGGATTTCCAGGATCCCTGCCCGCTCGACGGTCGATATCGTTCTAAAAATCATCGGGGTCACAAGCTCGTGGTCGCGTCATGCTTCGATGCTCAAGAGCATCTTGGAGTTACGTCATCGGTAGAGTTCCCATTCGTGCGAGACGGGAATCCCCACCCAAGTAGCCTTGTTGTGTCGTTTGGATGTCTGGAATCGACTCTCGCCGGTCTATCGATTGCTTCTGCTGGACTAATGTCAGCGATCTGCGCTGCAAAGCAGGCGCCGGAGCGACCTTTTCTCAACCGCTACATAGTCGAGCCCGATCGGCTCTGGTCTTGATTTGTCTTGAGCCTAGCATATTTACGGCGAGCGACCTGCGGCGGGGGGGATTACATCTCCGGGGAATTGTTGCGATTCCTTGTCTGCTTTTCCTTGCTTTAGCAACTATTGAACATATTCCGAGCGCTGTTTTGAACAGCATAAACCACAGCCTCGATCCGGGGCGGAGCCATTCGGGCGGCCCCCATAAAGCAACATTTTGAACAACAGCCGCATGCTACACTTTTGAGGTCTCAATCACGGGGAGCGTACCGCGGCAATGCAGAGAAAGGCACTCATTACAGGAGTTACCGGTCAAGACGGGTCGTATCTGGCCGAGTTTTTGCTGGAGAAAAACTACCGGGTTTACGGTTTGGTTCGTCGAAGTAGCACGATCAATTTTGAGCGGATCAATCATCTTCAGGACAAAATCGAACTCATTCCTGGCGATCTTCTCGATCAGAGTTCGTTAATCACCGCTTTGCAAAAAGCGAATCCCGATGAAGTTTACAATCTGGCCGCTCAATCCTTTGTTCCGACTTCATGGAGTCAGCCGGTCTTAACGGGTGAGTTCACGGCACTCGGTGTGACCCGAATGATAGAAGCCATCCGGGTAGTGAACCCTGCGATTCGAATGTATCAAGCTTCATCCAGCGAAATGTTTGGGATGGTGGAGGAATCACCCCAGAATGAAAAGACTCGTTTCTACCCCCGCAGTCCATATGGAGTAGCGAAGCTCTACGGTCACTGGATTACTGTCAACGCTCGCGAGAGCTACGGTTTGTTCGCTTGCTCGGGAATCCTCTTCAATCATGAATCACCCCGGCGCGGGATTGAATTCGTGACGAGAAAGGTGAGTTATAACGTTGCCCGTATTAAGCTGGGACTTCAGCAAAAATTGAAAATGGGAAATCTCGACGCCGAACGTGATTGGGGATTCGCGCCTGACTATGTTCGCGCGATGTGGCTGATGCTGCAACAGGACACTCCGCAGGATTTTGTAATTGCGACCGGTGTGACCCATAGCGTAAAGGACTTACTTGAAGTTGCGTTCACCAGCGCTGGGCTGGAATATCGTGACCACGTTGAAATTGATCCCGAGCTCCTGCGTCCCGCTGAGGTCTATCACCTGCTCGGAGATTACACGAAGGCTCGACAGAAGTTGGGATGGGAACCATCCGTGAGTTTCGCCCAACTCGTGGGCATGATGGTGGAAAGTGATCTGGAGCTTGTGTCAAGAACTGCCGCCCAAATAGCGTCGTCAGCAGGGCGGTAACCCCGCCGCAACAGGTTTTCTACAGGAATAGCTCTTTCGGACCTCGTATTCGTGTCGCGAATTCTCATAACCGGCGGAACTGGATTTGTTGGGAAACATCTCATCGAGTTTCTCAAAGCTTCCAATTCTCGCGTTGCTGTACTTGCATCTGCGGTTAGCTCCAGTCTCGAGCCGGACGTTGATTATTACGACGTCGATATTCGTGACCGCGAAGCGGTGCGCTCGGTCGTTTGGGAAGTCAAACCTGATCGCATCTATCATTTGGCCGCCATTTCTGCCGTGGACACATCCTGGTCTAACCCGACTTTGACGTATGAAGTCAACGTGTTCGGTGCCAACAACCTGTTCAACGCCGCGATGCGTTTACCTTCGCCCTCAAGAATTCTCAATGTCAGCTCTGCTCAAGTGTATGCGCCTTCCTCCCGGCCTTTGGACGAAGAAAGTTTCGTCCGGCCGAATAATCCGTATGCAGCGAGCAAGGCCATGGCTGAGATGCTTGTGGTCGAATATCAGAAATACAGGGAAGGAGGGATCGTCACAGTGAGATCCTTCAACCATACGGGACCGGGGCAGCCTCCCAACTTCGTGTTGCCTTCCATCGCGAAACAATTTGCCGAAATCGAAGCCGGACTGCGGCCCCCCAAGCTCACCGTTGGAAATGTACAAGTCATGCGTGACTTTACGGACATTCGGGATGTGGTTCGGGCCTACTGCGCGTTACTCGATCGAGGAAGGACTGGTGAGATCTACAACGTGTGCTCCGGCGTGGCGGTTCGCCTGGCGGATATCATTCAAGTGTTTGAGTCAATTTCCGGATTCAAAGTTGAGATTGAAACCGACGCGGAGAGAGTTCGAAGCAACGACATCGCCCAGATCTGCGGTGACCCGACTAAGATTCGAGAAGAGACAGGATGGTGTCCGCAGATTTCTCTGCAAGAGACCATTTCTGCCCTGTTGGATTACTGGCGGTCAAAGATCACTTCATCCGAACCGCTGGCTACTTGATGGTTTCTGCACCAACAATTCACCGCTCCGAAATATCATCGCACCGAAAGGGAGAGCGGTATCTTCTGGCTTGTGCTTCCGGAGCTAGCCGTTATCGTCAGGGTGTAATCTCCCTTTGGCGTCCCGTCGGCATTTTTTCCTCCACTTCCGCCGCAGGAACAAAAAAGCAGCGGTAGAAGTATCAGTAGCTGGAGCCTAAATCGCAGGGATGGCTGCTTTGAGCTCACTCCCGCCGACAAAGCAACCCATCCCACGATCGCGAACACCAAAAATGAAGGCAGCAGCCGAAAAATGTTCGGGCGAACGACACTCGAAATCTGCGCTCCGGGCGCAACATTCACCAGGAATGGTGTGTTTTGGGTAGCGCTGATTGCTACGGTCGCCGGTACGCTGCAGGTAGCGCCCGCGGGCGCTCCGGTGCAACTTAGCGAGGCGGTGCCGCCAATTCCCGCACCGCCGATGGAAAGTGAATAATGAGCGATCGTCCCCGCGGTTAGCACAGCGGAGTCCGAGCCACCCGATGCAACACTTAGGCCAAGGCCTTGGGAGATACCAGTACCGATCAGTGAAACTGTCAGGAGATTATTAGGCGGGTCGTCGCTGATTGTAACGGTGCCGCTTAGAGATCCCACTGAAGTGGGGGTGAAGGTTACCTGGATATTGCATGTGCTGAATCCCGTCATTACCGTTCCGCAGTTGTTGGTCTGCGCAAAATTGGCGCTGGTCTGGATAATCAAATTCTGGGGAGCGAACGCTCCTGCGGTGAACGTAACGGTCTGCGCCGAACTGACGGTTCCTATTCCTTGGTTGCCAAACGACAGGCTGGGCGGCCCCACAAACTGTGCCGAGCCCAAAATCCCGTCTCCGCCGGCAAGATTGCCGAGAAAATTGTTGTTATCGAGGTAGGCGAAAGCTGTATTAGCAAATTCGAGCCCATAGAGTTGAAACCCCAACCCCGTATTGGTGGAGGTAACCCCAGAAATTGTGCCTGTCGTGCCGTCTGCCCAGCTGATGCCAACTTGTTCCTGTCCGCCAACCTGTGCCAGACCGTTATCGTTGATAACAGAATCGCGAATATCTTCAGTGGTGTCCACCCCCCAGGCGACGGGAGAAGAATGATCCGGAGGAGACGTCATAAGGGTGAGATGGATGTTATCCGTCACCGACTGAATCTGGTAGATAACTCCATCAAGAGTGAAGGGTGTGCCCGGGGCCCAGGACACGCCAAAACCGCCTGAGACGCCTTGCACCCAGGTGACCGCCGGCCCAACGTTGGTTACCGTTCCGCCCTGAAACTCTGCGAACACGCCTTGCTCCTTGTTGCGATTTATTGTGTCGCGAATGAGTAGCACATCTCTGCTGCCCGCCGCGGCGATTCCTGCGGTTGAACCATCGCTGACCTCGGTGTCCGATACCTCGACACCATCGTCGATGAAAATCCAAATTCCAGGCTGCTTGTTTAGGGGGCTGCCATTTCCTATCACTGTACAGTGGGAAATAAGCACGTGGCTCATATTGATAATATCAATGCCATCGCCGAGGACGCCCTGCACACGGTTGAGCCCTGCTGCGCCGTTATTAGAGGTGTTGACTCCGGTAATCGTTAAGTAGGAAGACGGGATGTTCGAACCGTAAGTTTGGCTGAGAATCCCGTCCATATTCGCGTTGCCGGTAATGACGCCGCCATTGATTGTGATGTGGGCAGATCCTTCGATCATGATTGCAGCCGCTCCAGGCCCGACGAAGCTGCCGTCCACATTCTGAATCAACGGATTATTGACTGTTATTTCGCTGGAGAGATCGATCCTCAGAATGCCGCCGTTACTGGTTCCAACCGGAAAAACAAAATTGCTGGAACTCAAATTATTCACCTGCCCCTGGGCGCATCTGATTAGAAAAAGTCCAGACATCGTCTCTTTTGTCGAAGGGTCGGTGGCATTGATGCTCACAATCTTGGTATCGGAGATGACGAAGTCGGACACGCCGTCAAAATACACTGAATTCCCCCCTCCGACAAAAGTAACGCCGTGAATTTCCACGTGGTCGGTGTTGGCGGACTGGATTTCTCCTTGCACCGGAGTCGTCGTTGATGAAATGCTGCAGTTCGTGATCTGAGTATTGCTATTTAGGTAGAGGTAAGAGTTTGCATTCAGAGAAATTGTGACTTGATCGTCGCATATCAGGTTGTGCCCAACACCCAGCGATACTTTACCTTCGCTGATGGTTCCAGAAGCGGTAATGTGGATGTCCCCGGCGTTTGCACCGAGCGCCGCATCCTCCGCGGCGATTTGGGCGCCCAGATCAAGGTTTTGGCCGACAGCAACACATCCCATCAACATCACGGTCCCTACCAACATCCACCAACGATTCATGGGCACACCCTTATATTTGGTTCGATGTCAACTGATAACGATGAATGAGGGTTCAAAAGGCTGAAGTTTTTGCCGTACCGACTACCGATTCATGGTTCG
This sequence comes from Terriglobia bacterium, assembly GCA_963765715.1. Taxonomy (GTDB): domain Bacteria; phylum Acidobacteriota; class Terriglobia; order Terriglobales; family Acidobacteriaceae; genus JAIQFF01. The sequence continues at coordinate 87,587 of CAVXXN010000007.1, forward strand.
GATGCAAAACAAGTAGAGCGAGTTGCTGTGGGCCGAGCCGCGGTTGTACTCGATTTGCCCTGCCGCTTGGAATCATACTAAAGTAGTTGGATAACCTTGAGCCGTTTGGAACTGTGTTGTTTCTTGGTTCGGCCAAATCGCCTTCATCTGAAGCGCTTGCTGCAATGCAATTGGTTCAGGCAAATTAGGGCGTTGGACGGAAGTTAAACATACGGCTGCAATCAGAGTTCGATCGAGATCAGATGCGGGGAACCGACTTGTCTTTGAACAAAAGTAAGAAGCATTGGGAGGACATGGGCGATCTCGATCCGTATTGGGCAATTTTAACCGAACCGGGGACCAAATACGGAAACTGGGATATCGACAAGTTCTTCGCGTCTGGCCATGACGAGATTGCCGGGCTGACGAAAGCCGCTGAAAAACTGGGACTTCCCAAGGAAAATGACTGGGCGCTCGATTTCGGATGCGGAGTGGGGCGACTCACCCAGGCTTTGGCTCCTCTATTCCAAAATATCGTGGGAATCGACATTTCGGAATCCATGCTGCGCCGCGCTGTTGCTCTGAACTCCCACAAAAATTGCCAGTTCATACATAACGATTCCGATTCGCTGCCATTTCCTTCAGGGCAGTTTGATCTTATTTATACCGCGCTGGTGTTACAACATATCCCTAGTCAAGAATCCATTCGTCGCTACATTGCGGAGTTTGTGCGGGTCTTGAAAGCTGGAGGTTTGCTGGTGATGCAAGTGCCAAACTACGTGCCGGTGCGCAGTAGATTGCAAGCGCGTCCCCGCATATATTCCTTGCTGAGATCTGCTGGTTTCTCCGAACAATTGCTGTACAAGAGATTGGGCCTTCACCCGATACCGATGAATTTTCTTCCCGAGCGCGATGTAGTTTCAATCATCGAAGCTGGCGGCGGAACGGCAGTGCAGATCGTGCCTGACCAGCGGGCAGGTGCTCACATTTCGGGGCGGACATATTATGCCTCCAAGACTGGATGAATCCGTTTCCCGCCGCGCATTATTCCGCATGAAAACAAATATCTGAACCTGCAGCCGATTTCAATAAGTGTGCCGGCTCTCCAGCATTGTTCGACTTCTCGACTGCATCTCTTTCGAGCAGTCATGTGACGACTGGGCGCCCGGCTCAAAGCTCCCCGCCTCCTATCACTGGAATCTCGTCGTGGCCATCCGCGACATTGGCTGCACCCGACAGCAACTCACGAACTGTGCTTAAGATATGAGTCAGTTCATCAAGCTTGAGCAGGCGTGCTGCTCCCAAAAATACAGCGGCACTTGCTGTCATCACGATGCAAATAATACCCAACCGGAGAGGCGTTTTCGCGGCGTCAAATGCCGGTTGCATCCAATGAAGAGTCATCCAACTTGCCGCAACCATGGCGAAGGAAGCAATCGCAGTACGGCCCAGGAAACGAAAGAACTCGAAGTCCACGATCAACAGTTTTCGTTTGCGCCAGAGTACAAAAATGAGAATGCCGGCGACCAGAAAAAATGTCATCCCGCGGGTCACGGCAAGTCCTGCGATCCCGAACCGCGGAGTAAGGATCAGCGCGGTGGCCGTATAAAATGCCAGGTCGATCGCCTCAGCCCACAACGGGGTTAACGTGTCCTGGACAGCGTAGAAACAGCGGAGCAATATCACCGTCACTGCATTGGGCAAAATCCCAATCCCATAGAGCATCAGCACCCGCGCGGTTACGACAGAGTCGCTCATATGAAATTGGCCGCGCTCATAGAAGACCCTGATCAAAGGCAGCGAATTCATCACGACCCACAGAGTAAGCGGAAGGAAGAGGAAACAAACGAGACGAATTATGCGGGAAACTTGATTGCGCAAATCTCCCCAATTTTCACGGACTGCCTCGCTCACGAACAAAGGATAGGCAACAATGGCCACGGGAGCAGCAAAGAAGTTGGCCGGTATGGCGAACAGTCGAGTCGCGTAGGTAATGCTGGAGACCGCTCCGGCGGAAAGTTGCGAAGCCAGGTTACGTTCCAGGAAAGACGAAGCGTTTGCCAAAACCAAATATAGAAGCAGGGGAGCGCCGAGGCTCACCAGTTTCCTTATTGCCGGAGCCCGAAAATTCAAGACCAATCTGTAACGAATGTGCAGGCGACGGGTCGCTGGCAATAGAAATAAGAACTGGAACAGAAAGCCCAGGGCCGTGGCAAATCCAACCACGTAGATCGCTCGGTTACCGCGCGCCCACACCGCCGCAATGATTACCGCCAGGCTCGACAAAACTGGGGCAGCCGCCGGAACAGCGAACTTGTGGAAGCCGTTTAGCGCTGCGGTGAGAATCCCGGCAACGGCAACGAAAATCATGGCGGGAAAAATGATGTACACGAGGCGCGTGGCAATGTCAGTAGTGATATTGCTGAAACCGGGGAATAGCAGGGGCAGCCATATGTGGACTGTCAGAAGGCCGAGCACTATGGTCGCAGCCAACATTAGAAGCACTGCATTGGTCACCACGCTGAACGTTTCTGAAAGCTGCGCGCGATCCTCGTGGCCGTCCTGTTGCATGAGAATGGGAATGAAGACTGGGGATAGAGTGCCCGCTATAAGCACCATGTAAACCAAGTTCGGAATAAAAATGGCGGCAAAATACGCATCCATAGTGGCCGAGAGGCCAAAACGCGCAGCCAGTGCAGCTTCACGAACGTATCCGGCGAGGGCTACGCCAAGCGTCAACAGGCTCACAATGCCGACAGTCCGCCCGCGCCGGGCAGGAGTTGACGAGGATGTAGAGTTTGAACTGGAGAACCTGGGAATGGGTTTCTACCTGTTTCCGCTGGAAAAGACTATTGTTTTACTGCCAACACCAGTGTGTTAGGTTTTCCAAAATGACGACCTAACAGCATGCGTCGCAAAACAAAACCAGGAATCTCGCGCTTTCCGAGTAACCGCCAGCTTCCCAAAAATTGTTTCGCGATGCGAATTTCGAAGCCTATCGCCTGCAACATTTTTTCCAGCAATGCTTTCGGATAAGGCCGGACATGAGTGGGATCCAGCCAAAACACCTCAGACATAATCACCAAATCTGCAGGGTTTGGAGTAACCAACAACAACACGCCTCCGGGGCGTAGGGCACCGTGACAAAGCTCCAGAAAACTTGTCGCGTCCTCGTAGCCCATGTGCTCAATTACGTGACTGCAAAAAATCCCTCCGAAAGTTCCCAAGTTTTGCTTCAAGTACGTGCTGGCTTCCTCACGGTGAACTGTAAGACCTTTTCGCTCACAGGCCGCGAGGGCTTCGGTGGAATGGTCGATTCCGACGGCCTGGATGCCGGCTGTCGAGAGAAGTTCGAGAAATATCCCCCGACCACAGCCAATATCCAGCACTGGCGCGCAATCACGAAAATATGCAACAAATGGCTTCTGGATGCGCCGAATCGTACCTTCGGCGCTGCCGAATTCATAAAGGCTGATCGGTTTCAACGCTGTCGGATGGAGCGCGCATATATTACTCCCGCCGCAAAGCGAGGAGGGAGTGTGAACCGGCTGGACAACTCATTCATAAGGGTTTCCAAATAGTTTATCATAGCCGTCTCGGATAGCGCCGGGGATTGGGAATCTTAAAGAAAGAGGTTTCAAGAGGCGGATCGTTCGATGAAATCGACCGTTCCTTTTGGCCGGAGAATTCGCGAAGAATGGAATCTCACCCCGTCTGCGAGTCTGCAATTCGAAAAAATGCCCGCGTACAAATAACGAAGTCGGACACATTCCAGGGCTATCATAAAATTTGGATCCAGTCTGGGATAGCATCATCACCAAATACTAGAAAAGGCGCGTCTGACGCCGCAACTGGATCGGCAACTATGAAAACTGAAATCGTCGAACTTTGTAATGTTTGCGGGAGCGACATAATTGAAACGGTCGATCCTGACTGCAATATTGCCAAATGCGCCGATTGCGGGTACATCTTTGATAATCCCAGGCCTACTTTGGAAGAGTTAGTGACCTTCTATTCTCGGCCGGCTCAGTACGACTCATGGCTCAGCCAACTCGGACCAAGACAGCGCCTCTGGGAGCGCAGACTGAAAGTTCTGCGATCAACAAGGAAAACAGGTTCGTTACTCGATGTGGGCGCCGGTATCGGCCAATTCCTCGCGCTGGCGCGCGATTTCTATAAGGAAGTCTATGGAACGGAAGTATCAACAACCGCGATCCAAATAGCGAAGCAAAAGTATGGCTTGGACCTGTTGGAAGGAACAATCGAGGACTCTCGGATCAGCGGCAGAGTTTTCGACAACGTCACTTTGTTTCACGTCCTGGAGCACGTACCGGACCCGACGTCGGTATTGAGGACGTGTCACTCGCTGCTTTCTGAGCGAGGTATTCTCGTGATCGCAGTACCTAACGAGGTCGCCTCATTTAGAGCTTATTTAAGAAAGGTGCTAGTGAAAACGGGCCTAAAGAAGCAGGGCCGGGTTGGAACTTTCGGCCTGCCTCACATCACGTTGGATGGCGCAGAGATTCATTTGTCCCACTTCACCCCGAAAGTCTTACGGCGACTTTTGCAGACGACAGGATTTTCGATTTTAAAAGAAACACTTGATCCTTATTATGTATCGAGTGGTCTTCAGAGACTCAAAGATGACATTTATTATTATTGTTGTCTTGCGTTTTTAAAAATCTTTAGAGCGAACACGTACGACACCATTCTGGTAATCGCGCGCAAGGAATTTACAGAGCCGAATCAGCCGAGTCGCGTCTTTCGAACCAGATGACCATTCTCAAAGTGGCATGGGATAACAGTCTTGCCAGACGAGACAAGGCAGGAACCGGAGTCTATGCCGCGCGACTACTGGAACAGTTTGTAAGCAGAAAAGACCTCCGCATGGAGGTCTTAGATGGATGGCGCCGAAATTTGTCCCCAAGAGGCCGAATAGGCCGTAAGTTGGGAACAATTGGAAATCTATTCTGGATTCAGGCGCATTTGCCCCGCCTACTTCGGAAGATGAATGTAGATCTGTTGCATTCGCCCGCTTTCATCGCACCTACGAAAACACCGTGCCCGGTAGTGGTGACGATTCATGACATTACCTATCTCCTGTTCCCTTCGCATTTCGCGCGCTGGTGGGTCACGTATATAAAAACCGTCATACCTCGGGCGATGAGATCTGCATCCGCAATCATTTGTGGCTCCGACAACTCCAAACGCGACATCATCAAGACTTACGACCTTCCTTCGCACAAGGTTCACGTAGTTCCGTACGGGGTGGACCATGAGCGCTTTCATCCCGGAGTCGTGCTTGATTCTGCTTGGGCTCGTTCCCTTGCCATACGGGAAGGCTATCTACTTCATGTTGGCACGTTCTCGCATCGAAAAAATATCCCCACACTCTTGAAAGCCATAGCTCATTTGCGCGCTAAGGGAAAATGGGGAAACCGTCAACTGGTGTTGGCCGGATCGCAGAGTCGAGGGATTAAAGGCGGAGCTGAAATCTTCAAGGCGATTCAAGAGCTGGAGCTGGGAGACTCAGTTGTTCTCGCCGGACACGTCCCCGACGAACATGTTCCTGGCTTGTACTCTCATGCCAGCATTTTGGTGATGCCTTCTCTGTACGAAGGCTTTGGATTTCCTGTTCTCGAAAGTATGGCCGCGGGTACGCCGGTTTTGGCCAGTAATACCTCGAGCCTTCCCGAAGTTGCGGCTGACGCCGCTATCTTATTTCCGCCGCTGGATGAGTATTCTTTGGCTGGCTGCATCGCGGATGTGCTCGATAATCCTCGGCTAGCCGAGGACCTTAAGCGTAGAGGACTGAAACGTGCCCGCGAATTCAGTTGGCAACGTACCGCACAGGAAACGTTGGCGATTTATCGCGCTGTCGCGAAGGCGTAGCCAATTTATGCGGCGACGAAATCGTAAGCGTCACGAAGCTTCTTCAGTTGGATGGGAGGCTGCGGGAGCGGGTCTTAGAAGGGAACTATCGTCACCTCGGACGAGGTGGCGGCACGCGGCTTCGATCTGCCGCGTAAATTGATCCCAGTTATAGGTTTCGCGCGCCAAGTTCATACCTTTTCGAGCTATATCGTTTCTTAGCTTGGGATTGCCTGCCAGCATTTCAATCTTGTCGGCGAGCGTTTTTGGATCTCGCGGCGAAAACAGAATGGCGTTTTCTTGATCCGTCAGTATTTCATGCACTCCAGAGCCCCGCGAAACCAAAACCGGGCATCCGCAAGCCATAGCTTCGAGGACCGCTAAGCCCCAAGTCTGTTGATCGTTCGGAAACAAAAATGCATCGCAAGCGGAATAGAAGTCCCGTATTTCCTTCTCCTCCACTTTTCCGGTAAAAATAATTCGGTCTCGAATACCTAACTTGTCGGCCAGCGCTTTCAGCGACGCGACATATGCCGGATATGCGCGTTCTGATCCCGCCAGTAGCAGCTTTACAGATCCGCCTCGCGAAGCCAAATGCGCCAGCGCCTCGATTCCATCTTCTAGTCGCCGATGGGGCATAAAGATGCCCAACCAAAGAAGTACGAAATCTTCGCTCGAGTAGGCGAATCTACGGCGAATTGTATCGCGGTCGCCACCAGGAGCGAAACGGGCCGGGTCGATTCCGCTTTGTACGGTATCTGTTCGTCCAGAATACAGCTCTTGGTATTCGCTCTTTGCCCAATTCGAAAGTAACAGCGTCAGATCGACCTTGCGGTTCTGCTTGCGATCGTAAAGATAGTAGAGCCAGTACAGAGGCCCCAGGGCTGCACTTTTTGACGATGAAGGATGAAAAGCTTTCTGGCGAAAATCGGGGACATCATTGCAATTCCAGACCACGAACCCGCCTAACCTGCGCTTCAGCCACACAGCGCCCCATTGTGCCGGCCAATGATGAGGGTTCCAAATCTCATGCGATTCTTTGATGTCCGACGCCAACCTCAACATGTCTAGATATCCGCGAACAAAGAGCGGTCGGCGGAGCGAAGGTAAAGATCCGCGGCCGATTACTTTAATGGTGAAATCCTTGCAAATGTCCGGAAAACAGTTTTCCTTGTCGTACGCGGAGGTATAAAGCATGACCGCATGGCCGTGCTGAGCCAAGGTTTGTGCGAGAGAAACGCAGAGACGCTCCCCCCCACCTTCGACTAGCAATTCGTGAATGATTAAAGCGATGTCCATAATGAACGTCAGGTCCGCTGAACAACTATGCTCCGCCGGCTACACGCTCATAGACCTCGACGGTTTGCGCCGCCGCCTTTTCGAAACTGAACTCACGACTCCGTGTCAGGCCTGCTCGGCCAAGCCGTTGGCGAAGGTCAGCGTCGGACAAGATACACTTCAAAGCATCTGAGATAGAAACCTCGTCAAGGGGATCGATCAGAAGAGCGCCCTCTCCGGCAATCTCTTCAAGCGAAGAACCACGCGATGTAACGACGGGTGTCCCACATGCCATTGCTTCCATAACAGGAAGGCCAAAGCCCTCATAGAGGGATGGGTAGACGAAGACTTGCGCCGCATTGAAGAACACGGGCACGTCTTCAGCGGGTATGTAGCCAGGAAGGACAATTTCACCTTCCAGCTTGAGTTCTCGGATTCTCGAGAGCACTGATTCAAATAGCGAGTCTCGCATGCCGGCTAAAACAAGCCTCTGGCGATAACCGGACTTGCGAACGAGCGCGTATGCTTCAACCAATCTTGCCAGGTTTTTGCGGGCTTGTAACCGGCCGAGATATAAGATGAAGTCGTCTCGAATGCCGTATTTTAGAGCTAGTTCCTCTTTTGCTTTCTCCCGATCAAGCGGTACGAATTCCTGACCCGCCGCCTCGTACGTCACTGTGATCTTTTCGGGACTGATGCCATACGTCCGAACGAGATCTTCCTTCGAATATTCTGACACTGTGACGATATGGTCGGCCTTCCGAGCCGATCCACGGATCAACAATTTTGACCATGCCACCTGAGAGGCCGGGAAAAATTCAGGAAAGTGTTCATATGCAATGTCCGGGATTGTAGCGACGCTCTTACACTTAAGAAACGGCGGCACGATGAACTGTGCGTGAAATACGTCCAACTTGTCCTTTCGAGCCCGCCAAGGAAGGGTGAAGGGAATACGCAGGGTTCGGTGGGACGGACGAAGGCGCTCAAGCTTGAAACGTTGATTTGTAGCAATCTCTTGGCACACCAGGGAATTGGTGTGGTACAGGAAGAACGTGTGATCGCAGGGAAATTCTGCCAGACCCTTTACTATTTCCCGGTAATACGTTTCATTGCCGCCCTGCCGGCTGCCAATACTGTGAATATCTATTCCAATTGTGAGTTGTTCCATCAGGGACGTAGGTAGGAATCGACCAACTTGAAGCAAAATGACATTTGAACTGACCTCGTTGGGTCAATCGAAGCTTGCTCTTAGTTTCTCCAACGAAAAGGATCGGAAGTCGGAAATCACAGGCTCTGCGCCAGCGGTCCGCAGGGCTTCGACGCGCTTATCACAAGCGATTCCCAGGCAGCGCATTCCGGCCGCCCGCGCTGATTTCACTCCCGACACAGCGTCTTCCACTGCCAGGAGGCTTTCCGGGGGCTCCTCTAAACGTTCCGCCGCTAAGCGGTAAATCGCCGGATCGGGTTTGCCTACGCCGACGTCGTCTCCGGTCACGATAGCTTCAAAGTAGCTTTCCAGCCCCAACTCTTCTAGCGTGCCACGCGTACGTTGACGGCCAGCGGAAGTTGCCAGCGCCATTCGGATACCGGCGCCCGAAAGAGCATTCATAAACTCCACAATTCCGGGTAGGGGCCGCAGATCTTCACTGAGTTGCTGCAGCATTTCGTCCTTTAGGGCGCCGTACTCAGCAACCTGAGCGGGCGTTAGGCCGCCGAGAAAGTGGCGTAAAATCTCTTCCCGCTTTCGGCCATCGAGGACGAAGTCTAATTCCGTTTCCGTAACTGCAGTACCGACAGATTGAAGAAAGTGTTGCCACGCTCGGCGATGAGCTGGATGACTGTCGATAACGACTCCGTCCATATCGAACACAATTCCGCGCAGCACTTGATCCTCAGCCTTTCCGAAGTCCAGGCCATGTAGCTTGGGCCTTCTGGTAGTTCTCCATCGTTCCGATATCGAGCAGGTAATCAGCGATGGGGTAAGCAATCATTTGGCCCGTCAACAGCGGCAACACATGGAGTCCGATGTCGGCCGGCATGATAGACGGGATGACATCGAGTACCTCTCGTGTAGCAATCATCAATCCGGAAAACGCAAGATTTCCTTGGGGGTGTTCAGGCTTCTCGACAAAGCTCTGAATTACTCCGTCGTCGTCAGCAGTCACAATTCCGCAACGGCGCGGATCGGGAACCTCGTATACCCCAAGGGTTGCGGCGGGTTTTCGTCTGCGATGCACATCCAACATCTCTGTCAGGTTCGCCCGATTTAGGACGTCGGCGTAGAAAATCCAGAAACAATCGTCTGACGCAATCCAGTCACGATTGGCGCGGAGCGTTCCAGCACTACCCAGGAGCCGCTCTTCATTCACTAGCCGGACTCGGGCGCCATTAGGATCCCGCAAGAGGAATTCACTTACCGAATCGGCGTGGGCATGTAGATTGATGAGTATCTCGTCGATGCCGATACTCTTGCACAATTCCAGCCAGATCGACAGCATCGGTACGCCTTGAATCGGAACCAGGCATTTAGGAACAGTGTCGGTTATCGGGCGTAGTCGGGACCCATGGCCGGCAGCCAGCAAGAATGCTTTCATGAATCGCTCTTGTGGGAGAGATGCCGATCGGCGACCTTCGTGCCTGGAGTTTTGGGGACAAAAACCCAGCGCGAGCCACCACGCTCATCACCGTCAATGAAGGGATCGTTGACAATGGATTGAGCTCCTTGCATGTCGAAGCCAAAGGTCATTTCATGAATGCCCTGGCTGTGCATCGCATCGCGCACCCCCTGCTGATTTTGAGGTTCGGCGTAGATTAGCAAAAACCCACCACTGCCGGCCCCCGTAATCTTCCCACCAACAGCCCCATGTTCCAATGCCAGAGCGTACAGCTGGTCGATGCGCGGTGTGGAAATTTTTGATGAGATGCGCCGCTTGGCTTGCCAACCCTCATGCAGTAATTCTCCAAATCGATGGACGTCACCCTGTTGCAAGACTGCCCGCACGCGCTCACTCAGCGCCTTGACTTCGTGCAACGCTTCCAGTGCCGCTCCGCCTGGGATGCGCGTGGAATCTTCCTGTTCTTTCAGGATGGTCCAGGAGTTGTGAGCAGTGCCGGTGAAAAAAAGCATCAGGTTGGACTGCAGTTCACGCAGTACCGGAGGTTCCAAGTCTACTGGTTCAACCTGAGTGCTACCATCGGGATGGAAGGAGATATAGTTGAGGCCACCAAAGGCTGCAGCGTATTCATCCTGCTTGCCAATGTGCTTTCCTAAAACTTGACGGGCGATGTGAAAAGCCTGTTCGGCCAGATTGTATTTGGAGAGCGGCCGCTGGAGATACATTGTCAGGGTCTTGAGAATATTAACGCAGACGCTCGCAGAAGATCCGAGCCCCGTGCCGGGAGGAATTTCCGAAGCGAGAAACAGATCTACACCCGAATCGCAACGAACCTCCTTCAGCACCGCTAACGGGATTTCCAGAGGGTTACCGCGCACGCTCATGTTTGCGATATCGCGCCAAGTCTCGAACACCCTCAAGTCCGAAGAAATCACCTGGATACGGTCGTCCGAACGCTTGCCCAAGAAGGTGTAAAAATACTTGTTGATCGCGACGCTTACCACTGCGCCGCCGAATCTTTCGTAGTAAGCGGGCAGGTCGGTACCCCCCCCACCGAAACTAATCCGAACTGGACTGCGCACTATGAGCACGCTTCAGGCCCTCCTCAAATAAAGGCTCAATAAACGGGCTGACTGGCGCTGATATTTCGACCGGAGGCAATTTCTGCCTCTGCAGAACTCGTCCCGCTAACGTCCATACCGTCTGTAGCAGCAAAGAAATATCCTGAAACAGGGAGCGACGCAGAATGTATTGCAGATCGTAACGCGTCTTGTCCTCCGAGGAGTTCTGATGACGTAAACCGTGAACTTGCGCAAGCCCGGTCATACCCGGTTTTACGCTTAATCTTTGCCGATGCCAGTCTGTGTAGTGGCGTGCCCGTTCGAGTCCTTCCGGACGTGGTCCAACCAAGCTCATTTCGCCACGCAATACGTTCAGCAGCTGCGGCAACTCAGTGAGACTAAGATGCTGCATGATGAGCTCAGGACGCAATAGCCCAACCTTATTGCGTTCTGAATTCAGACGATAAAGCCAGAACGGTTTTCCGTGCTGTCCGCAACGCAATTCACGGCAGAATGCACGGCCCGTCTTTTGCTTCAATGCGACAGCCGCAACCAAGAGCACAGGCGCCGAGAAGATCAGCAGGAAAGTTGCCAACACGGGATCCAGAACGCTTTTCCAGATCGGGTTGGTTTGCATCCCGCTGGCGTCCTTCAACTGGAGTAAAGGTAAACCACCGAGATCGACCAACTCCGGAGTCGAGAGATAGAGTTCGTAGGGCTGAGGCACTAAACTGACCCCAATTCCCCTGCGGCGACACAAAGCGGCAAAGTCCACGATTTCCGGATGGCTGGTTTGAGCTATGGTAAGAATGACTTCGTTCACATTGTGTGCCTGTAGCACATCGACAACTCCGAATGTCTGGACGTTGACGACATCAAGGCCAGTGTCTGGTAAAGGCATATCAACAGCGGTCTCGGCGGGGCACAAGAATCCGACCAATTGATAAAGACTCTCGGGATGACTCTCTATCTTTACCGCCATCTCCCGGGCAAGAGATCCATTTCCTACGATGACCACGCGCCGCACAGCGCCTTTTCGATATCGGGACCGGAACAGAGAGTAGACAGCGAAGCGGATCAGTACCAAACCGGAAAACAGCAGCAAGCAAAAATAACCGAGCATCAAACGAGATACATACTGACGCACGAGATAGCCGCACACCAGCAGCGTTACCATCAGAATCGACACTGCGGGTAATAACTGCGAGAGCACCACAGAAAAACTCCAGCCGCCGCGGAAGCCGTCTAACTGGAGTTTCGCGGAAAGCAGAGTCCATACGAGAATTGCCGCCAGTAAAGGAGGCACGAAAATCACGGCTGAACGACCGGGCGGCCCGTTCCATACCAATCCATAACGAACAACATAGGCCAGAGCCATGGCTAGGGCAATCCAAGCCAAATCGGCCACCGAAATCCAGGTCCGCAAACTACCAAACTTCATCAGATAATCCGAAAGCCCGATTACGACAGTCCTTGGCCTGCCAAAATACGGCCGTTGGCGGCTGCAGCCAGACTATGTTGAGACGTCGAGCCAAGCATGCGTCCCCGCAGCGAGGTAAAAATAGAGTGTGTCACAGACAAATGCACATCCTCAATGATTTGCATATTCTGCGACGGAGTTACAACGCAAAGCTCACAACGGGATTTCATTTTGCCACCTTGAAATCCTGTCAAGCCCATGGTCAACGCTCCCATCTCTTGCGCCAAGTCCAAAGCATTCAGCACGTTGGGAGAATTGCCGCTCGCGCTGATGGCGAATGCAACATCGCCTTTTTGGAGGAATGACCGGAGTTGTTCCGTAAAGATGTCCTCGTAACGAGCATCGTTCGCCCAAGCTGTTAACAATGGCACGTTGTCGGTCAAGGCTAGAGCGCGAAACCGAGGCGAGCCGTTAACGGCAGTCCCCTTACCTAGATCGCAAGCGCAATGTGATGCCAATGCGGCGCTGCCACCATTGCCAAATATGTATACAGTCCGGTTTCCGCGATAAGCATGCCAAAGCGCCTCGGTCAGCTTGTCGATCAAAGCAAAAGGGAGTTTTTGAAGGACATCGGATAGTTGACGAAAATAGCCCTCTGCTCGCAATTCGTTATTGGGTTGGGGAACGCGCTTTTTGTCTTGATACGGAACCGTACTCATACTAAAGCGACCTCCGCTTCAACGAAAGAAATGCACCAAAACGTCTTGTACCGTGGAACTCGAAACAATGATCAATCAACGAGCGACTGCGGAAAGAACAACTCCAGACTGCTTCATATCCGAATAGGCATCAGGCAACTTGTCGGGGATACCACCGCTTTTCTCCACCCACTCCAGAAAATCATCCAAAATCGTGGAAAGGCTGCGCCGTGGCTCCCAACCCAGAGCTCTCAGCTTGTCTACCGACGAGACACTGTGTCGATTATCTCCGCGACGATACTCGCCTGGAAAACTTAATTCGACGGGGCTACCCACTTTGTCACCAACGGCTTGAGCGTACTGCAACACCGAAGTCGTCCGACCACTTCCCACGTTGAACGCATTGAAGTCCGCTTCTTGTCGGTTAAGAACCAGCATGTTCGCATCCACTGCATCCTGCACGTGAACGAAGTCACGCGTCTGCAGCCCGTCCTCATATATCACTAGTGGCTCTTTTCGCATGGCACGACTCACAAAAATGCGGCAAATCCCTGAGTAGTGATTAAAGAGCGATTGGCGGGGACCTTGCGTAATCGAGTAACGCAAAGCCACCGAGGGAATTCCGTTTAACCAGCCTACCCCCAGGGCGGTCTTTTCTTGAGCCAGTTTGGAAACCGCGTACTGATTGTAGGGATTCGTGTATTCTTCTCGCAAAAGCGCCGGTTTGCTTTCCTGTCCGCACTTCGGACACGTGACCTCCCACTTTCCCTCTTGCAATTGCCGGCCCCGCGGTGCAGGCAGGAATATTCCGTGTTCCGGGCATGAATATTGCCCTTCTCCGTAAACCGCCTGGGAAGAAGCCACAATCACCTTCTTAACCTTTAGTCGGTATTGCACGATCAGTTCATATATCAAAGCCGTCCCAACCGCATTTACATGCATAAATCTTGAAAAGTCAGGCATGTAATCCTGATAAGCAGCTTGGTGAGAGACCACATCCACATCTCGCAACGCATGACCTAACATTTCGCGGTCAGTAACATCGCCATGCATAAACTCCACTTTGGACGATAAATAAACTGGTTTGCCGCGATGAATCCTGGAATCCAGAGCGTCGAGGACACGCACCTGAAATCCCTCTTCGACGAAGCGATCTACCAAATGGCTGCCAATAAATCCCGCCCCTCCGATTACGAGAACACGCATGGTTGAAAAGACACTCCTTGACTCAAAAGCTGATTTTACGTCGAAAATCTATTCACTTTCCCGAACCGGAAAAAACTACACCCACGGTGCCCAACAAGATCTTTAGATCCAACCACAGTGACCAGCGATGAATGTACTCGAGGTCCAACCTCACCCACTCGTTGAAATCGCTGATATCGTTACGACCATTGACCTGCCAGAGACATGTGATGCCAGGTTTCACCGCCAGTTTTTGTTTCTGATATTCGGTGAAGCGTTCGTACTCCGTGACCAAAGGGGGCCGCGGTCCGACCAAAGACATGTCACCTTTGAAAACGCTGTAAAGTTGTGGCAACTCATCCAGGCTGTACCTGCGTAATCGGGCTCCTACCGCCGTGACTCTGGGATCGTCAGTGACTTTGAAAACTGGGCCGCTCATCTCGTTCCGATCTTCTAATTTGGCCTTCAGTTGGTCAGCCTCGGCTACCATCGAGCGGATCTTGTAACCTGTAAAGGGTTGACCATTCTTACCGACGACCTTCCAACGATAGAAAATCGGACCATGCGAAGTGAGCTTCACCAAAACTGCGAGAAGCAGGAAAACGGGAGTTAGCAACACCAGAGATATGCCTGAAATCACGATGTCCAGGACACGTTTGCAGGCAACTTGAAAGGGTCGCTGCCAGCTTGGAGATAGCACAACCTGCTGATAAGTTGGCTCTGGAGCCGTCGTTATGTTTGTCACGAGCGAGCCGATTCCGCGAAATTCGGTTCCTCAGCTTCCATCCTGCCTTCGAAAACTTGCTGGTACACTTTTGCGTGCTCGAGTACTACATCTTCCCAACGATAACAAGCCAGCGCGCGCTCCCGCCCAAGGATCCGGTATTGCTCGACGGTTCCTGGCGCGTCCAATAATTGCTGCAATTTGTGCTGCAAGTCTGCATCCCCATCGGCGCCACGGTACGCTACTCCGGATTCGCCGATTACCTCTAGATTGGAAGGGGTATCGTTCACAAGCACGCAGTTGCCGTATCCCATCGCCTCCACCAGTGCCGGATGGGTGCCTCCAACTTCGTCAGGCAGCACAAAGAGGTAAGCGTTTTGCTGGAGCTGTGCATAGCCTTCACCATATATGCCGCCGGTGAAGACGACACGCGAGTCGTCAGAAGACTTTAGTGAGCGAATGTATCCCAGCTCCCACGGATCATCACCCACAATCACCAACTTTCGGTGAGTTTGAGTTTTCTTGAACGCGCTGATAAGGAGGTGGACGTTGTTCTCTGGAACTAAGCGGCCGACAAACAAAATGTAATCTCGCTCCTGGAGATTGAATCGCTCCAGAACGTCGCGTCGGTTCGACGTGTTTTCGCGCATGCCATAAACAATGCAGGACGAGGTAGCGCCAAAATTCCGCAGGTAATAGCTCATCACATCTTTTGAGTCAGAAATGAGCCTGTGACAGAATAGAACCGCCCATCTCTCGGAAAAGCGAAGATACCACCGAGCGATGCGTCCCCACTTGGCACGCTGCCAATCCGTTCCATCTACGGAGCAAACTACCTTCATTCCGAATAATCGGACCAGTGGAGCGAACAACGTAGCCCCGGTTGTGAAGTAGTGCACGACATCAACGCGATGGATCAATACATGTAGAGTGCACAGCAGGGCATGAAGGATAGTACTGAGATTCTTCGACTTTGCCGTCGGCAAAGTGACCAGCTCCACACCTTCATACGATCCGAATGAAGCACTCATTCCCGACCGGTTGTAGACCCTTACCGGGTATCCGAGTTTCACAAGGCCGCGAGAAATTTCGTCCGCAGCTGTTTCAAATCCCCCAAAACGCGCGGGAATCGCTTTGATGCCGATCATTGCAATGCGCATTCTTTAAGCAGCCCTTAAAACCATTGGATTATGCCAAAAAGCCAAACGTCCCATTTGACCTCTGCAATCAATTCTCACTGGGCGATGCCGTGGACGCCATAGGCAGGGGCGATCGGCTCAGATCCGGCCGCACGAATGGCTGCTGCCAGAACGCCGAGATGAATCCAGGTAAATGCCAGAGTTGAGGCATCGGTCAGTTGATACGCAATGAGCATCACAAGCGCTCCAGCGGAAAGAGCTCCCACGGCGGTTTTGGAAGCCTCGGGCGCCGAGGATGCCAAAGCCTTCCAGGCACCCCTTCCCAATTCAATGAGGAACCATCCGAAAACAATGATGCCAACAATGCCTGTGTCGTGCATGACCCGGATAAACAAATTTCCCAGCCATGCTGGCGCCGCGCCTAAATTGTCCTGATCTTCATACAATAATTGAAAGCTGCTGCTGCCCAGTCCAATGACCGGATGTTCCCGGATATCCTCCACGGCGAGGGCAAGATATTTCAACCGATGCAAGATAGTCGGATCCTCCGCTGCATCAGACACAGCTAAAGTCGCGATTCTTTCCGGCAGGTCTCGCATTAGACTCACGCCTATAAATACCGTTATTAATGCGCCCGCGGCGACCGGGACCAGTTTCTTCCATTGAATCTTTGCCCGGCGCTGGTTGTACAAGAATACCAATGCGCCCACAACAACCAGACAGATCAACCCTTGGCGGGCCAGGCTGAGAAGCATGGCAATTGTCGTAATTAAGAATCCCGACAGATACCAGCCTCCTTTCCGATTGCCTCTCAAGTAATAAAACAGAAACATCACAGCGAAGCACGCGCAGTAACTACCGAAGATATTCGGTTCCCATTGAGATCCGTGAACACCTGGAATGAAGTCGAGATAGAAGAAAAAGGTTACCCCCAATTCCGTACCAAACAGGAGATAAGAGAGAAAGCAGAATATCCCGAACGCCGCTTCGGCCGCTCCGACGAAAAGCAATATCTTCATCGCCGTGTCGAGTTCTTTTCGGCTGCCAACCATTTGACGGACTAGAAAGAACGGCGATGTCGCCAATGTCAACAAGAGAGACCAGCGCAGAGTGGCAGCTCGATCCGGAGAAGCTACATAAGAACTCAAAAAGCCCAGAGCAAGACCGAGCAGAAGTAAAAAATCTGCCCTTCCAAGCTTTTTCAGGTTTTGGGCGCCGTTACAAATTCTTAACAGCAGAATTAACCCACAGGCTGCCGAAACCAGATGTTCTGGTTTTGCGTTCCAGGACGAAATTGCCAGCAAATATCTTGGGACTGCGGCAGCAGCCATCAAAATGAAGAGCGCGCCATATGGCCAGCGGATAACTAAAACAGCAACGATTCCCACAACACCGAGAGCAAAGGGAATCCATTCCAGACTCTCCGTCGTAGCTAAATATAAGGAAACGACGACGCAGGCTGCTCCTGCGATTTTCTCCATTTTATGCAAACCGGTCCAGTCGCCTGGATGAAGGTAGCTCGAATGGGCAGTGTAGGGTTCCTGGGGCATTGCTTGAGAAACTTCACGCTACATTTGGAAGAGGCTTGGTAACTTGCTCGTCGAAGACACCCATTCGAAGTTACAAGCTTGTGCGCTTATCCTATTGCTCACCTAAATAATTGTGAGGAAAAACCGCAAGCGAAAGTTCGGCGGTCACTCAATTTTGGTGCCGAAGCCGGGCTAGGTATCCGGCGAACCTGGAGAGATGTAGGCGAACCGCAACGTCTTGTAAACTTTGGGTGCCACTCTCCCAGAGATTGATGGCCAACGCCTTTCCCGGACTGCGGCGATCAATCCGATTCCAGTGTTCTGAAGCAATGAGCCAGATCGTCGTAAGGAGTAAGGCGCCCGCAGTCAGCCCTATTATTAGCTGCAACCTAGGGGGCCACGATTTTTTCTCAGGTAAATTTGCGGGATCGATCACCCGAATCGTCGGAATCTCTTTAGCTTCCTGAATTCGTGTCAACTCGTACTGCTGATTCAGTAATTCATAAACAGTTTCCTGAATTTTCGTTTTCCTATAAAGATCAGCCCACTCCACTCCCAACAGCGGGAGTTTCCTGATTGAAGGATATGAATCCTTCGACGAATCGGCTCCATCCGAAGCTAGTGAAGCGTCTGTCCCAGCGATTTTCTGAAGTTGACGTTGGAGTTCGTCGACTCGGGCCTTCAGGCTGCGCACGCGAACATTGTCGGCAGTGTAAATCTGCTGCAAGCCCTGGAGATCTGACTGAGCCACAATCAACTGGCCTTGTAACACGGCGGCTGCTCCGACTTCCGCCTTGGCTTGCTCTTTGATATCGAGCGCGGCATTCTTGCTGGCAAAAGCACTGAATTTCGTCTCAGCGTCTTCAAGATCGCTTTTGACCGCCGCCAGGCGCTGCTCGATAAAAATGCGTTCTCGCCGCGCTGACGAGGTGCTCACTTGGGACAACAAGCGGTCCAACTCTTCCACGTAAGCCTGAGCTATCCCTCGGGCTCGTTGCGGGCTTGTGTCGGTTACTGTTATCGATATCACTCCACTCTTTCTATCCTGTCCCACACCCGTAGACTGTTCGAGTATCTTCCGAGCGTCTTGGCGATAGCGGGTCCGGTATACCTTTTGCAATTCAAATCTATCGATGACCCGATCTTCGATGGTGCGGCTGTGAAGGAGATCAACAAACAGGGCTCCGGTGCTGGACACTCCGAGTACACTTCCCGCCAACGATGCCAACCCTGCACCGTCAGAACCCCCACCCACTCTTCCCGCCAAAAGTGACAACAGAGCGCCATGGTCACCTTGCTCTGGGGGCATAATGTTCGCTGTGGACTCATATTTAGAAGAAATCAAAAAAGCGATTAGAGTTGCCGCAATGAGTGCCCGAACGCCCACCTTGACGAACATCGCGCGATGTTCCCAAAGTTGCCAGCAGTAAGCGGTCCATCCACCGTGCACTTGCGGATCTTCGGACTCACGTGCTTTGCGACCGCGGGAGAACTCGATCCCGGAAATTTCCGCGAGCTCGCGAAGACTGGAGTCTTGGGCGCCAGTTTCCAGCTCTACCTCTCCGGGTTTTCCTGCATTTTTCATAAGCGTGGCGAGCGATGCTCTGGTCGAGAGAACATTATCTCTCCGCTCGACGCGTAATCAGGGCTCACTCGACGATTTTACCCGTGAATTGCCAGCAAGACACGTTACACATTATTTACGGGGTACGAATTTGTGACGAGTTCGCAAATTCTGGATAGAGCTTCGCCCTCTCACTCACAAGGGAAGACCCCAGCCGTCCGAACGCCCGCCCTCGACCCTGATCCAAGTGCTTTGATCATTCTGATTTGGACAACGTAAGTCCAAATCGAAACCAAAGCGGGCCAAGACTAATGGTTAGTAGTGCCTAAACTGTAGCCGATCTCATTCGTTAAACCAATATTGTGCGAGGATCGAGGCATACTGTCAGCGAATGCCGGATAACGTCGCTCGTCCAGCCACGCGCTCCGCACCAGGCGACCCGAACCGGAATTGAAATCTTAGGGCTTACCTCCGGTTTGGGACTCATCGCTCGCGCCAGAATGTTGAAACAACTTTTGCGGATGAAACTGGACCTCAACCGAAACCGTTATGTTTCGGGCTGAGTTCGGCTGAATCACGGGAAAAAGCCACTGTTCGTACTGCAACGAGGTGGAGAGACCAAAACTCGGCCGCAGCCAATAATCAGCCCGCATCCCCGCGTCCGTAAGCGTACCGCCGCCGGGAATAAATTGATTGCTGACCTTCTGATGCCGATAATTGAACTGCAAGTGGTTCCGCGGATTGAACCAATAGTTCGCCCAAGCCTGTGCGCCCTGCCCTTCTCGGCCAATCCAGCTACCCATCAACTGTCCAAGGTTGGTATAACCGTTCAGGTAACGGTCATTGGTATAGAAAAAGCCGTGACTCAGGGCTCCGCCGGCAGGCAAATCGGTATAAACACCTTCGATTCGCAAATCGAGTTTCGGAACTTTCGGCAGATGAGAAAGATAGAGCCCACCACGAATCGCGGAGCGATCCAGATATGCGATCGGGGAAATCTGATCGTCGGCGAAAGCATCCCCGTAGAACGTGACCCAGTCGCGGAGCATCGGCAGACGATAAGACCAATCCATCCCCGACCGGCGATCGCCAGGATCTTCGTTGAGCGCTCGGCTGAAACTCAGAAGGCTCCTTTCAAACGAGTGCAAAGTGAAAGGAATTCCTTCTCCAGCGAAAATCACCGTCCGAGAGAAACCGAATTCGAAGTTTCGGGTCGGCTTGAAACTGAATCTCTCGCCGTGAATCATGGGTTGAGGATGAAGTGTGTGAGCGAAACTTCCCATGATTCCCGCTGCGCTGTTCACATTTATGAACTGCTGCCCGGCCAATTGTCCGAGGAAAAATTCCAACCGCAAGGGGCCGAGCCACCCCAGGATGCTAGGTAGGTTGAGGGGACTGACGCGGTTAATCCGAAACATATTGAGTGGTGCGGCGTTATCACCGAATATGAGCGCCCCGCCATCCCCAGGGCCCCACAGAAGACTCTGGCGACCGAATGAGATCTGCCAGTTGGAAAACATCAACCCGACGTAGGCGTCCAGTAGTTGGAACTGACTGACTGAACCCTGACCAATAGCTGGCGGCAATTCCGGCAGGTGGTCAACTTGCTGAATCGTCTGGCGGGCCGGTAAAGACAAGGCGGGCAGGTCTCCCGCGGTCTGCCACTCCCCGCGAAAATAACTCATCCACCGACCTTGTGTGGCGTAGGCGGAAAAACCTGTTGCTGAATTCCAGCCCTGGCCGTAAGGCCGTCCAAAATCGTTAATCTGACTTTGTGCGAAATGAAAGCCATCTCTCAGTGGCGTTCCTGAAATGTATCCGGTTCGCGAATAGACGGACTCGACCCGAAACGCCCCGCCATCGATCGTGCCTTCCATTTCAGGGCCGAATTCGCGTTCGAGTTGGCCAATGAGATCTTCTTCCTCAGTGTTGTCTGATCCTGCGTCTGAAAAATGCTCGCCTGCTTCGCTGACTAAACGTGCGCACTCCCGACGGGTCCATGGCCGCATCGCGATAAATTCGCTATCGACCAGGCCAAAAGCGGCCAGACGGTCGAGTGCTGGATAAATCCAACTGTCAAGCGGTACATACGGGGATCCCTGGTTCTCTGGGGAAGTGCTGCCCTCGGTGAACAAATCTCTAATTGACCTCCACTCATCCCCGCCCAGCTCGGAGTCGTGATGGCGGCTGTAGATTTGCTGTGCGATGAGGTTCCCCATGATGGCGCCAACGAAAATGTCCGATGGAAAATGTTGCTCCGACCGGAGTCGCGAGTAAGTGACCAGTGAAGCCAATCCGTACGCAAACAGCTTCGGAAGCGGACCCGGATACTCGTGTCCAATGACGCCGGCTACGGCCCAGGCGGCGGCAGCATGTTCAGAAGGAAAAGATGTGCCACCCTGAAAAAAGTGACCGTCGCCGGCCCCCTGAAGAGGGCGTTCACGCCCCAATCCATACTTTAATATTTCAATTGGAACGATGGGGGGTGTGGGGTTGGAGGTGAAGAGGGGGTGGAGGGTGGCGATGGATTGGGCGAGGAGGTCGCGGGCGTAGTGGTGGTGCGGTGGGCGGGGTGGACGGCGAGGAGGAGGACGGCGGGTTGGCGGCCGACGATACCGGAGAGGACGAGGCCGACGGGGGTGGCGGGGGACGTGTAGGCGAGGGGACCATGGAGGATTTTTCGTGGGGGGTGAGGGCTTGGTCGGCGAGTTCTTCGGTGGCGTATTGGAGGGGGCCTTTGGTGGCGCGGTCGGAGGCGATGGCGGGGTCGAGGGAGTGGGCGGACATTTGGGCGAGGGCGTGGATGAAGGGGGGGAGGCCGAGGTCGGCTAGGGAGCGGAAGGTGAGGCGGGGCGGGGTGGGGTGAAGTGGGGGTCGGGTTCGATGCCTTCCACCACCATCTCGTCCAGCGCCCGGCGCAACCGCATCAGGCATTCGCCGCGGGTCTTGCCGTGGACGATCAGCTTGCCGACCAGCGAGTCGTAATAGGGCGGGATGACATAGCCCTGATATACAGCGGGATCGATCCGCACGCCAAGCCCGCCGGGCGGATGGTATTGCGTGATTTTCCCGGCGACGGGCGAAAGGTCTCGGGATTTTCCGCGTTGATCCGGCATTCGATGGCGTGGCCGATCAGGGCGATCTCGCTTTGCGTCGCCGGCAGGTCGCCGCCGGCGGCGATCCGGATCTGCTCCAGCACGAGGTCGATGTCGGTGATCATCTCGGTGACGGGATGCTCGACCTGGATGCGGGTGTTCATTTCGATGAAATAGAACTCGCCGTCCTCATAGAGGAATTCGATGGTGCCGACGCCGAGATAGCCCATCTCGCGGATCGTCTTCGCGACGGTCTCGCCGATCTTGTTGCGCGCCTCGGCGGCCAGGACCGGCGAGGGGCCTTCCTCCCAGACCTTCTGATGGCGCCGCTGGATCGAGCAATCGCGCTCGCCGAGATGGATCGCGCCGCCGTGGCTGTCGCCAAGCACCTGGATTTCGATGTGGCGCGGCTTCTGCAGATATTTTTCCAGATAGACCGAGGCGTCGCCGAACGCGGACGTGGCTTCATTGCCGGCGGTGGACAGCGCCATCATCAGATCATCGGCGCTCTGGGCCACCTTCATGCCGTTGCCGCCGCCGCCGGCGGCCGCCTTGATCAAGACTGGAAAGCCGATCTCCTTGCGCGATCGCCATCGCGTCGTCCTCGGGACCGACCGCGCCGTCGGAGCCCGGCACCACGGGAATGCCGAGCTTCTTCGCGGTCTTCTTGGCCTCGATCTTGTCGCCCATCAGGCGGATATGTTCGGCCTTGGGGCCGATGAAATGCAGATTGTGTTCGGCGAGGATTTCGGCGAAGCGGGCATTTTCCGACAGAAAGCCAAAGCCGGGATGCACCGCGTCGGCGCCGGTGATCTCGCAGGCCGCGAGCAGCGCTGGAATATTGAGGTAGCTGTCCTTCGACGGCGGCGGGCCGATGCAGACGCTCTCGTCGGCAAGGCGCACATGCATGGCGTCGGCGTCGGCGGTGGAATGCACCGCGACAGTGGCGATGCCAAGTTCCTTGCACGCGCGCAGGATGCGCAATGCGATTTCGCCGCGATTGGCTATGAGGATTTTATCGAACATGGCGCGCCTGAGTTGATCTATTCGATGATCACCAGCGGCTCGCCGTACTCGACCGGCAGGCCGTCCTCGACCAGAATCTGCGTCACCGTGCCCGCGCGCGGCGACGGAATCTGGTTCATGGTTTTCATCGCTTCGATGATGAGCAGCGTCTGCCCCGCCGTCACCTTGGCTGCCGACTTCGACGAACGGCTTGGCGCCGGCTCGGAAGCCCAATACACCGTGCCGACCATCGGCGAGGGCACCACGCCCGGATGTTTGGCGATGTCGGCGACCGGCGCGGGACCTGCGGCGGCTACCTGCGAGCGGCCGGCTGATAGCTGGCCGGCATGGAGGCGGCGATGCTGATGTTGCGGGCCACGCGCACCCTCAAGCCTGCGCGTTCGATTTCGATCTCGGTGAGATTGGTCTCGTCGAGCAGCATCGCCAGTTCGCGAATGAGCGCACTGTCTCCGGACTTGTCGCCTGGCTTGGATTTCGTTGTGTCTTCAGGCTGGCGCGCCATGATCGTGATCCGAAACTT
>CAVXXN010000008.1:0-293725 GCA_963765715.1 Terriglobia bacterium
CAATTTCTGTTGCTTTCCTTGCCGTTTTCGGAGCCCGTCGTCAGTGAAGCACTGATTCGACCCCCTTGATGCTGCTAATAATTTAATTCAGGAAGAAGCGTGGATTGAGGCGCGGTTTCAAGCCTGGGAACGGGACGGCAGACCAGAAAAGATGTAGGCGTCGACTCGATCGACTATATTTTAGGTTTGCATAATTTGGCTGAAATTTTCAATAAGGTCGCACCCGACCTGACGCAGCTCAAGGTAATACGAAAGCCGCGAATCGAAGACGATCAATTTTTTTCCTCCATCTCATGGCAGCCTTTTGGAAGTCTCAGGTTGATTCATGGCGACCGACCCCACAGCCTATTTCCGGAACGACAACCCTCGAAATCGACAGACCCCGCTGTTGCCAATGCGCTGCTTAAGAATCTGTTGCGGGAGACCCAAAAAGTCCATCGCCGTCGCATTCGCGTGGCGGAAAGGGTGCAAGCGAAACGAGGCTGCGCGCTTTTCTTTCCGCGTTACTTGCTCAGCTTTGACCCCAACCGTCGTGCCCCGGATCTATTCCACATTCCCAGCGGCCGGACCAATGCCGGTTGCCTGCTTAGTCCTGGGGTCGATGCCTATCAGCGCCACTCCGCCCACTCCTTCGCGGCCGAGAGTCACCACATGACCGCGAGCCCTCAAGTCGGTCTGCACTGCTTCGGGAAGGGACTTGGGCACAGAGAGGCTGCCCAGGCTGGCACGGTCCTGTCCGAAAGAGCTGATGAAATGCGTGGTAGAGAAGCGCGGTGCCTTAAACGCTTCCTCAGGACTCATACCGAACTCCACGTAGTTGAGGATGACCTGGATGGCTGCCTGATCCTGCATGTCGCCACCCGCTACCGAGATCGCCATCACGGGTTGATCTCTCATGGAAAAGGAGCGTGGGGCTGAGCGTGATTCGCGGCCGCTTGCCGGGCTGGATAACGTTGGGAGTTCCTGGAAATGTGTTCAGGCTACTGAGCCGGGCTCCGTGAATAATGCCCGTGCGTCCGGCCACGCCAGCCGTGCTTGAGAGGCCGCTGGGAGTGGCCGCGATCACGTTCCCAAACTTATCCGTCACGCACATGACAGTGGTGCCTCCATGCCAGGGTCCGGTAATGGTGGGCGGCTTGGTCGCTTTCATATCGTAGGGGTCACCGGGCCGGAGCTCGAGAGATGCCTTTTTCGGATCGATCAGCTGGCGTCGCATTTCGGTGTACTGATCGGAAAGCAATTGCAGCATCGGCACCTTCACGAAATTCGGATCGCCGTAATACTCGTCGCGATCCGCCAGCGCCAGTTTCTCCGCTTCAATCACCGTGTGAATGTAGTCCGCCGAATTGAAGCCCATCTTTCTCAGGTCGAAACTTTCCAGCAGGCGTAGCGTCTGTAAGAGATATGGACCCTGCGTTAACGGACCTGCCTTATAAACCGTGTAGCCTCGATACGTAGTTTTGAGCGGGTCCACCACGGGAGTTTTGTGCGCGGCCAAATCCGCTTTGCGGAGGAAACCGCCCTTTTCGATATACCAGGCTTCCAGCGCGTCGGCGATGTCGCCGCGATAGAAACGGTCAGAGACTGCTTGCAGTTTCTGTTGTCGCGTACCTTTTGCTGCCTTTTCGGACTCAACCAATTTGCGAAAGGTTACTGCCATATCCGCCCGCCAGTTCACACCTGTTTCAATCCTCTTATCGCTGCCGGTATCGATGTACCAACTGGGCCCGCCAGCGTCCAGAATGGCCAACGTCGGCTGGACGACCTCCTCGAAGCTTTTGGTTCCGTAAAATTTCAGCAGGGTGACAATCGCATCTACGGTCCCAGGCACGGCCGCTGCCTTCACATCGCCGTCCGGTATTCCGTGTTCCATGTACCACGCGATGGCTTTGGGATCGCGAGGGGCCTCGCCTTGTCCTTCCAGCAGTTTCACGTTTTTCTGGTCGTCTTTTTGGCCGGCGTTGTAAATCAGAATGGGGATCTCTCCTCCGACGCAGAACGCACCAACATAGGTTACGGACAGTGCGAGCAGAGTGGCGGCGCCTGCGTCCGCGGCATTTCCGCCCTTTTCCAGCATCTTGATGCCGGCCGCGGTGGCGGCAGGCTTGCCGGAAACAACCACGCCCTGGTTGCCAGCGGCAACACTCGGCCCTCGCGGCCTGACCGGCATTTTGGTGGCCTGGGACAAAGCGAAGGGCAAGAGTAAAAGGAGGTAAACGGCTGTTATCGAAATGATCTTGCGCATGAGAGAGCAACTCCGTTGGAGTAGTCGGAATTCATGTCCGGCATGTCATCAAGGCTAAGGCGTCCCTTTGTGTGTTATTGATGCAGTGCTAAAAGAGACCAAGGCGGTGGCTTAGACCGGAGACTCGCCCCCAGCCTTTGAGTCTGAGTTCTCAACTCGATATTTTCAACTCGCGAATCGCGTCTCCAGCGCCGCTGAGGTTGGCGAGCCGCATCTCGGAATACTTGCGAGACAGAATCACGCCGGGCGCGCCAGCGCGGAAAGCCGCCAGCACTGCTTCCTTCACGCTTTGCGGCGTGCACTTGCTGTTGTTGGCCTCGGTCGGGATGTCAATATCAATGCCTGGCCAGATCTGAGTCTTCGTGCCGGCAACTCCCTCCAGCGCGCGTTTCGTCTCGCGGTAGACGTAATCGGCGGAAAGCCCTGTATGAGGAATCTGATCGTAGCTGCGTTCCTTGAATCCCATCACCTCGTAGGTAAAATCCGTCAGTTGCTTGTTTCGAGAGATCTCCATAAAGTGTCGAGCCGATGTTGTCCACATACAGCGCCATGCGCTCGCCGCCGCAGTTGTTGTACATCACGACCTTTATGAAATCGGAATACTTGGAGAGCTCGCTGCCAGTCCTGCTCCGCGCGGTAGATGGGATTGAAGGAAGTGTTGTGCCAGATGTGCCAACCCACCGGGATCGCCGGCTTGGCCGTCTTTACGGTTTTGTAGAGCGCGGCGTAGGTCTCGCGAAGGCTGTCGGTGAAGAGCATTTCCCATGCGGCCAGTTCGGGATACCGCAACAGAATCCGCCAGAATTGAACGTAGTAGCCGTCCGACGGGCGCTTGCCGCTCGCGCGCCGAACGAACGAATTTTTCCAGTTCCAGAAATCCCTGCTTGGCGCGATCGGGATTGATTCCGCGCTCTTTCGCTTTCTTGCTGACAAAACTCGCAGAAGCAGGTCACGTTGCCCGGATCGATCGGCGGTGTGTCATGCGTGGCCCCCAGACTGTCCGAAAGCGCGCCCTGGCGCTCCGATCCCCACATGATTCCATCGATGTCATAGGAACGCGCGAAGTCCTCGACCAGGCCGGTAAAGAAATTCCGGTAGTTCGGATTATTGACGCACAGCGTCTCCATATTCCGCCCGTACAAATCTCGCTCCTGAACTTTCTCGATGTTCGGCAGGTCGGGGCGGAACACGTCCTCCATCCAGCAGATGACCTTCATGCCGCGCTTTTTCGCGGCAGGAAGCACTTCCGCCAGAATATCCAGGTCGCCGTGGTCGGGCGCGTGAGCGGCCTTGATGACCGTGTTCTTGTAGTACTGAGGATGAGGCGTGGCGAAGTTGCCGCCGTGATAATTGAGGTCGTACTCCTGCTTGCCGTGATCGGGCAGCGGCTGGCCAGGAATCTGTCTTCCGGCGATGCCTCGACCGTAGGTGAATACCGCAAGAAACAGCGTATTCACGCAGGCGCGTTCTTGAAGCACATCCAGACACTTTCTCGGTACCTTCATCCACAAACGAAATCGCTCCGACCTGGATGCCGATCATTTTGGAGGAAGAGGAGACAGCGGTATGTCCCAGAGTTGGCATGGCCAAAGCGGCGCCGGCTCCAGCGGTGATCTTCATGAATTCGCGGCGATTCACGTCCGAGTTCGAGCATGAGATTTCTCCTATTGTCTTTGGTAGCAGCCGATATCTATTTTTCCGGATTTGACTCGCGGTGAGCCATCAAGATCCAGTTCTCCGACCGGCACTCCGTCAGTCGTGCCAGCAGCGAGCGCGGGAGAATCTGATTGCAGATGAAAGTCGTGCGCGGCAGCGTCAACAAAATGCGGATCGAGAAAACGGGAATGACGGTCATTCCCCGTGGACTCAACATATTTGTCGAATCCCGTCACAGTGGCGGAGATGCTCCATCCATGTGCTCGCCTTCGCTCCGGACAGCACAGTAATAAAGGTTGTGATCGATAGTGACGGGCGGCTGGTTTTTGTCGACCTGCGATTTGTTCAGCGAGATAAGGCAGCGTGGCCCCGCGTAGACGATGTTGTTCGCAAAAATATTGTCTGCCATGTTCCACTGCATCTGGAACTCGCCGGAGCCGGTTGCCGACGTATCGTTGTCGTAGAGCGTGTTGTTGACCACAGTGCAGTGATCGGTGTGTCCCCGCTCCGGCGCATAGCCTCCGATGGAAACGCCTGCGGTATGGCAGTGATAGATAAGGTTATTTCGCGCAATGATGTAGCTGGTGGCGCGGTCCTTGTGCTCACTGGCCAGTTCGATTCCGAAGTCCACATCATGAATGACGTTCTGTTCGATCAGGATTCTGGTGCCGCCGTCCACGTAAATGCCATCGGAAGATTCTTCGTTGCGGTATGCCGGATTGCCGCGCGAGGTGATGTTGTAAACCAGATTGCCGCTGACCACTCCGTCGCGGGCCTGGTCGACGGCAGGATCGGGCGCCGTGCGCTCGAAACCGATGACATCGATTCCGATGTTGTTGTTGTCGTGGACAACATTGTGCGTGATGCGGAAGTTCGTGACGTTCCCGTTCACCACCAGCGACTCGCTCGAACCGGTTTTGAGGTGATGCACCTCGTTGCCGTCAATGATCAAGTCGGTGATAGGGGTTTTGGCGTCGGTACCGTATACGGCAATGCCAAATCCGTTGCCACCGTGTCCCGGAGCATCGCGGCCGTCAAAAGTCTGCTCAATATGATGGACGTTGTTCTTCAGCAGCTCGATGTGGGAGCCGACCCCATGACGCTGATACCCAATGGAGCTGAGCCGATGTTCGGCGGTGCGGAAGTTGCGAATTTCAAAGCCCTCGATTCTGCACGTAACTCTGATTGTGAATCGTGAGTATGCCCTGTCTTCCAGAAGGCGTGAAATGCGCAGCGTCAAGGATGGCCGTTTCGCCCGGATAGCTTCGAAAGTAATGAATCCATCGTCGCGTTGCCGGACGCGTTGATGCTCACCAGCTCTTCGTAGATTCCACCCCGCACGTTGACGGTGCTGCCCGCCCGCGCGGTGTCTGCGGCATGTTGAATCGTGCGCCAAGGTGCAGCTTGGGTCCCGGAGTTTGAATCATTCCCGGTCGTCGACACGTAGTAGGAAGAATTGGTCTGGCCAAAGGCGGCGGAAACACACACGAATAGCGTAAAAAAAGTAAGGACTTTCAAATGCACTCCTCTAAAGGCAATCTGCTGGGTGATAGACAACTGTCGAACGCCTATGCGCCAACCCGCGTTCCTCGGGAACTCAGGATCTTTTCCGCATTTGCGTGATACACCTTCCGCAGTATTTCGTCTGGAAGACCGAAGCCGTTCAGGCTCCAGTGGTAACCGAACATTTCCTGTTCGTAGAAGTGCTCGTCCTCGGTTTCAAGAATTCTGAAGGTGACCCGGTACATCTCCTTGTCGAATCCCATGTCAGTGCCGTAGACCAACCGGTCCGCATACTTGGCATAAAACTTCGCCGCAAAACGAGGAATGGGGGCAGTTTCCGCATAGCGCGCGGCAATATCAGCAAATAAGTTGGGATGTTTTTCGAGTACCTGCCCCAGTCGCGTGAGGTCGTAATCGAGATTTACAAAGTGGCAAGCGATGAAGGTTGTGTTGGAATGTTTCTGAACAGTGCGTTCCAGGATGTCAACCATTCCGGAGAGGCCCACAATGCCCGGCTGATTGTCCAGTCGCCAATGGAAGGCATTCATCAGTCCGTCGTTCGTCTTGTCCATCGGTTCGTACATCCAGATGGGATCCGCAACGTGGATACTCACCGGCATACCCAACTGGCCGCAGCGTTCAAACACGGGGTCCATGCGCGCATCGTCCGGATGCATGCCAAAAGCATTCACCGTGTCCGAAGTGAGCCCTTTTCCCTTATCGTGAAGTTCGCCGACACCCCGCGCCCCTTGCTGATGGCACTCTTCTAGAGCTCGTAAGGCTCGTGGGCCGAATCCGGGCTCGTCATACCCCGTGTAATCAAAGCCGCACCAGAGCTCGAAACGATCGGGGTAGCGAGCATATTTTTGATGGATCTCCTCAAACTTCTGCCCGGTCGCTCCGGTGAGAATAATGGTCTTCTCAACTCCGACCTCGTCCATATTTCTCACCCATTCGCCAATTTCTTCCGCCGTCTTGGCGTATGCGTGGGAATGCATATCAATGATTGGAAATTTCGCTCTTTTTACTTCTGTAATCGGAACCTTGTGAAGGGACTTAGGCCTGTAGTCCTTCAGCAGTATGGTTTCAGGCGAAGCTTGTTCGGGCAATGTGTGCGCGTCTGAAGAACTTGCATGGGGATCCTGTCCATTTGTCGACTGAGGCATGCTCCACGCGGGCCTAACACCAAGCGCTAAGCTAGTCGTGCCAACCGTTTTCAAAAAGGAACGACGTTCCATTCGCCTCCTCTGTACCTCTTTACCGCGTTCACGGAGCATGGCCAGACGAATGCATTTTGTTTGAGGGTGGCACTTCGTGCCGACCATCTACGAATCGTCGCCTTTGCAAGGCTTCTATGAAATCCAAAGAAGCGATCTGGTCAAATGCTGAGCTGGCCCGAACCAACGGTTAGTCAGCCAAGAAACTGTCGAACCATTTCCTTTTAGATCGTTTTCTTTCATTTGTCTAGTGGAAAGAAGCAAAACGATTAAACCTCAAAACCAGCTACCGCAACATCCGCTGAAGTGGGGATTGCGTAGAGATTTCGTGCTCGAACGGCAGAGAATCTAAGGGTTGGGAAGTGGGTCAGTACGCTTCGAGAATGTAACTTGACACTTATCAAAGTGAAAGTAAAAGTCATACTGCCTAATAATGCGGTACGACTGCCAATGAGCAGGTCCTAACCCAACACAGGAGAACCATGGCCACCTTAGACGTATGCGTTGTGGGTGAAATCAACCTGGACCTGATCCTCTATGGACTGCCGAAAGATCTTGTTTTGGACAGGGAGCTACTGGCCAGCGGCCTCGCGCTTACTTTGGGCAGTTCGTCTGCAATTTTTGCCCATAACCTTTCCATGTTGGGAAACAAGGTCGGGTTCATCTCGAAAACTGGCGGTGACGCTCTCGGCAAGATGGCCCTTGAAAGACTGTCAGTTGCCGCTGTGGATGTAGGGCGTGTAAGCCAGGCAACCGGCCGGACGGCTACGGGTCTGACCGTCGTTTTGCCCTATTTGCGCCAACGTTACATCCTCACCTATCCCGGCACGATGTTCGAACTCCAGTATTCGGACATCGACTTGGGATACGTGCGGTCCGCGCGGCATCTGCACGTTTCATCCTTCTTTCTCCATCGTGCGCTGCGGCCAAGGATTTTGGATCTGTTTCGTGAAGCGAAGGGGGCAGGCCTGTCAACCTCTCTAGACACCAACGACGACCCTGAGAACAAATGGGACCGGGATTTACTGGAAGTTCTGAAATACGTAGATATTTTCCTCCCCAATGATCGCGAGGCGAAGAAGATCGCCCGCACCGACGATCTTTCGCAGGCCATCAACCTGCTGGCGGGACTAGCCAAGATTGTGGTCGTGAAACGCGGTTCTGCGGCGGCCATTTGCCGTTCGGGGCAGGAGCAGGTCAGCCTCATGCCTCCCAGTGTGAAGGCTGTGGACGATATCGGTGCTGGAGACAGTTTCGACGCCGGATTCATCCGCCAGTTTTTGACGGGAGCGAAGCTAGAGGACTGTCTGGCATTTGCAAACGTTGCTGGAGCGTATTCCACAACGAAAGAAGGCGGCACAGAGGCTTTTCGCGATCGGGCTGCGCTGAGCAGCTTTATTCGGCAACACTGGAGCGGCAAGGGACCGAGCTAGGTTCCTTCTATCGCGCTAGTTGCGGACTTTCGGTTCCCCGCGATCGTGGCATCAATGAGTCAGACAAGCGTAACTTCGATACCAGATTTCTTAAGTGCGCCGAGATCGGATTTCGGGATCGCATTGTCAGTAATGACGCCGTGCAGCGAAGCGGTAGGACCAATTAACGAAAGGCTGCGCCGGCCAAATTTACTCGAGTCACAAACCGCAATCCTCTGCCGCGAAACCTCAAGCATCACGCGGTTAACTTTCGACTCCAATAAATTCGGAGTGCTCAAACCGTAGTGCACGTCAAAGCCATCCACTCCCAAAAACAGCAGGTCGGCATTCAGATGGCGCAAGGTTTCTTCTGCAATCGGGCCTACCAGCGAAAATGAATTCTTGCGCAGCGTGCCGCCGGTAAGGATGACATCTACCGCGGTATTCGAGAGCTCGGCCGCAATATTGACGGCGTTGGTAATAATGGTCAGATCGCGAAACCGGCGCAATGCGCGGGCGATGGAAGTTGTGGTCGTGCCCGAGTCTAGAATGACCACTTGGCCTTCTCTGACGAAACGCGCGGCGGCAGACGCGATGTGGAGCTTCTCCTTGCGGTGAAGCTGTTCTTTCTCGCGCAGGGTGGGATCTTCAAGCGCACCTTCCCGAGCGGGAAGCGCGCCGCCATGGCTGCGATGTAGCAACCCCTGGTCGTGAAGCAGTTCCAGGTCCTTGCGAATGGTAACTTGCGATGTTTTGAAGTGCCTGGAAAGGTCGGCCACCAAAACCCGGCCTTCGCGCTTTACCAACTCGACAATCGCGCGCCTGCGCTCTTCATTCATCACAAGCGTTTTCGCTCTTTCCTGGGGTCCGGGGTTGTGATTTCGGTTTCACTTTATAGCGTTTGATTTCGTTTGTCGAGCGCACCTTTATGGAATAATTAGTAAGTAAACGTAATCATTCTGACAGCCGAAATGAGGGCAGAATGAAATCCGCCGCGCCGCAACAGTTTACTTCCGTGGAAAAACTGAAAGACGTCCTCAAACAGAATCGCCGTCTGGGTTCCGGGGGTGTGTACTCAGTTTGCTCGGCCCATCCTTGGGTTCTCGAAGCCGCGATCCAACGAGCGAAGGAAGACGACAACATTTTTCTTGTGGAATCAACATCCGCTCAGGTCAATCAGGAGGGAGGATATACCGGGCAAATGCCTGAGGAGTTTGCCAGGTCTATTCGATCGGCGGCAACACAGGCTGGACTTGCCGCGGACCAGGTTCTGCTGGGCGGAGACCATCTCGGGCCGTTCCCGTGGCGAACCCAGAACTCTTCCATCGCAATGGAGAAGGCATGCGCATTAGTGCGCGCGTGTGTGTTAGCCGGCTACCAGAAGATTCACTTGGACGCGAGCATGCCTTGCGCGGACGACCTGAAAAATCCGCTGGAAGCAGAAGTCGTCGCGCAACGTGCTGCGGTCCTTGCTGAAGCGGCCGAAAAAGCATTTGCGCAATCGCGTCCCGGATCCGACCCACCTGTCTATGTGATCGGTACAGAAGTTCCAGCGCCAGGGGGAGAGACGGAGGCGGGCGCTCCGCCATTGGTGACGTCGAGCGATCACGTGCAGTACACCTTGGAAAGTTTTCGATCAGCATTTGCCGGGCGCAAATTGTCTAACGCCTGGGAGAGGGTTATTGCTTTAGTCGTGCAACCGGGTGTGGAGTTTGGCGACGACGTGGTGTTTCCCTACGACCGAGAGAAAGCCCGACTGCTTTCCTCCGCGCTTCCTGGAGATTCGTCCATCGTGTACGAAGCACACTCTACTGACTATCAATCCATGCAGGCTCTGAAAGAAATGGTAGAGGATCACTTTGCCATTCTCAAAGTAGGGCCGTGGCTCACGTTCGCTTTTCGAGAAGCTATTTTCGCCCTGAGCGCCATGGAACGCGAACTTCTCGGCGGGAACAAAGCCGTCCGATTGTCGGAGGTGCGCCAGGTACTAGAGCATGCAATGCTACAGAACCCATCTTACTGGCGCCCCTACTATCACGGAGACGAAGCCAAACAACGCTTATCCCGCGCTTACAGTTACAGCGATCGCTGTCGCTACTATTGGCATGGGGCAGAAGTGCAGAAAGAAATCGGACAGCTTCTGACCAATCTCGAGAATCAGTCTTTGCCGGCAACCCTCATAAGCCAATTTCTTCCGTTGGAATATGAGGCGGCGCTGGTTGACTCACGTTCAGCTCGCCCCAGAGACTTAGTTCACAGTCACATTCAGGCAGTATTGCGCCGGTATGCGAAGGCCTGCGAATTTCGGAATTCGCTCTGACATTACCGAAGGCGGCAGCGCGCCGTGAAAGGCGCTCGTTTTCAATGCACGCTGCAGACCTTTGCCGGGATTGTAAAGCCAACTGAAGAAATCCAAGCCACGCGTTCGGGGTTTATTTCGTCAGGTACGGCACAAACCCGGTTGCATTCGTCCTGAGCTTGTACAGCGATGTTGTGGCCGTAATATAAAGTGTTTTCCACTCCGAATCTCCCCAGGCAAGATTCGCTGGCTGCTCCGGCAGGACGATCGTCCCCAAGTGATGTCCGTTGGGATCCCAAACCCAAATTCCTCCGGGACCGGTCACATAAAGGTTGCCGGCACGGTCCATTCTCATCCCGTCTGGAACCCCTTCTCCCTTGCCTCCCGGTTCTTCACCAAAAATGCGGCCATTGCGGATTGTCCCGTCCGGCTGAAAATCGTAGACCCGAATGTTTCTTTGCGTGCTGTCATCCACATACAACCTCTTCCCGTCAGGAGAAAAGGCGAGCCCATTCGGTTCAGTAAGTTCTTTGGTGAGCAGCGTGACCCGTCCCTGCGCATCCAGTCGGAAGACGCCCTTGAAGTCGAGTTCCTGTTTCTGATCCTTTGGTAAATCAGACGTGGGGTCAGTGAAATAGAGCGCTCCATCCGGCCCCGTTACCACATCGTTCGGACTGTTGAAACGCTTGCCTTGGTAACGGTCAGCCAGTACTGTGTACGAGCCGTCAGGCTTAATGCTGATCACCGCGCGGAGCACGCTTGCACAGTCGATGAGTTGGTGGTGCTGGTCGTAGGTGTTGCCATCCGGATCGCCCAGTGAAATGAGTTCTTCCCTGTGCCCGTTCGGGTAAATACGAAATATCTTGTTCACCACTTCATCGCTTACGTAAACAAAACCGGCCGGATCCCAGACTGGCCCTTCAGTGAAACCCATGCCGCCGGACACTAATTCCAACTTGGCGTCTTTCGGCACCAGCTCCGAAAATTTGGGCGAGTCTGCTTTCAACTCGAACTGCCGGGGATGTTGCTGCCCGGTTGCCCACGTCCCGAAAATCAGCAATCCTACAAGCACAACCAACAGGAATTGTTTTTTCACTGTTTTGCGTCCCCAATGCTCAACAGGTAGCCGACAAGTCAGAAACATCTCCCTCAATGCGCGGGTCTGCGGACAGCGATTAATGAAACCTGTTCCAAGTCAGGATAGTGATCACTCTGATCAGCTTTACGTTCTGCGGGAGCAATCTGCTGAACCGTGGTACTCGCAGGCATGATGGCTGAAATATTGACCGTAAACTTCGTTAAAGATCGACGCATCGGCGAGATTGTCCAAATACACATTCGTCGCCACTACTTGACTGAAATCCATTCCAGCTTCTTCGAGATTATCCAGAAGGTTGCGCATGGTCTGCCGGACTTGATGGGGGGTGGTGGCGGCGTAGACGCCGCCGTGCGGCCCAGGAATGAAGCCACTTTTGGCCGAGCAATACAAGGTATCCCCGGCAAAGACGCAGGGACTGGCTGTGGGACTGGGAGGCATGTTCTTCGGACGCACCGCTTTGCGCTGCTGAAGGTCGCGAACCGCCACGCCGGTGTACTCGATGTGAGCGCCACCAGGAAGACTCGACACCTCGATGGTGGCGCGTCCTGGTGTATTGCCGAATTCGAAACGCCGCGCATACCGTTCGTTCATCACGCGCGACGGAATGTCTGATGTCAGATAGGGATTGACGAAAACTACGTGGCTCATCTCGAGGCCGGCGGCTTTTACGACAGCCTGCATCCCATCGAGCGCCAGATCGACCTGAGCGGCTGGGTCATCAGGAACCTTGCCGGTTGTGGGATCGATCCCAGCCATGCTGGAAATGAAAAGACGATCATGGGTAAGAATGCCCGGCGATGCGGACTCGCCTTTAGGCGAATTTGGAGGATAGACCGCCTTCCGTCCGTCCAGATTGCGGACCGCAACTGCATTGATTTGAACCGGCGGATAGGGAAGAGCGTAAACTCCGAGGACCGCTCGAGCCGGCGGAGTTTTCGGGAAGTACTCGCCGAATACTCGATTCATCTCCGGATATGAACCGATGTCCGTCAGATACACCTGTACATACACAACGTTTTCGAGAGTCAATCCCGCAGATTCCACGACAGCCTTGACATTGTCGAGAGCTTGCCGAAATTGCGCATCAGGTGTTGAGGGCACGGTACCGTCTGCGCGGCGAGGCCCCTGGCCCGAGATGTAGAGATAATCGCCAGCATCTACGCCGGGCGAGAGAAAGCGGTTGCTGCTCGAGGCAGACGGACAGGGGCCACAGCGCGCACCTGGTCCTGTGCCGTAAGAAGCGAAGCCAGCAGCAAAAAAAGAACTAAAGTGCCGAGTGATGGTTGCTCGGTGCACGGTTTCCTTTCGTTCTGCTTACGCAGCCTTCTTCTGCGCCGCGCCCAGCACGGCGCGCAATCTCTGCCCAACAATGATTTCCTCTCCGGGT
This sequence comes from Terriglobia bacterium, assembly GCA_963765715.1. Taxonomy (GTDB): domain Bacteria; phylum Acidobacteriota; class Terriglobia; order Terriglobales; family Acidobacteriaceae; genus JAIQFF01. Next base: position 12,819 of record CAVXXN010000008.1, read on the forward strand.
TTGATCGTCATGGAAACCAGTTCGATGTGATCGGGTTCTTTGCGTTCCTTCCGGTTGGGATTTCCTTCGCGCACCGCAGTCACCAGGCTGGGATTGTCGGCGCCCAGCACTTCGATGATGGGATCGCTGGCACGAAGTTCAGCGACACAGTCGGAGATGGAAAAGCCCCAGGCTTGCTGGTCCCATTTCACTCTTAAAGTTGGATAGCGATTTCCATCGTCGGGGACAAACGTGCTCGTCGTAACCCCAGGCACAGTTTCGACCAATTTGCGGATTCGGTCGATGCGCGCATTCCATTCTTCATAAAGTTTCTTTTCATCAATCTTCAACCATGTTTCAAGCGCGGTCAGGCAGCCGATGACTTCTTCCTTCCCGACCTTCATCGGACGGCAAACAGCGCCTTCGCGCGGGTTGCTGTTCAGGAGTGCGGCTTCAATGAGGTCCTTGCGGCCCAGAAGCAAACCGCTGCACTGCGGACCCCGAAGCCCCTTGCCGCCGGAGAAGCAATACATATCGATTCCCATCCTGGCGTAGAGTTTTGCGTTGTCAACAGGCGGAATCCCGGCAGCATCGTCGAGCAGCATTGGCACCTTGCGGTCTTTGGCGATCTTCAATTGCTGCTCGAGCTTTTCGCCCAGATCGGTGGTGTAGATCATCGCCGTGTTCTCGTTGATGGCATTCCCGATTTCTTCCGGGGAGTGCGCGAGAACAAGCTTGGCTCCGGTAAGTCGAATGGCGCTGTCAAAGGCACTGCGGCCTCCCGCCATGACCACTTCATGTTTCAACCCAGTGGTGTCGGGAAGCTGCCAGATCAGTTTGTCGTCCGCACCGGCCATGCAGGCAGCCGATGCCGCCGCCATCGCACCAGCTGAGCCCGAGGTCACAATGCCCGACTCCGCGCCGGTCAGCTCCGACAGGCGGCGGCCGACAGCACGCTGGAGTTCGAGCATGTTCACGAAATATTCGCTGGCTTCCAGCTGGGCCTGGCGAACCTCAGGAAACTCCAGTGAGCCGCTAAGATAAGTCCACGTGCCGCGGCAATTGATGACGGTCTTCACCCCGAGCCGGGCATACACATTCTGCTTTCCGCCAGCGCCCATCGCAGTAGCAGCGTGTGCGTAGAGATCGCGGGCAGCGATCTGGCTCAATAGCGGAGCCGCAGCCAGGAATTTGACGAAAGAGCGCCGACTGGGATCATTTCGAGCCATGATGATTCTCCTTGAAAGTCTGCCCTGTCTGTCCCCACAAATCAGGCTTCTAGGGGTTTAACACAGAACTTTTGGGACACCAATCATTTTATTTCGTTTTATATTGAATTGTTTCATTTCCCGCGCTTGCGGAGTATATTCCGGATTCCGGTGGGCTGTCCGCGGTGTTGGAGCGGTTACAATCGGCGGATCAAAATGCGCAATGTTCATTATTCGAATCGTTATTTGAATCGCTCGAGCCATGCGAATCGGGGTTTAGTCGCTGCGTAATGAACGATATTTGTTGCGAACTTTAGTGAGCCTGGTCGAGAAAACCCCCTGTTCGTCAGAAAAGCGAGTGGCGGAGCGGAGTATGGACTTCGGTCGACAAATCGCTGGAGCAGTTGTTGTGATGGCGGTGCTGCTTGCTGGAGCCAAGACCTCGCCGGCCGCTGCACAGGCGGCGCCGCAAGCCAAATCCGCACCAATCGCGGAATGCCGCGTCGAAAATGTTGACTATAAAGGGTGGCAGGCACAGCAGATTTCCAACCAATTTGTACAGCTCGTGATCGTTCCGCAAAATGGCGGGCGTCTAATGCAGGTAAGCTTCAACGGACATGCATACCTTTTTGTAAATCCGAAGTTGGCAGGGAAGTACATGCCACCATCGCAAGACCACTGGTTCAACTACGGCGGGGACAAGCTTTGGTTGTTGCCCGAAGGGGACGACGACGAACAACACTGGCGCGGCAATTCTGACTCGCTGGATGACGGGCCTTTCAGCTTTCGAAAACTTTCGGATGGTCCGGGGTGTGGGATCGAACTCACCGGATTGCCGGATGTTCAGACTGGCGTCCAGATTTCCCGAAGTATTCGCCTGGACTCCGATTCGCCTCATATCTCTTTTCGCGCATCTATGAAAAACGTGAGCGGCCACACGGTCGAGTGGTCGGTACAGTCGGTTTCGCAGTACGACACTGCCAACCCAAAAGATCCGGCACACAGCAATCAGGAGATTTGGGGATTCACTCCGTCGAATCCATCGAGTGGATACTTGAATCGCTATCACGTTCGCACCGGTCCAGCGGAGAACCCTGCGGCAATCATAAGAGACGACGGTTTATTTTCCCTGCACTATTCCCACTTGGCGGCCGAGTTTTGGATAGATTCGACCGATGGTTGGTTGGCGGTGGTCGATGGCAACAGCCGCTACGCCATGGTCGAGCGTTTTCAATATCAAGAACTCAAGCCCTATCCCGGGAAGGCTTCCGTTATTTTCTGGACGAACGGCCCTCAACTGAGGTTTAGCAGCGACGGTGTGGCGTCGGTGAACGATGCATCCGAAGACGCGTCTCCCATTTATATGGAAGCGGAGATCAATAGTCCGATGTGCCGCTTGCGCCCGGGCGAAGCCTGCCAACTAGAAACAGATTGGTTCCCGGCAAGGGCAGATAGTGAGTTCCATGGAGTGACCGACGCAGGCATCGTGACCAAGCCGCTTCGGGCTGTCAGTTCGGAGAATGGCAAGGTCAGGCTGGCAGGTTCTTTTGGAGTATTTTTCCCCGGCAGACTTGTCGCACACTTCTATAACGAACACGGCTCGAGCACTGGGACCGAGGTGCTTGCCGAAGTGAGGCCGACTGATCTGGTGGTGTTGGACTTAGAAACCACACCTCAAGGAAAGCCAACACGGATTTCTCTACATTTGGAAGATCAGGCTGGATTGGATCGAGGCGCACTTCAGGAAGTTCCAATCAGGACGGGAGAGATTCGCTGAAATGAAAGTGCCCGGCGTAATCCTGTTCGCACTTCTTGCCATGCTGATTGGCGTCCCATTGACGGGACAGGAGCATTCGGCAGTCGCTGCAAGCGCCGTCGGAGCCGAAGATTTGCTGGCGAGTCCGGTGGGAACGAATTGGACCTCGTACAACGGCGACTACACAGGGCGCCGTTATAGCGCTCTGCGGGAAATCAACACCGCAAATGTTCACCAACTCCGAGCAGCCTGGGTCTTCCATCCCGGTAACTCCCAGAACCTGGAAACAACACCGGTAGTTGTGAGGGGCGTAGCGTTCGTGACCTCGGCCAACGATGTCTTTGCCCTGGATGCGCGGACTGGACGCCAGTTATGGGCCTATCATCGGCCCGTGAGTTCCGGACTGCTGGATGATGCCGCGTCGCACAAGAATCGTGGGGTAGCGGTATGGGAGAATTCCGTTTTTGTAGAGACCGATGATGCGCATCTGCTGTCACTAGATGTCCGCTCTGGTGGTCTGCGGTGGGATGTGGAATACGCTGATAAGACCAAGCACTATGGAGCGACAGGCGCCCCGCTGGTGGTGAAGGGCACAGTAATTGTAGGGACCTCAGGCGGCGACTCCGGAGTGAGGGGATTTCTGGCAGCGTTCGATGCGGCAAATGGAACGAAAAAATGGCAACGTTGGACGATTCCGGCACCTGGGGAATTTGGCGCCCTCAGTTGGCCGGGAGATTCCTATCTGCACGGCGGTGGTACCACCTGGATGCCCGGAACGTATGATCCGGAACTCAACACTCTGTATTGGACGACCAGCAACGCGGCTCCTGATTTCGTAGGCGATTCGCGGCCCGGCGATGACCTCTACACTGCCTGCGTACTGGCCATCGACGCGGACAGTGGTGAATTGAAATGGTACTTTCAGTTCACACCGCACGATTTGTATGACTACGATGCGAATGAAACTCCTGTCCTGATTGATACCCGGGAAAACGGAACAGAGAAGCACCTTCTGGTGCAAGCCAACCGAAACGGTTATTTCTATGTTCTCGACCGCACCAACGGCAAGTTTCTTTACGCGACGCCCTTTGTCCAGAAGCTGAATTGGGCCAGAGGCATGGACGCATCCGGACGGCCGATTCTCGCCGGGAAAGTTCCAACTCCGGGAGGCACCTACATCTGCCCAGGAATTGACGGAGCGACAAATTGGTTTTCGCCGTCCTACAATCCGGACACCAGGCTCTTCTATGTACTCGCCTTGGAGAACTGCGATATGGTTTTCGCGATGCCCACAGACTTTGTGGCGGGCGAGACGTTTTACAACACCGGGACCATTCATTCCTCGATGGAAAAGCCCGAGAAGACATTACTGGCCCTGTCGCTGTCCGATGGGAAAGCAGTTTGGAACTACCCTCAGATAGGATCGGGAAGGTCCTGGGGCGGGACGTTGACGACCGCTGGCGGCCTGTTGTTCTTCGGCGACGATAGCGAATCGCTTGAAGCGGTTGACGCGAGGACGGGACGTGCTCTCTGGCACTTCAACACAGGCCAGATGATGCGTGCCTCCCCGATGACCTATGCCGTCGATGGTGTGCAGTATGTTGCCGTGGCGGCAGGGAGCGATATCTTCAGTTTCTCGCTGCTGCATTGAACCGCGAACGCTATCGCCAAAGCAGTGCATCCCCACTCTTAATATTGGCCGCATTTCCAAAAGCAGATGCCCGTCGAACATGAGTTTTCGGCGTGCATCGAGGTCGATGTCCTACAGCCGTCCGAGATACCGTTCTTTAGACAACATCTTTTCGCGATAGATGCGAGCCCACTTTTCGAATTCCTTCTCGCGCGCCAGAGTCATGAATCGGAGTAGTTCCGTTTCGCGATAAAGAGAGGGAATAGCAAACTGCGTTCCCCTTTACTCCCCACCTAGATCACATTCTGCCGTGCCTATTCCGGCATGAATCTGGACCAAGTGCATCCTTTCCCCTAGAATGACCTGCCACCCTGAGAGTTTCGATCAGCAGTTTCTCCCGCGCCCCTTCCTAACTAGTTTCCTTCGTGTGGGTTGGACTTGGTGCCGGGAGGGGGAGTTGAACCCCCAAGACCCGAAGGTCGGCGGATTTTGAGTCCGCTGCGTCTGCCAGTTCCGCCATCCCGGCTTACATGAAATGCGGAAAATTAAGCTTAATTGATGGGCTGGGCCTTGGCAACTTGCATAAACACTTCGCCGTGCGAACAAGCCTACCGCATTTCGGACCTCCTAGTTTCCGCCGAAAGAGCATTTCTGGGGACGCAAAAATCCCCGCTTGGCACAGCCGCTTTTTGGGGATTACACTGACGCCTTGCAAAGAGGGTATCGATGTGATCGGAAAAATGAATTCAGCCGTACGATCCAATCCCCATGGGGAAGGCGAAGGTCCCAACGAACTTAGCAATGCGCTGACCCTTCGCGACGAATGGATGAAACAGTGTGGTTCCGTCCGTGCTGATTACACCACCGTGGTGGATGGTGACAGGCGTTACGTTGAAGTGTCGGACAGCTTCTGCCAGTTGGTAGGCTACAGTCGCGAAGAATTGCTCGGCAAAAGATACGACGATCTGACCGCTCCATCCACGAACGATATTCCGACTGTTTTTCGGCTGTTCGTCAGCCAGGGATACATGCACGGCCTATGGATGCTGATCAGTCACACGGGGACCCCAATCCTCGTTCGGTACGAATCCTGGGTGCGAAGCGATTGTTACATCCAGGGAAAGATGGAGCTCGTATCCTTCGGCGACACGTGCCACGTTTAGCCAAGCGCATTCGACTTCCAGACAGCTTTTTGTTCTTCCCAAGCTAACCGAATCGTAGTTCCGATTAACCGTTCGGTTCGCGGCAAGCCACCGGTGACCCTGCTCTCATTGCCTTCCTCTGCTGGTGTAGCACCGCAAAAGTCTCCGAATCATGCAGTTGCGATTTGCGCCGAATCCAAATGAAGATGCTTCAACTGTGGCACGAGGCATGCATTCATCAATTGCGGCAACGGTTTAAGAGCTGTTGCGAAAAGTTGGAGACGGCCGATAGCGAAACAAAGCAGTAAGCGTTGGCAAAGAGAGGCTGACCCTGCGTGGTTTCACCGTCTCATCCGGGAGGATTTATGAAAAACCAACTGTTTGCTCTTATCGGCCTGGGCCTGCTGCTGGTCACTGCATCGGCATACGCTCAGACTGGCGTGGTGAAAGCGAATGTCCCATTCAATTTCATCGTTGATAAAACTCAGATCCCCGCCGGGGAGTATTTGATCCAGAAACTTGGGACCTCCACTGGCGCCATAGTGATTGAGAATCAGGACCGCAGCGTGATCAAGATGGTTCAGCCAAATGCCTGCGAATCGCCCGAGAACCAGACGATGACTAAGCTGGTTTTCCACCGCTACGGCGATCAGTACTTCCTGTCCCAGGTATGGACGGCCGGAAACAATCGGGGAAGTGAACTGCACACGAGCCGCCGCGAAACCGAAGTTGCGATGGACCATTTTGTTCAGAATGTGGTTCTGGCCGCGGCATTACGGTGAACAGATCAACTTGAGAAGGCCCGCGCATCAAAACCTATTCTCAGGAATAAAGGGCACAGTATGTGCCCTTTTTTTTAAATGCGCTGGGTAGATCGACCGTTTCGAAACGAATTACGTCCATCAATCTACTGAACTTATCAACCAGGCCAAAGCGTCTTCGCGGGTTTTGAAACTCAGCAATTCCCGTCGGGAAAAATTCTGCAGCTCTTCGTAAAACGAAATCGGCAGATCATCGACACCGAGCAAAGCGGATTTCTTGACAAAAGGCTTATCGAAGACGGCAGTCTCCTTCACGGCGCGGATCGCATCCCGATCAAAGAGCGCTCCTGTAAAGTTTGTGAGCACCAGAACCGAGCCGCGGGGCTCTGCGGTCACGAAGTCGGGCACTCTTCGAGCAACCTCCTCAACTTCGCCTGCTGGACAATTGGAGAAGTCAACGATGAGGATTTTCTTACCTTGATGATGAACGAAGTAGATGCGTTGGTGCATTGTGGGTATCTAGAACAGCCGGACCACGGTTAGGCCTTCAGCTTCCAAAAGGTATCGGATCGATTCGATCGAGATGTCAGCAGTCTCTGAATTCCTCATGAAGTTCGGATCATTTTAGGAGTACGCAAGCATCATCATTCCCGACTACGAGACGCGTGGATTGTGACGAAGGAGGAAGCGGATTGGTTGAAAAGATGCTAAGGTCGGATTTCCGACGTGAAAGTCTTTTGCTGCTGAGCCCGACACATCGCCTTTGAGCGCCCTTTTCCCCTCGACCAATCCAACGCTCATTCTAAGGTGTCATTTTTCCTGCCGACAGATAGTTCTGAGAGGGGACGCCGAAAGCGTCGGCGACGCGGTTGAAGAAAGCAAACATTGCCGTGATGTACACGGCCTCCGCGATCTGCTCTTCTTTCCAGCCTGCGTTTCGCAGCTTCTGAACATCTTCAGGAGTTGTGCGGTACGCAGCAGTGGTCACAAGTTCAGCGTATTCCAGGAGGATGCGCTCCGCCTCCGTCAGGCCTGCCTCATCAAGCTTGCCTTCCAGCACTGCCGATACACATTTGTCGGTGGCTCCCTGAACCCGCAGGAAGTAGGCATGGCTGTCCAGTCAATACGGGCACCGGTTCAGGTAGGAGACGTAGCTTGCAATCATCTCCTTGTGACGGCGTGACAGATGTCCCTCAGAGAAATGAATCGTGTTGGAGAAATCGACCACCTGGCGCAAGAAATCTGGCCGAGCGCCGAAGCACTTGATGATGCCGGGAACTTGCTGGCGGCCTGACCCAGCTCGCCAGTAGTCATAGGCCGCGGCGGTTTCGCCGGTGGCTGTCGGCATCCTCGATGATTTTGATCTTGGTCGCCGGTTTCGGCGCTGGACTTCCAGACTCCGTAACAATCGCGTCTTTTTCGTCGGCCATGGCTTCAATCTACCCCAATCAATTCGCCTGGTTCCACCTTGCGCGGGCGCCTGCGAAACAGCGCATACGCTGGAACGCCCGCCAGCACTACGAGAACTCCCAAAACTGTCTCACGCGGACTATGAGCCGCCACCATCAACAACAGCAGCAATTCCAGCGTCAGGAAAGCTAAAGGGGTGAACGGGTATCCGGCGGCTAGAACGGCGGTTGGATCTCCCAGGTTGTTCTTTCTTAATTTGAACAGTCCAATGACTGTCAGCCCCAGAAACGCTACTGCGACAAAAATGAAATATGCGATGATCTGTTGAAAGCTGCTTACCCAAACCAGCAGCGTGGCGATCGCCCCCTGAATTGCGATGGCGGCTGCGGGTGTTCCGAATCGTGGATGCACGCGCCCAACGGCCTCGAGGAAAAGTCCATCTTTCGCCATCGCGTAGTAAACGCGTGGCGCCGACATCGTGAACCCTGCCAGACTTCCCAGCACACAGACCACGACAATTGCGGCAAAGACTACTCCGCCGGCGGGGCCAAACAAAACCGATCCTGCCTGTGCCACGAAAGTTTCGTTGGAAGTAACTTTTTCCAGCGGAAGCAGGTAGAGGAAGACTCCGCTGATCAGGACATAGACAGCCGTGACCACGAGAACGCCAAGAACCATGGCGCGTTGCAAGGTCCGGCCCGGATCACGAACTTCTCCCGCGATCTTACTGACCTCCCACCAGCCCGCCGAAGGAGTAAAACGCTCCCACCAGCGCGACTGCCAGGCCTGCCATCAATGGCATCGAGCCTGGACGCTGCGCCACGAACGGCACAAAGTTCGACCACGAGCCCAGTCGAAATACCAGCGCCCAAACCGTTAACAATCCCAACACGCCCAACTTGAGCCAGGTGATCCAGCGCATGAAACTTGCGCTTAACCGGATGCTCACAATATTCAGCAGGCAAAGCGCCCAGATTGCCGCAATTGCCGCGAGCTTGCTGATTGCGGGAGTCCAATGGAAGATGTAGGCGGCATAGAATGCTGTCCCGGTAGCCAACGAAGCAGACAGGCCCGGATCCATCACTAGCAGACACATCCATCCATACAGAAACGCCACACGGCCGCCGAAGGCTTCTTGAAGGTAGACATAGCTTCCTCCAGCACGCGGAAAGCGGCCTGCCAGTTCGCCGAAACAAAGCGCGCCGCTCATGGTCATCGCGCCTACCACCAACCAGACCAGCAAAAGCCACATAGGGGAGCCCAGCGCTTTCGCCATGCCGGCGGGCGTAAGGAAAATTCCTACCGCAATGCATTCCCCGGCTACAACCGCGGTAGCCGAAGCGATTCCCAACTCTCTTCGCAACTCGCGGGGCGGGGCTGCGGTGATGACTTCACTTGTCATTCAAAAGTTTCCAGATCACTGGCAGCTTTGCCAGGATGCGCGTTCGCAGCACATGGTACACGTCCATGCTCTGCGAGGCTCTAGTGCTTTTATAGGATTGCCCGTCTCGAGGGACCTCGTTAAGTTTGCACCTGTTCTGAACGTAACCAAGACTTGAAAGGCAAGCAACTCATGTTCCCTGTCCGGAAACTTCTTTGTCTAGTTGTTGCACTGGCCGGCGTGAATGCTTTTGCCCAGCAGATCACAGGAAGTATTCGGGGAAATGTGCAGGATCCGAGCAGCGCGGTCGTGCAAGATGCGACAGTGACGGCCAGACAAACCGAAACCGGCTTGACGCGTACAGCGTCGACAGACCACTCCGGCGCGTACGTTCTGTTGGAACTGCCGGTTGGCCATTATCAGCTGCAAGTCGAGGCCAAGGGTTTCCAGAAATACGTTCAGGAAGGCATCATTCTTAACGTCAACGAGACTGCGACCATTCCGGTGCATCTCGTGGTGGGCGCCGAAACCCAGCAAGTACAGGTGATGGCGGACGCTCAATTGATTCAGAGTACAGTAACCAGCCTGGGAAAAACTGTCTCCGAACGCGAAGTTCTGGACCTGCCGCTGAATGGCCGCAACTTTACCCAATTGGGTTTGCTCCAGCCAGGAGTTGTCCCGCTCACACCGGGTTTGGCGGAGGCAGGAGGATCGCTGCGTGCCGGACAAGCCTACGCGGTCAACGGTCAGCGGCCTGAGTCCAACAACTTCCTGATCGATGGGGCAAACAATTTTAATGGGGTCGATGGAGGCTTTGTTCTCAAGCCACCGGTGGATGCGATTACCGAGTTCAAAATCTTTACCCACAACGCGAGTGCCGAATTCGGGCAGAGTTTGGGTTCGACCACAAACATTATCACTCGCTCTGGCACCAACAGGTTCCACGGAGCGTTGTGGGAGTTTTTTCGCAATGATGTGTTTGACGCCACGAACTACTTTGCGGACACGACAGAGCCTCTAAAACAGAACCAGTTTGGCGGGACGTTCGGCGGCCCAATCCGCAAGAACAAGACATTCTTCTTTGCATATTTCGAGGGTTTTCGCAATCGCCAGGGCGAAACCGATTCTTCGACGGTGCCGTCCCTGGCTGAGCGTCAGGGAGATTTCTCGGCCCTCTGCCCTGAGGGATTCGGCGGAGGGTTCTGCAATAATCCCGATCACCAGCTCTTCAACGTCTTTCTGAACCAGCCATATCCCAACAATCAGTACCCCGTGGCCACACAGACCAATCCAGTTACGCAGAATCTGTTGAAATTTATTCCGTTCCCCAACAATGGATTGAATGTCTTCACCTCTACACAAGTCGTCCGTCAGGATTCGAATCAGGGAGGCGTGAAGATAGACCATTACCTTTCTCCATCCGACATTCTCAACTTCCGTTACGGGATTATTGACGGAACGCAATTCAATCCGATTCCAACCTCTGGAGCCAGCGTGCCGGGCTTTCCGGTAGGCCAGGACCAGCGTGCGCAAAACTTCGTTGCCCAGGAGACTCACACCTTTTCTCCCAGCATGATCGGTGTCTTTCGGTTCTCATTCTTGCGCAACAAGTTCCTGTTTGGTGAACACATCAATCCCACAACGCCCGCGAGCTTGGGTTTCCAGTACTCACCGAGCCTGGCCCTGGCAGTTGGTCCTCCGTCGATCCAGATTGCGGGCTATACCACAATCGGCAATCCCATCACCGGTCCCCGCGATACGTACGAGAATGCTTTTGACTATTCCGGAGCACTGAGCTGGGTGCATGGCCGTCATGAGCTCAAATTCGGAGGCGGATACCAACGCCTGCAGGTCAATGCACTGCAGGGAATCGCTTCCAACGGCTTCTTTGTTTTTGCGGGGTTTCCGGTTGTACCCGACGCGTTTGCCAGTTTCCTCTTCGGCCAGCCGGTAGTCTTCCTTCAAGGCCTGGGCGATTTCGAGCGCGGCATCCGGGGAAACGCAGTCAACGCTTATGTGCAAGACACCTTCAAGGCCACTTCGCGGCTGACCTTGAACCTTGGGTTGCGCTACGACTTGCCGTTCCCTTATACCGAAATCAAAAACCGGCAAACTCTGTGGATTCCGGGCCGGCAATCGACTGTGATGCCGGACGCTCCTAATGGCTTGCTCTATCCGGGAGACAAGGGCGTCCCAGCGGGACTGATTCCTACTTTCAAGAAAGCATTCGCGCCCCGCATCGGCCTGGCATGGGACCCAACGGGAAGCGCGAAGTGGCTGGTGACATCGGCTTATGGAATTTTCTATGAGCCGTATTACACCGGGCAGGGCGGCCCGCTGCAGTCTCCGATCAGCGCTCCACCATTCCTGCAGACACCCCAGGTAAGCACGCCGAATTTTGCCGATCCCTTCAATGGCAATCCTCCCATCAATGGCCAGTTCTCGACCCCTCTGACGAACTTGACGCTCGCCTCGAATCTGCCACTGCCGTATTCAGCAGGACTGGGACTTGAATGTTCAGCGATCTTTCGGTTCGGATTTGCTCTTCGAGGTTGGCTATGTGGGAACCAAGGGAACGAAGCTGCCGCGAATGATTGAAGCCAACCCCGCCATTTACATACCGGGATTCGACGCCGGCGGCGATCCTATTTCCACGTCAAGCAATGCAGACCAGCGGAGAATTCATTCCGGATGCACGCTCGCCGATCCACCCACCAGTTGTGCTTTTTCGTCGACCGGTCTGATCACGGGCATTGCAAACTCTTCCTACAATGCTCTGGAAGCCAGCCTGAGAAAGCGTTTCAGCCATGGAATATCGTTTCTGGCTTCCTACACCTACTCCAAGTCCATCGACGACTCGTCCACGTTCAACCTGACTGGCTCGGCATCAAAACCTCTGGCTGGGGAGAATGACCTGGCGCAAAATCCTTTCGATGTAAACGCAGAGCGTGGCCGATCCTTGTTCGACGCGCGCCACCGTTTCGTGTTGAGCTATCAGTGGAGCCTGCCGTGGTGGCGGCAGCCTCACGGATGGTATCAACAGGCGCTTGGCAACTGGCAGGTCAATGGAATCGTGACTGCGATGACAGGAACTCCGTTCACCGTGTTCGACGGCAATGATTTTTCGGTGCAGGGTTCAGCGCCGGAGATCAGCGGGTTCTTTTCTAACCGGCCCAACGTAGTTGCCGATCCCAACGATGGTCCGAAAACTACCAGCGCATGGCTCAATCCCAATGCGTTTCAGAGGATCGTCCAGGATCCGAACTCTCCAGTGCAGCAATTTGGCACGGCCGGCCGCAACATCGCCCAGGGGCCCGGATACGCGGACTGGGATTTTTCGTTGTTCAAGAACATTCGTGTCGCGGAGTCAAAGGAGCTTCAGTTCCGCGCCGAGTTCTTCAACATCCTCAATCACACGAATTTCCGAATTCCCGACAGCGACATGAACTCACCAACCTTCAACCAGATTCTGGAAGCCCAACCAGCGCGCCTGATCCAGTTTGCGCTGAAGTTTAGCTTTTGAGAGATGCACAAAGTCATCAAAAAGCTTTGTTGTGTGCACGATCAAACTGGGCGCAGATCGTTTCGACGTTCGTAAGCAGGGTGTCCCCCGCGAATTCGATGCTGGCAACTGAACGCTCTGCCGCGTCGCGACGACCGAAACCACAGGCGTCTTTAATCACCACCGGGATGTAGCCCAGGTCAGCGCCGTGCCGCACGGTAGGTTCGATACCAATTTCCATGGCGATCCCGGCGATGGCAAAAGCCAGGATCCCACAATCGCGCAGTGCGATGTCCAGCGGTGTTCCCTCGAAGGCTGACATGCTGATTTTGTCGAAGATGGCTTCGCTTGCGAGTGGAGACATCTCTGGAACGAGTTGAAATCCTGGCGCATCCCGCAAGAACCAAGGTTGGACCTCCTCGGGCGATTTCACTCGTTGCCAAGCCATTGCCATGCGGAACTGAGATACTCCCATCAATTCCTTCGGCAGCGACATATGGCGGGTGAAGAAGATCCGAATTCCTGCTTTGCGAGCCGCGGCAAGGACTTGAAGCACCCTGTCAATGATCTGCGGGCCGTTCTCGATCTGCCTCACGATTCCGACCTGCATGTCGTACACGATCAAAGCCATCCGTGTCGGATCACAAATGTCTTCCAGCGTCCGTGGAATATCCAGTCCGAAGGGCCGGTTCATATTGGCTTGCCTCGCGAGGTAACGAGTTCATTTTAGCCTGAAGGGAGGGTGAATGAGCCGCGAGCTTTGATGGTTGTGCGGCCTAAACAGTGAGTGTGAAGCTGCCTTGTTGCAGGTCCTACCGTCCGATTTTGGGGTTACGACGCAGTGCAAGAAGGAATACCGCTATTGCGACGAGAACAAACACGACAGCAGTTTGAAAACTATCCATACGTGCCTCTTTTAACCAAACCCTTCGATGCCGGTTTCCGGCTGGAGTTTGTATGGAAGCTGACCTGGTGGCCGTGAAAGAGTCGCTATTTCTGGGACGGACGCCGATGTGGCCGAAGGCGGGGAAACCTGTCTGATCCTGGGTTGCTGCCCCAGCCCATCAGACCATTTTTGCCGCGGTACAGTCGTCCAGAAGCAATCAACTTGATTGCAAATCGCCGACACCTGCAGGGAAAGCAACACACCCGAGCGGGGATGGTTGCCATCAACGCCAATGATTATTGCTTCTCTTCAAGCACCGACAAAATGTTACCCGCCGGATCTTTGAACCACGCGATATTGGGACCATTGCCGCCGCGAGCGATGCCCTTTTTGTCTGTCTTCAGATTGGGAAAGTCGTAACGCTCAAAATGCACACCAAGTTTCATAAGCTCATCTACTGCTTGTTCGATATTATCCACCGCAAAATTCAGAATCGTAAACGTTGCCGCTGCATGGTTAGGTTTGGAATAAATGAATATGCGGGTATCCCCTCCCGTATGAAGCTGCAGGCCTTGGGGCGTTTCGGTAACTTCCAGGCCGAGCGTTTGACCGTAGAACTGCTTCGCCTTGTGTAAATCGTCTACAGAGAAACCTGAAAATGCTTTTTTGGCTTTGAACATGTCTTCTCCAATGATTTTGTATGTGAAAGTTTGAAAATGACGCTACATTTTGGATGAAGAAAAGGTAGCTGCCGTTTTCGTAACTTTACAATACCCGGCATCACTTAACAGGGCACAGTGTTCAAGTCCCCTACCAGTTAGTGATGGAGCCGTCCGGGCGGAAATAGGTTTGGGCACGAGCCGTGACGGGCTGTGTGATTTCGGCGATTTGAGTGAGATGCTTGAAGTCAAGCTCTACGCCGAGGCCCGGCCTCTCATTCGGATACAGTTTTCCGTTCTTGAAGTCGAGACACCCGGGCACATGTGCCAAGGTGCGTCCCTGATAGTTATATTCCATGAGCACCGGCCCCGAGAAAGTGCCAAGACTGTTGACCAGGGCTGCGGTCGCTATGGGCCCGGTGAAATGCGGGGTGATACCCACAAAATGCGTTTCGCAAATGGCGGCGATTTTCATCATTTCAGTAATTCCGCCTACGTTCGGCAACGTTGCGCGAACAAAATCGATGTCGTGATCTTCCACCAGTTTGTTGAAGTCCCAACGGTTACCCCATTCTTCGCCGGCGGCCAGAGGCACGTTCACTTTTTTTCGCAGGATCGGGAGGTCTTGTAGAAAGGCCTCAGTTCGAACCGGATCCTCGACGAAGAACGGAGCGAGGTCTTCGATCTCATTGCACCCTCGAATGGCATCGGCAAGATCGAAACGCTGGTGAAAATCAATGAGCCAATCGCCGTCTTTGCCGACACCCTCGCGCGCTTGAGCACATTCGTCGCGAAGATGCGTGATTCTTTCCCTGGTGTTGTAGGTGGTGTTGGGCGGAAGATCCATGGCGCCGAAGCGGAAGGCGCGATAGCCGGCCTCGATAGTGGCATGGGCCCGTTCCTTGATGCTCATGCCCTCGGTGATGCCGGGAATAATGCCTGCGGTGTTGTAGCACTCGCAATAGTTGCGAACCATGCCGCCGAGTAGTTGGTGCACCGGCAGACCTTGGACTTTTCCTTTTATGTCCCATAGGGCCAGATCGAGAGCGCCAATGGCATCGGTCTTCTCGCGGCCTGCAGGATAGAAGAAGGCGCGGTTCATGTCCTGCCAGAGTTGTTCAATGTATTGCGGGTCGCGGCCAATCAATCTGCCCGCAGACTGAGAAAGCGTGTCCTTTGACCCACCTTCTCCAATACCGGTTATTCCCGCATCGGTCTCGATGGTGACCACCACGTCGCTCTGGTTAAACAGTGGGTTTGGATTGGGCGGCAGGTAGGCTCGTACCCGCGTAATCTTCATCTTCGGAAG
Organism: Terriglobia bacterium; assembly: GCA_963765715.1. GTDB lineage: Bacteria > Acidobacteriota > Terriglobia > Terriglobales > Acidobacteriaceae > JAIQFF01. The sequence continues at coordinate 28,442 of CAVXXN010000008.1, forward strand.
GGCAGCGAAAGCGGGCAGAGTGCCGGAAGCGCCCACGATTGCCGCTGCCGCCAGGGATTTCAGAAAATTCCGTCTCTTCATGAAGTCTGTTTCGATTTGGTAAGTTGCATTGAGCGCTTCAATCTGCTCTCAGCTTAGCAGGAGTCGGGAGGGGCACGACTTAAGTCGTGCCGAAAAGCCGGTCAACAGAGATTGGCTGCGGCCGCTGCAGTGGGCTTCTCCAGCGGGGAAAAGGCAGGCGTGCTGCGGAAGTCCACAAGAATGGCGAACCGCAGGCGCTGAAGCGCGACAGAATTTCAGCCCTGGTGGCACGACTGAAGTCGTGCCCTTTCCGCGTTGTCCCCATTTGCTGGGCAGACGACTTAAGTTGTGCCCTCGCTGATTAGCCCGCGATGCCCGAATGACAGCCGCCTGCATATGTCTTAAATTTCTTCAACGTACATTGCAATTTGCTGCCAAGCTCGATTGCATAGGAGTCACTATGGCGAGGTTACTGATGTTACCTTCGTAACCGCCATGGAGGGGTTAGTGTCTTTAGCTGCAAAGGCTTTCACCTTCCCGGCTTATTCTTCAATCGCATTTGCCCGTATCCTCTGTAATCCGCGACAGTATTGGGTTTTCGGGGGATGGTGCTCGGTTTGCTACATCCTGTCCAGACAGGTGCGATGTGCAGAATCACTCTCCCCAAAGCTCCGTACAAAATCGATTGTTTATCCATTTTGGGTTGCAGGAGAATCCATTCGGAGGCACTCCTGACCCGCGCTTTCTATTTCACAGCGAGACTCACCGGGAAGCACTCGCTTCCCTGATCAATGGAATTGATTGTGAGTTCGGCTTCCAGGTACTGGTTGCGCAGCCCGGGATGGGCAAGACCACTCTGCTGTTCAATTTCCTGGAAGGATTTCGCGCGACTGCCTACACGGCATTCGTGTTCCAGCCGCAGCTCGCGCCGCACGAGTTGTTGCAGTCGCTGCTGGCCGAACTGGGAGCGGGCACTGAAGACACATCGGTGCGGAAGTTGTCGGAGCAGATCAACCAGTTGCTGGGTCGCGCGGCGCAGGAGCGGAAGCGGGTCATCGTCGTGGTGGACGAAGCGCAGAACCTCGATTTCGCGGTGCTGGAAACTTTGCGGCAACTTTCAAATTTTGAGACCGCGCACTCCAAGCTCATGCAGATTGTTCTCGCCGGGCAACCCCAGCTGGTAAAGAAACTGGCGGCGCCGGAGCAGGAACAACTACGCCAGCGGATTTCGAGTATTGGCCGGCTAAGCCCGCTAAACGTGAACGAGACCCGGGCCTACATTAGCCATCGCCTCAGGACCGCGGGATACAGGGGCAACGAACTTTTCACCCTTGGCGCGCAACGCAAAATATGGGAAACCTCGAAGGGTGTCCCACGCAATATCAATACGCTGTGTTTCAATGCCATGTTGTTGGGATTTGCCGGGAACACAAGGTCGATTGACGAGACAATTCTCGCGGAAGCGACCCGGGATCTTGATATGCCCAGCGTCTTCGAGGATATGTATCGCCTCGAGGCGACGCCGGCAGTCCCATCCCGCAATGGAAACGGGAATGGGAACGGCAATGGCAACAGAAATGGGAACGGCAACGGTCACAGCTACCAGCCGCCAACCAGAGAAACAAGACCAGTAGAGACTGAAAGTCTGAAACTGGTAAGTCTGCCCGGATCTCAGCGAAGCGGGTGGCAGAAACCAGAAAACGATCCCGAGCCCGCAGTTCACGGAAATGGAAATACCAGGGAGTCCAGCGAAAATATTCCGCTGGCATTGGTCGAAGCGATTGTGCGGATCAGCCAAACCCTCGAAGAGCAGAGAATCCTGCTCACGAAGAAAACGGTTAGCATTCCAGAGCCGCTTCCGGCGCCTGTTCCCGTTCCAGCAGTTGCAGTAACCGTTCCTGCACCCGCGGGCGCGTTGAACACAATCCCGGCGCCTGTCAGCAAGGTTACGACGACTCCAGTCACGGCCACGAAACCAGCGACAACTACGCCCGCAACGAAGGCGACATCAGCTCCTAATCCGTCGAGTATCGAAAAGGCAAACGCCGAAAAAAAGACCACATTTGCTTCTGGTCCGACTACTTCCAATCCGGCGAGTTCAGAAAAAAAGGAGTCGCTGCGCAAGCCGGAGAAAATCACGTCGCCGCCTGCGAAGCAGGTCAAGAGCGGTCCCCGGGCACAGCCCGAAAAAGTTGATGCCGTGCCGGCAGTTCTTGCCAAACCGCCAATGGCAGACATTCATCCAGCTGTAATGACGAAGCATGCCGAAGGCGGCTTCTGGTCGAAGGCGCTCGCTTTAGTCACAATCACTGGTGTTCTGACGTTTGTAGTAGTCGAAAAATCACCGTGGCAAAATCAGGCCCGGGCGAGCGGCATCGAAGCCAGCCAAACCACTGTGGAACAAACCGATCCCGCCTCGGTCTCGCCGGTGCCCAAGAATTCACCCGAGTCTCCCATGGAGGCTCCGGTTCGATCGTCCAAGAGCACGACTTCAGGCGCGGACGCATCCCGAACTTCGAGCGATGACTTCGACGACGTGACGGTTAGGAAGTTTCCCGATACACCGGTAGCTAAGCCTCGATCATCGACCAGCGCAGACCTCAACACCATCTTCTTCGAGCAGAACAGTGCAGCCATCGCCGAACAATACCGGGCTGCCATGCAGCAGATCGCCGACGCGCTGGCGAGAGATCCGCAGTCCAGCGCGATTCTTGAGGGCCACACGGACGATACGGGCGAGGAAGTTTACAATCTGGATCTTTCGAGCCGCCGAGCTATCGCTGTCCGGCAAGCCCTCATCAATGAATTTAATGTTCCCAGCACCCAGGTTACTGCGATTGGTTCAGGGTCGGCGGCGCCAGTTCAACCTAATACCAGTCCCACAGGGCGCGCCTATAACCGGCGTGTAACTGTGCGGTACGTGCATCTGAGCGAATAGGCCATTCAACGGCGGGATGCGCGCGCACGTCTCGGATGTTATCGCGAGGTGTCGGTGTGCATGCCAGATCCTTCGGGACTGAAGTCCCTCAGGATGACGCTCAGGGAAGAAATGGGAATCGCGATCGCGACCTCGCCGGCGATTCGCTTTTTCGCTCGCATCATTTTTCTTGAGCAAAAGCCAGCGCTAACGAGGCCTAGTCACCGCTCCCTCCGAAGCTGAAGAAACCAGTGAAGCATATTTTCCGAAGACTCCGCCGGGATATCTCGGCTGGGGAGGCTTCCACTTTGCCATTCGCTCGCGCAGCACGGCATCGCTGACCTCCACTTCCAACACCCGTTGATTGATATCGATGTGGACGGTGTCACCTTCATGTACTGCGGCGATAGGCCCACCCAATGCGGCTTCGGGAGAAACATGTCCCATCATCAGGCCGCGTGTAGCGCCGCTGAACCGTCCATCGGTGAGTAGAGCTACCGATCCACCCAGGCCTTCGCCGACGATCGCCGCAGTCACACTCAGCATCTCACGCATCCCGGGCCCGCCCTTTGGCCCTTCGTAACGAATAACGACAACATCGCCGGCCTTGATCCGTTTTTCCGTGACCGCTGCCATGGCATCTTCCTCGGAGTCGAAGACCCGGGCCGGACCGCGATGGCTCAATCGTTCGTGGCCGCTGATCTTGGCGACGCATCCTTCTGGCGCAAGATTGCCGCGCAGAATTACTAGCCCACCGGTTTTCTTTAAAGGCTTGTCCAGCGGAACGATCACTTCCTGGCCCGGAGTCTCGACCGCATTCTTTCCCTCCTCAGCCAGTGTCGACCCGGTGACGGTCACTGCCGACTCGTGAATGTGCCCAGCCTGTAAAAGGCGGCTGAGCAAGAGGCGCACGCCTCCGGCCCGGTGCATGTCCGTGGCGACGAAACGACCTGAAGGCTTCAGGTCGGCAAGCAGCGGAGTGCGCTCGCTGACTTTCTGGAAATCGTCAATCTGCAGGGGGACTTCGGCTTCGCGCGCAATCGCCAGCAAGTGAAGTACTGCATTAGTTGAGCCGCCAGTGGCCGCCACGCTCGCGATAGCATTTTCAAACGCGGGGCGAATCAGGATGTCCCTGGGGGTGACGCCTTTGCGCAACAAATTCAAGACTACTTCGCCACATTCGAACGCGACCTGATCTTTCCTCGGATCCATGGCGGGAACACTGTTGAATCCCATTGGGGACAGTCCAATCATTTCCATCACCGTGGACATGGTGTTTGCTGTGTATTGGCCACCGCAGGCGCCCGCGGCCGGACAGGCTACATTTTCCAGTTCGTGCAGTTCCGCGTCCGTCATTTTTCCGGCAGCGTTGGCGCCTACTGCTTCGAATACATCCTGAATCGTTACGTCTTTTCCGCGGAAGTTGCCAGGTGCAATGGTGCCTCCGTAAAGCACCAGTCCAGGGATGTTCAGCCGGGCTAACGCCATTGCGCCGGCGGGAATGGTCTTGTCGCAGCCCACGACGCAAACCACTGCGTCGAACATTTGTCCGCGGCAAACCAGTTCGATTGAGTCGGCAATCAGTTCGCGGCTGACCAGCGACGCTCGCATTCCTTCGGTACCCATGGTTTCGCCGTCACTGATTGCGATGGTATTGAATTCCATCGGGGTGCCGCCCGCGGCTCGAATGCCTTCCTTCACCTTGGCCGACAAGCGGCGGAGGTGGAAGTTGCAAGGCATGGTTTCAATCCAGGTATTGGCCACGCCGATGATGGGTTTGGAGAGATCGCTGTCAGTAAATCCGATCGCCTTGAACATGGCCCGCGCGGGAGCCTGGTCGCGTCCGTCAGTGATGCCGTGACTTCGGTGTTTTAGATCCATGGGACAAAGATTATGACAGAGGAGGACGTGTCTGAGGAACAGGCGCGAGTGCTTTTCGTTTCTTCCTGTTGAACTTCGCGTTCGTTGCGTCCTTTGCGGTTCAAGCTTTGTTTCCTGCGCTGGCAACTCCAAAAGCTCTTAACCGCAAAGGGCGCGAAGAGATACCGCAAAGGTCGCTAAGAAATGCTTGTTTATTGCAGACGGGTACTTTGACGCCCGTAGGCAGCATGTGGCATTGATATTGGTTTCCACCCATCTCATCGCTGGTTGGGAATCTTCATTCGCTCTGTATAATCCTTTTCGCCATGACCCGCGAGACCGCTATTGATTCGCGCCAGGAAATTCTCCGCACCGCGGCTCGCCTCTTTCAACAACGAGGGTACGACGCTACTTCCATGAACGACGTGGCGGCAGCCCTGAAGCTCAGCAAAGGGGGACTCTATCATCACTTCCAGAGCAAGGATGAAATTCTGTTCAACCTGATGAATCACGCAATGGACATCACGCAGGAGAGAGTGATTGATGCGGTGAAGGGGGTGGGCGATCCGGAAGAACGCCTTCGCGCGCTCATTCGCCGGCACATTGAAGTGGTCATGAGCGTGCGCGACCGAGAGATCACTGTGATGCTGCACGAAAATCATCCTTTGCCGCCGACAATGCGCAGAAGGATCAATGCGCGAAAGAAAGATTACGTGCATTTCGTGGAGGATTTGATCGCTGAGGTGCAGAGTACGCGACCCGGAAGGAATGCCGTCAGTCCCCGGGCGGCCGCTTTTGCATTGCTGGGGATGATTAACTGGATTTACCAGTGGTACAGGCCGGAGGGATTACTGCAGGAGGAAAGCCTGGTGCGGCAATACACGGAAATCTTCTTCGCAGGTGCGTTTCATTGATTTTGCCGGTTTTAAAGACGACGTCATGAAAAAAGAAACCGTTTTCGAGATCGAAGAGTTGGAGCGGCAACGCCACGAGGGAGGGAAGTCTTATCTGGAATTTTTGCGAATTCCGTCAATGAGCGCCGGAGTTTACACATTGCCAGCCGGAAGCATCGATCTGCAGAAGCCCCACAAGGAAGATGAAATGTATTACGTGGTGCGAGGACGCGCCAGCATGAAAGTAGGTCTGGAAGATCGGGCGATCAGCGCAGGCAGCGTAATTTTTGTGGCGGCAAATTTAGAACACCGCTTTTACGATATTCAAGAGGAATTGGTTGTCCTGGTTTTCTTCGCTCCCGCGGAGAGTTGAGCCTGGATCAATGCGACGTAGTTTCCTTGCCCGGAATCCAGTAGATTTCTTCTTTAAGCACGTCCCTGGTGAAACCAATCCGCTGAAGCATTCCTTTACCGCGCTCGATCATCTCGGGATGGCCGCACAGGTATCCGACAGAGTTGGCTGCGTTGAGCCCCCACATGTCGGCATATTTTCGGATCAGGTCATCCACACGGCCGATTTCGCCGGTCCATTTGGCATCGTCCCACGGACGGCTCACGGTGGGTACAAAGGTCAGCCAGGGTACTTCCGCGGCAAATTGCCGCAACTCGTCGAGATATCCAAATTCCCAAGAACGACTAGCGCCATTGAGCAGAAAAAGTTTCTGCTCGCCGGAAAATTTTCCGTCCTTCCAGTCCTTGTAAAGGGTGCGGATATAGCTCACAAATGGCGCAACGCCGGTGACGGTGGAGACCAGCAGGTGGTTGGTTCGCCCGCTTTTGGTGTCAAGCGTAAAGCGCCCCTTGGGAACTTTGCGCATGAGCATCTCGTCGCCTACCTGCAACGCGTAAATGTGGGGCGTCAGTTCGCCTTGCGGAACCAACTCAAAAAAGAATTCGATCTCGTTCTCATAGGGGGAAGACACGATCGAATAAGGCCGCTCGGAGCGCCTTTCCGCTTGTTCGACACCAAGGGTTGCGTACTGGCCGGGTGCGAATTTGAACTCGCCGTCAGCCTGGACACGGATCATCCAGAGATCTGGGGCATAGTTTCGTCGTTGGGTAATTCTGACGCGATAAAATTTTTCGTCAGACGAACTCATGGCCACCGCCTCACTAGCGAGCCTATAAGGTGCATCAGCGGGCGAGATTATGGCAAGCCGGAATTCTTCCGAAAGGTTACTGACTCTGGGCGGGCGGTCGCGCAACTTGCGGCGCAGGCTGATGCTTGATCTTTTCCAAGTCGATTTGCAATTTTTGCCAATCTTTCTTGTTTTTCCGGGTCGCGACAGGGGCTTTTGGGTCGGAATAAAAGTGCAGCAGATTGTCGCGAAGAGCCGGGTCTAATGGATCGCCAGGCTTGTCGGCGAGCTTGCCAACGAGCATGGCGTAAGTCTTGTCGGTCAGCACATATTCTCCAGGTTTGGTCTCGCGGCCTGTATCAAAATCGCGGTTCGGCAAATCAAGGGTGCGAACATCGGTTTGATGCAGGAGCCCGGTGTAATTCTCGACCGTGGCGTCCACACTCTTGATATACATGTCCTCGGTTTGCTGAGTGGGAATCTTGAAGCTGACCGCCTTGAAAGGACCGACCTTCGGTATCACCTTCAAAAAGAACGCCAGGATTCTGGATCCCAATCCCGGTTTGCGATACACCGTTCCCCACTGGTGCTCGTAGTTGCTGCGCGAGAGGTAAAACAGGAATTTCTTCCTGTCAAAGTTGGGGGTATCTTTCACGATTACGTCGCTCCGTGACAGCAAGGCGACCCTGGTCATTTCCGGGATCATCCTGCTCACACTGCGCCGGTAGCTGCCGATGGCGAGGTCCACGCTGCCGAAAACATCTTCCAGCTTCAAGCCGTAGGTTTCCTGGAAAGCCTTTTCCAAAAGAGGCTTGGAGATTTCAAAGCCAATCATGTCGTGATAGCGGTCAGAGGTGTAGCGATTTTTTGCGACCTGCACCATGTCGAACCCGAATTCAGTCCGGATGTGGGCCCTCGGGTCGTCGGCGTAGGTTACAACTTTGCCATATTTTTTCTGTAGTTTAGGGAATTCCAGCGCGACCACCTGGTTGATCGTGGGATGGCCACTATTGTCGGCGGCATAATGCGACAAAGCTCCCAGCGCGAAAGCGTATTCGTTCACATCGGCGGAATTCCGGAGCAACGCCTCAACGAAGTCTCCGCTACGAACGTAGTGGACCAGGTCGCTGAAAAAGTGGCTGCCAAAAGGGTAGTAGCCCATGTCCTGTATCAACGAACCGCCGTACGCGAAGGCATGCGCCTTGAGCAAGTCGTCAGCGGAAGTGCCAGGAAACCGTTTCAGCAGAAGAGGTTGAATCTGGTCCTTCCACATGAGATCAACGACCTGCTCATGGGTCAACACCGAATATCCGGAACCTGGGCAAGCAAAGCCGATGATCAGCAGCATCGTCAAGAGACGCGCGAATTTACTTTGCATCGATGTCATGAAGAAAACTCAACTAAAGAAGACTCGATAGAAAATCCGGGTGCCGAAAGCCGAATGAATGGGCTACTTCAATTTACATCGCAAATGTCGAGGTTAGGAGGTACCAGAAATCAGACTTTTACAGCTCGGCCTCCCATTTCGTCCAGAGCTGCCATACCCGCATCGAGCCGGTGGCGAAGCCGCTGTAGAGAAATCTTTATAGCCTCTGCACCGGCGCGGTTATCCTGCCCGGTTGCTTCAGCCATCGTCTCTGCAGCTTGTTCCGACAAGGCACGTGTCGCCTCCAACAATGCCAGGAGCGAGTCCGCGTGGAGCTTCCACAAAGACGGTGAATTCTCCGCCCGCTTGAGTTCCTCAAGTTCTGTGCTGACGCGAGCCACCACCGCAACAATCCGCAGAAGCGACCGGGCCACCCCGCCGCGCAGGGTCTTTTCCTCAAGGTAGTCGGCACTGCATGCGTCTGCTTCAGCCGGGGTGAGGGTGAGATTGAAGAATCGCATAGGTACGACCTGGCGAAATTTCGGGTCGGCGACGCGCACGAAAACCCGAATAGATTCCTCAACCTGGCGCAGCTTGGCTTCTTCCGTGCCAATCTGCTGTTGTGTCACCGAAGAACGCATAGTCTGAAGATCAAACACCGGACGGCGCGCCGGGGCCACTCGCGGCTTGGCCGGGGCAGGTATCGGAAAAGAATAGCGGCGAATGGGCGGGCGCCGTTCCAGAGCCTGTTTCAGCTTGGATACGCGGCGAAATTTCTCCAACGCCTTGCTGTAATCAATCTTCAGCAGGGCGTCTTCTTCCAGTCCGGCCACATGTTCGACCGTGACGTCTACACCGTCCACGTTACCGAGGATGCTGCCGCCCTGTTCCTGCAAGGCAGAGGCAAACTCTTTTATTTCCCCGGCGGCCGCATGAAACAGTTCGTCGAAGCGCTTGCCGAACGCGGCGTTGTAGGGAGCGATGGTTGCCAGAACTCCGGGATGATAGAAGGACGAATCCAGCGATTGTTTGAGATCGCGAACGCGGGTGATGATTTCCGAGTCGAGTAAGGTGTTCAATTCCTGATAACTCTGCGCTTCCTGCCGCAAAGGATCGAAGCGGCGCAACAACTGAACGTGTTCCTCGGGCAGTGAGGGTACGTCAGTGTCGGCGAGGATTTCGATCAGTGCAATCTCGAAGGGCGAAAGAGGAAGCGAGCCGTCGAGTCCGTATCCGCGACGCTCCCACTGTCCGGGCACGCGCGGATGGCGGTAAAGAAAAGTCGCCACCAGATCGGTCTTGTCGCGATTGATGTCGCTGGTATCTTTTTGGCGGGTGAAATAACGCAGCACTGCTTCGGCGATTTCAGGGTCGGTTTCCGGGGTAAATGCCTGCCGCAACATGGCAGGGGTAATCGCTTGATCGAGCAGGCGAAGCCAGCGGTGCATCTTCGCAAGCGTTGCACGCACTTCGCCTTCGCCTTGCTGCAGCGAGATCGGTTCCAGACCCGCCGGAACCGGGACCTCACCACCGACGCAGTCCTGCAGGAGCTTCTCGTAGAAGCCCTGTACGGTCGCCAGGATAGCCAGCTCCCACTTTGGATCTTCTGCCACTTAGGTTGTCGCTCCCGCCGCTCGAACCCGCGGAACTGCCTGAACACAGGTTTAGCTTCAGTAAATCTTACCCGAGGCTTGGCACACAATCGTTTTCCCAAAAGGGGTGGCACCAAAGTCACCATCGGAGGAGAGGCGAGGGGAGAATTCCAGATTGTTGAATTCGGAATTGATGTTGAGCTGGCGGAAATCGACCCGTCCGCGCAAGTCCAGTGAGATCGGGAATCCGAATCCTGCAAACCAGGCTTGGCTATTTCTTCAAGACTTTGAGGATTTCGCGGGCCGCATTGGCTCCGGAGCCTCCGGTCAAGCCTGCGCCGGGGTGAGTTCCCGAGCCGCACAGGTACAAATTCTGGATTGGGGTGTTGTAGCGCCCCCAATCCAACAAGGGACGCATTGTGAAGAACTGGTCGAGGGCCAGTTCCCCGTGAAAAATGTGTCCTCCGGTGAGGCCGTAGATTTCCTCCAAATCCTGCGGTGTGATGATCTGATGACTCAGAATCAGCTCCGGCAAGTTCGGGGCATACTGCGCCAGTGTCCTGACGACCGTGTCGCCGAGCGGGACGCGCTGTTTTTCCCAGTCGCTGCCTTTGAGTTTGAAGGGAGCATACTGCATGTAGATGGACATCACATGCTTGCCTTCCGGCGCGAGTGAAGGATCGGTGAGCGACGGAATCGCAACTTCCAGATAGGGCTGCTTGGAAAAATTGCCGTACTTGGATTCGTCGAAGGCGCGCTCGAGATAATCAATCTCGGGACCGATGTGGATGCGTCCGCTCAACGCATGGTCGTGTCCTTCACCTTCCAGCGCGGTGAATCTGGGCAATCCGGAGAGCGCAAGGTTCACCTTCGCCACTGTCCCGGGCATGCGATAGTGCTGCAGCTTCATGACGAAGTCGGGCGAGAGGTGCGCCGGGTCGACCAGTTTCAACAGAGTACGCTTGGGATCGGCATTGGAGATAACAGCCCTGGCGGTGATCTCCTCACCGGTTGAAAGAACGACACCGCTGGCTACACCGTCTTTCACCCGAACTTCGATCACCTCGGCGCCGCTGCGTATTTCGGCTCCCGCCTGCTGCGCTGCCGCGGCCATGGCCCGCGTGACCGCGCCGATACCGCCGGCGGCGAACCACGAAGCGCCTGCGGGACTCTCATCGGCCGCGGCGCGAATCAGAAGAACAAGGCTGCTTCCGGCTGACCACGGCCCAAGAAACGTGCCAAAAATTCCGCGCGCAGCAATCGTCGCACGGACCAGATCCGTTTCGAAGTATTCCGCCACCAGATCGGCGATGGCCATCGGTCCCCAGCGAAGCAGGCGGTACATATCCCTGCGACCCAGTTTGCGTACAGCGCGACCGGTGTTGAGCATGCCCCACAGATCGCCCGAACTCGGGTTGTCTATGTCCGGCGGCACCAGAGCCAGCGCCTTGCCGATCACACTTCCCATTCTCGCGAGCGAGGCCTGAAACTGCGGATACTTCGCAGCGTCCTTCTGCGAGAATTTGCCAATCTCCTGCGCGCATTTCTCGATGTCATTGTAGAAAATGAGAGCCCGGCCATCGGGAGAAAGAGCGGTTACGCCAATCTCGGGCTTTATCATTTTCAGCCCGTGCTTTTCCAGTTGCATGTCACGGACGATGTCCGGACGGAGTGGTCCCGCCGAATGCGAAAGCGTTGAACACCGGAAACCGGGATGGAATTCTTCCGTGATGGCAGCGCCACCCGGTTGCGCTCTACGTTCCAGTACCAGCGGTTTATATCCAGCCTTGGCCAGGTAGAACGCGGTGACGAGTCCGTTGTGCCCGCCGCCAATGATGACTACATCGCGGTTTGTTTCCGTGGTGGTGGTTTTCTCGGGCATGGGGTTAGGCTGCCCCCTTGAAGTCTTTGAGAATTTCGAGGGCCGCCAACCGGCCCGGCCCGCCCATAATGCCTCCGCCCGGGTGCGTTGCCGATCCACACATGTAAAGGTTCTTGATGGGTGTACGGAATTGCGCCCAGCCCGGCACCGGCCGCAGGAAGAAAAGTTGCTCCAGCGAAAGTTCGCCCTGGAAGATATTGCCCTCGCTCAACCCAAATTCGCGTTCCAGATCGAGAGGAGTGACGATCTGCCGATGCAGGATGATGTCCTTGATATTGGGCGCGTACTCGGCGATGGTATTGATCACGTTGTCGCCGAAGGCTTCCTTCTGATCGTCCCAGTTCAGTCCTGGGCGGAGCTTATAAGGAGCGTACTGAACGAAGCACGACATGATGTGTTTTCCTGGCGGCGCGATCGAAGGATCGGTCAACGTGGGAATCACCATGTCGATATAAGGCTTGCGCGAGAAGTTGCCGTACTTGGCATCGTCGTAAGCGCGCTCCATGTACTCGACGCTCGGAGAGATCGAAATCGCGCCGCGCAGGTGCGCTCCCGGACCGGGTATCGCCTTGAAGTTCGGCAGGGCGTCGAGAGCGAGATTCACTTTGCCCGATGAACCGCGGTATTTGTAACGGTTGACATCTTCCAGAAATTCGCCTGGCAGTGTGCCTTCATCAAGAAATTTGGTAAAAGTGAGCCGTGGATCGACGCTGGACGAAATGATGTCGGCATAGATCTCATCGCCATCCGCCAGGACAACGCCCGTGGCTTTGCCCCCCTTCACGATAATCTTTGCAATCGGAGCTTTGGTGCGAATTTCGGCGCCAGCTTCACGCGCCGCGTCGGCAATGGCATTCGAAATTGCGCCGGTACCTCCACGAGCAAATCCCCAGGAGCGGAATGCTCCGTCGATCTCGCCCATGTAGTGATGGAGCAATACGTACGCGGTGCCCGGGGAGCGCACACCCAGAAATGTTCCGATAATTCCGGAGGCCGACATTGTGGCTTTGAGCACATCAGTCTCGAACCACTGATCCAGGAAGTCGATGGCGCTCATGGTCATCAACTGCACCTGGTTGTATTTGTCCTCGCTGGTCATGCCCTGAAAGCGGCGGCCGATGAACAGGAGCTTCATCAATTCTTTGGGATTGAGAGTCGCCGGATCGGGCGGCACCATGCTCAGAATTGGCTTTACGAAACGGCACATGGCTTGCATCGCCTTGCCGAATTCGTCGTAAGCTTCCGCGTCGAGCTTGGAATGCCGCGCAATTTCGCGATGGGTCTTTCCGTGATCATTGACGCGCCATAAATAATCGCCGTTCGGCATGGGAGTGAAAGTGCCGTCGAGCGGCAGAATCTCCAAACCGTGGCGGGGCAGGTCGAGGTCGCGGATAATCTCCGGCCGCAAGAGCGAAACTACGTAAGAGCACACCGAGAACTTGAAGCCGGGAAAGACTTCTTCGGTGACGGCAGCTCCGCCGAGGACGTGACGGCGCTCGAGAACCAGAACCTTTTTGCCAGCGCGCGCCAGATAAGCGGCGGTGGTGAGGCCGTTGTGGCCCCCGCCAATGATGATTGCGTCGTATTTTGAATTGGACGGCATGCCAGCTTTCAAATCTCGGCCCGTGAAATCGGGCCGCGTCTGTAATGCAGATTGCCAGAATTCTAACAGTTACAACTCAAACGCCAGGAAGAGAACACGGAACAGTGATACGGACTAGAGCCCGCTGGGAAGGACGGTCCAGGTAAGAATGACGCTCCAGGGCGATGTCATCATTTGAATAAGCTCGTTCACGCGATTTCGAACGAAACGCAATTCTACCGGGAAGTTCGAATCTTGTCTGTAGAGATCGAAAGCCGACGACGCTTTTCTTAGCCGACTTCATCTTTGCGTCCTTTGCGTCCTTTGCGTTCTTTGCGGTTACAAGCTTTTGTAGCCACCATTCGAAAGAGCAAAATCCTTAACCGCAAAGGACGCAAAGCACGCAAAGAAGAGATAAGAACGAAAATCATGGCCAGTGGTGACCCACAGTCAAGCGCGGCACTGGCGTCACATCACGCGTGCTGCTTATAATCCAACTGCGACGTTTTTCTTCCTAACGAGGAAACCCATTTGCCAGTCGGAACCGCATTCCACGAGAGAACTTTTCCACTCTGCCAGAGCTTGAATTATCGCGAGTGGTCAGGATATTACGCCGTCAGCGTGTACGAAGTGCATCATGAGCATGAGTACAACGCTATCCGCAACGCCGCTGCGCTCATTGACATATCGCCGCTCTACAAATATCTGATCACTGGCAAGGACGCCACCAAGCTGGTGAACCGCGTGATCACGCGCGACATCACCAAGGTGCGAGTTGGGCAGGTAATTTACTGCTGCTGGTGCGACGAACAAGGCAAAGTGATTGACGACGGCACTGTCACTCGCCTGGAAGAAAATAAATATCGCTGGACCGCCGCCGATCCCAGCCTGCGCTGGTTCCGGCAGAACGGCCTGAACATGGACGTTCAGGTAGAGGATGTTTCCGAAGAACTCGCCGCTCTCGCTTTACAGGGGCCGACTTCCGGCAAGCTGCTTAAAGCCGTTGCCGAGGCTGATATCGCCAACCTCAAATATTTCCGCATGACTCGCGGCAAGATCGGCAACGTATTTGTGGACATCTCTCGAACCGGATACACCGGCGACCTTGGCTACGAAATCTGGGTGCCCTGGAAGGACGCGGTGAAAGTCTGGGACGCCGTCATGGAAAAGGGCAACCAGTTCGACATCCACGCGGCTGGAATGCTGGCGCTGGATGTGGCGCGGGTTGAAGCCGGCCTGTTGCTGATCGAAGTTGACTACACCAGCGCAAAGAAGGCATTGATTGCAACGCAGAAATATTCTCCCTACGAGTTGGGCTTCGGGAAGATGGTCCACCTCGACAAGGAAAATTTCATTGGCAAGGCGGCTTTGGTGAAAGCGCAGAAGCAGGGCGTCCCGCGGCAGTTTGTGGGACTGGAAATCGACTGGCCCGAAGTCGAGGCAAGATACGAGGTGTTCGGACTTACTCCTGCTGCGCCCAGCCAGGCTTCGCGCGTGGCGGTCCCGCTGTACGTGGGAGATAAGCAAGTCGGCAAAGCAACAACTACTACGTGGTCGCCGGTACTCAAGAAAATGATCGCCCTGGCGAGCGTGGATACGGCCCATTCGCAAATCGGCACCAAGTTGCAAATGGAAATCACAATCGAGGCTGTGCGCCAGCAGGTGACGGCGAAGATCGTGAAGATGCCGTTCTTCAATCCCGAGAGAAAGACGGCAACGCCGGTTTAAAGCGCTTATCGCGCCTTAATCTGGTTGTATGAAGCTTTGATCAGTCCGGCAAAACTGGTGTCAAAAAAATCGTTGTCTTCCTGATCGCTCCCGGCGAATTTCTGCCGCCACGTTTTCACATCGAATGACTTCGGCAGCGTTTGCTGAACCTCTTCCAAAGATAGGCCGTCATTGATCTCTTTCTCCACCTCATGGTTCACCGCGTCGAGAAGGTCGATTACCTGCTGGATATACGCTTTTTCATGCAGAACGTCGCCGTGGCCAGGAACAATTGTCTGGGCATCGAATTGCGCCAGATTATTAAGGGTTGCAGAAAAATCGACTGGGAAACCTCCAAACATGTATGGCACCGGATGATCCAGCAAGTCTCCGGTCGCCAGAATTTTCTCGTTGGGTAAATAGACGATGGTGTCTCCGGCTGTGTTGCCGCGCCCCAGAAATCTGATCTGCACCGGACGATTGCCAAGATCGACGTCAAGTTCGCGATCGAAAACCAGGCTAGGGTTTACTTGCTTTACCCCGTTGAACTCCGCCACAACCGGCGCCAATCCGGCCAGGGCGTGTTCGTAGTCTTTGCGCTCGGAATCGCTTAATGGCTGTCCATCTGCGTTCTTCCCAGTTTCAAGGATCTTCTTGAAGCGATCGGCGCGCTTCGGATAACGAACCACGGCTCCCTGATTGAAGTCCGCGATAGTTTTCCAGGTCGCTTTTTGCGCGATGATCTGGATAGAAGGGAAGGCCCCAGCATAAGTAGCGTTTCCCAGGGTGTGGTCAAAGTGCCAATGAGTATTCACCAAAAAGGTGACGGGCTTGTTTGTCCACTTGCGGATTTGTTCAACGTCTTCGCGTGCACTTGAGGGCAGCAGGCAGGAATCGACCACTAGGACACTGCGCTCTCCGATGATGACTGTCGTATTGCCCTGCGGAAAAGTGTCGGGAGCGTCGGGATGGCGGATTTCATAAACACCCTCCGCCAGTTTGGTTACGGTCCGTTTGCTTGTCACGGAGGAGTCCGCGAACAGTGATGCGGGCGCGAGAAAGCAGATCAGAAGTGTCAGAGAAAATTTGCGGAAGACCGCGGTCCACGCAAGCGATGGCATCAGAGCTCCTTCTGGGGGTCGCGACTTCAGCGTCTGGCAACTGGACGCTGGACACAGCACCTATAGACGAGAGTTTTCAGTAAAAGTTACCGGACAGAGTGTTACTGCCTAGTGGGCCTGTGCCGCGCGACGCCTGCCAGCCCAGTAGATCCAGGCGCCGATCAGCACCAACAGCCCGGAAAGCCCAATGATCTTTATCACGGCCAGCAGCTTGTTAGGTTCATCCGGTTGCGGAATCAACGACAGGCCAATGGTGAATGTCGTCGTTAAGAACCCAACAATTGCTATCAATCTGGCGACCGGCTTCCCACCAGGGATACGGCTCACACCAGGTGCCACAGATTCTTTCTGAAGCTTGTACATCGCGGCAAACAAATACAGGAAAGGAATGAAATAGGTAATCACGCCCATGCTGACCAGTACGTCGTATGCGCCCTTGATGCTGGTACCGGCTTGTCCCAGGAAGATGAACAGAGCGCCGAAAACAAACTGGGTCAGCAGGCCGACCCATGGAGTTTTCCAGCGTGGATGGAGGGCTCCGAACGCAGGCGGTAGAAAGCGATCGATTCCGGCCACAAAGGGCAGGCGCGCGCCTGCCGCCAGATACGCCCCGGCCGCCCCCACATTGCTTAGGGTGATGAGCACTGCGGCGAACGGAATAATCCCTTCGAATCCGACGCGCTCCGCGGTCTTCGTAATCGCCTGCATCAGTCCCTGCAAGTTCCCGACTTCCGCGGCCGGTAAAGCCACCAATACACTGACCGTGCCGACGATGTAACACAGCGTCACCGTCACTCCGGCGAACAACAGGGCGCGAGGAATGGCGCGCCGGGCATCCTTGATTTCTCCTCCCATGATTGAGGCGGTTTCAGATCCGGCGAAAGCGTAAATGAGGACTGACCAGAAAATCATGTCTTTTAGCTGAACGCCAGGGGTCATGGAATGCATAGTGAAGGATGTCGCTGCCCCATAGCGATGCCAGGCAACCGCACCCATTGCAATGATTATGCCCACGGGAATCCACATTGCGATCGCGCCCGCGTTGTGCAGCCACGTCCCAACATTGAGTCCGAGAATGTTGAGCAGCGTAGCCAGCGTAAGAGCGACCAAAGAGAAAACGATGTAGAAGTATGTGTTGTTCGAAAAACGGCCCCAGTCGTGCCGGATGTAAAGCGCATTGCTCGCGGCGAAGTACAGTACGGCGGGGAAGTAGGGCAAGTTGCAGGCCCAGTATGTCCAGGCGGTAATGAATCCGGCAAAATCACCGAAGGCGCGCTTTGCCCAGACATAGACGCCACCCTCGTCCGGATAGCGGGAAGAGAGTTCGATGACCGAGAGTGCAAGCGGGGTGTAGAAGAACAGCCAGGCCCCAACCCAAATCAAGATCGAACTTGGTCCGGCAGCGGCGGCGGTCGCGATCCAGCGCAGGCTGACGCCGGTGACCACATAGAAAAGAACGAGGTCGCGGAATCCCATTACCTGCTTGGGTTGATTGGAATCCACAGGATTGGCCGAGGGTTCGCGCGCTGGAATCAGGTTTGTCGGGTCGGAGGGTTTTCCGGATTCGTCCACTTTTTATTTATGCGGAATTTCACGTGTCTGCGATTACTGGAAACTTCACCTGTGTCAGCGTCGGCTGCTTCCGCCGAGGATCGACCCCAGCACTCCGCGAATAATCTGGCGCCCTACAGTACTTCCGATGGATCGCGCGGCGCTCTTCACCATGGCGTCGACCGCTGTGTCTCCACGTCGTCCTCCACCTCCACCGAGGCTCGAGGGCAATCCCAAGTTTTCGTACCAGGGCTTGTCTGGTTGAGGCTGAGCTTGACCTGCCGCGGGCGCCGGTGACTGCTGCGCTTTGCCTTTCAAGCGCTCGTAGGCGGATTCACGATCGACAACTTTTTCGTAAACGCCGAATATTACCGAACTGTTGATGATCTGCTGCCGTTGCGCCGGAGTGATCGGTCCAATCTGGCTATGAGGTGGGCAAATCAGGGCACGTTCTACCATCCCGGGAATTCCTTTTTCGTCGAGAAAGGAAACCAGGCCTTCACCGACCGCAAGTTCTGTGATTACACTCTCGACGTTCAGCTTCGGGTTGGTCCGAAACGTCTGGGCGGCGGCACGTACGGATTTCTGATCGTTTGGAGTAAAGGCGCGTAGCGCGTGCTGCACCCGATTGCCGAGTTGTCCCAACACGATTTCAGGAACATCGAGCGGATTCTGGGTAACGAAATAGACTCCGACACCTTTGGACCGGATGAGACGAACAACCTGCTCGATTTTGGCTTGAAGCGTGGAGGGCAAGTCGGTGAACAGCAGGTGAGCCTCGTCGAAGAAGAAAACCAGCTTGGGTTTTTCGACGTCGCCGACTTCGGGCAGTTTTTCGAAAAGTTCCGACAGCATCCACAATAAGAATGTCGCGTAGAGTTGCGGCGACGCCATAAGTTTGTCTGCGGCGAGAATATTGACGACGCCGCGGCCATTGTTGTCGGTTTGAAGCAGATCGTCAAAATTAAGCGCGGGCTCGCCGAAAAATTTGTCGCCACCCTGTTGCTGCAAACCGGTCAAGCTGCGCTGGATGGTTCCGATGCTGGCGGGAGAAATGTTTCCGTACTGGGTCTGAAAATCTTTTGCCGAATCGCCGACGTGCTGCAGCATGGCTTGCAGATCTTTCAGATCGAGCAGCAGCAATCCGTTGTCGTCGGCAATCTTGAAGACGAGAGTCATGACGCCCGCCTGCGTGTCGTTCAAATTCAGAATGCGGCTGATAAGCAGCGGGCCCATCTCCGAGATGGTGGCGCGAACGGGATGACCCTGCTCGCCGAACACATCCCAGAAAGTGACTGGACAAGCCGCGAAGCTGAAGTCAGTCAATCCCAGTTTTTTACCGCGGTCCTGAAGTTTGGGATTGTCCTGCCCCGCCTGGCTGATTCCGGAAAGATCACCTTTCACGTCGGCGGCGAAAACCGGCACGCCGATGCGGCTGAAACCTTCCGCCATCACCTGCAGCGTGACGGTCTTACCCGTGCCGGTCGCGCCGGCAACCAAGCCGTGCCGGTTGGACATCCCGGGCAACAGAGTACAGCGGTTCATCCCCCTTGGCGATCAGAAGAGGGTCTGCCATGAAAATGCTCCGTTTCCTCGGAAAAGGATGACTGATTCGCTAGTCAGGTGATTGTAAAGACCTGGCCAGTGGATGCCAACTAGCCTCAGCCATATGATTTTCTTCGCGACCTTTGCGTTCTTTGCGGTTTAGGATTTTGGGTGAAAGAGCAAAGTCAACATCTTTACCGCAAAGGACGCACGAAGTAATCAGGAAATACGTGGAGCGTTCTTGCTCAATCGCTTCCAGTACAGATATCCCGGCACTCCAATCAGCACAATCACCGTTCCAGCCAGAGACTCCATTGGACGCGTGATGATGGTGTTCAGCGTCCAGGCGCCGCCGATCAGGACATAAATCGCCGGCAGCCAGGGATATCCCGTGCAGCGATAAGGACGCGGAACGTCAGGACGCTTCCAGCGCAGAATAAACAGGCCGATCACAGTCATGGTGTAAGAGAGCACCATGCCGAACATCACGTAGGTATAGAGCTGATCGTAGCGGCCGCTTACGGTCAGAATCGCGCCCCAGATGCCCTGTCCGATCAGACTGAATGCCGGGGTGCGCCACTTGGGATGGACTTGCGCCATTTTCTGGAAGAAGGCGCCGTCCCGCGCCATGGCGTAATAGACGCGGGCGCCGCTCATCGTGCAACTGGCCATCGCGCCGAAGCAGGAGACCGCAATCAGCGCCGAGAGCCACAGCGCTGCCGCAGGGGAAAAGAGAGCAGTGGCCGCGGCGTGCGCGATGGTTTCGTGCTTCGCGACTTCGCTTAGCGGCAGGGCGTAGACGTAGGTCATGTTCATGGCCATGTAAATGACGCCGACGACGAGCACGCCCAAAACCATCGCCAGCGGCACATTGCGCCGCGGCTCTTTCACTTCGCCCGAGACCCACGTGATGTACACCCAACCGTCATAGGCCCAGAACACGGCGATCAAGGCGACGCCGAATGCGGAGATCAATTGTCCGGGACTCAGTCCCATGGCTCAGGCTTTGTCCAGGAGCCGGAGCGAAGTGGTGCCAGTCGCCTTTGCCGATGGCGAACCCAAGAATCACGAATGCCGCCATGGCGGCGAACTTTGCCCAGGTGGCCAGGTTTTGCAGAATCGTGCCCCAACGCAGTCCGACCACGTTGATCCAGGTGACACCGATGATGGAGATCAAGGCGACGACATGAGCCCGGGTGAGAACAATGCCGGCTGCGGAAAAGACCACATGGTCTTGCGAAATGAAAGGAATAATTCCGCCCAGATACGCCGCTGAAGCGACCGAGAGAGCGGCGATGGTGCCGCCATTGGCGACGCTGAAAAGCATCCAGCCATAGAGGAATGCGGGCAGATCGCCATAGGCTTCACGCAGGTAGACGTACTGTCCGCCGGAGTCGGGAAACATCGAGCCCAGTTCGGCAAAGGCAACGCAAGCGCACAGGGAGATCACGCCGCCCAGCACCCAGACCAGCAAGAAACAGCAACGGATGTGGCAGCGGCCCGGCAATATCTTTGGCCGTCAGGAAAATCGAAGACCCGATGATGCCGCCCGCCAGCAGCAGCACCGAATCCAGAAGCGACAGGCCACGAACCAGAGTGGGCTCTGAATCAGTCTTCGCGGTTGGTGAGGGAGAAACCGAAGGCAGGCTCATTCGTCGTTATCCCATCCCGAGTTCATCAGGCGATTCCAGCGGAGTTCCACAGCGACGGCAAATGACGGCGGAGCAGTCGCCGCAGGTGAGGGGATCGGTCACTTCCTGGGCGCACCGGGGACAGTAAAGTGGCTCCGGGTCAGGCTCCGTCTGCGGGGTTGAGCTCATGAGGATGGCAAATGTAGCATAAGTGTCCCGAACCCCATACAGTAGCGCCGGCCTCTGGCCGGCCCGATGGGTGGGCGGAACGCCCACCGGACAGCCTGCAGGACGCCGGCGCTACGCCGGCATGGGCGGCGCGTTATCGAAAGCAACAAGGCCGGGCATTGCCCAGTTTGGCGACGACGGCGTCCGCGCACCACACGTGCCTCATGGCGTTAAGATTATGAACATGCGCGAAAAGTCCCCCACTCCCGACGAAAAACTGCAGCAGGAGTTCAACCACTGGGCCCAGGCCGGCGAAGGCGAGAAGATGGAGAACCATCATCTCAACATCACCGAGAAGACCTTGCGGCTGATGGATCTCCGTCCCGGCGAGCGCGTGCTTGATCTCGGATGCGGGTCTGGCTGGGCCACCCGGCTGCTTGTCACGGCTGGTCGGAGAGGGGCCGGAAGGTTTCGGTCAGGTGGTCGGCCTCGATGTTTCCGACGAGATGATCCGGCAGGCGCGCGCGGCTTCGAAAGACTTTGAAAATATTCTGTACGTGTGGGGATCGGCGCAGCAGATTCCGTGGGAGGAAAACTTCTTCGACAAAGTCCTGTCGGTCGAATCGTTTTACTACTATCCCGATCAGGAGCGGTCGCTGGCCGAACTTTTTCGCGTGATGGCGCCCCATGGCCGCCTGTTTATCCTGATCAATTTGTACAAGGACAATCCCTACTCGCTGCAATGGGTGGACAAGCTGAAAGTGCCGGTTCACGTGCGTTCCGCAGCTGAATATGTCGAGCTCTTGCGGAAGCACGCGTTCGAGAATGTCGAATCCCGTCTCATTCCCGACGACACGCCCACGCCG
This sequence comes from Terriglobia bacterium, assembly GCA_963765715.1. Lineage (GTDB taxonomy): Bacteria > Acidobacteriota > Terriglobia > Terriglobales > Acidobacteriaceae > JAIQFF01. The sequence continues at coordinate 50,283 of CAVXXN010000008.1, forward strand.
GACGATTATCAAACCAAATCGTTCCGCAGCCTGGATGACCTTCGAGCTTTCAAGAAAATCGGCGCGCTTTTGCTGATGGCCTCGAAGCCGGATCTGCGCACTCCCGCTCCTGGCTACTCGATTTACTAGCTCGATTGCACGGCCAAAACAGGAGTCGTTATTTCACCAGGCGGTTGTACTTCTTCAGTACTTCGCGCAGGCGATCATGGGGAAGCCCTATGACCTCGTAATCGTTTATGCCCTTCATCGTCTTTGCCGCGACCATAGCGTTGATCACCGCTTCTTCGGTGGCCTGAACGGTGGCCAGGAAAATCGGATTCAGTTGCTGGTTGGGAAGCATGGTGAGTTGATGCACTCCCTTTATTCCCGATACGCCTGGATTTGCAGTGGAGAACGCGATGAAGATGTCTCCTGAACCGTCACCTGAAAAACTGCCGTCCCTCCCCAGGCCCAATGAGACGCGTCGAGCGACGCGCTTCAACTGGGTCGGGATCGAGAGGTGCGTCCGTGGCCACCACCACGATGATGGATCCAATGTCTTCATCTCGCGAGGAGTGGTCGGTAATCTCCCGGCCCACCGGCACGCCTGCGACACGCAACTGGCTTCGGATTCCGTAGTTGCATTGCACCAGGACGCCCACGGTATAGCCGCCATATTTGGCATCGAGTATTCGGGAAGAAGTCCCGATTCCACCCTTGAACTCATTGCAGATCATTCCGGTGCCGCCGCCAACGCTGCCTTCTTCAACCGGGCCTGATTTCGCCGTATCCAGCGCATGGAAGACATGTTCTGGCTTTACGTGAAATCCGTTGACGTCATTCAGATCGCCGTCCCAGGTCTCGGCGACCACTGGCAGTGACCACGAATAGCCTTCCTCGTCCGGTGGCGCGTGCTTCACTCGCCATGCAATCACCGCGTCGCGAACCACGCCGACGCTGTGAGTGTTCGTGATCAACACCGGTCCGTCCAGGAAGCCGGAATCTTCGACCCAGGTAGTGCCGGTCATCTCGCCGTTGCCATTGAGTGTGAACCAGCCCGCGAAGACCGAATCTAGGGAATCTTTTCCCCGTGGAAAAATGGCGGTCACGCCGGTGCGCACTGGTCCGACGCCGACTTTCAGCGGACCACTGCCGGAAATCAACGTCGTTTGCCCGACTTCCACTCCCTTGACGTCGGTGATGGCATTGAACGGGCCGGGTTTTCCATCAAAGGGAACGCCCAGATCGCGCGCCCGCGGTTCTGATCTGGGCAGCGGAAATAGTTATAAGAGGCAAAAACCAGCAAGAGCAAGCCTGACTCCGGGGCTGGCATTTCAGCATCCAATATTCTCCGTGATCGTTTCGGGAGTATAAAGTAATCAAGAGTGGTGCGCGGTACGATCCTTACATGCGGAGGTCGAAATGGAAAACTGGAAGGTAGCGCTGATCGGCGGTTCGGCAGGCGTGGGCACGGTTCTGTTTTTGAAGAGAAAGTGGACGGCTGGCATTATTCTGGCGGGCATCGGCGTGGCGACTCTGGCTTCGGAGTATCCGGAGAAATTTGAAGAAGTCCGGCGGAGATTGCCTGACTATATCGAGCGCGGCAACGGTTTTCTCGAAGTTGCATCGCGGGTGGGGAACCGCCTGGCAGAAGCTGCGGAGAACCAGTCTCAAACCTGGTACGAGTCGTTGCTCAGCCGCTGAGCTAGGCCGCTGAACGGGTCAGCGCTGAGCTACTCGATGCCCAGGGTTTTGCGGGCGTCCGGGCTCAGCCGCTCCGGGGTCCACGGTGGAGTCCAGACCACATTTACCGTGGCATTGCGCACTCCCGGCATTTGTTCCACACGTGCCTTAACCTGCTCGCCAATCTGGACATGCGACGGGCAGCCTTGGGCCGTGAGCGTCATTTCGACGGTGACGTCCTGCTTCTCCTCGGGGGCGGGTTCAAAGCTCACGCCATAGATCAGTCCCAGATCTACGATATTGACGGGAATTTCCGGATCGTAACACTGTTTCAGCGCGCTCATAACCTCGTCTTCAGTCACGGTGGCCATGGGTTCTCCTTTAAATTGAGCACCCCTTGAAGCGATCGAAGCACCCAACTTTACATCTTATTACAATTGCTTCGAGCCCGGCGGTGGCCGCGGGTGTCATGTGAAAAGAGATCGGCAGACCGAAACCTATGACCTCAGAAACGAAACGGAAAATTCAGTTGGGGCTGGCAGTGGTGATTGCAGTCACTGGTATTCGGGCCGGCTATATCGTCTACCAGCGTTATTCGGAGAGGAGGAAGACGCTGCGCAAGCCAACAAGAAAGCCCCGGCCGTTGAATCCGGACGATTATGTCGTTCCCAAAAAGCTGTATCCCTCCGATTTGAAGTCGGCCAAAGAATTGACCAAGCAGCCGGTCTGGGTGAGGGAGGGCTACCACCACACCTACTACCGTATGACCCGGCACGACACCGCACAGATTTTTCGCAGCGAAGCCGGCCTGCTTCTCCCCTTGCAAAAGCTGGAAATCAAAGACGTTGTGACCGACACCGCGCCTCACTCCGCGCATGTGCAGCAGATCATGGCTGTCTTCGAACAGGACGGTAAACCTTTTGCTGTTTCCATTGGCACGGTGGCCGACAAGAGTTACAGCATCTATTCCGACTACTATTTCTTCATACGAGGATCCGCACGAACTCTACAAGCACTGGCCACCGGACATGTGGCAAGCCATCGACCAGCATCAGGTCAAGCCTGGCATGAACGAACTGCAGGTGGATTTCGCCTTAGGGATGGGAGTTCTCGACCATGCCAGCGACTCCACGGTCAAGATCGCGCATTATCCCAACGGCGGGTAGCCGGAGACGGTCACATATCGCGGCGGCAAAGTAACGGAGGTCAAGAGCGGTCAGTGATAGAGAATGTCGGCGCTAACTGGAATTGTTACTGACCAGCCGGCCACTGTTCCGTCACTTCAGACTACCGGAGACTTCTCATTCGCTGGACCCTGATCGTCGCCATGAATTATTCCATCTTCATCGGCGTAGAAAGACCGGTGTTCGGCGTCGAGTTGCTTGGGCGTCATGGTCAGGTCGAAACCGTCTTTGTCCGACCGGGTCTTGTTAGGCCGGAAGCCGACGGAATAGTCGCCCCGATCGGGGTTGACCATGCGCTTGGTGAACGATCCGGTGTGGACCAGGTCCGCCAGTGAAGTGGCAAATTTGTCGTTCTTTTTCTTGTATTGCTTCTGTGCCCGCAACACGGTCCGCATGTAACCCAGGGCGGCCGCTTCCGAGTCCGATCTCGCCGGATCACCCTTGAATTTGGGTTGATAAGCGGTCTGCGCGCCCTGCGCTGCAGGACACAAGGAGAAACACCGCCAGCCACTGGGCCACTGTTCGTTTCATGATCACTAAAGCCCCCCGTTTTTCATTGAGATGCACGCTTCATTTTGGATGAATCCGACGTTACCGGCGTAATGCCGATGTCCTAACGATTGTTCTCATCGCGGGCAAATGTAGTTATTCTAGGTCAGCTTCTCACATCAAACAGGGAATCCTAATGAAGGCTGCCGCTACCGCAATGAAGGCTTCACCAGCGAAAAAACCGGCTATCCGTCTTGCCGTCGTGGAGAGCGATCCACTGCGCTTCGTGGGATTTCGCGCCCTCTTTGACTCGGAGACCGATTTCGAGCTCATCGCGGCCTCGCTTCCCGATATCGGGAACCTGCCGAATATCGACCTGGTGCTGCTGGGCAACCGCAACGGCCAGAACCTGTTCGATCTCATGGCCAGCCTGAAAGCCAGCCGTCCTGACCTGCGCATCATTGTGACAGGTTCCGGCATGGACGAGGAAACCATCTTAAAAGCAATCGCTTCCGGCGCCAAAGGCTATGTGGATGAGGCTGCCTCGCCGGCCGAATTCGTCCAAGCCATCCGTATTGTGAACCAGGGTTCGGTCTGGGCTCCGCGGCGCGTGCTTTCCATGTTCATCGAGCGAGTAAGTTCCGCTCCGGGACGAATTTTCCCCGCTGGCCGCGTTACTTTTACCGACCGCGAGAAGGAAGTACTGGAAATGCTGGTGGCGGGCCGTTCCAACAAAGAAATCGGCTCTGCCCTGGGCATCGAAGAACGCACCGTCAAGGCGCACGTGGCCAAGCTGATGCGCAAAGTTGGAGTGCAGAACCGGATCGCGCTTTCGGTGCATGCCATCACGCACTCGCTGGTTACCGCGAAGTAGTTCTGCGTGCGAATCGCGGATTACTTTAGGACAATGACCTAGGTAATCTTGTCGGTTTCACGGTCTCTGCCGCATACTCGCTTCACCTACCACAGAACCTGGGAGACGGGGTTGGAAGCGGAGATTTAGGGTCACCGCTGCTAGCCCCGATTTTTTTTGCCCTCTCGCTTCTGCCTTCCGACCATCCTTCCTGAAGAAAATCCGATAGAATTAGTTCCACCAGGTTACAAACAAACAAATTTCAGCTCCCGAAAGTGCAGGAAGAAATGAAAAGACTTCTGATTCTGTGCGTAGTTGCCTGTCTCGCGATTCCCACCTTCGCCGCCGATGACGATAAAGATACGAACAAAGCGGAAGACCGTATCAAGGCGGCCGGCACCGTCCTTGACGAAATCGAATCGGCCCCCGACCAGGGCATTCCGGAAGAGGTTCTGGGATCGGCCCAATGCGTGGCCGTAGTGCCCACCATGCTCAAGGGCGGATTCATCGTTGGCGCCCGCTTCGGACGAGGCGTGGCCAGCTGCCGTACTCCCAAGGGCTGGAGCGCTCCCGCATTCTTCACGATCAAGGGTGGCAGCTTCGGACTTGCAGATCGGCGCCCAGGCCGTCGATCTGGTCATGCTCATCATGAACGACGATGGCATGAAGAACTTGCTGAACAGCAAGTTCAAACTGGGAGCGGATGCCAGCGTCGCCGCCGGACCGGTAGGCCGCCACGCTGCCGCCGACACCGACTGGAAACTGAAGGCGCAAGTTCTCAGCTATTCTCGCGCCCGCGGTCTGTTTGCCGGATTGGAGTTGAGCGGCGCCGTGATCGACCAGGACAAGGACGCCACCCGCGAGTTCTACGCGCGGATGGTGCCTTTCAAGACTTCGCTCACCGGTACCATCCCGGCCCCGCCAAATGCATATCCGTTCCTGAACACGCTGGCCAAATGGGCCAAAAACGCAGCTGCGAAATAGGTCCAGCGTTTGGTCGTAGAGTTGGGCGAAACCAGGAAGTCTTCAATCCGGGGCGAAAAGTACCGTCATGACTTTTCGCTCCGGTAATTCTTCGCGTTGGATCTTTCCCGCACGGCAGTCGGCGATTGGCCAACTCAGGTTTGACAACCTTTCCCCCTTGCTACCGTCACCAGTTTCCCTAAACAATGCGTCAGCGACTCGAGTACGCGCTTGCGTGGCCGTTCATCAAAGCTCTGAGTCTGCTTCCGCGTCCTTTGTCGCGGGCGGCTGCGATTTCCCTGGCTTGGCTGGTCTATCTGCTTCATGGACGTTTGCGGCAGGTCGGCATGCGCAATCTGGCCCTGGCGTTGCCGGAAAAAAGCCGCCGCGAACACGCCCGAATCTTGCGCGGAGAATTTACTTCGCTCGGCCGGCAGTTGGCCGAGGTCTGTCAATTCCCGCGATACACGAGAGAAAACGTAGGCCGCGTGGTGGTCTATGACGGCTTTGAAAACTACGAACGCGCCTTCGCCCGCGGCAAGGGCGTGTTATTTCTCACCGCTCACTTTGGCGGCTGGGAACTTTCCGCTTTCGTCCATTCCTTGCATGGTCACTGGCTGCATGTCGTGATGCGGGATTTGGACAATGTCTACCTTGATCGCCTGATCCAGCGCTATCGCTCGATGCATGGCAATACCACGGTCAGCAAAGACAATTTCGTGCGCGGTCTTCTCGCGGCGATGAAAGCGGGCGAGGTAGTGGGCATTCTTATGGATACCAACATGACCCCGCCGCAAGGAGTATTCGTCAATTTCTTCGGCATTCCCGCATGCACGGCCAGCGGGCTGGCGCGGATTGCACTGCGCACCGACGCTGCCGTGGTTCCCGGCTTCACCATCTGGGACCCTACGCTGCGAAAATACCGGTTGCGGTTTGATCCCGCGGTCAAGCTGGTGCGCACTGGGAACGACGAGGAGGATATTGTTTCCAATACCCAGCTGTTCACTAAAATTATTGAAGATTATGTGCGCCGCTATCCTGACCAGTGGCTGTGGGTACATCGGCGATGGAAGACGCGTCCTCCGGGTGAGCCGGGTTTGTACTGAAGGAAAGTTTTGCCAGTGGCCAACAGCGTCCAGCGAAGTCGATTTGAGGCCGCGGGGTGGAACTAGCGGAGGGCTCTTCAAAACCAGTCGCTACGGTATGCGATCCACCAGCTGGCGTAAGTAATGGGGATCGTCGCCACCAGCGCCCACCACAGCGGCAGGATGAAATCTGCCGCGAGGCCGAGAACGGTGAAGCTGATCCAGAAAATCTTTTTCTCCATACCACATTTTAGACTCCGGCTGACCTTCCGATGACATGGCAAAAAAGGCAGTCAGGTACACGAAAGAATTGCCAAAGTTCGAACCTTCGTGCGATCTCCCGTCATTGTGGTTGAGGAATTTGGAGGCGGGAATAGCGTCGGGCCAGCTCGGCCTTCCCGGCCAAACGTATACTAAACATGCCATGAAACATTCCCTCAAGATGGTCGCGGAGGCGTTACAAGCGCAACTCGTGGGAGATGGTGCGGTCGAAGTCAGCGGGATTGCAAGTATCCCGGAGGCAACAGCGGGAGACCTGGTGTTTGTCGAAGACGAAAAACATCTCCGCGCCGCCATCGATTCCCGCGCTGCTGCTGTAATTGTGGGAAAGTTCGCGACCGGGAATGCCACGAAGTCCTGTGCCAAACCTCTGCTGATCGTAGAACAACCCAAGTTGGCATTCTCACGGGCGGCAAAGCTTCTTCGTGTGTCACCGGATCGCCAGCCGGGAATTCACGCTTCCGCCGTAGTTCACGCTTCGGCGAAAGTGGGCAAAGGTGTCATAGTGGCGGAACGGGCCTGCATCGGTAAAGATGCGGAAATTGGCGATGGGAGCTGGATCGGCCCCGGTACTGTGATCGGTTCGAAAGCAGTCATCGGCCGCAATTGCGAGTTATATCCCAACGTTATCGTTTATCCCGGTGTCCGACTCGGGGATCGCGTAATCGTTCACGCGGGAGCAGTGCTCGGCAGCGATGGCTTCGGATACGTTCGCGATCGCTCGACAGGGCATTACGAGAAATTCCCGCAGTCAGGGCGCCTGGAAATCGGCGACGACGTGGAGATAGGCGCCAACTCAACTATTGACCGGGGAGCACTGGAGGCGACTCGCATCGGGCGCGGGGTGAAGATCGACAACCTGGTGCACGTAGGCCACAATTGCCAGATTGGACGAAGACGTGGTGATCGCCGCCCAGACTGGGCTTTCCGGCAGCATCGTTATCGAGAAAGATGTCGTTCTCGGCGGCCAGGTGGGCATCGGAGAGCACGCGCGCATCGAAGAAGGTGTGATGCTTGGCGGACAAGGCGGCGTACTGCCGAACAAAGTGCTGCGCGGCAAGGGCGTCGCGTTTTGGGGAACTCCGGCGCGTCCAGTGCGTGAATATCTGAAGCAGTTGGCAGCGTTGGCGCGATTAGCGAAAAAGTAATCAGATCTTAACTGTTGGTCATCAGTCGTCGTGTGTCGGCAAAATCTTAAGGCTATCGGGCCGAGGCCAACGACCAACGACGAATATCCCATGCCCCTCATCGTCATCGGCGGACACTCCCGCAGCGTGGGCAAAACCAGCGTGGTCGCCGGTTTGATTGCCGCTTTGCCCGAGTACAACTGGACGGCGCTGAAGATCACCCAATATGGGCACGGCATTTGCTCGGCTAATGGGGAGCCATGTCACTGCGCGAGCGACGATCATAGCTGGGCGATTTCCGAAGAACGGGACCGTTCCGGAGAATCTGACACTTCGCGTTTTCTGACTGCGGGAGCATCCCGTGCATGGTGGGTGCGCACCGAGCAGGGAAGGCTGGCGGAAGCCATGCCCACGGTTCGGCGGAAGCTGGCTGAATCTCAGAACGCGATCCTGGAGTCGAACAGCATTCTGAAGTTCTTGCGGCCGGATCTGTATCTGACTGTCCTCGACCCCTCCACTGCCGACTTCAAGAAATCGGCGCAGGAGTTCATGGATCGAGCCGACGCCGTGATTATTCACCAGGGCGTGGAAGGGTTCGCCTGGCGTGAGATTTCGTTAAAACCATTCGCCGGACGTCCTGTATTTCAGATCTCTCCACCGGAGTATGTCACTCCGCAGATCGTTGAATTTGTCAGAGAACGGCTGGGAAAAATATTGGCGGCAAATTTGGAGAAAACGGAGTAAGAGATTTCAGGCGCGTCAGGGTTTTGGCGAATGACCGAGTTCCCAGGCCTTGCGCGTATTTCCAGGAAACATAAACGGCATGGTAGATATGCAGTAGCAGTCCCTCGCGGCCGTCAAGAAATCCCAAACGCAAAAAATAGTTGTAGATGAACGTGAAGCATGGCCGGATCGCGATATTGACCACGCTGAACCCGGTCCGGCCATCCGCGACCACCATCTCCGCCCCCAGCGAGGAATAGCGGTTCATGTGCTCGATGTAGTCGGAGATCGTGGGATACGAGTGGTGAAGGATGGCGCCACGCTTTAATGTGGCTGTGTGTACGGTCACTTTGACGGTTTCGTGCACCGAGCGTTCTTCAACGCGGCCGCAACCGCGACGGAACAATCGAAGCTTTGGGTCTGGCCAGAAGCCCCCGTGTTTGATCCAGCGCCCCAGGAATTCATTTTTACGGGCAATCCAGATGCCGCCAAGTTCGTGACTGGCTTTTGTGCCGAGACAATCCTCAACTTCTGACTGGGCGTCCTGAATCATGAACGGATGGGCGTCGGTTTGATGTCGCAACTTATCTACCCGATCCAGGCTCTCCAACGTTTTCAGAAGCGTTTCCTGGAGTTGTCTGTCCAGTTCCTCATCGGCGTCCAGGCTTAGAATCCAATCGCCGGTAGCCTTCTCGATTGCAGAATTCTTTTGGCCTGCATAGCCCTTCCATTCCTCGACGAAAATTTTTGCGCCAAACGATTTCGCTATCTCCACCGTGCGGTCGGTTGAACCGGAGTCCACGACGACAATCTCACCTTGCCCATCACGCACCAGTGGTCCCACGCTTTCGAGCGTGCGCGCGAGGTTGGCCTCTTCGTTGTAGGTGATTAAAACCACGGAGAGCGTCACGCGGAGAGGATAAACCGGAAGGTGCTTGCAGCGGAATGCCAGCAGTGGTGCAGTTCGAGCGAGAGCCGACCCCGCTTGTCATTACGATGGCCAACGAAGCCGCTTTCTGCAGCTAACAAAAATGCCCGGTCCAGCGCTTGGCGGCTAAACTTCCATCCGCTACCACTGGCCGGGCTCGTTTCTACGCTTCCACCAAAACTACTGAGGCGGAGGCGTTGTCTGATTCGGTTGAGCTCCCTGGGGAGTTGTGTCAGCAGGCCCGGACTGGGGTACTGCCTGCGGTTGCATCACCGACCCAGGTACGTCTTGACGCGGCGCGACGAAAGGAATCGCGGGCATGTGCGTCACTTCTCCGCGTTCGGCATCGGCGATCTGGATCCCCGCGTGGTCCAACAAGAGCCCGGTGGCGCGATCCAGTTCCACCTGCGCCTTTTCATACGCCGCCATGGCAGATACCAGGGTGGACTCCGCTTGCGCCAGCGCACTCTGGTTTTGCAACACCAGCGTAGTGGTGGAGGCGCCCAAAGCGTATTTCTTCTGTTCAGCGTCCAGGGATTGATGTCCGAGGTCAACCGCGGCCTGCGCGGAAGCTACGCTGGCTCGATTCTGTGTCACCGAGAATTGCGCATTGCGCACTTCGATGCGGACCTGATTTTCCAGCTGTTGCAGTCGCATCTGCGACTGGCGATATTCCAGTTCAGAGCGGATTTGCGTAGCTTGGGCTACCCGATTGCGAAGGGGAATGGTCAAGGTCAAGCCAACACCCTTGTCGGGGGCGCTCGAATCCACCAGTTGGTTCAGCGAGTTGCTATAAGCTCACTGGCCCGCCATTACGAAATGGAGGCGCAGCGTGAGTCGGATCGAAGCAGGTTTCGAATTCGCTACCACCACCCGGAGGACATGCAGGGAGCGCAACGTTTCCTCCGATACCTGTGCCTCCGTAGTAAGCGAAAAGATCGAGGCTCGGCAGCAGCGAATTGCGAACCGCTTTGTTGCTGATCTCTGTGTTCGAAAGGTTGATACGCGCCTGCGCCAGTTCGGCACGATGGGTGAGCGCGTCATTCACCAGGTCCTGGGTCGGCACCACCGGTTCCGTTGCCGGCAGTTGCATAGTAGAAGTTGGAATTACCTCGGCGTCAGCCAATCTCGGATCGACCAAAGTTCGGCTGAGCGCGTTCTTCATCAGCAACTGCTGCAGCTGCAAGTTTGTTAGCGCAACCGTCAGAGCCTGTTGATCGGTAGCCACGGTGCTCTGCGCGCGCACGACTTCGATGGGGGCCAGCGTGCCGATTTCTACCTGCTTCTTGGTGTCGGAGAGAGTCTTTTGCGCGAAGGTCAACGACTCATTCTGTACCCTTACATTCTCATAGGCGAACAGCAGATCCCAATAAATGTTCTCAATCTGGTCGACAGTCGTGATGATCTGCAAGCCGGAATGCGATGTCGGAGATCTCGCGATCATTCTTGGCGATCCGGATAAACCGCGTATTGGGCGCAAAGCCGAAGCCCTGAAGCAGGTGCTGGGTGAACCTGGCCTGGAACCCTGAGCTGATGGCAGGGCTATAGGTAGCGGTGGGGTTGTCAGTCGTGGTGTGGGTATTGTTGAATCCCACCGACAAGATTGGTGCCGGTCTTGAAACCCTGCAAGTAGCTGAAATTTGCCGTTCCGGTATTCTGGTTCGCAACTGGAATCGGGCTGAAGATGCTGGTGGACTGCGTGAATGCCCGGTCCATTTGCAGTGTGCCGGTAAGAATAGGGTCGAAGCTGGTGATCGCGGGGCCGCTTCCCAGAGTCGAATTCACCAGTCCGCCAGCGCCGGTTCCGGCGCCTCCGGAACCCGCCGTCGTGCCTCCAGTGCCGGAGCCAACGGCTCCGCTCAGGCCACCGGTTCCCCCGCCAGGTGTGCCTGCCACGATGCCGCTATTGACGCCCAAAATGCTGCCACCAGCCAGGGAGCGCAGAACATCCGTGTCGGCGATATTCAGGTTGTAGCGCTGAATCGCGATGTCCAAGTTGTTCTCCATGGCCAATGCGACCGCGTCATTCATGGAGAGCATGAGCTTGCCATTCTGCATCAGTTGCTCGATGCGTGGGGTATTGCTCAGATCAGGCGCTTCCACGCTGTGAGACTGGTACGGCCCAATAGGATTGGGGAAATGCGAGCGGGGCTTGGAATAGTCCTTTACCACGAAGCGTTGGGTTTGCGGTTGCGGGCCGTCGGGCACGGCGGCAGCCGGCTGGGCCGCGGTTTGGGCCCAACTCGTCGCGGTTAAGGTACCGGCGAGAACGACGGCAAAAGTCCGCCGGAAAGCACATTGCAAAGCCGACAAAAACATTCGATTCTCTCCCTGCTCAATCTGATAAGTCTTGAAGATGAATACGTAAAAGGCTTCTGGAATCAGGCGATGGTACGCAAAGTGACTGCTCCAGGTTTCATTTTTGTGTTTGCCGTCCAGTTTCAGCGGTTTCGTTGGGCCTGCTGCGCACCCTGCGCCTTAATAAAAGCCTCTAAGTTGAATGAAATAGTATATCTGACGCGACAGTCCGGCTTTGCGTTGTCACGTCTGCCGCGCAAGTAAAACTTTGTAAAGAATTACAACCCGATTGGATGATAATCGCCGCCAGGAAGACTCCAAACAATCGCATGCGTAATCTCAAATTGGTCCTGGCCTACGACGGCACTGAATTCTCCGGCTGGCAAATTCAGCCCGAAGCGGCGACAGTCCAGGGCATACTGGCCTCTGCCATTGGACGCGTAACCGGGGAAACGGTATTGCCACAGGGTTCGGGGCGGACCGATGCGGGGGTGCATGCGCTTGCTCAAGTGGCGACACTCGCAATCCAGTCACCGATTCCGGCAGAAAATCTGGTTATCGCACTGAACGACATCCTGCCGGCCTCCATTCGTGTGCTCGAGGCCGCCGAAGTCCCGGCTGAATTCCATGCACGGAAGTCTGCGCGGGCGAAAACCTATCGCTACACTATGTTTCGCGGCAGCATCTGTCCGCCCTTCCGGGCGCGCTATGTGTGGCATTATCCCTATCCATTGGACGAGGCTATGATGCAACAGGTAGCTGGCTGCGTCGTCGGGGAGCACGATTTCACGTCATTCGCCGCGGTTGATCCGGAACGAGGCAAGGAAGAACAGGTCTTGAACATTCGTACGGTATTCCATTCAAGCTGGCACCGCGAGGAGGACGAACTGATCTACACAGTTCGGGGCAGCGGATTCCTGCACCATATGGTGCGCAACCTGGTAGGAACTTTCCTGCTGGCAGGGAAGGGCACCCTGACGATGTCCGACGTGGTGAAGATTCTCGAAGCCCGCTCCCGTGCAGCAGCGGGAGCCACAGCCCCAGCGAGCGGTTTGTGCCTGGTAAACGTTGAGTATTGACCGCCTGGAAATTCTTTTGCATGGTGATTGATCTCCAGATCGCAGCTCGCAGAGTCAGCTCCATCAATCCCGCGACTGGCGAACTTCTAGGCGAATTCGATTGTGCGTCAGAGGCGGACGTCCAGGCTGCGATCGCTCGCGCCCATGCTGCGCAACCCGCGTGGGCCGCGCTCGGCGTGCGCAAACGAATCACGATCCTGCGGAAATTTCAGCGCATTCTCTTCGATAAGAAATCCGAAGTTGCGCAATTGATTACGCGCGAATCCGGCAAGCCTTACGTCGAAGCGTTGCTTACGGAAGTGCTGGTTGTTCTCGATACCGCCCGATTTCTGATCGAAAACGCTTACCGCTTTTTGCGGGACGAGCACGTTCCACACGGCAATCTGGCTATGAAGACCAAGTCTGGCTATCTGCTTCGCGAGCCTTATGGCGTTATCGGAATTATTTCGCCGTGGAATTACCCGTTCTCAATTCCAGCAACTGAAACTCTGGCAGCACTGGTGGCGGGAAACGCGGTAGTCCTGAAACCTTCGGAATTTACTTCGCTCACCGCCATTGGAGCTGGCATCGTTGCTGCATCACTGCGGGTGTACCCGAAGAGGTTTTCGCCGAAATCCCGGCGACGCCTCGACAGGCGCAGCACTCGTCGGCCCCGCGGCGCTCGTTGATGCGATGGGTAGTTCCTCCATCGACAAGTTGCTCTTCACTGGTAGCGTTCGCACGGGTAAACAGATTGCGCAAACGGTGGCAGCCCGCTTGCTGCCGGTGGTGCTCGAACTTGGCGGCAAGGATCCCATGTTGGTGCTCGACGACGCCGATATTGATATCGCTTCCAGCGGGGCCGTCTGGGGTGCATTCATGAACGCCGGACAGGCCTGTCTTTCAGTCGAGCGCTGCTATGTTCATCGAAGCTTGTACAAGCGCTTTCTCGAAGCGTGCGTACGCAAGACCCGTCAACTGCGAGTGGGCAACGGTATGGATCCGGATACCGATGTTGGGCCGATGATTCATGAACGCCAATTACTCAATGTCGAATCGCAGGTGGAGGATGCCTGTGCGCACGGGGTACGCGTAATGGCAGGCGCAAACCGTTTGCTAGCTCTGGGACAAAATTTTTATGCGCCCACCGTTCTTGCCGACGTCACGCACGCAATGCGAATCATGCGGGAGGAGACCTTCGGTCCAGTCTTGCCGGTGATGCCGTTCGACAGCGATGACGACGCCGTCCGCCTGGCCAATGATTCCGACTACGGGCTCGCGGCCAGTGTGTGGACTCGAGACCGTAGTCGTGGGCAGGCCATAGCCCGGCGGATCGAGGCAGGCACAGTGATGGTCAATGACGCAGTCTCCTGCTTCGGCATCAGTGAAGCGCCTCATGGCGGGGTCAAAGCCAGTGGCATAGGCCGGTCTCATGGGCGGCTTGGTCTTGAAGAAATGGTCCGCACAAAATATCTGGATTCCGACCGGTTGCCGGGAATGGAGAAAGTCTGGTGGTACGGCTACGGGAAGGCCTTCGCCCGTCAGATGGAAGGACTTCTCGACATGCAGTTCGCCGCGGACTGGAAGGGCGGTTCGCATGGCGCCGCAACTGCATTGAAGGGAAAGAAGAACTTGTAATCTGTCCGTAAAGGAGAAAGCCAATGACAGCGTCAACTTCCGATGCCAAACGCGAAATGTTACGTCACACCTTAGCCACTATTGCCTACCGTGGCGGGAAAGCGATCCGCGACGCTCCTGAAGGCTTTGCCGCTTTTCGTTGCGGTTCTTCTAGTCGCTCGGCGGGGGAAATCCTTGCCCATATTGGTGATCTTTTGGATTGGGCTCTTTCCATTCAAGGGGCAAACAGAGTTGGAAGAGTTCGGAGCCATTGCCCTGGGAAAGCGAATCCGCCCGATTTTTCGCCGCACTGAAGAACCTGGATGACTACCTGGCATCGGATGAGCTTTTGCAGGTGCCGGCGGAACGACTCTTCCAGGCTCCAATCGCGGATTCGCTGACTCACATCGGCCAGATTGCGATGCTGCGGAGAATGGCAGGCGGCCCCCTTAAAGGTGAGAACTTTTTTGTCGCCAAAATAGACATCGGCCATGTGGGAGCGGAGCAAATTGCGCCGAAAACGGAGTTCGAATGATGGCGATGTAGCCCGGCCGAAACTGCTTCGAGTAAAATGAAATCTTGAATCTCGGCGGCGCTTTTGCCGCAGCGACGAGGACATCTCATTTGGCCACGACCACAATCACGCCGCCGCAGCTTCGCATCACAAAGTGAAATTCAAGAAGCCGGGGCAACGCTCCTGCAACGAGAAGGACGCGAAAGGCAAATTTTGCGGTGGACACCTGAAGCGCTGGTTTTACACGACCGACGTGGTCGAACAGACTTGCGGCGACGCGGAGAAAGCCTGGGGTCCGGATATCGAAGTTTATCGCTGCGAGCATTGCAAGACGCTTTATTTGCCTAACCCGGACGGTGTCAGCGGGCTGAACGTTGCGGGGCAGGGACAGACCTCGGTGTTCGGATTGACTATCGCGCCGAAGAAGTAGCAACGCAATTCTCAGACCGGGCGAAGTAAACCGAACTACCGTGAACACTTCCGAACTCATTTACGACTGGAATCAAGCGGGCGCCGCCAAGTTGCCGCCGCTGGGTCGTGTCCAGCTCAACGATGAAAGCTTGCGCGACGGGCTGCAGTCGCCGTCCGTTCGCGATCCTTCGATCGAAGAAAAAATTCAAATCCTTCATTGCATGGAATCACTGGGCATCAATTCCCTGGATCTTGGGCTGCCCGGCGCCGGACCGCGCGCTTTGTCGGATTGCGAAGCGCTGGCGCGCGAGATTGTGCGCGGCAAAATGAAGATTCGCGCCAACTGCGCTGCCCGCACCCATGAGAATGACATCCGGCCGATTGCTGAAATCGTGCAGCGCACCGGACTGGACATCCAGGCGGCGATGTTTATTGGCTCCAGTCCAATCAGGCGCTATACCGAGGGCTGGACCGATGACTTTCTGCTTCAGACCACCGAAAAAGCGGTGAAGTTCGCGGTGTCGCTCGGCCTCGATCCCATGTACGTGACCGAGGACACCTCCCGTTGCGATCCGGAGATGGTGAAGCGTCTTTATTCGACCGCCATCAACTGTGGCGCACGAGCCATTGTGATTTGCGATACCGCCGGACACGCCACACCGATGGGAGCATTCGCTCTGGTCCGATTCGTCATTGAAGAGGTTGTGAAGCCCTCCGGCCAGCAGGTTCGTGTGGACTGGCACGGACACTGCGACCGCGGGCTGGCTGTCCCTAACTCATTTGCCGCTCTGATGGCGGGTGCGGAATGTGTGCACGCTTGCGCTCTCGGGATCGGTGAACGCGTTGGCAACACCCAGATGGATCAAATGCTGGTCAATCTGAAACTGATGGGAGTGGCGCCGTGGTCCGGCCAGGACCTGACCGGATTGAAACAATATTGCCTCGCGGTATCGAATGCTACCGGCGTTCCTATTCCCGCGAACTACCCGGTTGTCGGTGAAGATGCGTTCAGGACCGCTACCGGAGTTCACGCCGCTGCTGTCATCAAGGCTTATAAAAAGAAGGACATTGAACTCGCGAACGCCGTCTATTCGGGCGTGCCTTCGCAGATGTTCGGGCTGGAGCAGATCATCGACATTGGACCGATGAGCGGCAAGTCAAACGTTCTGTTCTGGCTGGAGCGCCACGGGGTGCCGCCGTCCGATGACGTAGTGGAGAGAATTTACCAGCGCGCCAAAGCCTCCGACCATACCCTGACCGAGCCGGAAATTCTGGAGTGCGTTGGAAGCACAGTTATCAGGCGCCTGTGAGCAATCGTCAGCGAACCGAGGATGCAGTCTTCGGTCGTCAGGTCACCAGTAGTCAGTCCTCGGTAATCGAGCGTTCGAACCAGGACTGGATTGAATTGCGCTACTAAGCGCACTAGTGAATCGGCCACAAAATCCCTGACGACTGAAGACTGACGACCGAAACAAATGCCTTCAAGACCCGATGCCGAAGTATCGGAGCTTTATCCCACGGTGCAGCAGGAAATCGCCAAGCTGGCTGCGGCGCCAGAAGTCCGTTCAGCGTTTACCTGGTTTCGTGCTCAGGAACCGCAGTTCGCGCAGTGGCAGTTGGAACTCGCGCGGATTGCCGCGCCTCCTTTCGGTGAAGCCGCTCGCGGCGCATGGTTGGCTGAAAAATTCAAAGAGTTTGGTTTGGACGCAGTGCACACCGACGAAGTGGGCAACGTCTTCGGCACGCATAGCGGCTACGGACACGGTTGTATAGCGCTAAGTGCTCACCTGGATACAGTGTTTCCCGCGGGAACGCCGCTCAATGTTCGTCAGCAGGGAAGTCGGCTGTATGGCCCGGGAGTTTCGGACAACGGGGCCGGCGTTACCGCAATCCTGGCGGTAGCAGCTATGTTGCAGGCGGTACGTCTGCGCCACGCGCTGCCAATTCTTTTTATCGGCAATGTCGGTGAAGAAGGAGAGGGCGACCTGCGTGGCATGCGTCATATTTTTTCCACGCCGCGCTGGAAGGATTCCATTCACTATAGCCTTGTCCTCGATGGCGCAGGCTCGGACACGATTGTCGCCGAAGCCCTGGGGAGCCGCCGCTTTGAAGTTATCGTCCGCGGCCCAGGGGGGCATTCCTGGAGCGATTTTGGCGCGCCCAATCCAATTGTCGTGCTGGCACGAGCCATTCAGGCTTTTGCCGAAACTCCGGTTCCCACATCGCCAAAGACCACATTCAATGTCGGTGTGATTCGCGGGGGTACTTCGGTAAATTCCATTCCCGAATCTGCCAGCATGCGAGTGGATATCCGCTCCACGTCGATGGCGGAGATGGAACGTTTGGAGCGGGCATTACGTTATGCCCTCGCTCAGGCTATCGAGCAGGAATCGCAAGCTCACGAGGCGCACGCTTCGTCGCAGCGCCGGCCCTTCGGGCTCAGTCACGAGTTGGTCGCAATCGGCAATCGCCCCGCAGGTGAACTGCATCCCAGCGCCCACATCATGCAGGTGATCCGCGCGGTGGACGCCCAGTTGGGCAACGCCGCGCAAGTGCAGCGGGCTTCCACCGACGCCAACATTCCTCTATCACTGGGGCTCGAGGCCATTGCGATCGGTGGTGGCGGAGCTGGTGGCGGAGCGCATACTTTGCAGGAATGGTTTGACTGCAGTGGTCGGGAGCTTGGACTCAAACGCATTCTGCTGACTCTGCTGGGTCTTGCCGGCCGAGGCCGGTAACCTCTAACAACTCCTTCAAGGAAAGAAGTCGAGTGTCATCTGCAATGACGATACGGTTTTGCTTCCTCAGAAGGATGACCAGCGCTGCGCTCATCGCACTTTTGGTTCTTCCCGCCTCAGCGTTCGGCTGGGGCCCGGAAGGACATATCTGGATTAATCGTGTCGCGGTGCAAAAGATTCCGCGTGAAATGCCGCTCTTTTTTCGCCAGGCGGGCGCCGCAATTGCTTATCTGGGGCCGGAACCCGATCGTTGGCGCAATCTCTCCGAGGCTGCTCTCAAATCTTCGCAGGAACCAGACCACTTTATCGATCTCGAAGAGGTCGAGTGGCTCGACCCTCTTCCAGAAAATCGTTACCAGTTTTATCGCAAGCTTTACGAGAAGCGCGCCGCCACCGCGGACGATCCGGACCAATATTTGCCCGAGCGAGTAGGGCTGCAGCCGTACATCGTGATGGAAGTATTCGGTCGCCTCGAGGCTGCATTCCGGGAATACCGCAATCTGCGTCAGGCTCAGAAACCCACGGGTCCGGTGCAGCAGGCGATTATTTTCTATGCAGGATGGCTGGGCCATTACGTGGGAGATGCGTCGCAACCGTTGCACACCACGATCAACTACAACGGGTGGGTCGGCCCGAATCCAAATAACTACACCACCAAACACGGCATCCACTGGCAGTTTGAGGGTCCGTACGTAGCCCGCAACCTGAGTGCGACAGAGTTCGCCCCGGCAGTCCACCCGCCGGAGTATCTCTCCAATCCGTTCGCGCAGTATATGGACTTCCTCAAACAGTCACATACTCAAGTCGAAAGGGTCTATCAACTGGAGAAAGCCGGCGGTTTCACCGATCAGGGATCTCCCGAAGCTCGGGCGTTCACCCTGAGCCGCCTCGCCGCAGGTTCTCAAATGCTTTTGAATCTCTGGTACACAGCCTGGGTGGACAGTTCCCAACCGCCGACACCGCGCAAAATACGAGTGAAGAGATCGCGTGTCGGTGAGACTCACAACCGTAGAAATATCATGTTTGCTACTCTGTACCCGTGTCCCGCTCGCTCAAAGCGCACATTCTTCTGATCCTGATCACCCTGATCTGGGGATCGAATTTTGTTGTCATCAAGAACGCGCTCGCGGATATTTCTCCACTCTTCTTCAACGCAGTTCGCATGAGCCTGGCGGCGGTTGTGCTGGCGGCAATTTTCTATCGAGAGATCCCACGTCTTACTTGGGCGTCGGTGCGCGCCGGTTGCCTTGTCGGCATATTTCTTTTTATTGGGAACGAGCTGCAAACCGTTGGCCTGCAATACACGACGCCCTCGAAGTCAGCTTTCCTCACTGGAGTTTCGGTTGTGCTGGTGCCTGTGTTTCTCGCGCTGTTCTGGAAACGCGGCATCAACCGGTTGACTTCAGTGGGCGTGGTTCTGGCGTTCGTCGGACTCTATCTGCTCACAATACCCGCGTCCACCGGTGCCGGACTGAACTTGCGCAGCATGAATCACGGCGACCTGCTTACCCTCGGTGCAGCTGTGGTGTTTGCCTTTCAGATCATCTTTATCGAGCACACAACCCAGGCGCATCGCTGGCAGCAGATCACCCTGGTGCAGGTTGCGATCACGGCTCTGCTTATGATCTTCACCGCTTCGTTTGCGGAGAAGGTCTCCGTAATCTGGTCTCCACGGGTGATTTGGGGAATCGGAATCACCGGCTTCCTTAGTCTGGCATTGGCATTCGCCATCCAGGCGTGGGCGCAACAGTTCACGCCGGCCACTCACACGGCGCTGATCTTTACCCTGGAACCGGTGTTTGCCTGGCTTACATCGTTCATTTTTCTGGGAGAACGCTTGGGCCTACGCTCCGGCCTGGGCGCGGCCTGCATTCTGATTGGACTCTTAATCTCGGAGGAGAAGGCCAGTGCCGAGTCGATGGGTGTCTCTCCGGATCATGCAGCGGTGCCGGCGCAGCATGGGTAGGAGTGCGACCAAAACGTTAGGGGCTGAAGCCTCCAGCCCTAACCATCGCGCCACTGTTTCCCTCGGTTTTTTCTAGTGCGCCCTCTTGAAGAATTTATCAAGCGCGTGCCCTTGCACCGTGCTGTCAGGTTTCAAGCCGAAACTACGTGCGATTGTAGGGGCGACATCGATTCTGGGAGTTGCACCGTCGAGCGAAATTACAACCACTTTCGGAGCCACCCAACTCTGGAGCGAAAAAAAGGTGTTTGCAATCGCGAAGATCACAGCAGCCAGAAAGCATGAGGGATTGGGCACCTTTTTCTGTCAACAAACTCATGACAGGCTCCTCCTGCCCGCAACTTAGATGAAGCTGATGGCAGGAGCAATACGGTCTCGTGAAAATCTGGTTAATAAAATTCCACAGGGAGATTCAAGTTTCCACGATGCCTTGGCGTCAGGGCCGGGTGCTCAGTACCGGCGCGTCTTCCGTCTTTGGCTTCACCGCGGCCACTTGTACCACCGCCATCTTTCCATCAGTGACGATGTCGTCTCCAGTGGCATTCGCCGCTTTACGTGGAGCGTGCGGGCGGTCCATGTCCACATAGGCGGTAGCGGTTCCCACGAAAAGCAGATCGGTTTCAACCCAGTCGCGCTCGCGGTCAATATGAGGATCGATGCGATGGGACCACTTTGTAGCGGCTCGACTGTTCGTGGTGGCGATATCGTGAGTCGCCGCACCCACCCATAAATCGCGACCGTTGTATTTCTTCGCGAGCTTCCAGATTCGAATGTGATGGCGCTTGGCAAAAGTATTCAACGACTTTTGAAATACCAGATCGGGCGGCCTGTCGTTCACCAGCAAAGAGGAAACAGGCGCGCCGGCATAACCGGTTTGCCGCATCGTGGCTTGTACCACTTTCATTGCTGAAGCCGCATTCAGATTGTCCGCCTCAAACCATCGGGCTTCGAGAAAGGCGGCGATCACTTCCTTTTCTGAGCCGATGAACATGAGATTGGTTACATCCGAAGGCGTTTTGTTTGGAGTGTGAGTGCGTTGTGGCGCGGCTGCGACGAGTTGCTGAAGAGGAGCGTCCACAGGAAGTTGCGGCCATCCAGTCCAGGAATCTTTTTGCTTCAACATTGATGCGCGCACGACCTGCACCTGGATATCAGTACCGACCGGAAAGAGGACCTCCCTGCGCAATGACAGGCCATAAACCGTCTGCACGCCCTTAATGGTGTAACCCGCAATAGGATTGGCGGCGCCCAAGGCTGCCATTACTAACGAGGCTTTTTTCGATGCATGCGGCTGGATGATTCCGAGGATTTCATTATTGCGGACAGTCTCACGCGCGTTATCGACATAGAGCACGCGTGCATAAAGCGGTGTGCGCTGGCCATTCTTATGAACAATATTGGAAAAGTCGAGCACCAGGCGGGGCCTTGAGTATTTGTCAGGCGCTTTTGCCGCGAACAGCACGGTGCCGCTAACTTTGGTTCCGGGAGAAACCAGCAATTCGCCATCCTTGCAGGCCAGTTGCTCCCCGTTTCTGCACAGCGGGTAGGTGACGGTCGCCTCGATTGGATCGCCGGTGCGTGACCGGTCGCTGTAGACAGGAACATCGAGACGTATACTCAGCGTCGCTCCGGGAGCCAGGTCGGCTTTGCGCGTCAAAGCAACTGCTGCTTCATGTGTCGGTGGAAAGTTTGTCGAAACCTCATTGAAGAAAGTATAAAACGCCGCCAGAAATCCGCTACTCGCGCCATTTTCAGTGAGCAGAGTCTGCATTTCAAAACTCGGAGAGTAAAGCAGGTAGTCGAGAGAAGTGTCCTGGTACACATCCTGTTTGTTGATTTCGACCCCACGCTGGATCATTGCATCCGCGATTTTCTCGTAGGCAACCAGAACCCTCTGTTTGGTTGTGTAGCTCGAACCGAAAACCGCCCAGTGCAGTGCGGTCCGTCCCTCCGGGTCCGTAGCTTTCAGGTCAGCGCCGCTTTCGATGAGATTCTTAGCGCGGGCCAACCGGTCAAGAATGGCCTGCTCTTTGGTTTCTCGAGTCGCCTGGTAAAGCTCCTGGAGTAACGGCGAGTCTTTCGAAACGTCGAGTTGAACCGCGGCGGGTGCGAGTTCGTCATCGGGCGCGTCGTCCGGGATATCCCGGTTTACCTTCGCATTACGCGGTTGCGCGCTTTGTTCCTGTGATTGCGGTGATTGCTGTTCCGCGGGCGTGGCGTCACTCTGGTAAGGTCTTGCGCCGCCCATCGATGGCGCGCCGACAGTGAGACATACTGCAAAAATCAAAGAGCCTACTTTCGACGCGGTTGGCATGAGCGGAACCTCCCCGAACGACGACTGATTCTAAGGTTTTATTCCTAACTGCCAGAACAGAAACGAATAAATATCCGTTCCTTCTTCAATCTGTTTTGAGATCGGTTTTCCCTGCCCATGTCCAGCTTTGGGTTCAATGCGCAGCAGAATCGGACGATCTTTGCTTTTACCGTTGGCGGCCTCCGCCTGCATCAGCGCAGCCATCTTCTTAGCATGCATGGGATCGACGCGGCTGTCGCTGTCCGCCGTCATGAACATGATTGCGGGATATTCAGTACCCGCCTTTACATGGTGATATGGCGAGTACGCATACAGCCAGTCAAACTGTTTGGGATCCTCGGCTGAGCCATACTCCGGGACCCAGAATTTCGCGATCAAGAAATTCTGGTAACGAAGCATATCGAGCAGCGGCACCTGGCACAGGACCACGCGAAACAGATCAGGCCTCTGCGTGATCATTGCGCCCATCAGCAAGCCGCCATTGGAGCCTCCCTGAATGGCGAGGTGGTCCTTGTCGGTGATTTTGTCTGCAATCAGAAATTCGGCGGCCGCGATGAAGTCATCGAAAACATTCTGCTTTTTGTCCAGCATTCCGGCGCGGTGCCACTCTTCGCCGAATTCGGAACCGCCTCGCAAATTCGCGACCGCGAAAACGCCGCCATGTTCCAGCCAGAGATAGCGCGCGCCAGAAAACGCGGGCGTAAGGCTCACGTTAAATCCGCCGTATCCGGTGAGGATGGTTGGATTCTTGCCGTTGAGTTGCAACCCTTTTTTGTGAAAGATGAACATCGGGACTTTGGTGCCGTCCTTCGACGTGTACCAGACCTGGTGGACCTCGTAGGCTGAAGGATCGACGCCGGGAGTGGACACTTTGTCCCACAGCGAGGCCTTTCGGGAGGATGTCTCGACCTGGTACACAGATGGAGGAATTGTGAACGACTGAAATCCAAAGAAAAGCTCTTTCCGGTCCCACCTGCCGCCGAGTCCCTCGATAGAACCGACGCCAGGAAGCTCAACGTCGCCCAATGCTTTGCCCTGAAGATCGAAAAGCTTGAGTTGTGAGCTGGCGTTTTTTTCATACTCGGCCAGAAGTTTCCCGTCCACGATCGCCGTGTTTTTCAGAATGCCGTCCGCAGCAGGGATAATTTCTTTCCAGTTGGCGCGGACGGGATTGGCGGCATCCACCACGTACAGATGGAAGTGGGGTGCATCCTCATTGGTGGTGATGTAAAGCTTGCCCCGGAAGATTTCTCCGCTGTAGTGAAAATCCTTACCGCTGGTAATCTCCACCGGAGGAGTTGCGGATTTAAGGTCGTGGAGAAAAAGTCCATTCTTGCCTGCAGAGCCTTCAAACGCAGTCAGCAGCAGCCAGCGATCATCGTCGTCAGGCAGCTGAGAAACGAGGATCTCCTCTTTTTTGCGGCCTTCCCCCCAGATCAGCGGATCTTTGGCAGGATCGGTTCCGAGTTGGTGATAGAAGATGTGCAGGTAGTAGACATCGTCGCCCTCGGGCACCTCACCCTTTTTTGGATTACGTCCGTAGTAGAAACCTGAATCATCCTTTTTCCATGCGACCTGGGCGATGCGGGTGTGCTCGATAGTGTCCTGCAGCAGTTTGCCGCTCGCAGTTTCTATTACGTACAGGGTGCTATTTTCCGATCCGCTTCCCGAGGTTCCGTATGCCACGTACTTGCCGTCGTCGGAGGGGAACCACCAATCCAGGGCGACGGTGCCGTCTGCGGACATCTTGTTGGCGTCCACCAGCGCGCGGTCTTTGCCGTGCATGCCCTCGCGAACCAGTAACACCGGCTGGTTTTGTGTGCCTTCGCGCCGAGTATAGAAATAGTAGGGTCCGCCGATTTGCGGCGTGCCGATTGTCCCAATCGACAGAAGTTGCGCAAGCCGCTGGTGAATCGCATCGCGTCCCGGCAATGGATCGAGAATGCTGCGGGTGTAAGCCAGTTCCGCGCGCACATATTCCTGCGAGTCTGCGCTGCCTGCATCTTCCAGCCACCGGTAGGGATCGGAAATCTTGTGGCCGTGAATTGTCTCTTCGACAACGTCCACCTTCACCTTAGGCGGGCCCTGCGATTGTGTGCTCGGCGATGAGTCGTCAGCGGCCAGAGCGAGAGTTACCATTACGGATAGACAAAGAACGATCCAGAGCAAACGAAGCCCTCCTGCCATACTCACCTCGCAGCGATGCGGGACATAGAGTATCAAAAAACCAAAGCGGGAAGTTTTCAGCAACTGCGTCTGAATGCTAGTATAGAAAGCGATAATGCAGCGACGCATGATCTCATGCGTCCACAACACTCCTCAGTAGCTCAATGGCAGAGCATCCGGCTGTTAACCGGAGGGTTGTAGGTTCGAGTCCTACCTGAGGAGCCAATTTTTCAGTAAGATAAGAGTTTCTGTTGTATCCCGATTAGCGTCCCCATAGCGCCAATCCTCATCCGACAGCTCAACAGTCACGAGCTCTTACTCGCAAAGTACAGATGCCTCAGCAGCCGCCTTTCGCTCGTCAAGATATGCACGCAGGACAGAAACCGTTGCAGTCCCTCGAAGTTGGTGTTGCCTTCTATTGCGACCAGTTCCTGTTTCCGTATCTCACGTGCCTGATGCCACTGTTTCGCGATCCGCTCCGCGCTCTCAGTTGTGTCGGTTACGCGGATCTCGCGAAACCCGGCACGCTCAATCAGCCGTTCATTTTCTCCAGGCGGACTGTACACGTAAAAACCGATCGAACTGCGCGTGGCGATTTCTTCGTTGGAGACGATCCCGCCAACTACCAGAGCGTCGCTGAACAGCACCCGTCCGCCCGGCTTCAGTACGCGATACATCTCACCCAACAACTTTGGCCGGCCTGGAATATGGCACAGAACATCATTCGAAAATACGGCATCAAAGGTGTTGGTATCGAACGTGAGGTTGTTCGAGAGATCAAACTGCTCGAAACTCGCCTGTGAAGAGAGACCTCTTGTCAGCGCAAGTTGGTTCGCGTTGCGAACTCCGGATGCATTGATATCCAGCCCTTTGAGGCGGCAGCCTACTTTTTCAACGAGGTACAACGCATATTCCCCCGAACCGCACCCCAACTCCAGCACCGACGAATCGACTTTCAGGTCAAGCAGTCGCGGGATTTCCTTGGTCTCTTCGGTTGTGACCCAGCTTGTTTGCCCAAAGTCCTCGCCGTAGGTCTCGATACGCACCTGTCGGTACAAATGCGACTGAGAGTTTCCATACGAAGTGTCGTAGAGATCTACTTTCTGTGACACGGCAGAAATTCCTCCGCGACCTGCTTCTGCTGATGGATGGATTAGCGCCCGGAACAGACTAGCAACCTGTGGGAGCTTTTTCAAAGACTGCCGCTTCGCGAGCAAACACTATCCTCTATCCATTAACAATCTTCATCATCGCCGGCGCGTAGCGATCGCCTTCTACCGACCCTTTGGGCAAAGAATGTTCGATTCGATTGAGATCCTGTTCGCTCAACTGGACGTCGGCTGCGCCGATGTTCTCTTCCAGGCGAGCAATGCTGCTCGTACCAGGAATGGGGATTACATCCTGGTGGCGGCGGAGAATCCAGGCCAGCGCAAGCTGTGCCGGCGTGCAGCCCTTCTGTTCCGCGACTTCCTTCAAGCCATCGGCAATGGCAAGGTTTTTCTGAAACTGTCTGTCCTGAAAGCGCGGATTTCCACGGCGCCAGTCGTTGGGCGAGAGTTCAGCGATGCTGCGAAACCGCCCGCCTAGAAATCCGCGACCCAGCGGACTGTAGGCCACCAACGCGATCCCGAGTTCACGCAAGGCCGGCAACAGATCGTCTTCGGGCTCACGACTGAACAGCGAGTATTCCGTTTGGACTGCCGCGATAGGATGAACTTTGTGGGCCCGGCGTACGGTCTCCGGTGATGCTTCGGACAGTCCGAGGTGGCGCACTTTCCCCGCACGAACGAGCTCCGCCATCGCTCCGACTGTTTCTTCGATCGGCACCTTCGGATCGACCCGATGCAAGTAATAAAGATCGATCTCTTCGACTCCAAGCCTTTCCAGGGATTTGTCGCACTCGCGCAGCGCATTCTCGCGGCTACCGTCGACTTGCCGGTCTTGAACCGTCGAGTCGGTAACGATACCGAACTTGGTGGCAAGAACGACGCGGTCGCGCCGGCCGACTAAGGCTTTGCCTACTTTGATTTCAGAGTCGCCGTAGATATTTGCGGTATCGAGAAAGTTGACTCCCAAATCGATCGCCCGACGAATCAGTTCAATCGCCTTGCCATTGTCTCGCGTGCTGCTGGTGTAGACATCGGCAATGCCGATGCTCATGCAGCCTAATCCGATTGCTGAAACCTGCGGTCCATCGTTACCGAGTCTTCTCGATTCCATTTCAATATCCTCAATGTCCAGCTTGTGAAGATTCCTCTTTTTGGATGCGCTAAGCTGGCCTTAGGTTCTGCCCATTTCAATATCCGGGTCACAACATCCAGGTCACAACATCCAGAGGTGTCGATTCCGGACGGACCGGCTATATTGATCACTATGGGTCCTCAGGTAATAAGCGGTTCGCGACCGCGGTCAACGGTCGTCACGGTTTTGTTGACTCGATTACCAGGCTTTTTTGTGCTCTTTCGATCAGGCCTTTTTCGAGGACAGGCCAGCGATCATGTGAGTTGCCTTCCGGTTGAAGTTCCGCAACAAAGAAACCGCTTTGCGCCAAATCCTCGGCGTAGATAATCATGAGTTCTTTGCGCTTCTGTTCATCGAGCAGATGGACAAGGCGGACATACATCATTCCTTCCGGCATTTTGTATCCCTTGGCCTTAATAAGCGCCAGGATGTGCTCGATGTCGGAGCCCGGCCGCATCTCCGCGTCCTTCGGGCGAACCCACGTATCAACATAGAAATCCATGCCACCGATGTTCGTGTGCCTGGGCGAATCGTAGGTATGCTTCAGCTCGGGCTTGGTCGGAACATAGCCCTCGAACTGCACCCAGTAAAGTCGCTGGACATTTTTCCGGGAATCCGCAACGACAAAGGCATGCAGCTCGCAATCCGCGATGTCATACAGCACCCAACGATCCGCGCCAACATATTTCGCGGATTTCGGGAGATGAATTCGGACTGCGGGATCCCGCTCGGAACTGATCACATTGCCTTCCACCTTTCGCTCCGGGGCGGTGGCCTGTGCCAACAGAAAACTGCAAAAGAGAATGACGGCGACGATTTGTTTGACCAAGGCTGACCCCCATTGTGGCGGCTTATTCAGATGAGCGTCTGCGCTCGATGGTTGGCGCGTGGGAGCGCGATGCGTCCGCGGCGCAGGAGAGGTGATTTTCATTCAGAGTGAAGGATTCGGGTGGAAAATCAGTGGCCGGAGCCCGCCGACCACCGGCACCCGCAACTGACCACTGAAGTTACCCGTGAATACCATACTTCTGACCAAGAAATATTCGCAGGCGTCGCGGAAGAACTCTCGCGAGCTCTTGCCAGGTTAATACTTTGCAGCGTACACGCAAGTCGGTCGGGCAGACACACTTCATCACTGCATACCAGGCTTCGATCAGATCGGGTCTTCTCGCATCAACGAATACGCAGAATGCGCAGCCGGCGGCTTGAGCAGCCAACACATTCCGTATCAGCTGATACGACTGATAGCCTTTTTCGCTCTGAGGCAATCTTTCAGCTTCGAACACTTCTCCGAAGTCGCGATACCCGCCAACAATTGGTTTCGGAGCGTTCTGAAAGCCGCTCTCGGTTAGCTTTGCTTCGACCAACAAATTGTCTAGCCGCATATCAACTTCTGTGCGGTCTAATTTCCCGCTTGAGAACGGCACTCGCGCTCGAAAGCCGAACTCAGGGACTGTTGAAGGCCTCACGTCAAGCATCGAACAGACCTCTGAATTTTCGGAAACGCCCGGATAGCAGAATATGTTCATTAGCAAAGCGTCAGAACTCGTGCAGGTGTCGAGCTCGCGACGCACTCCAAACTCCAAACGCGGGAGAGATTTGCGTCCCTGCGCATGCACCTTCTGCAAACGGCGTCGCCAGTCCGGATTTTTTAGGATGGCTTTGTAAGTTGCGGGAAGAAAGTTTCCATGCAGCGAATCATCGTTGTAGCTCTCAAAACATACCGTAGAGGGATGGCCGTAGCTTAAGCAGTGTGGCAAGCCATGAGCCTGGGCATACTGCCCGGCTCGGTGACAAAGTTCAGCGCGAAGCGTGCTCACGCGGTCATGTTAACATTAGAAGGCGAACAAAATACGAATACTTGACGCCTTTGGGTGTGATAGTTATCGCAGCCGGCAGCTAACGGCCGAGTCGCTAGTTAATGGTAAACGTCATGCTGGCTGAGGTCTCGCTCATGATGGTGCTACCCCCGCCATACGGACCGCCGGGCGTGCTGCTCCCCGGATTGGTCACTGTCACTGAAACGTTGCCAGCGGTTGCGATGGCGGAAGCAGGGATCGCCACCGTAAGTTGATTCATTGCCGGATGGGCAGTTCCGCTTTGCGGCGCCCCATTCCAATTCACCACCGCGTTGGCGTTAAAGGTGGTGCCGTTCACCGTCAACATGAAAGACGGATCGCCATGATTCGCCGTGTTTGGCACGATTGCCGCAATCGTAGGAACAAACCCAGCCTTGGGCGGCGCGCTCATCGACGCGGGGGCGCTGTACCCACCACATCCGCAGCACACTATCGCTAGTAGCAGTAGAAAGATCGTCTTCATAACCATCCTCCGTTCGGAGTTACCCCGTTGCGGAATGATTGAGCAGAGGAAGCCGGCGAGTGTCAGGCGGCTGTCATTCTTTTGTAAAGAATTTGACTGGTAGCGGACAGATACCTACTTGGTTTCTCGCGGCCGCCGTGGTGGCGGAGGCGACCTGAAGTCCTTCGAGCCGCCGAGTATTAATTACTCAGAATTTCGTTCAATTGAAGGATTGCGGAGGGTATTTGCTTGACCGGTGTATTGCCAAACCCGAGAACAAGACCATGACAGGGAGCCCGTCCGATATAAGAAAGAGATAGCGATGAAAGCCATAGTTTCCGCTGAATTGCTCTTTTCGCAATCTGTCGATCATCAAGCTTGTCACGAAACATCAACGTCAGATGCATTCCGGCCTCCGCTCCCATCACTGTGCAGGAGGCGCTTAACTCACGTTCGATTTGCTCGATGAGCAGCTCTCGCCGTTCTTCGTAGACTTTGCGCATTCGGCGGATATGGCGAGCGAAGTGGCCTTCACGGATAAATGCCGCGAGTATTGCCTGGCTGGCATGGCTCGGGCAAATGTCCATCGACTGTCGGACGGCCGCGAAACGATCTACGAGATCAGGTGGGATAACGATGTATCCCAAACGGAGTGATGGGAACAGCACTTTGCTCAACGTGCCGGTGTAGATCACGCGAGCATTGCTGTCGAGCCCCTGCAGGGAGGCAATCGGCATGCTGTCATAGCGGTATTCGCTATCGTAATCGTCCTCGATAATCCAGGAACCAGCTTTTGATGCCCATTCAAGAAGCTGGAATCGCCTGGTCGCACTCATCGTCACGCCGAGAGGGTACTGATGCGAAGGAGAAACATAAGCCGCGCGAGCATTTCGGTGCAGCTTCATTCCGGCGGAAACGTCCAGACCTTCGGAGTCCACCGGAACCGGAATCGCCCTACAACCGGCCGCTCTTAAAACGTGGTGCACCAGCCAGTATCCTGGTTCTTCGACCCAGACTGGTGCGCCTGCATCGACCAATACTCGCGTGGAAATGTCCAACGCTTGCTGAGATCCGCTGACAATCATGATCTGGTCGGACTCGCACCGCACTCCTCGGGAGGTCCGGAGATAAGCGGCGAGCGCCTGCCGAAGTTCCTCCAACCCCATCGGATGACCATACTGAAGCGCTCCGACTTTCAACTCGCGAAAATAACGGGAAGCAAGCCTCGACCATAGCTGAATGGGAAAGTTTTTGAGTTCTGGCTGACCTACCTGGAAGGCGCCGAGTTGCTCTGCCCAGGAAGGTCTTTCGAATTTGGGCAGGGCGAGTGCGCGGGCTGAAATCAATCGGGGCGCGAGCGTAGTTCCATTGCGGCCTGAGTTATTTGGCCCTGAGTGTGCCGGGATTGTCGTCGCCACGAACGTCCCGGAACCAGCGCGGCTCTCGAAGTGGCCCTCAGCGAGAAGCTGGTTGTAAGCGTTCAATACAGGCAGTCGCGAAATCCGAAGATCGCGAGCCAGTTCCCGTGTGGACGCAATCGGTTCGCCGCCGCGCAGGTCTCCCCGTGCAATTTTCGTGCGGTAGTTCTCATAGATCTGTCGATAGAGCGGTATCGGTGATCTTCGGTCGACAGCGATCAGGGACGGGATACCCCTCAAAAGGCGTTTGGGCGATTTTAAACTGGTCATGCCAAATCCCAATAAAGTGGTGATTGAACTGAACCGCTAAACTCCATATAGATATATATCAGGAATAGCTTTCGCAAAGACGACATACGCCGGCATGAATTAATAAAGGAAAATGAAGATGTTCTTCCGTGGAATTAGTTTTTGTCTGGTTGCATTCATCTTTTTCTATCTCTCGGCCTTTCCGCAAGGGTTGGCACAGGTTCAGCCGGCAGCGAGAGTGTCTGAGGTGGACAACGCGACTCCGCGAGACGGGCAGCACGATTTCGATTTCGACTTCGGATCCTGGAAGACCCACTCGTCGCGTCTCCTTCATCCATTGACAGGTTCAACGACCTGGGCTGATATGGACGGGATCACGCTCGTCAAAAAGATCTGGGACGGTCGTGCCAACATTGCCGAATATAAGGCCGACGGCCCCGCAGGCCACGTCGAATTGATTTCGCTCCGCTGGTACAACCCCACCGGACACCAGTGGAACCTGGATTTCGCCACGCCGAATGTCGGTACTCTCGGCACCCCCGGCACTGGCGAATTTAAAAATGGACGCGCCGATTTCTATGATCAGGAACCGCTCAACGGAAAAGCCATTCTGGTGCGGTTTTCCATCTGGGGCATCACGCGCGATACGGCGCAGTCCGAGCAGGCATTTTCATCAGACGGTGGGAAGACATGGGAAGTGAACTGGATCAACAAATACACGAGGCTGAATGATCAAACCGAGATCGAGTGGAATGCAACCTCTCCCTCCGACCAGGCACGCTCGGATTTCGACTTCAACTTCGGAACTTGGCAAACTCACATACGACGCATTCTTGATCCGTTTTCAAGTTCGGACAACTCGGTCGAACTTAATGGAACTGTGACGGTGAGGAAGCTGTGGGGCGGCCGCGCTGAGCTGGAGGAAATTGAGGCAGAAGGGCCAAATGGCCATTGGGAGGGCATGACTCTGTTTCTCTATAACCCTGAGGCTCACCAATGGAACCAGACATTTATCGGGAGCAAAGACGGCGTGCTTGCATCGCCATTGGTTGGTTCATTCAAGAATGGCCGGGGAGAACTTCTCTCGGAGGACACGTTTAAAGATCGAACGATCCTGGTGCGAGGAGCATGGTCCGATATCAAACCCGATTCGCACTCTTACACTGAGTCATACTCGGATGATGGCGGTAAAACCTGGAGAGCGGCTTTTATTGCGAATCTGACGCGACAGAATTGAAAACCCAATGCTACGGAAGCTGCAGATGACGCGATCAAAAAATCATGACTAAAAATAGACGAGATGAACCATTGTCCGAGGACGAAATTGATATCCAGACGCTCATCGCGAAATGGGCTAAAGCGGTTCGCGAAGAGAACCGGGCAGCGATCCGTGCGGACCATGACTCCGAAATATTGATGTTCGATGTGCCACCTCCGTTCTTGTCGCGAGGACTCGATGCTTACATGGCAACCTGGGAAACATTCTTCTTCTGTGCCGAGAGACCGGTGGCGTTTGACTTTCGCGATATTGAGATCACCGCAGGAAAGGACGTGGCCTTCGCCACGGCGACAGGGCAGTGCGTCGACATAGACCCGAAGGGCAAGCGGGAAGACCTCGAATTTCGTTTGACGATGGGTCTCCGAAAGATTGACGGCCGATGGCGCGTGATGCACGAGCATCACTCGCTGCCAGCCTCGTAGATGTCGATCCCAAGAGTCTTGGAAGGTCGATTAAATGTCACCTGGTAGTAGTGGTACAAGAGCAGATGCCCGCGCGCGGCGGGCGATCTCACTCGCAATCAGTGATAGTCGCAGGGCCCAGGCAGATGAAGGAATGTTCTCCTCCTCGCTACGGACGGAATTCCTTCATCGCAAGGTCGATGAGCAGGATGGCAGAATTTTCACGCAACCTGTCGAATACAATACGGCTGCCATCGGAAGTGATATCAAAGGTCCGCATTACGGCGGGATTGCTCAGCCGGGTCAACTGCCGTGAGTGCATTGTGCTGAGGTCGAGGAGCCAGAAATCCTGCCCAGCAGTCGTACTGCCGAGCATGTAAACCAGGCCTGTGCCATCAGGCAGGAACCGTGCACGTTCGCCCTCGCGCTGAACCTTGATTTCGGGCAGCTTCGCGGGAGTGCCATCCGGATGTACCGCGAGGAGCGGCATGAGGGTGAACACCTGCGTGCCGCCATAGACGATCAGATCCCCGCGCGGAGACCACACCGGATCCAAGAACGGTCCGGTTGCTATCCGGACCGGCGACCCGCCGTCGGCGGGTAATTTGAATAGTCCAGCCCCATCGCGGTCGCTGCCGGCCGCGACAATCCATCTGCCGTCGGGCGACCACGAAGCCGTGCCCCGGACATCGATGTCGCTGGACAAAGCATGCACTTGCGTTCCGTCCGCTGCGATGACGTGCATCCGCCGCTTTCCGTCCCGCTTGAGTGCAAATGCAACACTGCTCCCGTCCGCCGATACTGCGGGTGGCGACTGCAGCGAGCCTTCCGAACCCTTCCAGATTTCCAGCGCTTGCCCATCACGATAGCTCCACAGCCCATCCGCTCCGTCTCGCGAAGATAGGTAGAACAATGATCCATTTGCGAAGCGTGGCGTCTGGGCGCGCACGGTAGGTAGCGGGAATGCTTTGACCTCCTGTTCTTCGACAATACGATTCGTAATCGGAACACTCCACAAGTTGACTTGAGCGTTCACCACGCTTGCCGCCAAACGCCGGCCATCCGCGGTACCGGCGAGGGCGGTGTATTGCTCTAATCCCAGGCTCACGCGCTGCGAAGTTCGGGTCCTCGTATCGAACGCCCACAACCACGGACCAGCCCCATTTTCGTTGTGGGCGACGTAAAGCACCGTCCGCTCGTCGATTGGAACCGGGTCTGAGATATCGGTATTGAAACGAGTGAGCTGTTCCGGTTCTCCGCCGTCCGGTGAAATGCGCCACAAGTCCATTTCATGGGTCGATGGCCGGCCGCGGACAAAGTAGATCCAGCGCCCATCCTTCGACCAGATTTGATAGTGGTTGTGCAATCCAGGCTGGCTTTTCAGTATCTGATGTTCGTTCGGCGCCATTGTGATCCGCCACAAACGTGGGATCGCCCGGTTCCCACCTGTGATACACCAGCCGGGTGCCGTCGGGTGACCAGGCAACTTCGGCAGCATGTTCGCCCAAAAAATTGTGCGGCGCTCCACCCATCAGCGGCCAGAGCATGAGCCTCCGGCTTTCCGTTCCGCCGTTCCACACCTCAGATCCGTCACTTGAAAATCCGATAGCACGAAGGGGTCCGCGCGCATCTCCGATCCGGCCCCGGGTAAGGTTTGCAAGACTGCTACCGTTAGCTTGAATCAGCCAGATATCGAACGTTCCACTCCGCTCGGAGATGAAAGCGACGAACTTTCCGTCGGGGGAGATGGCAGGGTTCGTTTCGGCCCCCTCGAAGTCTGTCAGCCGTGCAAACTGCGCATTGGAAAGCGGATTCTCCGCGGTTGCAGGGTGTCTGTTGGCGAAGACCCACGCGATAAATCCCACGACTAAGATTGTCGCAAAGGCCATTGATGCCCATGGCAACCAGGCATGGCGTTTCGGTTTGACGACCTCGGCAACAGCATGCTCCCCTGACTTTTGCCGAACCATCCTCCGGAGATCCACTGTCAGTTCCCGCATCGACTGGTAGCGGTCGGCAGGATCACTTTCGAGTGATTTCTCTACGATGCTCCGCAGCCCGGCAGGAACCGTGTCCGACAAAGGCGGGGGGGTCGCGCGGATGATACTTTGCAATACTTCGCGGTCCGTCGTGCCGGTGAAGGGCCGCTCACCGCCGAAGGCTTCGTATAGAACGATTCCGAATGAAAAGATGTCGCTTCGCGAATCGACGGCGCATCCCGAAGCTTGTTCAGGAGACATGTAGGGGATCGTTCCCATCAGCACTCCAGGACGAGTTTGTCCTTCGGTGACAGTGCGAATACCGCCCGAGTCCGATGGCTCTTGAAGTTTCGCCAGACCGAAGTCCGCTAACTTGGCATAACCATTTTTCGCAACCAGGATATTGGCCGGCTTGATATCGCGGTGCAGGATTCCGGCAGCATGCGCGGTGGCAAGCCCATCGGCTACACCGGTCAATAACTCCGTGATTTGACGCCACCCGCGTTTTTCCTGTCTGACCCAGGACTGAAGCGTTCCGCCGTCTACGAACTCAGTCACCAGGTATTGCCGGCCTTCGAATTCTCCGGCATCGTGGACGGTCAGGATGTGCGGGTGGTTCAGCGAGGAGGCCATTTGTGCCTCTCGCTGGAAACGCTGTCGTGCAGCAACGTCGGCGAGTCCCGTGGACAGGAACTTGATCGCCACCGGCCGGTTGAGTTTGGTATCGACCGCTAGAAAAACCTCACCCATGCCACCAGCGCCGAGGAGTCTTTCGATCCGGTAAGGGCCTATTTGGGCGCGGGGTCCGATTACAGTCGGGCCGGTGAGCGCTGGTGCACCAGCCGGTGCAGGCTGGCCGGAAATTGGTGTCTCCGGGTATTCGCGAGCAAGCAGAGATTCAACTTCGCTGCGAAGGCTCGGGTCCGCCGCGGCCAACACTTCGGCGCGCTTGGCCGGATCCCGTGCAGCTCGATACAGCTCCTCGATCTGGCGCCTGTTTGCGGGGGTCATGGGCCATGCCCCTTGTTCTCAGGAATGGGTGCATCCTATCACGGCAGATCGTAGCCGGGGCCGCCGGGCGACCCGGAGTCTTTCCACAGTTTTTCCCAATTCCAGATTCCATACGCCACCTTTTTCGGCAAGGGGAAACCGAGCTGATTCGCCAGCATGCACACTTGCCCGCGGTGGTGGGCTTCGTGAGTGAGCATGTAGCACAACATTTCAATGCCAACCGGCCAGGGCCGCGCCCATCCGTCTCTAAGGAACTTCTCAATACGGCCTCCTGAACCGTCGAACGCTTGCGCGAGCATCTCCGCGCAGCGAGCGCCACTTTCGGCCAATCCCTTGCGCGCCTGCTGCGCCGTGCAGTTCGCCCGGTTGAGCTGCGGCGGAACCTTCACGTGCGGAGCCGTAAGCCTGACCCACTTGCAGCGCATATTGTGCATGTGCGTGAAGATCGCCACAATACTTCGCGCCTTGCCGGGCGGTTTAGCTCTCCAGGCTTCGGGATCAAGATGGTCGATGAGAATCTGGTTTATATGCTCATTCGCGGCAAAGATCTGCACTGATGTTCGGCCGAGTTGAGTGTGAACCCTAGGTTGTCGCTTGGTCATGGCACCCCGCTCCTGACCTATGATAAGTCGGCATAGCGCTGCAATTTATGGATTCCGAAATTACCGGGGAGCTAACACTTGATACCGGGTGATCGCGTATCCAAGGGCGGCGCCAAGAAACACATCAGAGGGAAAGTGAGCGCTGGTGGTTACACGGGAAAAGCTGATTGCCGTGGCGAAGCCATAGACGGCCCAAGGCACCCAGCGGTGAGTATGGTAGCGCGTCGCAACCACCGTGGCTACGGAAAAAGCGCCAGCGGCGTGACCGGAGGGAAAGCTGCTTCCTTTGAAGGGTGATTTCCCGCCAGCAAAAAAGGTGTCATTGAATGGGGTTCCGGGAGGAACGTCTGAGGGACGTTTTCTGCGAGTGACGGCTTTGATCACTAGATCAACGACTGCGCTGTCGGCGTAAGCCTCCCCTGCAAGTAATGCCGTTCCTACCTGGTATTCGTCATGTCGCGCATAGCCCGCGACCAGCAATGACGCCGGCAGGGCTATGACCTCGGCGCTGGTAATCGGGGCGTC
Source organism: Terriglobia bacterium (assembly GCA_963765715.1). Taxonomy (GTDB): domain Bacteria; phylum Acidobacteriota; class Terriglobia; order Terriglobales; family Acidobacteriaceae; genus JAIQFF01. The sequence goes on from CAVXXN010000008.1 coordinate 86,661, forward strand.
GAAGGTGTCATTCACATCGTCAAGATTTCTCGCGTGGGAACGAAAATAAGGCATCGCGTGCGGATCAGCCACGATCAACCCAGCGGTCCCGCCAATGACTGCGAGAGTGGGCAGCCAGTAATGTCCCTTGGCCAATTGTCCTGGGAACAACAACCAAACCCCTTTTTGATCGTGAAGGAAGTCTTTGGGCAAGCTGCGCCATGACACTTGCCGGGCCGATGGAGAGTCAGGGCCATCTCCGTTCATCTCCCTGCTGTGAGACGGACTGTCAGGCCACTGAGAAGAGTTTGTCTGCGCGTGGGCCCACACGGGGACATATGCGACAACAACCGATATGACAGCAAGTTGTAACCACTTTGTCATAGCGGCACTTTGATGTGACTTTATGACGGGGGGTAGGCTCATAACTGGGAAATATCGAGACTAATGCGCGGATTGGTCTGGAAGTCTCGGCGTATGTGCTTTTGCATTCTGGTTCTTACCATTATCCGAATTACCCAAGTCCAAGCCGAATAATGGATGATCGTAAGTACCGGTGATCTTGACTGGGGCCACATAACCGTTTGGCTTGTTTTTGAAAAGAGGAGCCATCATTTTCAGCATTAAGGACTTGACCCCGGAGGTTGTCTTCGAAATGTCAGCTGCGGTTTTTAGAGTTCCGTGAAGATTTATTTTCTGACTGATCACGCTGTAGGTTCCACGCATTTGCGCCAATGCGCCGGGAACGCTAAAGGAAAGGTTGGAAAACGTAGCGGTGCCGTTTTTAAGAATAAGGTGCCCTTTTAAATTGGAGAGAACATTTGGAGTATCGGTTTCATTCTTGCTGTTGTTAGGTTTCTTTTCTCCCGACCCGCCCTCGCTCAGGTTGTTGACGTTCTGTTGTGCGCCCGGTGTAAAACTCCCACCATTAATTCCAAAATCACCCTGCAATTCAACCTTCTCCAGGAAGGGTTTATCTTCTGGCGGGACCGAAACATTCGCCTTGAAGCTGACGATACCGGACATCGGTGCCTGCGGTGACTTGATGAAGAGCAGTAGAAGGTCTTGTATCCGGCCATCTTTACCGGTGATTTCGAGCGAAGCCGTCTTGCCAGTTTGACCTGCTTTACCGGCAACGCTGCCCTGAGCCGAGATGATTGTCTGGCGAAAGTTGGCACTCACTTTTTGCAGCGAAACGTCTCCGTTTTCAGCGTTCACAACCGCATTGAACTGGGAGTGGAGCTGCGTCTGGTTCGAGCTTCGGCTCACCGCGAACAGCGGGACATCCGTGCTTCCGGCAACATTGATGCGCTCCAACGTGCCGGAAAATTTCCCGGAAGACGCGAGCAAGCCGCTGATTCCACCGAAGCTTCCCAGGTCAGCATGTTCAAAATAATATTCGCCGGATACAGCAGTCGAACCAACGTCGTCAGATTTCCACGGACCAAACTTGCCGGTCGTGGTAATTTCTCCCGGCGGTTGAGGATTTGACAGTGTTGCCTTAAAAAAGGCGGGTACGTTGCTGCCTACATCACTAATAGTGAACCCACGGAACGTGAACTTGTACGGCTGATTTCCGGCGTCGCGAGATGCCACTTCCAAAATCGCCCCATCAGCGACCATGTCATCGATGACAACGGAAGATCTTTGCGGTGTTTCAAACTGTTCGCTACCCAGTGGTGGGACCAGAATTCGCAGGCCCTCAACCCGAACCAGCTTGACGTGCCTGGCGAATAGGCCGCTGATACTCCCCTCAATCCTGATTCGCTGGGCGGTAATAAGGGGCGGGGTTCCGCTCTTTAGGTTGTGTTGAAAAACGACTTGCTCGAGAACGCAGCCTGGACGCGGGAAATAGGTCTCATGAAAGGAACCAACAGTCACTTTGCTGTAGCTCTCGGCTTCCAGCTCCTTGATCACGGCATCACGCCGAAATGGCCAGAAGTAGACGAGCAAGCAAGCGACGATTGCAATGCCCAGCGCTATGATTGCTACCGGTCTTTGCCAGCCGGACCAGCGAACCCGCTTGTCATTTAGCGGCTGAGCCATCTGAACCCCCGAGACTGCTTCGAAGCGTACTGTTGTCCACGGGTTGTTTAAGGAAATCTTTTACAGACAAGATAGATTTCACCGGAACTCAAGATCAGTTTCTCCGTACGTCCGCGCGCTTCTGAAGCGTAGGTTCCTCGAATTCATGACGAAAATCGGTGGATTGCGTTCGTTATAGTGAATACAAGCATCCAACCTTAGATTTTTGGCGGTTGGAGTCTTGTAGGCGAACACAAGGCGTTAGTATTATGAAATTCTTCGCCATCGTCGTCACGCTTGCCTTAGTGGTCGGCTATCCACGCGAGACCGAGGGCTATGCTGTGCTCGCTCACGAGGCAATCGTTGACAGCGTCTGGGACACGAATATCAAGCCTTTACTATCGAAGCGTTTTCCCCGCGCGACCCCAGCCGAAATCAAAGAGGCCCACGGTTATGCCTACGGCGGAGCCATCATTCAAGACATGGGCTATTACCCGCACGGAAGCTTTTTCTTTAGCGACTTAACCCATTACGTCCGCAGTGGGGATTTTGTTCTGGCGCTTCTGCGCGACGCTGAGGATCTTAATGGCTATGCATTTGCGCTGGGAGCGTTTGCGCACTATGCCGCCGACATTGAGGGCCACCGCATTGCGACCAATCGCGCGGTCCCGATCCTGTATCCAAAGCTGAAAAAGAAATATGGCGACACAGTTACGTTCGAAGACGATCCCCTTTCCCACGTAAAAACGGAATTCGGATTCGACGTTCTGGAGGTAGCCCGCGGCCGGTACGCCCCGGATAATTATCACGATTTTATCGGCTTTGGGGTTTCAGTCCCGTTGCTGGAACGGGCCTTCCAGGAAACCTACGGATTGAGTCTGAAGAGCGTTCTTTCCGACGAAGACAAGGTGCTTAATTCCTACCGTCATGACGTCAGCCAGGTTCTGCCCAAGGCGACGCGCGTTGCCTGGAGCCTGAAAAGAGACGAGATCATGAAGGACCAGCCTGGGATCACAAAGCAAAAGTTTCTCTACAACCTGTCGCGAGCGAGCTATCAAAAAAGTTGGGGGAACAATTATCAGCCGCCCACTTTTGGCGAAAGGTTTCTCGCCTTCCTGGTGAAAATCATTCCCAAGATCGGTCCGCTAAGGGTGCTGCAACTGCGGACACCCACCCCGGAGACAGAACGCATGTTCGAAGCCAGCTTTAACACCTCTCTGGATCACTACCGGTCGCTGCTGCCCCGGGTAAATACCGCCCAGCCAGATCTGCCAAACAAAAACTTCGACACCGGAGAGTTTACTGGGCCCGGAAAATATCGGCTAAACGACGAGACGCACGCAAAACTTCTTGACGCGCTCGCAAAACAGAACTTTGCCGGAATCACGCCGGAGCTTCGCACAGAATTTCTCGATTTCTACGGGCATCCGGACGCCGCTTACGCGACCAAGCGCAAGCGAAAGGAATGGGCAAAGGTTCAGGCCGAACTTGAGCAACTGAAGAAGTCTTCACCTGCGACTGCGGAGGCGAGGCAGTCCTCGTCTTCCGCGCGCGTCTCCGAGTAAATCTTTCCCCTCGAAAATTCCGCCCTTTAATCCACTTCTTGGAGTTCGCGCCATTGAGTTTAGATACTTCCGGTCGAGCTTAAGGATCGCGAAAATCCTTCATTATGTAGGCAGCCGCCTTGCATCCTTTTGACATCTCAACCGACGACCGCAGATCCTGAGAAGGAGGGAATATGAAGATCAACCTGCTTTTGTGTTTGATTCTAGCCGCTAGCACATTCGGTTTTGCAAAGGAGAAGTCCGATGTTCGGGACATCACCGGCTGCCTGGCAAAAGGTGATAGCGCAAATGAGTTCATGCTCACCGGCCAGGATGGTAGTACCTGGGAAGTGCGAAGCGGCAAAGTCGCTCTTGCCGAGCACGTCGGTCACACAGTGACCGCGACTGGCGTGGTGACGAATGCCACTATGCACAACATGAAAGAAGATGCGAAAGACACTGCGACCGACGCTGGTATGAAGAAGAACAACGAAGAACACGGGCACATGAAGATCACCGCTGTGAAAATGGTCAGCGAATCTTGTAAATAAGGGTGCGCCAAAAGACTAAGGCCGGAGAGATCCGGCCTTTTCTTGTTGCTCTGAAATGGCAGCGTTTTTGTCACCCCCGTTTTATAGGGTATCTGTCACTGCACCACCACCTTTCCAGTCATCTTTGGATGGACCGAGCAGTAGTAGGGATACGTTCCCGGTTTGGCGAACGTGTAGGAAAACTTTTCGTCGGTATCCCGCACCTTGGACTTAAAGACGCCTTCTGTGCTGACAACCGTGTGGGGAATGTCATCACGGTTGGTCCAGGTGACGGTCGTGCCCGCAGGTACCGTCAACGTCTCCGGTCCAAAACTAAAATTATCAATTTTCACCTCCGCGGTCTGATCTACCGCCCCGACACTTGGAGATGCCGCCAACATTAACAGCACAACCACCGTTGGCATCACGAGGCCTGCAACCCACATACTTTTCCTGATCGTTGTCATGTTATTTCTCCTCTGGAGTTTTATTTAGTTCATACAGATCGTCTTCTATCCAAGGTTCGAGTCGATTACCGCGAGAGAATGCTGTCCGCGCACATAATTGACATCGGTAATTCCCAATACACTCCGCAACTGTTCTGCTGGCACTTTCATCGGCCCCGGGGAATCCGCCTTACCCGGCTGGGGTTGCGGGAAGGCTGTTGACATTGCGGTATGGAAGGTCACATTACCTTCGACCTTCTGCATCGTCTGGTGAATGTGGCCGTTCAATACCGTCACCGATCCGAATTTCTTCAGATAGGAGAGAGCCTGAGCGCTGTCTTGTGTGCCCCAGCCCCACTCCGGATAGACCGACCATAGCGGTATATGTGCGAACACCACGATCGGAGTACTGTGTTTCAAGTGCTTGACGTCCTTTTCCATCCATTCAAGCTGTTCGCCACCCAGTGAGCCCAGGCCGCCTGCCTTCAGGTTCATCACATTCACCAAGCCGATAAAATGCACACCATTCTTGTCAAAGCTGTACCATCCCGAGCCTTGGGAACTCTTTCCGTACCGTTCGAGATACTCTTTCCCGTTGTCATCGAGCACGTCGTGTTCGCCGGGGACAAAGAAAACTTCCTTCGCGCTGGCGCTTTTCAAAATCTGATCTACGTTGTCGAACTGTTCCTGTTTTGACAGGTGGCTGATGTCACCTGTGTGCAGCAAAAACTCCGGCGGCTGCTCCAGGCCGTTAATTTTGTCCACGGCTGCCTGTAAAGTCGCGACTACGTCCGGATTGGCCGGCTTGTTGAATCCCATATGGCTGTCACTGATCTGCACGAAGCTGAAATCGCCTTTGTGTCCGTGTCGAGCCACGCTCTTGGCAAAGGCTCGTGACACGGGAATGCCTCCAGTCATCGTCCAGACGAGTCCTGTACCCGCCCAGGCCATGCATTTCAGGAAACCGCGCCGGTCAATGCCATCGTTGTTGAGTTTCTGTATTCTCTCGTCGATCGTGTTTTGATTCTTGTCGGTCATTTTTTCCTCCGTCGTTTGCAGCGTTCTGAGGTGATAACTGATGCGAGGCTTTTTTATTCCAGGCAGCAAACTTTTTTTGCTTCGCGCCTAGCTGGGCCCGTTTACACCGCTCAGGAAACCACCCAAATGTCCTGTCAGCGCAACGATGCCAACGCCCAAAACTTCAAGGACAAAGCGATACTTCGGAAGGATTTCTGAACGACGTCGCGCGCGGAAGTGAACCCACCAGACCAGCCAGATCGCCGCGCTTGAGACGAAACCCAATATCAGATGGAGCAAGAGGGTGCCTTTTAGCTTCTGGCCCTCCAGTTGGAATTGCCACGCGAGTATTCCGGTGGCGAGAACTGGAAGCGTCGAAACCGCTGCTACCAGTAGGTTGTAATAAGTGGCGTCCGCAAAGTCCCGTCGCCTCGTCCATTGTGCGGCCAAGTCGAACGCTGCCGCAGTGATGAACAGCGCAATCGGGAAATGAATCAACACGACATGTTGCGCATGTCTGGCTAAAAGTACTGTCTTTGGATCAAAAGGATTCACCATGGCTATACCCGCCCTTCCATTTGTTCAACGCGCTCTGTTGCTGCCAGGGGATTCCCCTGCTGCGAATGCAGAGAGCGGTTGCTCCGACGCTCATGGTGGATAACTGACCGAAGGACGTTTTATTCCCGCAGATCTGAACGGCTAAGTCGAATGAAACTAACTCTCTCGTCTACGCCTTGTGTGAATCTATGGAGAGGGCTCAAGTGAGATCATTGATCGGTAAGTAGCGTCGTCCGGACTTCGCCTGAACGATTGTCCCAGCCATCCTTGTAGTCATTACGGCATCCAAGCGTAGGCAGAGTAAGTAAATGAATGCCAGTCAAACGTCCCCGCACGATTGATCCGAGCGGAAAGATTCCGGACATCGCTCCTGCGGGAGGAACCGGTTCACTCGACGCTGCCCATCCCGCGCCCCTCGGTTCGGTCCGGCGATTTCTCAAAGTTCTTGGTCCAGGATTGGTCACCGGGGCTTCTGACGATGATCCGTCCGGCATCGGGACATATGCCATCGCGGGAGCATCGTTCGGATTCAATACTCTCTGGATGGCGCTGGTCACTCTGCCAATGATGTCAGCCGTCCAATTCATGTGCGCGAAAATTGGAATGGTTTCGGGTCGGGGTCTCGCGGGCGTTCTGAAGATCCACTATCCGCGTAACCTGGTGTATGCGAGCGTTTTCAGTCTGGTAGTTGCGAATTCGATCAATGCGGGCGCTGACATCGGTGCTATCGCGGCAGGTATCAACCTGCTTGTCCCTCTTCCGGTGTGGTCATTGATTGTCCCCATTGCTCTGGCGATAATCGCCTTCCAGATTTGGGGGTCTTATCAACTGATCGCAAATGTGTTCAAGTGGCTCACGCTGGCGCTCTTTGCTTACGTGCTGTCGGCATTCTTCTCCAAGCCTGGTTTCACCGAGGTCATGCGTGGAACGTTTATACCCAGTTTTTCCTGGACCCGGGCATTTCTGGCTCTAACCGTGGGAATCCTGGGGACAACAATTTCTCCTTATATGTTCTTCTGGCAGTCGAATCAGGAAGTGGAAGAAGAAATTGCCGTCGGCCGCAAGAGCTTGTCGCAACGCCAGGGAGCAACCGATGCGGAACTCAAATATGCGGCCCTGGACGTGAATCTTGGCATGTTGATATCAAATACCGTGATGTACTTCATCATCTTGTCCACTGCAGCCACGCTTTTTAAGGCGGGTAAAACGGACATTCAGGGCGCAGCGGAAGCGGCACAGGCATTGCGGCCTCTCGCCGGTCGCGCGGCGGAAGCTTTACTGGCTTTCGGCCTGATTGGGAGTGGTTTCCTGGCAGTTCCCATTCTTACCGGTTCCAGCGCCTACGCGGTTGCCGAAGCCTGCGGATGGCGGCACGGCTTTGACAAACGTCCCGAAAATGCAAAAGAATTTTATTGGCTGATCGCCGCCTCCACACTCGTGGGAATGCTCGTAAATTTTGCCGGAATCAATCCGATGAAGGCATTGTTCATAACCGCCGTGATTAATGGGTTTTTGGCGCCGCCCCTGTTGGTTTTGATCATGAAAGTTTCCAACAATCCCAAGATCATGGGCAAACGGGTAAATGGAAAATTGCTGAACATTGCTGGATGGGCTACGGCTGCAGTCATGTCGGCGGCAGCGATCGCCCTGGTCGTCACCTGGATCTAAACGAGGGTGGTCAGGATTTTTGCAAAAGGTTTCTCATCCCGAAGGGTGATTGGCCGATCGAAGGAACGCCCATTCGGGGACGATCGTCACCCGTCCCCCAAATGACGCGCAATCGGGAGAGAAATTGTAGTTTCCCGAATTCATTCACAACCAGGTTCCGCGCGCGGCCGGCTCATTTTGGGCTTGCTGATGGCGCTATCTGAACCTGAATCGCGTGGATGTTGTCTGACTTTGTGGTGTCCACGGAGACTACCCCAAGACTGCCGCTCGCGTCGCGCGCCTGAATGGTTCGGGTGGCCTGCGCTCCGGACGGACTTGGGCGTACCGTGTCGGTGGTTAGCGTGATCACTTGCAGACCGGAGCGCGGATCTCCGGGCTTCGACTGCTCCACTTGCTCTTCCGTAGTCTGCTGTCCGGTTGAATTCGTGTGCTGCGTGGTAGTTGAGCGCTCAACCAGATGAAGGCCGCCGTCCCGTGCGGATCCAGGGGCATCAAGAGAATAGCTCTCGACCGTTTTGTGCTTTTCTCCGGAAGCCGCTTCAGATTCCTTGCTCACGGTACGGGAGATTTCGCCTAACTTACCGTCAGAGTCCGGACGGGAGATCCGTTCCTCCGTGCTGCGATTCTTGCCTTCTTGCCTGGTAGTGGTTTGCCGTACTTCGTCGACTTGCCAATTACCGGCACCATCGGGACGCAGTGTAGTTTTTTGAGATTCAACGTTGTTGTTCGCGCCCAGTGCGCGACGCTCTTCCATTTTCAAAGCTGGAGCCAGACCGCCATTGACGCTGGGGAGCATCACAGTAGTTTTGGTGGTTTCTACGTCCTTGCTGATTTTTTTCGTCTCCTCGACCTGGCGCTGAACCAGCTGGAGGTTGCCGTTGCTATCGGGGTTCGAGACGGAACGCACAACGCTGGAGTCCCCTCCCGGTGAAGTGTGCTTCTCTTCTTCGGTTGTCTGCACCAGTATTTTCGCCCCGTCGGGATCGCGGCCGAACGAGCGGGTGATGGTGCGCACAGTGGTCGCATCCACCTTTACGGTTTCCGTTTCGATGTCCTGGTAAGGTTCGAAATGCCCGTCAGTCCCGCGGCGCTGGAGGGATTGGCTGTCCAGGGTTCGATTGCCGTTCCGCGTATGGCTTTCAGTGGTCCGCGTGGGATTGACGTTGTCGCTTTGCGACTCGGTTGTAGCCGTCCAGGATTTGTCCGCGTCGCTGGTTTGAGAGTCGGACGTTTGCGCCCAAAGCACGGGATAAGCAAAGAAATAGGCCAGAACTGCGAATACCATGAGCCGGCTTGATCGAGCGGCGTGTAACGGGCGAGGACGGCCATCGGTACCATCCCATTCGAAAATATCTGTCGTTGGCATGCCTCTCATTCTCTCGCTGCGGACATTCGGTGTCCAGCGAAACCAGGGCAAGCACGCCAGGAACTCCGGTCATGGTCGGAGTCCCTGGGAAAATCCAGGCAAGAGCAAAAAAGGTCCTCAGGGCTTTGCGGGCAGCGGCTGCCAGAGCTCAATCTTGTTCCCATCCGAGTCATAGATCCAGGCAAAGCGACCGTAGGATTCATCCATTCGTTTGGGGTCGATCTTGACTCCTTCTTGTTTTAAACGGTCGAGCAAGGCATCCATATCGTCCACGATGTAGTTGATCATGAACGCTGCGGGGCCGGGCCCGAAGTAATCAGTGGAGGCGGGGAAAACGGTCCAAACGGTGACGTGTTCCTTTTGCGGGTCGTCGTGTTCGCGCCACGGAAGCATCGCGCCCTGGCCTTTGTCAGCGAGTCCGAGATGCTCCGAATACCATTCGCGCATCTGATCGCGATTGGCAGATTTGAAGAAGATACCGCCGATTCCAAGGATGCGTCCGCGCTGCTCCACTTTGACAGGCGGCTTCGACTTTTCAGGTTGTGGTGATTGCAAGTCCTGCCCTCCAATTGAGTAGGTCGAGATGAGCAAAAGCGAGCCGAGCGTGATCGTGCTCCACGGTGTTGCCTTCATGTGCGGATTATATAACCCGATTCGAACGTAAAAAACAAACCAGGAATTCAGGGCGGACCACACGAGAGTGAAGATGCAACATGCGGTAGCCACGCTGTCTGGTTTGCCCAGATTAGGTGAGGAACTGCGGTGTTGCGTCCTCGGCGGTACCTTCGTCGGCCTCATCAGGTAGACTCATTCCGGGAAAACGGCCATGCGGCCACACCCCGATCCAGGAGAACCTTAATGAACCTGTCCACGTTGCAGAATCCCGCGCAAGTTCGCGAATATGTGGGACGAAAGTTTTCCGCCTTCAAAAGCAGCTTTATGCTCCCAGTCCGGCGTCGTTCCAAATGCATCGAGTACTGGCTCAACGCAAGAGAAAATCGGCAGGTCGTGGAAGACGTCTACAGATTCGTCTTCAAGGAGGCATTCCCCAAGACAGAAGCCCTTCAAAAGGAGCAAGCTGTTATCAAGAAATACGACGTCCCCAAGACCAACATTAATCAATGGGTGGAAGACCAGGAGAAGCAGGCGGGCCGCATCGGGACCACGGTCGACCGCTTGAAGCAATGGGAAAGTGATGGCGACTATCAGGAGGGCGACGGTTTTTTTCAGCGCCTGAAGACTGAAGTCGAGCCTTTCGACCGAACCCTGTGTGACACCCGGCAGTTCAGCACCGAGCACGAAGCGCAGCGCCGGATGGACCTGACTGGCACCAGTTCGCGCACCGCCAACAAGGTGGGAGCAGAGTTTGAAGGCATGATCGGATACCAGCAGAAGGCTGGAGCCACGTTTCAGGTTTTCGATCCGCGCTTCGGCCAGCTGGTGGCGAAGTTTGAGGAAGAGTTCAAAGCGGGCTTGTGGAGCTCAGGCAGCTGGGCGGCGACCAAGGGCAGGACCAGTCTAAGCGTTGAAGCAGCCGCCGAGCTCGCTATTGGCGCCCAGCTGACGATGGAGGGCAAATGCGAGTGGAAATCAGCCCGGGGCAAGGCGGGACTCGAACTGGGTGGCAAGGCCAACCTATTCGCCGGAGCCAGGGGCAGCGCCGCAATGAAGCTTTCCGCCAGCGCGCAAGAGGGAATCGAGGCGGCTATCAGTGCGGGTGCATTCGTAGGACTCTCCGCCTCGATTGAAGGCAGTTGCTCGATCCTCTATGACGACCGCCAGTTGGCGAGCGTAAGCGCCTCAGCCGAAATCACTTTCGGCGCGGGCTTGACCTTCGCCGCGTCACTCAAACAACCTATTTTCGGCGCTACCGAGATCTCTTTTGACACTAGCGTGACTCTAGGGTTCGGCACCGGCGTGGCTGCCCAGGTTGAGATTGACTTCAGCGAGATCTATCTCGCCGGACAGGAGCAATTCCGCAATGTCATCTACCTGCCCACTATCGCCAAGGGTTACAGTCCATCTCTAATGACCCAGGACCTGAAGAACAAGCACTACCTTAAAAAAGCTATTACGATGCTCGGAAGCGAGCAGGAGGAAATTGAGGAAACGGTAGTGAGCTTTAAGAACATGGATCCCGAAAAGACACCGTTCCTGAAATAGCAGTGCGTTCGCGTCAACTGTGGTGGGTTCCGCGCCCACTCACATAGCATCTTGGAGTGGTGTTGTTACGCACACCGTCTCCTGCCTGCTAGTTCAAGCTCGAAGGCCCCGCGTTTTTCTCAGAGTTCTGATACTTAGCGATTCCAACCCCACGGGGCTGGACTCTTGCGGACCCCGTCCTCGCTTTGCCATGCCATCTGTAGAATTCTGGCATCGAAAAGTGTCTGCAACGTAGAAGGTTGTTAATTCGTCAGCGATGGGGCCGGAAGTGAGAGGATCGATTCTCAAAAGCTCTGGCCCAGTTTTTTCTGTTTTTCTGTCGAAATCGACTTTCTTCATCCGTCACCCATATGAAGAGAGAAAAAGGCAACAACGACACAGGTAAGGCAATCAGGCACGCACGAATTCGACGTTCGTAGGAGGGATATATGTGCCCAGCATGCATCGCAACCACAGCAGCAATGGTCGCCGGAGCCGGGTCCACAGGCGGAATTCTGGCGGTGTGCATCGGCAGGTTCAGAAAATTTTTCGGAGCAAATCGTACGTCGTTACCTGCTAAGGCCGTTTCATCCAAGGCGTCATCCTGAGCCCGGCTTTAGCCGGGTGAAGGATCTGGCGTGCGGCCGATCCGCTCTTTGAGCGCTGTTCCAATACACGCCAGACCCTTCGGGACCGACGTCCCTCAGCATGACGCCTATGTTGGAAGGATGCCTAGTGTTCTGGCGAAACAACGGAAACTCAGGTTCGCTATTTCATAACCTAAAGGAGAAATAATATGGCAACGAACAAAAGACAAGGAACAAGGGAAGGAGCGTGTCGCGATGAAAACTCCTCCGATTGTGTCGCAGCAGGAGTGGGAGGCGGCGCGCCAGAAGCTGCTGGTGAAGGAAAAAGAGACGACCCGCGCCCGTGACGCCATGGCTGCCGAGCGCCGGCGGATGCCGTGGATGGCCGTGGAGAAGAAGTACGAGTTCGAGGGGCCCAAGGGCAAGGTGAGCCTGCTTGATTTGTTTGAAGGCCGCCCTCAACTCATCCTCTACCGCGCCTTCTTCGAGCCCGGCGTGTTCGGCTGGCCTGACCATGCGTGCCGTGGCTGCTCTTTCGGGGCCGACCAGGTCGCGCATCTCGCCCATCTGAACGCCCGAGACACAACTCTCGCATTCGCTTCGCGAGCGCCGCAGGCTGACATTGCTCGCCTGAAAGCGCGGATGGAGTGGGACATGCCGTGGTACACCATCACCGACAGCTTCGACAAGGATTTTGGCGTCGACGAATGGCACGGCCACAACATTTTCTTCCGCGATGGCGACAAAGTGTTTCGCACTTACTTCATCAACAACCGTGGCGACGAAGCCATGGGCAGCACCTGGAACTACCTCGATCTCACACCTCTCGGACGCCAGGAGACTTGGGAAGAATCGCCCGAGGGCTACCCGCAATCGGCGCCGTACAAGTGGTGGAACTGGCACGACAATTACGACGCGGAGGCTTCGGTTGATCCGAAGTGGGTCCAGATTTCTGACGCTGGAGAAGCCGCGTTCCGAAAGCGAAGCGCAGAGGAGAAAGCGAGCTAAAGAAGCGAGCTTAAGAAAAAAAGAAAGGCGACCACTTCGCCCCCTCCGCGCAGCCCGCTCTTTTCACGGGGAGCAGGGTGCGCGGAGAGCATGTGCCGCCAATCTCAGGCGGTGAGCGGAACCAAGTCGGCGCTCTTGATACAACTCGGCTTGCAGTTCCCAGCGGACCAGGCTAGTTGAGCCTCCAGGGCGAGCGCTCGGGCCAATGACGCATCGCTTCGTTTGCCCACGCTGTGGACTTATCGGTGTGACATGACGTGCACGGATTCGGAATCTTATACTTGTCCGACATATCCGGCGTTATGAATCTGAACGTGTGGGCATGAACTTTTACATCTGCCACAGTGGTCTCAATCTGGGGCATATGGCACGCGACGCACTGGCTTCCGGGGCTTCCATCTTTGTGATGAGTGTGCTCCTCAAGCGTCGCCGTGCGAGGTCCGTTCAGCGATAAGGGGCCGTGGCAGTCCAAACATATTTTGTCCGCTGGTTTTCTCAACTGAGCATAATTTTCAGTGCCATGCACGTCATGACAACTGAAACAGGTGATCCCGCGGCGGTACATGACACTCTCCACGAAGTCGTTGCCCTGCATTCGATTCTTGTGCGCCGTGCCGTCTGGAAAATGGGTAAAGCTCGCCTGGCCCAGCGTGCTGTCTTCCAGTTTCCAAAAATCCTGTAATCTAAGCCCCACACGGTAGCCGACGGGCCAATCGTAATACTTCCCTTCGATCGGGTTCGTCAGGGGACGGCCCTGGGAGTGACACTGAATGCAACTGTCGTTTGCAGCGACATAATTCATGCGTGCCGGATTTTGAATCGTGCCGCGGCCCGGATGCGCAACATGCTCACTGCCCGGTCCGTGACAGCGCTCGCATCCGACATTCCATTCGGCCGCTTGTTTGGTGTGGATGTTGTAGTCCACCGAATGGCAGCCATCGCATGTGGGTCCAGTGGGCCGTCGCATGTTGTCGGGAGGGTAGAAAGGCTCCCACCAGTCAGTTCCTTTGGCAACGAAGTATGGCCGCCATACACGATTGACGACGTCCCATTGTGCGGGCTCGGGGAAGTAATCATCTCCAATTTTCGTGAAGTAACGCTGCTTCCAGATGCTGCCGTAGACGAAGGCAACCTGATCCTTTGTGAATTTAGTCAGGGGATTCGTTGAAAGATCCGGGATTATTGCGTCAAGATGTTCTTTGGGATCCCGCACGACGTTTGCCATCGGCGTCTTTTTCCAGTGCTCATAGATCTGGGCATGGCATTTCTCGCAAGCTTGCGAGCCTACGTAGTGCGCGGCATCCAGAGATTTATTTTGCTGGGATGTTTCTTCGACGGTCAGCGGCCGTAGATCGCGGATGAAAAGTACCAGTCTCCAGCTGTCGTCTTCCGTCTCCTGATGCGGATTGCTCCAGGCCGGCATTCCGGTCAGCTGAACTCCGTTTTCGATGATGTAGTGAATTTCACCATCGCTGAGGCCTTGCGTTTCTGCCGACAGCAAGTCAGGCGTTCTCGGATACAGAGCATGCCCAACTTGCGTCTGCCCCCTTCCATCATTGCCGTGACAAATCGCGCAGCGGGCGATGAAATGTTCGCGAGCGTCCTTTAAATTTTCCGACGTCGCTTTCAAGGGGTTAGCCTCGTTGCGCGCGCGCCTCGGAATGACGAAATTCCTCACTCTTCTAGCCAACACCCCCTCGAATGCGGACGGCTCGGACTGAGCGCTGAAGCCTCGCCGAATCAGCAGGCCTACCGCAATGACCGCGACGATTGCCGCGATCACGAGCGAGAACAGAAGCGTCCTCCAAATTTTCATTCGCTACCGCTTTCCCAGCGGACTTCGAAGCTGTCCATCGCAGAGTCGAGGGCCATTTGCGGCCATTTTAAGCAGAATGAAGGTGACCGTTGTAACAAAGCAACTATCGTTGATCAGGTTAATGACCGGACGCTACTTTGCTCCGAATACCAGAAAATAATCCATACCGTCTTTGACAAAATCATCTTGCTCTAACAATTTGTAGCCAGCCTCGTTCGCCTCGCGAATTACAACTTCTTTGGCGATGCCATGATCCTGGCCGTTCCCGTTGCGGTCGATCACTCCTACCCGGGCGCCGGTTGCCAGTGAAGAATGCAAATTGCGCAGTAGCATGACTGGCCGAGCGACTTCGTGGTAGGTCTTCAGGAGAAGCACGGCATCAACTTTGGCGGGTAAGAGCGGATCATCGGGCTTGCCCAGGATTGTTTTGATGTTGTGCAGATTTTCCTTCTGGCTTCGCGACTCTATGTAGCGGATGGCATCGGGATTGATGTCGACGGCATACACTGTTCCCGCGTCTCCAACACGCTTTGCTGCGCGCACCGTGAACCATCCGGATCCCGCTCCAATGTCGGCAACGGTTTTGCCTGAAGCGACTCCAAGAATGTCCATGACTCGATTGATCTGGAGGCGTTCTTCCCGCCCCGGAGAATCGAAGATGGTCAGGTCCCCGGTGTAGGGTGTGCTGGTCTTGCGGTTTTCAGTCTGCGGAGTCGCCGCAGTCTGTGCATGGGCGGTCACACATGGAAACTGCAAGAGAAAGAGAAGAACGGCCAAGCTCAGACGTTTGAACATAATGTGTCTGATTCTATTGCCAGATACAGGGTTGCGTAGTTTTGATCCGTGAGAACGAGGCTACTGCTGTCGACCCCCCAGAGACAGGCTGATACCTATGGCCGCCATCGCTCCCCCTTCTTCGAGCCTGGCCGGTATTGATACCTAATAAAAGAAGCACCCGTAACCAAAAATGTGTCCGTTACGTCTATCTTCGTACGATGTGCGAAAGGACCAGATCGCTATGAAGACCATTGTCGTATTTCTGATTCTGTCCCTGCCGTTGCTTGCTTACGCGCAAAGCCCAAAACCAACGACGCTGCGAGGCGTCCTGCTGGAGCAGCTGCATACGACCCACGATGTCAAGGACTGGTTTGTGCCGATTGACGTCGCGGTGGCAGGCCTTACGGCTGAGCAAGCCAGCTGGAAGGATGGCAGCGGCAATCATTCGGTCGGACAGCTCACCTATCATCTGCTTTTCTGGAACCGCGACCAGTTGGCGAAGTTCAAAGGCGAACCGCAGGAGAAATTCAGCGGTAACAACGAGGAAACTTTTAACAACTTTGACAGCAAGAAATGGAATGACACGGTGAAGCAGCTGGACCAGGTCATGGCCGAATGGGAAAAGGCCGTCGAAACGGCGGACGAGAAAAAACTGGAAGCCTCGGCTTCCATCATCGCGCACATCGGAACCCATAATGCCTATCACGTGGGACAGATTATTTTTGTCCGCAAGCTGCAAGGCTCCTGGAATCCCGAGAACGGCGTGAAGTAACCCGGGGATCTGCTGATAAGCAATGTTTGAAGCTCGGCAGTGCGACTCGGCCGTTCAGAAGGGGTCCGACGCGATGCCTATTTTTGCTGCGCGTTGTCCGAATCTTTTTGCTGATTGTTGTCAGTGTCCTTCGGCTCCACGTTGTCTGCGTCTTTGTGCTGAACAGTGTCCGTATCCGCGACCTCTTGCGCCTTTGGGGCCGCTGCGTGAGCAGCGCGGGCTTGCCGTGCGATTTCCCCCAAGGACGGACTTAAAGGCGGCAGGGCTTTCGGCTGCACCATCGGAGCCGCGGTTTGCGGCGCGCCTGTGACAATGATTTCTTTCTGGGATTCCGGTGTAGCCACTTGTTTCGCCAGAGCCTGTTTAGGTTCCTGTGCAAATCCGTAGGTCAGCAATACCAAGCCCGCCAGAACCAGTTTCAATGATGTCTTCATAGATCAGACCTTATTTGGCTTCTGTCCAGCTTCGTCCTTCCCTCCGGTTAATTGCACGTCTCATGCCATCGAAAGCAAAAGATTGACGGTCTGTATGTTGCAGGAAAGGCGATGGATAGCGGTTTTCGTCGTACTTTATATATGGCGGTGGAAGCGGCTTTCCCAACTGTGTGGAAGGCATTTTCCCAAGGTGGGCTGACTGCGGCGACCGCTACTAGTCGCCCTTACGTCCTTCGCTCTGGCAAGAAGTGAACGGGTCACCGTTCGGGGATGGTCGCGGGGACCTGGTTGGAATTTGGACTTTCCTTCCCGTTTGCGTCGACAGCTCTAATTAAATAATAGTAGGACTTGCCGCGGATCACGTCGTGGTCGACATATGTCGGTGTCGGAACCCCGGAGGCAATTCTTTGATATCGGCCGTCGGTAGGGCTGCGGTACACGTTATAGCCAGCCACGACGAAGGCCGGTTTAACCGGCGGATTCCATTTGAGGACGACGCTGTGAGGCTTCTCGTCAGCCGCGACCCGGAAGAGCACTACGCCGACGACTCCGGACACCAAGATCGCCAGAATCGCGATCGCCAGGAATGAGGTTCTTCTCAATCTCGATACCAGACGTCAAACGCCAGATTTCTGATCGATGGTGCTGAAGCAGCCCGTTTTCTGCCGTGGCGTTTCGGACTCAGCCGACATCAAGGCTGATTTTCCGGCTTGTTTACCACCGAACCGGCCTCGGTAATGCTGCCCTTCACCAGGTCGGTCTTGATCTTTAGCTTTTGATGTGGACGCAAGTCAACTACCGTGTCAAACGGCAAGTAGCCGGGTAGAGCAACGCGTACAGTATGGCGTCCGGGAGTAAGCAGCATGGCTTTTCCCGCGCCGGCGAACTCGTCTACATGGCCGGCGAATTGATTGTCGACAAAAACCGCGGCTCTTGTGGGCGTGGCTTCAATCTTCAATTCCCCAGTTGCGGCCCCATTCTGGGGATGTGCAGCTCTTACCAGGGCGACGTTTACCACCTGGGTTTGGCCAGGTTCAAGGATGATCTGCTCGGTGTAATCGTTGTACCAGGCTTGACGGACGACCACGTCGTGCTTGCCGGGGAGCAGGGTGATTTTCTTGTCGCCATTCAGTTCTTTAACGAACCCCACATACTGACCGTCGACCCACACTCCGGCGGTCTTCTCCGCCTTATTGTGGCCAACAAACTTCAATTCCGATTGAACGCGGTCCTCTGCATTTGCGAGGCTCGCCACAGCGATAATTGCAAAAAGAGCGGGCAAAATTCTACGACTGAACAATTTCCACCTCCAAAAGAAACTATGCACCAGCATAAGGATCATTCTATTCGTGGGCGTTGGCTAGTAGCCAGAGGGATTCCCTCAGGCTGGAGTCGGGGAATTCTGGGATGGTGCGCTTGCGAGGAAGAAAGGCTGAACCGCAGGCTTCGTAAGGATTCCAGGCAAAACAAATCCAGAAAACAAAGGCTGAAACTGTGACTACCGCGCCAGATATTGCCGTAGACAACGGATGCAAGGCGCGTACCCTTCCCGAATGGCTTCGGAGGCGGCGATCAGGCGCACGTTTTCATTCTTGTGCTCGTGTAAAAAGCGGCAGCCCGGCACGTGGAAAGTTTTACCCTCCGCCGAAACTGTCACCATCATGTCAGCCGGAATGCCAGTTGCCGGTTCGGCCAAATGAGAACGAAGAGCAGGCACAGACTTCGAATCAAGCCGAGCCAGAGCGTAGCTGCCGGAGATCAAAGCCAGGGCAGCCACCGCCACCATCCATCCAGAACTCGTTCCCCGCGGACCCGCTGCGCTCCCGGGCAGACGGCTTTGCCAACCGGCGGTGAAGCCACTCGGCAACTGCACAGAACGATCGTCTCCATACAAGTGGATTACGTTTCTAGTGCCGTCCAGGATGGCGGTGCAGTGCTTGCATTCTCGAAAATGCAATTCCAACGCGGACCGGAGTTCCGGGCTGACCTCGCCGTCGAGATAGTTCGAAATCTCCGGCCATACGTGCTCGCAATTGACTACCATGGCTTGCTTCCTTTCCCGAACGGCGTGCGGCTGAACCACCCGTCCGCGAACGCTGGCGCCAGAATGTCGCGCAGCATGAGCCGGGCCCGTAGCAGGCGAGTTTTTACGCTGGCCACCGAAATACTCAATGTCTCAGCCGTCTCCTCGATACTCATGTGCTGCACATCGCGCAGGAGAAATACTTCCCGATACTTTTGGCCGAGACTGGCAAGGCCCTTGGCCAGAATCGCCCGAAATTCGTTTTTTTCCAGCGCCTCAGATGGAATTTCGCGCCAGTCGGCAAAATCGCGCGGAGTGTAGCTTCCTTCCTCGTTGTCATGCGTTTCGGCAAGCGGTTCGAACAGTTCCGTGTGCCGTTTCCTCAGCCGCATGCGCGCCTCATTCACGGTGATTTGAACTAGCCATGTGCTGAATCGCGACTCACCCCGAAACTGCCGAAGGTGAGTAAAGGCTTTCAGAATCGCCTCCTGCGCGACATCCTGCGCGTCGGCTTCGTTGCGCAGCAGAGCCAGAGCGGTCACGTAAACACGCCGCTCGTAGGGTTTGACGAGTTCGGCAAACAGGAACGACTGTCCACTGAGTATGCGGGCAATGAGCGACTGTGCCTGCTCATCACTGGTGTCAAGTTTGTCGACCGCAATCGTTCGTCGCTGCATCGGCTTTCAAACCACCACTGGAACCTTCGCAAAGGCTAGCGTGAGAGATAATCGGGATTCTTCTTCCATCCCGTGAGCATGGAAGCAAAGTTACTCCAGCCGTGCAGCACAACCATCACCAGATGTCCAAGAAGGAAAAACAGGATTGCCCACATGACGGCAAAATGCCAAATCCGCGCCCAGTGGAAACCACCCATCATCCAGGCCAGCCAGGAAAACTGTACCGGCTTCCAGACTGCAATTCCGGTAATCACCGACAAAAATCCCAGCCCCAATGCTTGCGTATAGGCCAGTTTTTGCAGCGGATTGTAAACTTCATGGACGACCGGCTTGGGACCGAAAAAAAAGTAATAGTGCACCATGGGCCACACTCCCGGAATATCGCGCGGAGTGAAAAGCACCTGCCTGTAGTTCTTGCTGAAAATTTGATATCCGAGATAGAAAAGTCCCGTGCCGATATAAATCCAAACGAAGGTCAGATGCCACTGCAAACCCCCTCCCAGCCATCCTCCAAGCGCGAAGGCTTTGGGCCAGTGGAGAAGATCTTTCTGGGGAATCTTCGCGCCGAAGCTGGGGAACGCGCGAAATATCTGGAATCCGCTCGCGACCATCACCAGCAGTGCGACCGAATTCAGCCAGTGGCAGAAGCGCACTGCCCAGGGATGCTCGTAGGCAGCTTGCTCTACCAGTCCCGTTTTTGGCGATTCGATCTCGATCACGGTTTCGTGCATTCAAGTTTCCAGTCAGCTAAAGGCCATAGAAAGACGAATAGCCCTGATCCTCCCAGTATCCAACCCTGGTCAGGACATTTGTTACTTTGAGGCTGGTCAAATACTTCGCCTGCTTGTAGCCAATCTTGGTTGGAATCTGTAGCCGTAGCGGCGCACCGTGCTCGCGGGTCAGAGGCCGGTCATACATCTCGTAGCAGAGAAGAGTTTGTGGATGCAGTGCGGTGGCCATATCGAGCGATTCGTAGTAGTCATCCGCGCACTCAACGTAAACGAAGCGCGATTTGGTATCGGCGCCGATCATGCTGAGAAAGTCGGAAAGCCTCGCGCCACCGAAGCGCCCGATGACGTCCCAGCCCTCGACGCATATGTGTCGGGTGTTTTGACGGACCATCGGCAGAGATTGTAATTGGGCAAGTTTGTATTCGCCGGGCTTTTGTACCGCGCCGCTTACATCCAGACTCCACTTATCGAGATCAATACCCGGGTCGGCTACGTCGTAACCGTTAATGGGAAACTTCTCGAACGGCGCCACGTCTGAATCTGAAAATGTCTTGGCCATGTGTCCGGTGCGGAACATTTTCGCGGACAGCCAATCGCTGAATCCCAGTCCAGCTTTAAGCAGAGGTTCCTGAAGCGGAGGAATCGCGAACGCTCCGATCGCCAGCACCGGTGCCAGTTTCAGCAATTCACGGCGTGTAACCCGTTTGAACTTGCGATTGTCGATCTTCGGTTCCATACAGTTCCCAGGGAAGCGGACAGTGTACCCCGCAAATAGGATTACCAGGCCCGGGAAAGGTTACATCCGGATAAAAAAATGAATACTGACATGAACTGACGAATCCTTGAAACCGTTTGATTTATGATCCCAGTCCCATCGATCGGAAGCTTCGCGTTGTTTCGAATCATCGCGAACGCGACAACGAAATAAAACTCAGTTGCACGGCAATGGACGGCACGTTAGCTATATCGTTTCCGCAACGAACTTGGCGAAATCTTTCACGTCCTGCTCGGTGGTGTCGAACGAGCACATCCAGCGCACCACGGATTGCTGCTCATCCCAAACATAAAAAAAGTAGCGTTTCTTCAGCTTGGCAGATTGCCTGTCGCGGGATTTTGGCGAATACGCCGTTCGCTTCCACTTTGTAGACGATCTTCACTTGCGGAATTTCGCTCAACTTCTTTTGCAGAAGGCGTGCCATACGGTTCGCATGTTGCGCGCTCTTCAACCAGAGATCGCCGGTTAACAGCGCATCGAATTGGGCCGCGACAAAGCGCATCTTGGACGCAAGCTGCATCCCTTGCTTGCGCAGGTAAAGAAAATCGTGGCCCAGCTTACCGTCAAAAAAGATCACGGCTTCCGCCCCCAGAGCTCCATTCTTCGTGCCACCGAAGGAGAGCACGTCCACTCCCAGATCTCTTGTCGCTTCGCGAAGAGTCTGTCCCAGGCTGGCAGCCGCGTTCGCGATGCGCGCGCCATCCACGTGCAGGAACATGCCGCGCTCATGAGCAAAACGGGCGAGCGCTTTGATTTCCGCGGGCTTGTAAACAGTGCCAATTTCCGTGGCCTGTGTAATCGAAATAACGCGGGCTTGCACGTGGTGCGGGTCGCCAACCCCATGGCAGGCGTGGCTGACTGATTCGACGGTGAGCTTGCCATCCCGGGGAGAAACGGGAAGCAGCTTGCAGCCGGTAAATTTTTCGGGGGCGCCACACTCATCCGTATAGATGTGTGCGGAGTCGGCGCAGATGACCGCATGGTATGTATTGGTGAGTGCTTTCAGGCTGAGACAATTGGCGGCGGTACCGTTGAAGACGAAGAACACCTCAATGTCCGCGCCAAACTGCTGCTTGAACTTGCGAACCACGGATTGCGTGTACGGATCGTACCCATAGCCGATCGTGTGCCCATGGTTGACCGCGGTTATCGCTCTTAAGACCTCGGGATGGACGCCGGCGTTATTGTCGCTGGCAAAGCTGCGTGCTGGTTTCATGTCCCCAACAATTTAGCAGACGCCGGACTTCGGCCGTCAGACCACGCAATTCAGCATTTATTCAGGCTGCTGTGACCTCAAACGTGGCTGCGGTATGGCACAACAGTGGTGTTACTGCGCGGGTACCACAGTGATCTTGGCGAACGCGATCCCTGCAACTATGTTCAGGACATGGCACTCGTTCTGATGATGGTGGTGCTGGCATTCGGACTGCTCTATGTGGCCGTCGTGGCCGAAGAGAAGCAGATGCAGGAAGCCACCAAGCCCCGCAAACGCTAGATCTCTGGTATTGCGCTCAAGGCGCCGTCCCGGCTCGAGGCGTTTTTTCCCGCCAGGCTCTTCTATTCCTCATTCCTCATTCAGTCTGCCTCATAATGTTAGGCTTGGCCCATGAAGCGCGAAGTTCTCATCCTGCGCGAGCCTGAGATTCGTGCCCTGCTCGATCCCAAAGCTTGCATTGCTGCCATGGAAAAGGCTTTTGCTGCGTACTCTACCGGCCAGGCGCAACTGCCCGCAGTCATTCACCTCGATGTACCTGAGAATGACGGCGAGATTCACATTAAAGCCGGGCATCTGCGAGGCAGACCGTATTACGCGGTAAAGATGGTGTCCGGGTTTCTGAACAACCCAAAGCTCGGCTTGTCTGCAAATGATGGCATGATTGTCTTGTTCGACGCGAAGACTGGCGCTCCGGCGGCTTTCCTTCTGGACAACGGATTTATCACTGACATGCGTACGGGAGCTGCGGGCGCGACCGCCGCCAAATATTTCGCCCGCAAGAAAATCGGAATCGTCGGCGTGATCGGAACCGGTGGGCAAGCCTTCTACCAGGCACAGATGTTGGCTTTGGAGAGGAGTTATAGCGAGGTGCGCCTCTGGGGACGAGACCGACTCAAGGCGCAAGCCCGCATCAATGAACTGGGAAAACTTAACAACTTTCCTGCACTGAACTTTTCAGTAACCGAATCCGTGAAGGACGCGGTCGAGGGAGCCGATATTGTCATCACCGTCACCGCGAGCCGCGAGCCTTTGATACAAGCCGCATGGCTCAAACCTGGGGTTACGGTGATCGCGGTTGGTTCCGACGGGCCCGACAAGCAGGAACTCCATCTGGACGTCCTGGCGCGTGCGGACAAGATTATCGCCGACAGTGTCGCTCAATGCCTCCGGCTGGGGGAGATCCACCATGCAGTCGAAAGCGGAGCAATCACCAAAGATAAAATTTATGCCGAGCTGGGAGAGATCACCGCTGGACTGAAGCCGGGCCGAACTTCCGAAGACGAAATCATCGTTTGCGATCTGACTGGCGTCGGAGTGCAGGATGTGGCAGCAGCCTCGCTCGTGCTGGACCGCGCCAAAGCCGAAGGCAAGGGCGAAAAACTGTTTATGTAGCGCCGGCGTCTCGCCGGCTGTCCTGAGGGCATCCTGCCCTCAGCAAACGATTGGGTAAGAATTAAGCCGCCCCCCGCCGCGTCGTCTCACCACGTACCGATTTCGCACGCCCAGCTTTTTTCTTCAACTCTTCCAGCGTAAGATCCACACGCGCCAGGCCGCGAAGCGTGTAGTCGACATCGTAGCCGTAGCCCACCCTTATATAGCGTCCCACCCCGAAATGATCTCCCGGCGTAATGAGGACGGATCGCTCTTTGCGCAGCCTGTCAAAAAGCGTGGTTGAAGAGATGGGTAGCCGGTAGCGAAAGAAACTAATCGCACCCGCAACCGGAGGAATGTAGCTGAAGATATCGTCGTGGGAATGAATCCACTTTTCCAGTCGCGGCAGGTTGCGTTGGATGATGCTTCTCGTGCGTTCAAGAACCTGTTCGCGCCGGGCCGGTTCCATCACGATCCGCGCCAGCCGGTCAGACAGGATGGTCGGAGTCAACGTTGTGTAGTCATGGTAGGAACGCAGCTTCGAGATCGTCTTCGGCGGCGCGACGATCCACCCTAGGCGCAGGCCCGGTAATCCGAAGGCCTTGGAGAGTCCGGAAGTAATCAGCAGTTTGTCGTATCGTCCCCAGAACGTGGGCGTGAGCGGGCCGTTCACCTCCGCTCCGCGATAGATCTCATCCACCAGCAACCATGCGCGAGTTTTCCGCGCGACCCGGACTACTTCGTCCATCTCCTCCTGGTTGAGAACTGCGCCGGTAGGATTGTTCGGGTTTGTAACCACGATCAGTCGTGTTTTCTTACTTACCGCGCGGTGCAGACCTTCGATATCAAGCGCCCAGCGGGCTTCGCCCTGGGCCTTTCCGCGAGCTTCCACCAGGTGAAAGCCGGTGGTCCGGGCGGCCCATGCACGGGAAAGTCCCCAGGTTTGAAGATAGTTAGGCAGCATCACCGCCGCATGATCGCCTTCTTCCAGCAACCCCCAGAGCGCTGTGAAGTTGGCCTCGGAGCCACCGTTTGTGACCATCACGTGGTCCGGGGTCGCGCCATACCAGGACGCAATATTCTGACGGAGCTCTTCGGAACCGTCCGACTCGGGATACTTCAGCGCAATCGACAGAAACGCTTCGGAGTCTTCGGAGCCTTGCAGAATCTCTTCGACCCGGAAAGGGAGGACGCCGCTTTCCGACAGGTTAAAGTCGACTTCGTTTTCGTACAGACACTGCGTTCTTTCCATCCGAAAAAGATCGATTCGCAAAGGTTCCTCCCGCGAGCGGTGGTATGCAAGGCGCCAAATCTAGCAGAGATAGAAGAATAGTGTAAATCGGCAAGGAAACGACAACGTGACAGACGAGCTTACTTTTCGACCCGCTGCAGTGCCGCTCCCAGCACCTGGCGCTGGCCGGTCTGCTGCACGAAGGCAATCACTCTGAGGTTCGTCAAATCGGTCTTCGAATCAAGTTTGACCTTAACGTCTTGCGCGAAATTCTTCCCCGCTTCCAGACTTCCGATTTTCGTAAGACTCTGCACTACGCTGACATGGGTCAGCCGATGCCCGCCGTTCTCGCCGCGCAAAACCTGCGACTCTGCATGATTCAGTGCGACCACCAGGTAAACATCAGCCTTGCGAGCCTTGGAATCGCCCGGCAATGCGTCAGCTTCCACATGTGCTTGCAAGGTGTGCGGAGTTTCCAATGAGATGCCGGAGATGCGAACTGGAATCTTCTGCACAGTCATGGATTTTTGAACCGCCTCGCTGGCCAGGTGCGAGTCATTGCCCACGAACTCTGTGGTTCCATCGACCACCATCTGCGGGGTATAGACACTGTTCAATCGAAAGCGGTCCGAGTAGGCGCTCTGGCGATCGCTGAAGAAACGCGACGAGTAGGGATCAGTCCATCCAATATGGTTCCAGTAGTCCACATGCTCGCTGAGCACGATCAACTGCGCGCCGGCGACTGGCTGTGAACGATCCAATTGTTGAAGCAACAAATCTGCTGGCGGGCAACTCGAACAGCCTTCGGATGTGAAAAGCTCAACCAGAACCGGCGCTGCAGGCCGCGGCGCGTCCGCAGCGGAGAGCGAACATTGACATGGCAAGAAGCAAAATCAACAAGACTGATATTTTTGCCATTCCGACTAGCCCGACCACCACTGCCGCGAGACCTTACGTTGCCGAAAGTAGCGTTATGAACAGATATTGCACCCAGGTCTGATAGATGTTTACAGAGCGAGAAAGTTACAGCTCAGTACGTGCTCGGCCGTACAGCCAGTCACAGCGCTTCAATTCCGCACGTGGGCTATAATCACGAAATTCTCGCCATCATGCGTTCAATCCTCTGTCTGGGCTTTCTTCTTTCGCTATTCGCGTCTGCCCAGACAGCTGCTCCCGAAAAAAGCTTCGGTTCCAATACACGAAGCATCCGCTCCGAATCTCCGGTGCCCACATTTAAGGACGTCGCAAAAGAAGCCGGGCTGACGGTATCTCATATTTCGACTCCGGAAAAGAAATACATCGTCGAATCCATGAGCGGCGGTGCCGGGCTCATCGACTGCGATAACGACGGCAAGCTCGATATCATCACGGTCAACGGATCGAGCATTGACCGGTATCGCCAGGGCGGCGATCCCATGATCACGCTCTACCATCAGGACGCGAATTTCAAATTCACCGACATCACCAACGCTGCGGGACTGACTCGCAAGGGCTGGGGCATGGGCGTGGCCGTGGCTGACTTCGATAACGATGGTCTGCCCGACATCTACGTCACCGGGTTCGGCGGAAATGCGCTCTACCGCAACCTGGGAAATTGCAAATTTGAGGACGTGACCGACAAAGCCGGTGTGGCCGCGGGCGGATTCAGCACCGGCGCGGCCTGGGCTGACTATGATCGCGACGGCTTCGTAGACCTGTATGTTTCCCGATACGTTCACTTCGACATGGACCATCTGCCGACCTTTGGCAGCGACGAGAAGAATTGCCGTTTCAAGGGAATCCTGGTGCAATGCGGCCCCTGGGGCCTGATCGGCGAATCGGACCTGCTCTTTCACAATCGCGGCGACGGCACGTTCGAGGAAGTTTCCAAAAAAGCCGGGATGGAAGATACGAACCGCTACTACGGACTGGGAGTCGATCTGGGGCGACTACGACAACGACGGCTGGCCCGACCTTTACGTTGCCAACGACGCCGGTCCCAACTTACCTCTACCACAACAAGCACGACGGAACGTTCGAAGAAGTCGGCATGCTCTCCGGAATTGCCCTGGGCGGCGACGGTCAGGCGCAAGGTTCCATGGGCGTGGATTGGGGCGACTATCTGCACGAAGGCCGCCTCTCAATGTTCGTGACCAACTTTCACGAACAGCCCGATACGTTGTACCGCAATATGGGCAAGGACGGTTTTTCGGACGTGAGTTGGCCGGCGAAGATTGCTCACCCCACGTTTTTGATGGTGGGATGGGGAACCGCCTTTTTCGATATGGACAACGATGGTTGGCTGGATATTCTCGTCGCCAACGGTCACGTGTACCCGCAGGTGGATTCCGTTCCCGGCGGCATTACCTACCGCCAGCCTCTTCAGTTATTTCGTAACAATCGCAACGGAACTTTTGAGGATGTCTCAAAAGCGCTGTCGGCGATTCCCGCGGAAAGCCGGCGGGGAGCGGCCTTCGGCGACATCAACAATGACGGAAATATCGACGTGGTGATGGTGAACGTGGGAACCACGCCCACTCTGTTGTTGAACCAGGGCGGAAATCACAACCATCGTGTCTTGTTCAAACTGGTGGGTACGGAAGAGCAACAAGTCTGCGATCGGCGCGCGGGTGACGGTGAAAGCAGGGAAGCTGGTGCAGTTCAGCGAAGTTCGCGCCGGAGGCAGTTATATTTCGCAGAACGATCCCCGGTTGCACTTTGGCACGGGGGCGGAATCCAGGATGAGCGAAGTCGAAATCGGGTGGCCGAGCGGAAAAGTCGAAGTCCTGCGTGATGTTCCGGCAGATTTTATTTATACGATTGTCGAAGGCCAGGGAATTACCGGCAAGATTCCGCTACCGCCGCCTTCGCTCTAAGCTAATTCTGAAAGGTTTTTTCATTCTTCCTCCAGCAGCTTTCCGAGCGTGGGCTTGTGTTTGACAGCCTTCTTTTCTCTCGCGTCAGGCACCACTCGCGATCCGGGAGTCAGCCCGATCTGCGCCCGCGCCATCGCCTTCACAGCTTTCACCGCGCTGAACTTCTTCGGCTTGCGCTTCTTGTTCGCCATTCCACAATCTTGCCATAGCTTGTGCACGCCAAAGCTGTAATAATTGTTGACGAGAAGGAATGACACATGGAAGAACGCGAATTTTTTGACGAGCGGACGGAGAAGAAGATGGCCACGCTCAACTGCCCGAATTGCCATCAGCCCGGTGAGTACGAAGTCACGTGGATTGTTCGCACCAAAAAGCGGCAATTGGGGGGGCGAGCCGACGAACGCGATCGCGCCCGCTTTGCCAAGGCCCGCTCCTACATGCTGCGCAAGGACGACCAGATGGCCTGCAAGAACGTTCGTTGCCGCAAGCGCTTTGAAATCTCCGGAGTGCAGTCCGTGGTATTTACCGATTAGTTACTACGCAGCGATCAGCATCAGCTATCCGTCAGCTATCAGCCGTCAACACTCAGCAAAACTCGAGGGCGTCATCCTAAGCTTGCGAAGGATCTGGCGTGCAGCAGAGAAGAATCACTGCTAGGACGATGTCGCGGCACCCGAGATCCTTCATGACTAAAGTCCCTCAGGATGCACACCGGTGGAGCGAACGTCATTCGAACGAAGCGATTACTGACCATTGGCACCTGACCACCGACACACCGACAGCCACTGACCACTTCTCCTCGTTTATACTGAAACGTTTGCCGCAGGTGATCAATGAAGATTCTGGTCTGCATGAAGCAGGTGCCGCAGAAGGATGCGCCTCTCAAGCTGAACGAGGCCGGTACCTGGATCCGCGAAGATGTTTCTTACGAGGTCAACGAACCGGACGCCTTCGCGCTCGAAGAAGCGCTGCGCCAAAAAGAGAAGCACGGCGGCGAAGTGGTCGTCATCACCTCCGGCCCCGCCCGCTCCCAGCAGGTTTTGCGCGAAGCGCTGGCGAAAGGCGCGGACCGCGCCATCCATCTTGAAGACAATGCCTTCGTGGGTCTGGACGCCTCGAATACCGCCCGCGCTTTTGCTGCCGCCATCAAAGAAGAGAAATTCGACCTCATCTTTACCGGCCTGCAATCCGACGACTACGGCTACGCGCAGACCGGCGTGATTCTCGCGGAACTGCTGGGCTGGCCGCACGCCACCATCATCATGCAGATAGAAAAGACGGATGGCGGAATCAAGGTGAAGCGCGAACTTGAAGCCGGCTATTTTCAGTTTGTGGATATGCCGCTTGCCCGCCGTGTTAACCATTCAATCCGGCATCAACAAACTGCGCTATGCCACGCTGATCGGCATCAAGCAGGCGAAGAACAAGCCGTTGCGCAAAGTCGCGCTGGCCGAGGTGCAATCGGCGATCGCTGGCAACATGCAGAAAATCGAGCGCCTGTACATTCCGCAGAAAACCAAGAACACGGAATTTCTGGAAGGCGCCCCCGGCGAAGTGGCAAAGAAGTTGGTGGAAAAACTGCGCAACGAAGTACGCGTGCTGTAGCAATGCCGTGAGGAAGCGATAGTGCCCGTGTAGGATGGGCCTCCCGTCCAGGCCGAGCAAAGCTAGGTAGTAGAAGTTAGAGAGCTAGAAGCCAGGAGCTAGAGACAGCCGCTTTATGCCCGACACGATCCTAGTAATCGTCGAACAACGCGAAGGCAAACTGAACCGCGTCTCTTGGGAGACGCTCACCGCCGGGCAAGCGCTCGCCGCGGAAACCGGTTGGACGCTCGAAGCTGCGGTCGTCGGCGGCAGCGTCACGAACTTTGCCAACGAAGTTGCGGCCAAGAAAGTCGCGAAAGTTTACGCCGTCGAGTCGCCGAAGCTCGAACCTTACACACCGGACGCCTTCTACCGCGGCGCTGAAGCAGTTCATCGGATCCAAACAGCCCAAACTGGTGCTGATGCCGCACACCTACCAGGTGCGCGATTTCGTTCCCAAGCTGGCGACCGCCATGGAGCGCTCCGCTATCAGCGACTGCATCGGCTACAAGAAGGAAGGCGAAAAGCTCTTCTTCACCCGCCAGATGTTCCAGGGAAAGTTCGCCGCAGACGTGAGCTTTGCTTGCGATGCTCCCTGGTTCGTCACTTTTCAAAATGGCGCGTTTCGCGGCGACAAAGTTGAGGCAGGCGCCAGCGCGGCTCCGGTCGAGACCGTGAAAGTTGAGATCGCCGACGGACGTTATCCGCAATAAGCCGCAGGAAGTCTTCAAAGAAGCCAAGCAGGCCGTGGACCTGACCCAGGCCGAAATCATCGTGTCCGTGGGCCGCGGAATCAAAGAGCAAAAGAATATCGAACTGGCGAAGCAGCTTGCGGAGGCGCTGGGCGGCGAGCTGGCGGCGTCGCGTCCCATCTGCGATTCGGGCTGGCTTCCCATGGATCGCCAGATCGGTTCTTCCGGACAGACCGTCGCGCCCAAACTTTATCTTGCGCTGGGCATCAGCGGCGCGATTCAGCACATCGTCGGCATGAAAGGCGCGCGCACCATCATCGCCATCAACAAAGATTCCGAGGCGCCGATTTTCGAAATTGCGGACTATGCCGTGGTAGGCAATCTGTTCGACATCGTGCCGCCGCTGATCGAAGAAGTGAAGAAGGCAAAAGCAGGAGCATAAAATCAGCCACGGTTCTCGAACGTCACAGGACACTTTGCGCTGCTTGTTGCTCTGTCCAGGCAATCCGTGTAAATCCGTGGCTCGTGTCTTGCTTATGCTGAGTTTTCCGTAAGCCCCTCACCGAAATCGAACGTCCGCAGATGCCTGCCGATGTCGTCATCGTCGGCGGCGGGCCGGCGGGCATGGCGTGTGCTTTGCGGCTTTCGCAGCTCATCGATCAACACAACGCCAAGAATCCGGATTCGCAACTCAGCAAAGAAAATATTTATGTTCTCGAGAAAGGCTCGAGAAGTTGGCCAGCACTGTCTTTCCGGCGCGCTGCTTGATCCGCGCTCCATGCGCGAACTTCTTCCCGGATTTGAAAAAGAGGCGCCTCTCGACGCTGAGGTCACGAAAGAAGCGGTTTATTTCCTGACCGAGAAAGGCAAATTAAAGTTTCCGATCACGCCGCCGCCACTGCGTGATCACGGCAACTACGTCATCTCGCTGAACCGGTTCGTGAAGTGGCTTGGCGGCAAAGTGGAAGAAACAGGAATTACTGTCTTCACCGGCTTCGCCGGATCGGAGCTGCTTTTCGACGGCGATCGCGTTTCCGGCGTCCGCACCGACGACAAAGGAGTCGACAAACAGAACCAGCCGAAATCGAATTTCGAGCCGGGCTACGATCTGCAAGCCAAAGATCGTCATCCTCGCCGAAGGAACGCGCGGCTCTCTCACCAAACAACTCATTGCAAAGTTCGATCTCGCTAAGAGACCGCAACCCGCAGACTTACGGTCAGGGGATAAAAGAACTTTGGGAAGTCCCTGCGGGACGGATCGCGCCCGGCGAAGTGATTTACACCATGGGCTGGCCGCTGACGACGAAAGAATATGGCGGCGCCTGGATCTACGGCGGCAAAGATAATGTAGTGTCGCTTGGCTTTGTCACCGGCCTCGACTATCCCGACCCGCGTCTCGATCCGCAACGCGTGTTGCAGCAATTCAAGCGGCATCCATTCGTCGCCAAGCTGCTCGAAGGCGGCAAGATGATTCGCTACGGCGCGAAGTCTCTGCCGTATGGCGGCTGGTGGTCGATTCCGCCGGTTGCCGGCGATGGCTGGATGATTCTCGGAGACTCCGCCGGCTTCCTGAACTCGCAGCGGCTGAAGGGCATTCACCTGGCGATCAAGAGCGGAATGCTGGCTGCCGAAACCGCATTTGATGCATTGAAGAAGAATGATTTTTCGGCCGCCGCGCTGGGCGATTTTCAGAAACGCGTGGAATCAAGCTGGATCAAGGACGAACTCTGGAAGGTGCGCAACTTTCACCAAGGCTTCGAACACGGATTCTGGCGCGGGATGATCAACGCCGGCCTTCAACAGGTCACCGGCGGGCGCGGACTGCGCGACCGTTATCCATCAACTGCCGGATATCAGCACATGAAAAAGCTTTCCGAGCTTCCGGCCGACGGCGGCGACGAAGCACATTTGATCGGCCCCGCGAAAGGCGACGGCAAGCTGACCTTCGACAAGCTTACTGATCTCTATCACTCCGGCACCAAGCACGAAGAGGACCAGCCCGCGCACTTGATCATCCACGATACGGACGTGTGCAACACGCGCTGCGTAAAAGAGTTTGGCAACCCTTGCCAGAATTTTTGTCCTGCAAATGTTTACGAGATGGTGGACGACGCCAGCCAGGCAAGCGGAAAACGCATCAGTCTGAATCCGTCGAACTGCGTGCATTGCAAGACCTGTGACATCGCCGATCCGTACCAGATCATTACCTGGGTGCCGCCCGAAGGCGGCGGCGGGCCGAATTACGACGGAATGTGATTCGCGACACTGTTCCACGTGGAACGATTGAAAATGGGACATTCCAAAAAAATAGTTAGTGCATCTTTCGCAATCTGCGACTGAGGTAAGTTCTATGTCGTTGATATTTCGTCGTGCCGCCGGAAGTTGTCTGCTGTTGGGGTTGCTTTCCGTTTGCGCCCTGGCTCAACACCCCAGTCGATTCCTTCCACCGGATTCGCCGGCCTTGATCAATACCGCGCCTCGCGCATCGCGGTTTTCACCGACGACTTTGGCCAGTTGGCCCGATACCGCGACGCAAATGCCGGATTGAAGGCTCCGGCCGCGGGCGAGAACCGGGTCGTATTCTTCGGCGATTCCATTACCGACATCTGGAAGCTGGAGGATTATTTTCCCGGCAAGCCGTATCTGAATCGCGGCATCGGCGGCCAGACCACGCCACAAATGATGGTGCGTTTTCGTGAGGACGTGATCGATCTGCAACCTAAAGTGGTGGTCATTCTGGCGGGCACGAATGACATCGCGGGCAATACCGGGCCAATGTCGACTCGAAACTATCGAGGCCAACCTCAGTTCGCTGGCGGAACTGGCGCGCGCTCACAAAATTCGGGTTGTTTTTTCTTCTGTTCTTCCGGTGCACAACTACACTCCGAAGTCCCAGGATTTTTTCGCCCAGCGATCGCCGGAGAAAATTCTGGCGCTCAACCGATGGCTGAAGGACTATTGCGCAGCCAATTCCCTGACCTATCTCGATTACTTCACCGCGCTATGGTTGACGACAAGGGCTTGCTGAAGCGCGAATTGGCCGATGACGGATTGCATCCGAACGCCGCCGGGTACAAAGTGATGGCTCCCCTGGCGCAAGCGCGCGATCGAGGCAGCGCTTTCCAGCACGCCATTAGTTTGTCCCTTCGGCCCGTGTACCGCATCTATAATGACAGTGAGTTTCCGACCGCCTTCGCCTTTGGGGATATCCATGGCGGTGGCGGCGAGGAATGGTTTTTCTTGCGCGACGAAGAGGTCGCGGCAAGACCCAGTTCCGAGGGTGCAGAGGGAAACGTCTGCGCCTCCCGGCCTTCGCAAGGAGGCCATTGGAAAGGAAACGGCCCGCCGGGATCACTCCGTCCGTCCGTTGTCCTTTTCTCAAAGCGCGTAGCGGTCAGAAGCTCAACATTCCGCTGATAAATGGTGTTGCCAAAATGAGTTGCCTGAGTGTGAATACCGAGTCAGGAATGCTGCTTTCCGACAAATTCGGCCGGGCAATTACGGATCTGCGGATTGCGATCACTGATC
The DNA here is from genome assembly GCA_963765715.1 of Terriglobia bacterium. Classification (GTDB taxonomy): domain Bacteria; phylum Acidobacteriota; class Terriglobia; order Terriglobales; family Acidobacteriaceae; genus JAIQFF01. Next base: position 120,013 of record CAVXXN010000008.1, read on the forward strand.
GCTGCAATTACAAGTGTGTCTACTGCCGTACCGGAAACGAAGGCGCACTCTATGGCGACCTGCCCTTTGCGGACTACCTGCGCATGGCGCGCGTGCTTGTGGCGCTCGGGATCCAAAAAGTTCGCATTACCGGCGGAGAGCCGCTGTTGCGCAAGGGCGTGATCGAGTTCGTTCGCGAGCTGGCCAAGCTTGCGAACAGTCAGCGGTGAACCACTCGACATCGCCCTCACCACTAACGGCCATCTACTGGCCGACATGGCGCAGCCGCTCAAGGATGCAGGCTTGCGACCGCGTTACGGTGAGCATGGACGCGGTCGATCCTGAACGCTTCGCCCGTATCACTCGCGTGCCCGATGGATATGACAACGTGGTGGCCGGCATCCGCGCTTCGCGCCGCGCGGGTTTGTGGCCGGTGAAAGTCAATTGTGTATTGATGCGTGGTTTCAATGAAGATCAGATTGTTCCCTTCGGCATGTTCGCGCGTGAAGAAGGAGTCGTGGTTCGCTTCATCGAATTCATGCCGCTGGAAGAGGGCCGCGTCTGGTCTCCAAATACTGTTGTTGCCCTCGACGAGATTCTGCGTCGCATGGCGGAATACCGGCCGCTGGTGGAAGTTCCGCACACCCTCAGCGAAACCGCTCGACGCTACCGCTTTGAGGATGGCATTGGCGAGATTGGCATCATCGCGCCGGTCTCGCATCCCTTCTGCGGACATTGCAGCCGCATCCGCATCACTTCCGATGGCAAAATACGTACCTGCCTGTTTTCAGTCTGGGACCACGATCTGCACGGCCAGATGCGCCGGGGCGCCACCGATGAACAGTTGGCGGAATTTATTCGCGACGTAGTCCAGAAAAAAGAAGAACGGCACCACATTGGCGAGCCGGATTTCGTTCCGGCTTCGAGGACGATGGTGCATATCGGAGGGTAAGCCCGGGGCAAGCCCCCGATAGGGGGAAGGATCTGGCGCACATCGGGTCTGCACTCTTACGGTGCTGTTCCGCTATACGCCAGATGCTTCGGGACTGAAGTCCCTCAGCATGACGCAGGGTTCGCCGCCCTGGACCTAAACTGACTGTTAAGAATGGAGGACGGGCGTCTCGCCGTGCGGGATGCCCGGCTTCCATCCATCTCGGGGCTGAGTGGGGATAGCCGGGTTTGTGTCGCCAGCGGTCTATCAATCAATCCGGTGAAACCAAACGAAAATGAGCAACGGCATGGACACGAAAACGCACTGTTTATCGCAATGTCTGATCGAGCCAGTTGAACACGCGAAGGTCTCGCAACCCGGTTCCTTTAGGCTCGCAATGCAAGTCAGCTCCGTCGCCTTCGGAAAAATGGACGAGCGCCTTCGGTGATTTCAACAGATCGTAGAGTTGCTGTGATTGACCGGGCCAGTAGGCTTCGTTGACCGGTTCAGTAATCAATAATGGGCAAGTGATCTGATCGGCGACTCCTCGCAGGTTGTATCCCAATACAGCTTTGTAAGTGTCGTAATAGGATGTAAATCCAAAAGGTCGCATCCGGAAGGCGAGATTGGCCTTTACGGCAGGGCTCATAGCTTTCGCCAGGAAACCATCGAACTCGGCCTTGTGGCCCGACTTCAACAAGGCAAGCAGAGGGGGAGGCAGGCTGGCGGTCCATGAGGTCGAAACGTCGACCACCCCCGGATCGGCGATGGCGGCAGCAATTCTTTTTTCAAATGCCACAGCGCGAGGCACCCAGTAGCCACCCTGGCTGATCCCCTGAATCGCTATTCTCTTCGGATCAACCTCTGGCCTGGAGATCGCATAATCGATTACCGGTGTGATGACCTTTTCCCAATCCGGTCGAAAATAGAGCTTCTGTCTCCATAATGCGTGGCCCTGTCCAGGGCCATCGAACGTCAAGCAGTCATATCCACGCGCGAGTGCACCGGAGCCACCCCAGAGCCACATATCCAACAATGAGCCATCGCTACCATTGCACAGAATTAGCAGTGGACGTTTCTCCGTAGTTCGGTTTCCGCTGAAGAAGAACCCATGAAGCTCTGTGTTTTCGTAAGGAATTTTTACCGGCTCGAAGGCCGGCTCAAACAGAGGCGCGGCTTTCAACCAGCAGTCATATAGCAACTCCCATGTAGGCAAAAATCGTGAGGGATCTTTTGACCCATCGATGAAGTAAGTCGCGCTGTCATAGAAGTTCTGCGCCCACAGGTACGCCTGTCGCGCACTTTCCTTGTGGCCGCCGCTCGCTGACTCTTCAGCCAACAGCCTCGCTTCATCGCCGGCCTGTTTGAATGCCAGGTATGCACTTTCAAAGTTTCCATCTTCAACTTGCCGCGTCAGATAAAGCACCTTACCCACATTGCCGCCACAGTTGTAAGCGCGCCCAAGGCTCGTGAGGAAGATCATCTCGAACGTCGGGTCTTTGAAAAAGTAGTGGTGGATCGGATTCGATCCAGTGGTGGCGTAACCTTCCGATTTCTGACCGGACGATGCCTGACTCATTCCGAGCCCAAATACCGTCATTGAAAGACCAAGATTGAATTGTCGACGGTCTGATTTCATTGTTCTCCCCCGCAGAATGATGAGACAGAGAGTTCGAGGTTCACAAATTTCGCTAACACATCAATCAACTTTTACCGATGGATATGCTTCGAGATATTCTTCGCCATGGCAGCCTTGATAGACCACGATGCGTGCCGTGAAATCAACTTCATAACGCACGACTCCAGCATGCCAAGTGGCTGACAGAAAATCGGGGAACGTGCTCTCTCCTGCCTGATCGGTACGCAGCGCAGCGATCAGCGCATCTCGATCGAAAGCCGGTACGTCGCACGCCCCAGTGACTAGAGGCGTTCCTTGCATAATTACAGGACCATCTCCAGTCAAGAGGAGGCTTTGACAGGACGGTAGAGACCATACATTGCGCGTCGCCCCGGCTTGCCGAAGAACCTCAGCCAAATATGGAAAACCACCCACGCGGGGCCGAATTGCTGCAGCGCGCTTCATGGCTTGTGTCAGATTGTCGATCGCTTTACTCATGAGACTTCTCCTCATTTAGTTGGAATATCGCGGATCTGGTGGTTTTCTGCGACTTTGACGAGCAGTTTTGGAGAGCAAGCCTTTCACGTGCAGGCAGGAGAAGAAGTTCGAATCGCTGTCGTCAGCAGCTTTGCCGAGAATAGAGTGCAAAGAGTACGTTCCGTGGCTTTTTTTCTTACGAAGTTCTGAATGCAATGGCGATGTTCACGTCAGTCAAGCATAAGCATATTGGGAGTGATCGCCAGCTCGTTTTTAGAAAACAGTTTATCAGCTCGCTCGACGGAGCAATTTCTCGATGGGTGTCGGGAATCGCGTCTCAAAAATCCAACAGCTCGGCCCAAAGCGGAGTTATTTTGATGCGAGCCATTTGCTTGTACATCGCGCGCACCTGCGCCTCAAAGGCATCCACTGGTCGGGTGGCGGCTGTGCCCATCCGAAGACCCTGCGGACTGCTGAGAGGTATCAGGGGAACTGGAGGTCGAAGGCGTAGATCTCCTGAGTGCTGATGTCGCGCGGGAACAGGGGGACTTCGCCCGGGCCGATGCCGGTCCAGGAGCTGGGGCCGAACTGGTCTCGATAAAGACGGATTTTCTTCAAGTCGACCAGCTTTTCCAGTTTGCCGTCACTGATGCGCATACGAAAATAGCCTGTATCGCCGTTCAGGATTGTGTCGAAGTATACAGACGCGCTATCTGGGGACCAGGCAAGATAGCCCAACGCAATTCACGCTGGTGTTCAACTGGCGCCACTTCTGAATCTCTACATCGTAGAGCATGAGTTTGTCGTTGCCCGCAGTGGTGATCGCGAGAATGTAGCGGCTGTTGGGGGACCAACGGGGAGCGAATATGCCCTTGGAATCGGGCACTTGTGAAATCTGCCGGGTCTTAATGTCGAAAAACTCGATGTAAGTTTGATCGTCATGAACTAAATCGTGGTGGCCAATGGCAAGCGTGTTGCCGTCTGGAGACCATGAGGGATCCGTCTCGATGGTATTTTCCGAAGTTAGAGATTGCGGACTGCCACCATCTTTTGAGATGAGAAAGACCTGCCATGGCTTACCCGGAAAGCTTCCGGAAAAGGCGATCTGCTGTCCATCCGGCGACCAGTGGGCCAAGGCTGCGTGCATGGGAGGGTAAGTGAGCTGAAGGCGGGCGGAGCCGTCGAGTTTACTGCGCCATAACGTGCCCTCAGGGTTGCTGACGTAGGTCACCCATTGACCGTCGCGAGAGCATCGGCGATCTCGATGGCAAGCGGCAGCAGAATCTCGAGGTCGAGAGGCCGGTTTGCGATGTGGTGTTTCAAGGTCAGACCATCCAGGTATTCCATCGCGATGAAAGCGAGCCCATTTTCTTCGCCGAGATCGTGAATGGTACAGATGTTGGAATGGTTCAGGGCGGAAGCTGCCTGCGCTTCACGCTGGAATCGGGCCAGAGCTTGGGGATCGGAGGCCACTTCTTCGGGCAAGAACTTGAGCGCGACAAAACGGTGAAGACGAGTGTCCTCGGCCTTGTAGACCACACCCATGCCGCCGGTGCCCAGCTTCTCGAGGATGCGGTAGTGCGAAATGGTTTGCCCGATCACAGGGCGAATCTTACGTGCATGAAAGACAACGGTCAATCAAAGCCGGCGACCAGCAAGTATGCGATCTGCTTGCGATCATGGAAGTAGTCTGATGGTGGATTATCGTGATTTAGCGGGGGGCCTGGTATCGCGGAAATGACGTTCAAGGTGGAAGATGTTAACGCGCCGCTCCGCGCCCAACCCGACATCAACTGGAGTGCAGATATATCGGGTTGGGGCAAAGGATGCCACTACTGCTTGTCGTAGACCGATTTGCCGGTGAGCATCTTGCCCGCCGGATTCTTGCCTGATGTGGTCAGGGTTCGTGTCTTGCCGTCCGCTGAAACCATGATTTTTCCGCTCGTGACAACGCTTCCACCCTTCTTGTTTTCCAGGGTCATCGTGTGATCATCAATCTTTTTATACGACCGTGTGTCTGCAATGGTATCGCCGGTCAAAGGATAATCTTTGCCATCGAACTTGCCGGTCCATTCGGTGTGCATCGGGCTGCCGTCGCCGGTGGTGCCGTCGGTTGTGACCTTCACGTTGTCACCATCCTGGGTATAGGTGACGGTGGAGTTCTTCATCATCCCTGCCGGGATCTTTGACTTCGCCTCATTGAGCTTCCAGGTACCCATGTTCGGGTTCTGGGCGAAACTCAAAGATACTCCGACGAAGCACACTACCATCGCGAGAACGATTGATCTTGTTTTCATTTAGTCTCCGATTTGCGAAGCGAGAATGGGACAGATTGAAGCGCCAGCAAGTCTATTCCAGTGGGATGGGTTGAGCAAAGGCGCAATACGCGGAGTCTAGAACGCGGCTTCGTTTTGGCGGGTGGCCTGAAAAACACCATCAATGATTTAATGTTTCCACGATTTATCCTCTATCGAGAAGCTGAATGTTTACGATTCTCCGCCTGTTGCTGCTGATTCTCCTGATGGCCTGGCTATTCCAGCAGGTCCGCAAGCCTAACGGATGGCTCGGAAGGCGTGTCGTGCGCGCGATGAATTTGAGTCATGCGGGGATGACCGAGTGGGGTCTGCAACAGATTACGATTCCAAAGAATGCCGCGATTCTGGACGTCGGCTGTGGCGGCGGACGGACCGTGCGGAGACTCGTGGAACTGGCGCCCGAGGGCGAGGTCGTTGGGTTGGACTACTCGTTGGCCAGCGTCGCCGTTTCACGGGAGACGAACGCGCATGAGATTGCGGCTGGCCGAGTCCAGATCGAGCAGGGTTCGGTGGCCGCTTTACCTTTTCCGGATTGCTCCTTCGACATTGTTACAGCCGTCGAGACGCACTATTACTGGCCCGACCTGCCAGGCAACGTCCAAGAAGTCCTGAGAGTTCTCAAGCCCGGCGGGAGCTTTGCCTTGATCGCGGAAACGTATCGTGGTGGGCCGTTGCGTTTCGTTTACGGCATAGTCATGCCGCTGCTTCGCGCCGCGTTCCTGACTGATGCAGAGCATCGCGAGCTGCTGATCCAGGCGGGCTTTACGGAAGTTAAAACTGAGCACCGCTCGGGGAAAAACTGGATCCTGGCTACGGGACGTAGACCGTTATAGAGATTTGGTTTGTGTACAATTCGCGGCGGAGACTCGGATGAACCGCATTCTGATCGCTGGTTTCTTGTTCCTCGCCGGGCTGAAAATGCCGGCTCAATGCGTGAAGGACTACGCGCCGAGGTCAGCCGATGAAGTCGAGATTGTTCGACTTGAGAACGAGTGGTGCGACGCGGCGGTTAAGCGAGATGCGGTCCGCCTGAACAACATTTTTGCGAACGATATTACCTGGATCGAAGACGTGGGCTACAGGAATAAGCCCGAGGTCATGCACCGCTACATGGTAGAGATTCAGGAACATGGATGGGAACTGCTCGACGTCAGAATCAGAATCGAGGGACACGTGGGGATTGTTTCGTCGCATCTTCACGTGATCAAGACGGTAGATGGCAAAAAAACTGATACAAACCATACGGCCACCGACGTTTTTTTGAAACGAAACGGCCAATGGCAACTCATCATTGAGTGAGTAAGTAGTCTTGCTGAAGAAAGAACGAATCGGCTCTTGTGCGACATTGGCCTAGAGCTCCTGTTAGACAACTTTGGACTGAACGAATGGGGCACTTAGATCTTTCACTGATCGTGTTTCGAGTTGCCTCGGCCAATTCGGACGTATCGTACGCCGACGGCGCGGCGCCTATCGCTCGTGTGGCGCGACTTAGTCGTGCCCTTCCTGGCTTATGTGGCACGGCTAAAGTCGTGCGCGCTTCCCAACGCATTTCAGATCGACAATGAGACGATTAATATCTGTTACATGAGGCGAATTTTCGGGATCGTAATAGTAGCGATAGGCGTGGGCGTGATCTGGAGCTCAAGCGTGAGTGGTCAATCTGAATCTCCGCGGGATGTTCACAGCTATCTGGGCTTCGACCGTAACGACTATCCTGGCGACGAGAATTTGATACTTCTCCGCCACACATTTTCCTATGCGGGTTTCTGGCTCAGCAATCCTCCGGGTGAGAAGGCCAACTCCTGGACAGGCAAGCGGTCGCTGGTTGAATCAGCGGGGTTTGGATTTCTCGTCCTCTTTAATGGCAGACCGTTTGCCAGCCTGAAAACGATTTCGCACGCCTCTGCTCTGGGCAAATCTGATGCTCAGGCGGCGATTGCAGCGGCACGGCGAGAGGGTTTTCATCCGGGGACCATAATCTTTCTCGATCAGGAAGAGGGCGGCCGAATGCTGCCGGAGCAAAAAGCCTACATTTATTCCTGGGTGGATGAAATAACCGCATCAGGTTTTCGAGCTGGAATTTATTGTTCCGGCATCGTGGCGGACGAAGGCGGCGGGGTGAAAGTTGTCACTGCTGAGGACATCCGTCGCACGGCGGCGGGGAGAAAAATTTCATACTGGGTGACGAATGATGCCTGTCCTCCGTCGCCGGGCTGCGCATTTCCGCGACGTCCGCCGAGTCCAGCGGGCAGCGGAATCGACTTCGCGGAAGTATGGCAGTTTGCACAATCTCCCAAGCGGAAGGACGTTGCAGCAGGATGCCCGAAAAACTACGATCGCGATGGAAGTTGCTATCCGCCGGGAATCGATGTCAGCCGCCGGGTGCACGTGGATTTGAATAGCGCAGGCAGCGCGGATCCGTCGCTGGGAAGAAGTCAGTAATCAATTGTCACTCGAGGAAGATTGTTACTGGGGAAGAGTGGTCGGTCCCGGTTTTGGATTCGGTGTTCCCTGGTCTCTCACTTTCCTGATTAGAAGAATGACCTGGCGTGTCGCCGGATCATAAGTCATGACGAGATTTACCATCGTGATTCTTGCAGGAAATTTGAACAAGAAATTGATTTGGTCTCTAGCAGGCTTGCCGCCTGCAATCATCTCCTGAACCTTTCCCTCAAACTGTTTCACGCAAGTGCATGGGGCAACGGTGCGAAAGAAATTCTTTCCTACCACGCCTTTTCGCGGCAAACCAGAAAGCGCGGATTCTGCGGTGTTGTAATCGAGGACGACGCTCTTGGCGTCAAGGCGGATAAAGCCAAAAGGCAGATGGTCAGCAACTTCCCGGTTAAGAACCGACAGATTCCCGATTGGGTAATTGAATTTTTCGCCCAGGCAGGTCAGGCAGATCCCGTGTGAAATCGATCCGCTGGCGCCTTCGCGTATGGAGCGGCGGCACCATGCGCAAACCGCCGAGCGATTTTCGCTTGGCCCAGGATTGTGAAGCGAGTTGCCCATTACGGAAAAGGCTAGTACTCAGATTCTACTATCGGCGATTGGTCCGGGAAATGTTTACAGCGTGGTGGCGTATGGATTAGAATTTAAATAAAAGACTGACTACGCCTATTTCGTGTAGTCTGCTTTGGTCATGGAAAGCACCCAAGACCTTAAAGCAAGCAATCCAGTCACTTTAGCGACTACGAGAACTGCCGTCGAGTTCATGATCGCGGTTCGTTGGCTGGATGGAAAGTGTCCGTTGCCCGCGCTGCACTTCCGAGAAAGTAACTCTATCTGGAAAAGGCGAACGTCTATACCGCTGCTACGAGAGAATCACCCGAAGCAAAAATTCTCGCTCAAGGTCGGCACAGTGTTTGAGGATTCGCCGATCGGCCTTAGAAAAGTGGCTGCCTGCCGTTTGGCTGCTGGTGAATTGCAAAAACGGAATCAGCTAGTTACGAGATTGCATCGCGCTCTGGGAGTGACACAGAAAACCGCATGGTTCATGCTGCATCGGATTCGCTTGGCGATGCAGTCAAAATCGTTCGTGAAGATCGGCGGCAACAGGCGGCGAAGTCGAAGATAGATGAAACCTTCATCGGCGGCAAGGCTCGGAACATGCACAAGAGCGTTAAGGCGCGCCGCATCACAGGCACGTGGAAAGAGTGTGCATGACTAAGACCGTGGTGATGGGCATTCTTAGAACGTGGCGGGAAGGTTCGCACACACTTCATTCCAGATCGTACAGGGCGAGACTTTGCAGCCGCTTGTAAAGAGATCATGTGCGAAACGTGGCGCGGCTGCTTTTCACCGATGAACTGCATGGGCTACTAGGGGATTGAACGAAGATTACAAGCATCCAGATTATCGACCACGCTGTGAGAGTATGTAGACGGCGAATGTCCACACCAACGGCTTAGAGAATTTTTGGTCGCTGCTCAAGCGCGGTCTGACATGGAACCTACGTTGCAGTGTGAACCGTTTCACTCTGTTCCGTTATTTGGATGAGCAAGCGTTCCGATTCAACAATCGCGCAACCAAAGACAATCCGCTGAATGATGCAGATCGCTTTCATCTTGCAATGAAACAGATCGACGGGAAGGCGTCTGACTTATAGCGGAGGTAACTGGCAAGGTGGGAGAAACGCCGTTCTAATCCTTTCCGGTTGGAAGAAGCGGGGGAAGCGGAAGTCCTCTTAGACTTCCGCGCCTTCGCTCGTTTCTCAGCATCCAGCTTGGCTTTGATTTCGCTGTGAGGCACGGCCACGAGACGTTTCATAAAATTCGTAAATTTGCCGAAATCGCCCTGCACATTCTGGGAAGTTTGGGTCGGGCGAGTTGGCTTTTGCGACACGACAATAGGAGTGTGTCTTGTCGCGGGCGGAAAGTCAACTTGCTCTGGAGGAATTCGCCTCTCGAAAGCTGGTGACCGCCTTGGAAATACTGCGCTTTTTCGCTGGAGCTTATGCCAACGCTGGATACAACATCGCGCTTGAGATGGGAAAGTTGGAGCGGCAACCCAGCAGTCTCCGCGATCCGATGCTCATGCATCTGCTGCGCGTGCAGCTGGACAAATTGAAGCAGGATTGCGCCGAACTGCCTGTGACGACCGTAAAAGTTCAAAGGATTTTAGATGTCATGAATTCGGAAGAGATCATGCGAATTCTGCCACCGAGATCAATGCCCGATATGTTGAGGGACGTCCAAGCATCGATTGAAGATGAACTATCGACCAAACTGTTTTTCCAACTTCGTACCGATAGGGCAAAGCTGTTCGACCATCCAACGGCCGGATGGGCTGAGGTATTGAAGAGGTTTCCCGACGCCAGTACGGATGTGGAAGAAATGCACAAGTGCTTCGCGCTGTCGCGCTATGCTGGCGCGGTCTTTCACAGTGTACAAACTATAGAGTTCTCACTGCTGGATTTAGGAAAGTTTATCGGTGTTTCAGATCCAAAATCAGGCTGGACCGCAGTTAGCAGTCAACTCGACAAACTTGTCACCAAAATCAAATTCCCAGATTTGCCATCGCTATACCAGCAACACTTCGCATTTTTAGAGCAGATCCAGGGAGCGGTGGCCGCCCTCAAGAGTGCGTGGAGAAATAAGATTAGCCACGCACACGGAAAGCTGGTGCTCATGACAAGCGAATTTGCGCCCGATGTTGCGGAAGAGATCATCATGGCAACTCGCGCATTCATGCGCAGACTAGCGACGGAATTGCCAACGTAGGAGAAATAGAAAAGGCCCGATTCGTAGTCGGGCCTTTTCTTGCCGATTCTTTTGGGAACAGGGAAAGAGTAGAGGCGACGGTGTTCACCTCGTGCTTGTCAAACTACCCGAAAACTTGTACGCCTAGCCCAATCTTGTATAGTTATTATGCTGGTTCACCCTCTCGAGTGCCGTGTGATAATGGTCCTGAGGGATGAACAGTGCATCAAACGACAGCCCATAAAGTGGCTGACTATTTCATCAATCATTCTCACCGTTCCGGTGACCCGCTCAGCAATCTAAAATTGCAAAAACTTCTGTACTATGCGCAAGCGTGGTATTTGGTGTTCCACTACAATCCACTATTCAGTGAGCGTATAGAGGCGTGGCCGCACGGCCCAACGGTTCCTCCAGTTTATAGCACTTACAAGAAATGGGAATGGCAGCCGATTACTGTTGACAGGGAAGAGCCTCTACTCGCTCTCGCTATCAAAGATCATCTCGCTGACGTAATGCAACAATACGGGCGTTACAATGCATTTCATTTGGAGTTACTAACGCATCAGGAGAAACCTTGGCGAGATGCGCGTAAGGGACTTCCGCCAGATGCACCTTCCAATGTGGTCATCACCCATGAAGCAATGAGTGAATTCTACCGCTCTGAGCTGCATGGCAAAAAACCGAAAACAGCACGAGATTAAGGTCGGTGCAATCACTGCCCCTAGCAAGATTCCGCCTCCTCCCATTCCTAAGCAAGAGATAAGCTTTTCCTTCAAATATCTTGACCTCTCCAAAGAAAAGTTTTCACTTGCACGATGCGCCGATGTCCGCCAATACGTGGAAAAGCTCCTGGAAAGATTTCGGGCAATCAATACAATGACGGCTCTAGCGCTACGCACTAGCGGCTCAGCCGCTCTCCGCTGTCATACCATTCCATGGGAGAGAACAAGCGAAAGAGAAGGATTCACGAATCTTAACCAAACACTAAGGAGACAGAACGAACCAATCCAGTTTCAGGTCAGCGCGAATGAACACGGAAGGGTCCACGGATTTTTCATCGGCAGCACATTCTTTGTAGTATGGCTAGATCCTGCTCACTTGCTACATTCCTAACAGAAAATCAACAACGCCCTATCACGGCATCACCAACTTAGGGGGGCCGGGCGTTCAGCGCTGCTACGTTGTCGTCTTCCATTTGAAGTTCATTAACAAGATTCACTTCCCGCACCGAAGCCTTAATGCCGCCGCAATGTCATTATTCAATTTGCCAGGCTTGATCCGACCAGAAATCGCGATCCCGTTCGACTCTGTGCCGCTCACCTATTTCTCGCACGAAAGCCTGATTCAGAACCCGGTATGCTCCAAACCAAGCGAGATTGCTCAAGACCAGCATCACAACAAAAAGCACTTTGAGGCGCATAGTGAAGCTCCGGCGCTCATTCTACTCCCGAAAGTCAGTCATGTATATTATTGCCGGAGCTTTTAACCGCAAAGGGCGCAAAGAAAAGTACGCAAAGAAAAGCACGCAAAGAAAAGCATGGCGCGACATTTCTGGATTTCGCGTCCACCCACTGACTTCCAGATTCGAATGCATTAGAATGAAGTGCATACCTTTATGTCCGAACGTAGTTTTACTCTTGAAGAGGCCGAAAGCCTGTTGCCAGTTTTGGAATCGCTCTTGCGCACTGCCATTGATGGCAAGAAGCTGATTGAAAGCGTCGACACTGAGCTGCAGGAACTCGCTCACCGGGTGTTTCTCAGCGGAGGCCTGCGGGTAAACATCATTCACATGGCGCGACGCAAGGCGGAGCGCGAGAAGAGTATTCAACGCGTGAAAGATGCTCTTGCCGAAATCGATTCCACCGGAGTCCAGGTGAAAGACATCGATATTGGACTGCTCGACTTCCCCTGCCAGGTGGAGGGAAGGACGTTACTGCTGTGCTGGAAGCTCGGTGAAAAAGGAATCACGCACTGGCACAGTACCAGCGAAGGTTTTTCTGGCCGCAAGCCGATCGACGAGAAGATTGCCAAGGCGAAAAGGACGAACTAGGCATCAGTGGTCGGTGGGCAGTGGCTAGCGATCAGTGAAAAACAGCAACCGATGGGCTTCCACAACGAAATTTCTGATCTCGACGGCAAAGATTTCAATATGGTGCGCCGTTGCTGAGGACGTCGACTCTTCTAAGGTTTTTCTCCCTCGTTCCATTTCGGAGTGAATGACGAATTTACCAGCCAGTGTACTGGTCCCAGAAGCGATCCGATGGCCGCGTCCATGTGTTTGAAGTTGATGTGAGCGACATCGTCACCGGGTTGGTGATAGTCGGTATGCAGGCCGTAACTGGAAACCGTTTGAGCCACGATGCCTTTCTTCGCCAGGACGTAGTTGTCGGATCGGCTGAAGAAGTTTTGTTCGGGATGGGGATCACCCACCAGTTTCGCTCCGCGACTCGCAAGGGTTGGGCCGAGATTGGAACGTTCCCATCCTGTAAGCCACACCGTATCGGACTTCACGGCTGAATCGGCGCGTCCCAACATTTCGAATTCAAGGTTGACCGCGATGTCTTTCAGGGGCAGCGGCGGGTGCTCGCGAAAATAAGTAGATCCTTGTCCTCCGGTCTCTTCACTTCCAAATAAAGCGAAAATGACTGTCCGTCTTGGACGCGGGCCTTTTCCCAGGACGCGCGCCAGTTCCAGCACCGCAGTTGTACCGGAAGCGTCATCGTCGGCACCGTTGTAGATGTCGTCGCCATTCACAGGCGGGCCAATTCCCAGATGGTCCAGATGCGCCGAGAGCAATACGGCCGAATGAGCCAGTTTTGGGTCAAGTCCACGCAATATTCCTATCGCGTTCCAGGTCGATTTCTTCTCGATGGTGGAGGTGCTGTCTAACCCGACCGTCGTGTTCTCCGGAAGAGCCTCGAGAGTCTTCGCGGCCTCGGGAGTGACGTCGAGAAGGTTGATATTGTCCGCCAGCCCGGCGTCCTGCCCTTCGATCTTGGCGGGCAACTCCGGCAGCTTAGCCGCTTTCTGCGCGAACTTTTCCACGCGCTCCGCAGTTGCCGGCAGAATGGCGGCGATTGCACCCTCGGAGATTAATAACGATGCCTTCTCGCGCTGCTTGGCCCGATTACCCCCCAGAATCAGGACGACGGAACCGGAGACCTGAGCATTGTCCTGGTCGACCTTAATTACACGCAAGGGGCCGGAGAACTGTGGTTGCGCCAAATCTGAAACTACAAATTCCTTACCGAAGCTCCAGGTAACTTTCTCTTCGGTAACGCCTTTTTTTGTAAACGTCACCTGAGGCGGCGCGGTTAACCGGGGCTGCTGCAACATGGCCTGCTGAACGAAACCGCCATTGTCGCCGGCGGGACCGATGCCGTAGGCGCGCAGTTGCGAAGCGACATAGGTTGCCGCGACTAGCTCGTCCGCAGTTCCGCTGCCTCGACCGCGCAACGCGTCGGAAGCGAGAAACTCCATGTGCCCCCGGATGCACGCTGCACACAGTGTCGGCGCCGGGACGGCAGCAAGAGCAAGCTTCGGAGGTGCCGGCTGCTCCTGGCTGGCGACATCGGAGACAGCAAACATGAATGAGCCGAGACCAATCAGCAGACTGGCAACAAGTTTTGTCATCAAATGCCTCGAAAAAAGCTTAGCAGACCAGTGTTCGAGCACTGCGTGAGTTTCTCGAATAATCATCGAACTTTCGAGCGTTGCCTGCTCGTGACGTCGACTGTAGAACTGAAGTTTCGTTTCGGATTTTTGATGCGCACGTAGGTACATCCCCGCGTCAGAGCGAAAACTTTCTCTGCTACAATTCTGTTACGCCGCTTGCAGACGAAACTGAATAAAAGACCCGTCTGCCGGGATTCTTTAACATGCCTGGTTTCAAGCAAAAAATCCGACTTTTGGGTGCATTCACCGCGATTTTGATGCTCGCGCTGGCGGCCGGTTGCCGTGGATTCTTCGTCAACCCCACACTCCAGTCCATTACTGTGGCTCCCTCCACGGGAAGCGTTGCGCCGGCTGGAACCATTCAGATGACCGCGACCGGGACTTTTGACGACGGCAGCACATCGAATGTGACCGCGAAGAGCAGTTGGCAATCGTCCGATCCTACGGTCGCTTCGGTAGGATCCAATACCGGCTTGGTCAAAGCGGCGGCCAGTATAGCGTCGCCGCCGGGAATCACGACTATCACTGCGACCGACGGTGCGTTCACGAATACCGCGACGGTTACGGTGTGCCCGGTTGTCACGAGCATCACGATTACGCCATCGACCACAAATCCTGCAGCCGGCGCCCAGATTACTTTCATCGCCAATGCGATCTTTTCCGGTTCGCTCAGTCAACAGGATGTTACCAGCGTTGTTACCTGGAACATTTCGAACACTTCGGTAATTCCTTCCATCTCAGCCGGCGCGGCAACGGTGAGTTCGAGCGCTTCGGGCATGTCCACTACCGTTACCGCGACCTTGTGCGGGGGAACCAGCCCGGCGGTCACGATTTCGGTTCAATGACGGGAACTTTCTTGGCCGGAACTGTCGCGACAATCGGAATCCGGCAGTCCGGTTTGCACGACGCCGATCCGTTGCATCGGCATTTGCACGGGGGGTGGTGATGCGCCGGATCTCAATGCCGTGATCCTGACGGTCAGCTCGTGCACGCTGCCAAGGCGATCTCCTAATCTCCTTCGGAGATTTAGGCGAATCTAGCGCGTGTGCGCTGATTTCCTCCCGCTCTGATAGTCCTTGAATTTCCATGCACCCATTTCGAATTCTCTATCGCTTTCTTCCTGTCCAAATGACTGAGGTATGCCTTCAAACCACTGCTAATATTGTCCCGGTGAGACTCCGCCTTAAATCTTGTTCATCGGCGCTGCTGTTTGCGGCAATTCTGTTTTCTGGATGCAGCCGCACCGGCGCACCCAAGGAAATAGCGTATGTGTCGGCTCCCCAAGCCTTCCTGCGCGACCAGGTGGCCGCGGTGTTCAACAAAACTGGGACGGTTAAAAATGGAGAGGTCGTACAAATCCTGGGACGAGATCGCAGATTCGCTCACGTGCGAACATCCGCCGGAGTAGAAGGATGGCTTGAACAGCGCTATCTGGTAACACAGGAAACCCACGACGCTTTCCAGAAGCTGGCGGCGGACGTGCGCAACGATCCTGTCCAGGCGACTGCTCTGGCGCACAACCAAACCAATATTCACTTGCAACCCGACCGTGACTCCGACCACCTTTATCAGGTGGAACAGGGTGCGAAGTTGTCGCTGATGAAGCGTGCCAGCAGCGAAAAACCGATGCCCGGCGGGCAGCCGAAGGCCGGCGCCGCGAGTAAAGCGGGAGCGTCCGCACCTGCCGCGCCCCCGATGGAAGACTGGTGGCTCATACGCGATGAGCCGGGACATGTGGGCTGGGTTCTGGGGCGAATGCTGGACGTCGATATTCCACTTGAAATCGCACAATACGCCGAGGGACAGCGAACGGTAGCGTCGTTCGTTCTGGATCAGGTCTCCGACGGCGACAAGAAGGTGCCGCAATACCTGGTCCTGCTGACAGAGAACAAGGATGGAATGCCATTCGACTTCAACGCCCTTCGGGTTTTCACCTGGAACGTCCGGCGGCACCGTTACGAAACTGCTTACCGGGAGCGAAATTTGAATGGCGTTCTTCCGGTGACACTGTCTCACGAGACGTTTGAAAAAGAGGGGGACTTGCCGGTTTTCGTGGTGCGGGTGAAAGATGATGCGGGACAGGTAGTCGAGCGCAAATACAAGCTGAACACGCCTATCGTGCGCCGCGTGCTGGCTCCGGGAGAACAGAAGGAAGTGGTCAGCCATACGCCGACAGTTGCCAGTCACCGGTCGTCAAAAAGATCTAGAAAGAGGCACTAGGGAAAACTGCCGCCGCGCGATCATTGCTGGGTGTTTGCCCAGTGAATTTTCGGCAAGGGGGGTACGGGCGCACCTTCGTCCATCGCGCGTTGCCAATCTGAAATCGAGTGCAGCAGAGTCGTCAGGCGGATTCCGCCGAAACCCTCCGGGTATCGGGAGAGGTTGCGAAACCCGCGCCTGAGAACCGAACGGGCACCGATCGAGTTTCCATTTCCGTGGTGGTAGAGTGCCACCGCTACCTGAATCATCCCCTGCAGGAATTTCTTCTCTTCGGCTGGCGCAGCGCGCCAAACGTCTTCGAGGACTTCGTGAGCGTTGAAAAATTCGGCGCGGTTGAACAGCTCGATACCGTGGCCGAGGCCGTGGGCTTCCACAGTTGGCATTTTGCCATAAGCGTAGGACTCCACTCGCCTGTCAATGTATGAAAATCCATACTTCGGTAAAGTCCAGGTATCTCGTTTTCAGTATTAACACTTTCCCGCCTAGACAAGGCATGAAGAATCAATGTGTTACTTAGGTAATGTTTTGGAAACATGCTTGCTTAACTGTTACATGACAGGGCGTGTCTAGTGATTTTGTCTAACACCCGTTCTAAGGCCACTTAGTAGAAACATCCGGGTTGGATCACGGTCACCTTTACCAAACAGAGAAGAAGCGCTTTTTGATTCGAGGAGAATAGCGACATGCGAAAGGTATTATTCGCAACACTTTTGACCTTGCTCGGGATCGTGCTTGTGCTGGCTCCGGCCACCAACCTCCTGGCACAACGTTTAACAGGGTCGGCCACGGTACAGATTCTGGATCCGTCCGGTGCGGCCGTGCCGGGCGCGAGAGCCACCGTTACCAGCAAAGACAAAGGCGTGTCTCTGGACTTGACAGCCGGATCAGATGGGAACGTGGTGATTCCTGACTTGGCGCCGGGCGACTACAGCGTCAGCGTGCAGCACGAGGGTTTCAAGACTACCTCGACGATCGTCACCATCCGTGTAGGTGTCGCTGCCTCCCTGGTTATGAGACTCGAACTGGGTGCTATCACAACTGAGGTGATGGTACAGGCTGAGGCGGTAACCGTGGATACGACCAAGTCGACGGTACAGGGCGTGGTCACCGCGAACCTGATCGAAAATCTTCCGCTAAACGGCCGCAACTTTCTTGACCTGGCCCAGATGGCGCCGGGTGTGCAGATTGTGGACGGCGGACTTTTCGATCCCACGAAGAACCAGATGACCGGCGTCTCCGTCGGAGGCCGTTCCGGCCGTTCGACCCGCATCCAGGTGGATGGAGTCGATATTACCGACGAAACGGTCGGCACCACCGTAATGAACCTGACCAATGAATCGGTTCAGGAATTCGGAATTCAGCAATCTTCGTTGGATGTCAGCACCGATCTGACGTCCTCTGGCGCGGTCAATATTGTCACCAAGAGCGGCACGAACACTTTTCACGGCTCCGGCTTCGGGTTCTTCCGGCGCTCTGAGTTTGCCGCGAACAATGCTCCGATCATCTGTAACTCCCAGTCTCTGGCGGCCGGCATTTGCGATTCTCTGGACACGCCCAAACCTCCGTTCAGCCGCGACAACTACGGTGGCCGCTTCGGTGGCCCGATCTGGAAGAACAAGGTGTTCTTTGAAGCGGAGTACGAAAAGCTACAGCAAGTTGGAGCCAACACTACCCAGGTAGGTCCGTTCCCGCAATTCACCGGATCTTTCGGAGTTCCAGTGAATGAGCATATGGGCGGAGCACGAGCTGACTTTAACTTGACCAGCAAGATGAAGTTGTTCTACCGCTTCAACCATGACGACAATATCGGTGTGACCGGATTTGGCGGCGTTGGCTTGTCAGCCTTTGGCAACTCCAACAGTGCCAATTCCCACGCTGTGGGGTGGGATTACAGCTCCGGATCATGGGTTCACGGTGTCCGGTTCAGCTTCCTGAAATTCATCAACGGGATCGTGGATGCGAATGCGTTGGCTGGAACTCCGATCTTGCCGGTGCAGGTCAATATCACAGGCTTGGGTGGTTTCGTTATCGGACCCAATGCCAACGCTCCGCAGAATACTTACC
Source organism: Terriglobia bacterium (assembly GCA_963765715.1). Taxonomy (GTDB): domain Bacteria; phylum Acidobacteriota; class Terriglobia; order Terriglobales; family Acidobacteriaceae; genus JAIQFF01. The sequence continues at coordinate 138,493 of CAVXXN010000008.1, forward strand.
AGCAGAACCGGCAGACGAAGTACGACGCCAGCTGGGTGAAGGGGCGTCACAACATCCAGTTCGGCGCGGAATATAACCGGGTCGACGAGGCTGGCTTCGCTTCGTTCTTTGGATTGGGCCCACGCGTCGCCGCTGCTTTTAGAACGGGACCCGCGGCAGTTCCGTTCAATGCGGATGGAGCAAGCGATCCGCTCAACTATGCGGTCAACAGCATCTTCCTTGGTAACGGATTGGGCGCGGGCAGCGAAAAGCCGGCACTCGGTTTTCCACATGGCGGATTTATTAATAACCGCATCGGGGTGTATGTACACGACACCTGGAAGATCTCCCGGACCTTTACTTTGAATGGCGGCCTGCGTTACGACCACGACGACGGCTTGTCTAACGCAGACCTGGAGCGAGCCCCGCTTATCAGCACGTTTGATCCAGAGCTGGGTGGCAAACCAAGGAATGACAATAAGCGCCTCGCGCCACAACTTGGCTTTGCCTGGGACGTGGGCGGAAACGGCAAGACTGTAATCCGCGGCGGTGGCGGTATCTATTACGAGACCAACATCTTTAACAACCTGTTGTTTGACCGGGCAGAGAATTTGCCGCCTGGATTGGGCAACGACACTCCGAACCCGGTAACCAGCCAACCGTTCGTGATCGATCCGAGGGATGGGTCGCAACTCTTCAATTTCGCTACCCAATGCACAGGCCTGGCTAACAATAGTTGCTTTGGCGCGGCGATCGGAAACGTCATTCCCTTCGCACTGCAGGCACAGTCTCTGCTGCAGTCTGCCAGCGCCGCTCTGGCCGCCAACTGGCCGCCTCCGGGAGCTGGTCCGAAATTCAACAATGATTTGGGAGCGTTCGGCGGAGTCAGCATTATTAATCCGCATTACACGTCGCCCTACGGAGCGCAAATCAACATCGGTGTGCAACAGGAAATCAAACCCGGCCTGGTGGTGAACGTCGACTACCTGATGAACCGAGGCGTGCACTTCGGCATGCTGGTGGATCATAACCGCATCGGTGCAGCCAATACGCTCGATCCGGCAGCCGCTCAAACCGCAATCAATAAGACCCTCGCGGATTGTGGTTCGCCGACCGTTGACGCAGCTCTCATCAGCTGCCCAGGTCTCGAAGGTCCAGGCGTCGGGGCCACGATTGACGACTTTGCCAATGAGGGAATGGGTGCCGGTTCCGCTCTTGACGGTTTTGCCTTCAGCGGAAAGAACAAGAATTTCCGGCAGATGACTGTCATCGATCCGGTTGGGTTGTCCCGCTACCAGGGCCTCCAAGTAGCGCTAACCGGCAAACTTGGTACGTGGGGTCCCTTCAAGAACGCAACCACCAACTTCACTTACGCGCTGTCCAGCTTCCAGACAACGTCTCTTGATCAGGACTTCCTGGACAATGCAGTTACAAACGACAATCCGACCCAGTTCTACGGTCCTTCCAACCTGGATCGACGGCACCAAGTCGGGGTATCGCTGCTAACTGAACTCCCGCTTCACTTCCGGTTCTCTACCACAACCCAATTCAAGACCAATGAACCCTCAAGCATGTACCTGCCGAGCGGCGGGGGGGCTGTCGACATCTTTGAGAATGATCTCAACGGTGACGGCAGCGTAATCGACACCGGCGCCAACGGCGATCCGATTACCGGAACTGGACGGGGCGCTTATGGCCGTACCGTTCACGCCGGAAACCTGAACCAGGTTTTGTCCAACTTCAACACCAACGTCGCCGGCACTTTCACACCTGCCGGAAAGGCGTTGATCGCTGCAGGTTTGTTAACTCCGACTCAACTTAGCACTATGGGCGGAGTGGTCGAGTCGGTGCCGCTAGCTTTCTCGCCAACCGACAACCCCAACTTCGTCACCACAGACATTCGCCTGTCGTGGCGTTTGAGCATCAAGGACAGGCTCTCGATTGAGCCCACAGCTGAAGCTTTCAACATCTTCAATCGGGATAACAGGATTGGCCAGTCCAGTATCGGTCGAGGCGGCAACACCGGCTTCGATCCGAACTTGTCCGGCGGTCCGGGAAGCATCAACGGCACGGTTGGTCCGCTTGCACCGCTGCGCGTGGGATCGGGCTCAGGCTCTTTCTCAAGCGGCGCGCCGCGAGCGTTCCAGTTCGGTATTCGGGTGAGCTTCTAGGTCGGTTAACCGCAACCAGCAAAGTAAATGGCGAGGCCTCCGGGTCTCGCCATTTTTATTGCTATTCGGCCCTTGAAACCCTGGCCGCCAAGAAATTCTCGTGACCCCGGCGAATTGATCCGGAAGTGTCAATCCTCCTAACCTTCACTGACAGCGTGCCTTACAGTTCAATAACAATCTATGGGATTTTGGATAACCCGATTTGTAAGTCTGTAGATTGATCCGCCGAACCGCGTTTACTGTTTGTCTACGGTCAGTATAAAGTCTTTAAAGATAGTGACTTCACACATAACATCAAGACTGGTAAGCCAATTGCCGTAAAAACTCACAAAGCCTGTTGAGGACACTTGATTTTGCGCTGTTTGCTACACAATCAAGGCCAGTGCAGAAAGCATTGAGCGACACGTAGCCAACGTCTTCGATGACCCGGGCTGATTGAATTGAGGAGAAAACATGCGGAGTCTGCGACTAATTTTGGGAACCATTTTTCTGTTGCTAATCGCCACTTTTTCGATGGCGCAAACCGGTTCGATCGGTGGGACAGTAACCGACTCAGTCGGTGCAGTCGTTCAAGGCGCAGAAATTTCTGTCAAGAACCTGGGTTCAAACGCTGAGCGTTCTGTAACCAGCAGTGGCACAGGCGCTTACAGCATCCCCACTCTGCCTCCCGGAAATTACGATGTCACGGTAAAGATGGCGAGTTTTAAGACTTTTCGCGTGTCTGGCCTCACTTTGACGGTTGGCCAGGTTATTCCGCTGGATATTCAACTCGAGCCGGGCGCCGTGACGGAAGAAGTGCAGGTCCGGGCTGACCAGGTCCCCGACATCGATCTGGAGACTTCGCAGATCAGCAGTCTGGTCGACTCGAAGGTGATCAAGGATCTTCCCCTGATTACACGAAATCCATACGAACTTGTGCTGTTGTCGCCCGGAACCTCGCAGACGAACGCGTTGGGTGGAATCAGCGTTAACGGAGCGCGCGAGCGCAACAATAATTTCCTTCTGGATGGCGTCGATAACAACGACACCTCTGTGCCCGGAGGTATCGGCGGCGTTCTGAACGCAGATCCGGAGTCGACCCAGGAATTCCGCGTCATCACCAACAATTTCAACGCAGAATACGGGCGCAACACCGGCGCGATCATCGATGTGGTCACCAAGAGCGGCACAAACACTTTTCACGGCGACGCTTACGAGTTTGGTCGCTGGAATGGGTTTGGCGGGGCTCGCGACTGGTTTAACCGCGTCGGCGATGGACCGCAGGATCCTTACGTTCGCAACCAGTTCGGCTACTCTATCGGTGGCCCGATCATCAAAGACAAGACGTTTTTCTTTTTCAACGAAGAATTTCAGCGGTTCGTGACCACCTTGACGAATGCCGCCACTGTTCCGACTCCGGCGTTCAAGACCGGAATCTTTAATTACACCGACTCGCTGGGTAACACGACTCCGGTGGACATCACCCAGACCGGTGCGAACAACGGAACTCCGACAATTCTGCAGCAGTTTGGATACGCGACTGTGCTTCCTCCGGCGCCCGCAGACCCGACTCTACAGGCGGTTTTTGCCAAATATCCAAACCCGACTTTTGGAAATGGAGACGGGTTCTCCGGTACTTTGCTTTATCCGAGTTCGTCGAAACAAAGCAGCTATCAGACCGTAGCGAAGATTGACCAGCACTTTACCAACAGCGAGACGCTGAGTCTGCGGTATGGCTACGACGGATTCAAAGATCCCGATCCGTTCCACGACGACATCCTGCCGGGCGACCTAGCGGCTTCCGCTGAGAAATCGATCGGCCAGGCACTCTCCGCGACCCTAGTCTCCAGCCTCAAAAGCAATATCGTGAACAGCTTCAGCTTTGGCTGGAACCATATCTACGCCAAGTTCAGTTGCACTGACACTGCCGCGCTCGATAGCGTCACTCCTACTGATCGCTTCGGGAACGGTTCAGATTTCGGGATGAATCCTTTCAGCAGCTTCGGTTGCATCGCACTCGTTTCCGACGGTCAATTTCGCAAAACCGGGACGACGAGCTACGGCGACGGCCTGAGTTGGGTACACGGATCGCACACCTTCAAATTTGGTGGAGACTTCCGCAACATTGGTGAGAGTGGACCTAATTCTTTCTTTTCCCGCCGCCAAGTGGGGACAACAACTTTCTCAACCTTCGGCGTCAGCTTGCTGCAAGGCGTCCCCAATCCCAGCGTCGCGCTGGAAGATGCAGTGTCCGCATACTACGGTTTCGTGGCGAGTGACTTAAATGCGGAGTTTTTCAACAAAGGCGGTGACCGGGTAGCGACAGACGATAAGAAATTCCGGCAGCACGAGTATGACTGGTACGGCCAGGATACCTGGAAGGCGCTGCACAACCTCACTGTGACTTTGGGTATGCGGTATCAACTGGACGGCGTTCCTTACGAGGAGAACGCGAATTTCTCTAACCTGCTGTCAAATCCGGCTGCCCCAGGGCCTCTGACTATGTCGATTGTCGGACCGGGTACGGGTAACCAGCTTTATAAGAGCGACTATTCCAACATCGAACCTCGAGTAGGCTTCTCGTGGGATCCGTGGAGCAACGGCAAGACTGCAATTCGAGGCGCATTTGGAATATTCCATGATCGCGTCTTTGGGAACCTTTTCGGAAACGCCCGCGGCAATCCGCCGTTTGAGCAGGACTACAGCACATTCCCGCTCGATTCTTTCAATGGCTTTTATGGCGGCGCCATCAATGGACCGTTTGTTTTGCCCAACCCTCCCGACACAATTCCATCGCCGATTATTCAACCGGGCGCGAATTTGGCTCCAGTGCTCTTTGATACTCACTTCCGTAACGCCGCAAGCAACAACTGGAATTTCGGCATACAGCGGGAGATCGTGGGCAACAATACTCTCGACATTGCATACGTCGGCGCAAAGGGCACCCACATTTATCGCGAAGTTGACGGAAATCCGCCGAACCCCAACCTGGTTAAACAGTTGGTGGCTTTCTGCAGCGACCCCAACAATTCCTTCGGGTGTACTCCAGGGACCGTAACCAAAACCAATTTGTACAACGGCGCGGAGACAGGCCGGTTGCCATTCGATGCAGCAACGCCAAATGGTTTGCTGCAGCCCTTCTATCAACGGTCAGTTGGCAATTCGATCTACAACTCGTTGCAAGTGAAGTTAACCCATCGCCTCAGTCATGGCTTGCAATTTCAAACCGCCTACACCTGGGGTCACAGTATTGACGACTCGAACGATCCGTTAGCTCCGGCCGCTGGAAACCGGGGATTCCCGAGGAATTCCCTGGATCTCGGCGAGGAGCGGGGTAATTCCGACAACGATGTCCGGCATGTTGCGACCGTCGGATACATTTGGGAAGTGCCGCTGGGCAAAGGCAAGGGATTCATGAACAGCGGATTTGCCGGGAAGGTCTTCGAGGGGATTCAGTTCTCGGGAATTACGACCCTGCAGACGGGTCACCCCTTCGACGTATTTGACTCCACTGATATGGAACGCACCGGCTTGAGCGGCCGCGCGGACCTGGTCGGCAATCCGTACACTCCTGGCTCAAACACCCCCGCTTCAGCGGGTGGAAACAAAGTCTGGTTCACGAATCCGGCTGCTTTTTCGGATCGTACAGATGCGGACGGTGGCCCACTCTACGCGGGTCCGGGTACGGTTGGCCGGAACCACTTCTATGGTCCAAGTTTTGTTAACTTTGACTTGAGCCTCTCAAAGAAAATGACGTTCACCGAGCGCGTGGGCGCCGAGTTGAGGGTGGAGTGCTACAACATTTTCAACCATCCACACTTCAACAATCCGGGATCAGACTCAGCAGTGAATGGCAATTTACTCGGATCGCCGATTTTCGGGTTGATTACCAACACCGTGACTCGGCCCGATGCCACTACATCGGCGCGTCAGATGCAGGTAGCGCTGAAGGTGACTTTCTAACTTAAGGGTGGGGATCGATCAGGCCTGCCGCAAGACGCGGCAGGCTTTTTTCTTGTGGCATGGCTCGCATATCCGATGCCGGCTCTGCGCTACCTTTACTTCCTAGTGCCCCAATAACGTGTAGTGCGAGCTGGCGGCCATGAAAAATATCATGGGAACGGATAGGAAGAGGTTTGCTCGCGAAGCAAGAAATACCTGACGGGCCAGAATGGCGGCATTCGCCGGAGGAGTGCCCGCCAAAGTTCCGCGAATGATCTTCTTATTGTTGGGCCAGATAATTCCCCAGACATTGAACAGCATGATGAATCCCATACCGCCGCCGATTCCGATCGCGAGCACGTGGTTATCGTCCTGGCCCACGGGCGTGTAGTTCACGAAGAGCCATCCTGCTCCGATCACCAAAACGGTGGTTACCAGCCCCAGTACGTATCCGCTGGGCGTCTTTGAAATCACAAAGTAAAGGATCATCGAAGCGGCGATCCAGATGAGCAGGAACAAACCGATCGTGCTTCCTGGGCTCACGCCCATGCGCCTGGCATCAGCTGCGACGTAGATCTGCGACCAGTACCAGAATCCCATGAATACCGTCAGTAGTGAGCTCCAGCGAAACAATTGCAGGGTTGGCATAGTGAGGTATTGGAATATTTTCGGCTTGAGCCCGGCGTCCACCTGCTTCATGAATGGGATGTTCACGAGGTTGAAGAAGTAGAGCAATCCTACCCAGGTGATTCCCGCCAACAGGTGGATCCACCGCAGAATAAAGGCGAGTGCTTCCGTACCAGTATGAACAGGCATAACCAAAAGAGCTGGCAGGTCAATCATCGGGTACTGCATAGATACCTACTTTCTTGAGTCACAGAATTGCGTCGCGATGAGATGCAAGGCGACCGATCACGACGAGCCGGTTCCGTTAATCCATTCCGAGCCGGAGATGGTTGCACTTTAGCCGTGCCCTGTCAAACCGAACAGTGCGAATTGGCGAAGACCGTCAGAAGTTGCTGGCTTGAAATGTAGACAGCAACACCGTATCGTACGAACACCGCGATTATAGCGGCGTGCGCTAGCGTACATAGCTATGCAGGTCTGATGATTTTGGGCTTGCAACGTTATGAGAAGAATCTGACAAAGCGCTTGCACGTGGAACGAATTCGGTTCAGAATTCGGGCAGTCGAACCGAGCAGTTGGTACAAGAAGGTCGGGACCAAGGAGGTCGGCAATGGAGAGCAAGCCGGCGCAGAATATCCAGGAATCCTTCCTCAATACAGCGCGCAAAGAGCGAACCAATATCACAATTTATCTGTTGAGCGGAGTTAAGCTCACGGGACGTATTCGCTCTTTTGACAAATATTCAGTCGTGCTGGAAACCAACAATCAAGAACAACTGATCTTCAAGCACGCCATCTCCACGGTGGCTGCGGGAAGAACCTTGCACGCCCACGCAGACAGGCCGACAGTGATGACGGCCGCGGCGGGCGCGAACTCTTCGGGGGTGTCAGGTTCTTCGACTGCATCCGAAGAAAACCCGATGCCACGCGCATCGGGTACTGAAGGGTGATGCCCGGACTTCCGCATGGGGTTCCCGCTGGACCAATAGGATCTCCGACCATGCAGGTGTTTGTCCGTCTCGCTCATTGCTTACCAGCTTTGTGCTTTGCTAGGCTGAGAAGCGTGAGTAGGGCGGCCGTGGCAGGTAGGAATCCAGCGAATTGACCAGGCTAAAACGAAAATCTTCCGAAGCGAAATCTTCCGGTACGGCAAACCGTGATCAGAGTGGCGAAGTTGGGCGCAGGGCCGCCGAGGACGGTGGCCGCCGGCACCGGGAGCGCGCCTTTCTTGTCGGCCTCGAGACTCGCAGCCGCCCACGATCAACGACAAGTCCTCGAGGCCAGAATGGCCCCCTGACCGCAGCGGCCCAAGCGGCCCGCGACGCATCTGCGGGCCCATCGGCTACGAAAGCTCCCGATATTCCTGAGTTCAGCGCCGAGGAATCACTGGCCGAACTGCGTTCGCTGGCTACCAGCGCGGGCGCGGAAATTGCTGGAGAATTCCTGCAGCGCCGTGATCGTCCGGATCCGGCGACGCTGGTGGGTCGAGGCAAGCTGGAAGAAATTGCGGGCGCGACGGCCTCTGTTTCCGCCGATCTCCTCTTGTTTGACCATGATCTAACCGCGTCGCAACAACGAAACATCGAAAAACTGGTCAACACCCGGGTGATTGACCGCACGCAGTTGATCCTCGACATCTTCGCGAAGCATGCCAGAACCCGTGAAGGACAGTTGCAGGTCGAGTTGGCGCAATTGGAGTACATGCTTCCCCGCCTGGGCGGGCGCGGTATCGAGATGTCGCAACTTGGCGGCGGCATCGGTACCCGCGGACCAGGCGAGACCCAGCTTGAAACCGATCGCCGAAAAATCCATCGCCGCATCCGGCACGTGAAAGAACAGATTGAAAACGTGCGGCGGGTCCGGGCGCAACAGCGCGCACGAAGGGAGTCGGTGCCGGTGGCGACGATTGCCCTTGTCGGTTACACCAACGCCGGAAAGTCCACACTCTTCAATGCGCTTACCCGGGCTGCCGTGCTGGAATCGCCCAGAATGTTTGCAACGCTTGATCCCACGATCCGGTCCGTCGAGCTGCCGTCGCGCAGGAAGGCATTGCTCTCCGACACAGTCGGATTCATTCGTAACCTGCCGCACACCCTGGTTTCCGCGTTTCGGGCAACCTTGGAAGAAGTGCAGCGAGCGTCGCTCGTCTTGCAGGTTTCCGACGCGAGCAGCCCATTGTCAGTGGAACAGGATGCTCAGGTGGATAAGGTGCTGAAAGAATTGGAAGCGGATGGCAAGCCGCGGCTGCGGGTGATGAACAAGATCGACCTGTTGCCTCCGAAACAGCGCGAGTCGTTGCTGGACGACCCCAGCAGGGTCCACGTTCCGCTGCCAAGGGCATTGGCATGAGCACGCTGCTGGAACGGATTGACGAAATGCTGTCGGAAGATCCGTTGAGCCGGGTGCATTTGCGCGTTCCGCAAGAAGAAGGGAAGCTGCTGGCACTGCTTGAGGCGCGGTCGCGGATTTATTCGCGTGAGTATAAGGAAGGCCTGGTGGAGTTGGAAGTGGAGGCGCCGGAGTCGGTGATGAGGAAAGTGAGGAATTTTGTTGTGACCGACTAGGGGTGCGTTGTTCGGATACTGTCGGCTTGAAAGCTTAAATGGGCCGACAACCAAGAAGCGGTGACATTCCTTGGCTAGCGGCCCATTCGATCCGGATTGGATCGGAGGTGATACTTACATGCTAGACCCGTCAGCCCAGATGTCAAGGAACTTTCTCTATTTGACGAAAAAGGTTCCGGCCTTGAGTTTCAATCAGGAAACTGCACTTCGCGGCGCGTGATTGCGTTGACACTCGCTTTTGTAACATGTTATTTTCAATGGTCTTAAGCCTCCTTACGCTCTAGACCTGATCAACACACAATGGACGAGATATTAGGACAACTAGGCGGATTACTGCTCGGGTCCGTTCCCACAATCATCATCATTGTGCTGTTGTATTTCATTTACACGACACTCGTGCACAAGCCTCTGGTCGCCGTGCTGGCCGAGCGCCGCAGCCTGACCGAAGGCGCGGTGGAAAAGGCGAAGGCGGATATTGCAAAGGCCGAAGCGCGAACCGCCGAGTACGAGCAGCGGCTGCGGGAGGCGCGCATGAAATTGTTCAAGAGCCAGGAAGCGCGTCGCCAGGTGGCCTTACAGGCTCGGGCGGCAGCGGTTGCCGAGGCTCGGACCAAGGCACAGGCCCAGGTCGACCAGGCGCGTAAGGGCATTGAGCAGGACAAGGCGGCGGCGCAGATTGGTCTGGAAGCCGAGAGTGGAAGACTGGCGGCTGAAATCATACGTACCGTCCTGCAACCGGCAACGCACGCCCCCGCGGAGGGTCAGTGAAGCGGACTTCGTCGATGAAGTTCTACGTGCTGCTCGCTCTGGCTTCGCTCTGTTTAGCGTGCACACTTCTGGTGTTCCCTGCTAACGCGTGTAGCCCAGGCTGCGAGCGCCCCCGCCACTGCGGAGCACCTGGCTAACAGGGATGCGAATGCCGAGCTGACAAAAGAATCCCGTGAGGCCGCCGGGGAGGATGAGCAGGAACAGTTCAAGCATTCTTCGTCCGTTCAGTGGGTGGCAAGACTGACCGGTCTCAGTCTGGAATGGGCTTACCGGCTGTGCGTGTTTCTGAATTTTGCGGTGCTAGCCGGCACTCTTCTGTATTTGTCGAAGAAGCATCTGCCGGGAGTGTTCCGGAATCGAACCGCCTCCATTCAGAAGGCGATGGAGGAAGCACGCAAGGCAAGTGAGGATGCCAACCGCCGCCTGGCAGAGATCGAAACCCGGCTTTCCCGGCTGGATGTAGAAATCAGTGGGATGCGCGATGCGGCCGAGAAAGAGGCAGCGGCGGAAGAAGCGCGTATCAAGGCAGCAGCAGAGGAAGATGCGCGCAAGATTGTAGAGTCAGCGGAACAGGAAATCGCCGCTGCAGCCAAGACAGCCCGTCGTGAACTGACGGCGTACGCGGCAAATCTGGCTGTCGCGCTCGCGGGCAGGCAAATTAAAGTGGACGCGGTTACTGATCAGGCGCTGGTTCGGGAGTTTGCGCGGGAGCTTTCGCCAAACCCGGAAAAGGATCGCAACTAGCGCATGGCATCCGTGACCAGCACCTACGCGCGCGCCCTGGCCGATGTGGTCTTTGACCAGCATATCGATCCGGGGAAAACGTTGCAGGAAGTGCAGTCGCTCGCCGAATTGGTGACGAGCAGCCAGATGCTGCGGGAAGTTTGGGAAGCGCCTTCGATCCCGTCGGAACAGAAGCGTGCGTTGCTGGATGCGATTGTGGCACGTGAAGGGATTTCCCGCTCAGTGCGGAATTTCATGGCGGTGCTGATGGACCACCGGCGCATCAAGTTTCTTGAGCCGATCGTGAAAGAGTTTGGACAGGAACTGAATCGACGCATGGGTTTCACTGAAGCTGAAATTGTGAGTTCGCGAGAGTTGGGCGATGCCGAGCGACGTGCGATCGAGGCGCAAGTCGAAAAATTGACCGGGCATAAGGTTCGCGCCCTGTATTCGCAGGACGATTCAATTCTGGGCGGCGCCATCGTAAAAGTTGGAAGCACAATTTACGACGGCTCAGTCAAGGGCCAGTTGGAACGGATACGGGAAGCTATTAGTTCCCACGCCTGACAGGGCTAGTTATTGCCGCTAGCTTTAAAGATTTTAACCGCAAAGTACGCACAGGAATTTCGCAAAGGTCGCAAAGAAGATCAAAGCAGAGCCAGAAGCCAGGAGCTAGGAGCCGCGAAGCGCCTTATGGCACAAATTAAAGCAGACGAGATCACGCAGCTGATCCGGCAGCAGATCGAGAACTACGAATCGAAGATTGCCGTGGACGAAGTTGGAACTGTCATCACCCTGGGCGACGGTATTGCCCGCGTTCATGGTCTCGACAAGGTCATGGCTGGAGAGCTTCTCGAATTTCCGCATAACGTAGCCGGCATTGCCATGAACCTGGAAGAAGATCAGGTGGGCGTGGTGCTGTTGGGCGAGTACACGGAAATCAGCGAAGGCGACGAAGTGAAACGCACGGGCCGAATCATGAGCGTGCCCGTTGGCGATGCGCTGGTCGGCCGGGTGGTGAACTCGCTGGGACAACCGATCGACGACAAAGGTCCAATCGCGACCGATCAGTTCATCGCCCTGGAACGCCTGGCACCGGGCGTGATCGACCGCCAGCCAGTGCGGGAACCGATGGCGACCGGCCTGAAGGCCATCGATAGCATGATCCCGATTGGCCGCGGACAGCGCGAGTTGATCATCGGCGACCGGCAGACCGGCAAGACTGCAGTAGCGCTCGACACCATCATCAACAACAAGGGCAACAACCTGATTTGCATTTACAACGCGATCGGGCAGAAGCGGTCTTCGATTGCCCAGGTGGTGAAGATTCTAAGCGACGCCGGAGCGATGGATTACACCATCGTGGTTGCGGCATCGGCTTCCGAGCCGGCACCCATGCAGTACATCTCACCCTACGCCGCATGCGCCATGGGTGAGTATTTCCGCGACACCAAACGGCATGCGCTGGTAATTTACGACGATCTTTCCAAGCACGCGGCGTCGTACCGCGAGATTTCGCTGTTGCTGCGGCGTCCACCGGGACGCGAAGCGTATCCAGGTGACGTGTTCTATCTTCACTCGCGGCTGCTGGAACGCGCGTCCAAGTTGAGCGACAAGATGGGTGGCGGTTCCTTGACCGCGCTGCCGATCATTGAAACTCAGGCGGGCGACGTTTCCGCATACATCCCGACCAACGTGATTTCCATTACCGACGGCCAGATTTTTCTTGAGACCGATCTGTTCAACAGCGGCGTGCGTCCGGCAGTGAACGTGGGAATTTCTGTGAGCCGGGTCGGCGGCAGCGCACAGATCAAGGCGATGCGCCAAGTGGCTGGAAGCATGAAGCTGGAACTGGCGCAGTACCGCGAACTTGCGGCTTTCGCGCAGTTTGGCAGCGACCTCGATAAGGCAACCCAGGCGCAGCTCAATCGCGGTCAGCGGCTGGTCGAAGTGCTCAAGCAAAAGCAGTTTTCACCGTTGCCGTTCTCCAAACAGATTCTGATCATCTTCGCCGGTACCAACGGGTTCTTCGACGACCTTCCGGTGGACCAGGTGCGCGAGTTCGAAGCTGAACTCTACAAATATGTGGATGCAACCAGTCCAGGCTTGCTGAACACAATCATGGAGAAAAAAGTTCTGGATGATGCGTTGAAAGCTGAGATGAGCAAGATCATCAAACAGAGTAAAGAGGCATTCGTAGCGGACAGGCAGGCAGCTGCAAAATAGCTTTTAGCTGTTAGCGTGACGTCAAGGCCAATTAAGGAATCGCTCACGAGCGAGGACTGAAGACTGATTCATGCCCAACATTCTCGACATCCGACGGCGAATTCGCAGCGTGACCAACACGCGCCAGATCACCAAGGCCATGAAAATGGTCTCGGCGGCGAAGCTGCGCCGGACGCAGGAACGCGCTCTCGCGGCGCGGCCTTACGCGCAGATGTTGACCAACGTGCTGAAGTCGCTGGTTTCGCGGGCGGAAATCTACGATCCGGAAACTGGTGAGCCAAGACATCCTCTGCTGGCACGACGTCCTGAGCAGAATGTCTTCTCATCGTCGTCACCGGCGACAAAGGGCTTGCTGGCGCTTTCAATACGAATATCTTGAAGGCTGCAATGCGATTTCTTGAGACAAAGAAGGATAAGAATGTCGAGATTGAAACCATCGGCCGCAAGGGCCGCGACTTTCTAAGGCGGCGTTATCGGACCGCAGAGCCGAGAACTGCGGAGTCGCAGGAGCAGGCGCAGACTTCCATCGTTGCCGAGCAAGTTGGAATTTTCAACAAGATTGATTACGCACTGGCATCCGACCTAGCCGAACACGTGGTTGAGCGCTACAGCAGGGAAGAAATCGACTCCGTGTATCTGCTCTATAACGAGTTCAAGTCGGTAATCGCACAGCGTTTAGTCGTCGAACAGATATTGCCAATCGAGAAAATCGGCGTGCCGGACGTGAAGCAGGCCGAAGCGATGACCGAGAAAGAACGTGACCAGGCTCTCGAAGCTGCCCGGGAAGCGCGGGTAGGCATTCGTCCGCCGGACACGCGCGACATTGATTCCGCTGCTGCGAAGTTTGCGACCGCGCCGGTTGACTACATTTATGAGCAATCGCCGGAAGAATTATTCCGATCGCTTTTGCCAAAATATATCGCTATTCAAGTCTTTCGCAGCCTGCAGGAATCGGTGGCAGCCGAGCATGCGGCCCGTATGACGGCCATGGATGCCGCGACAAATAACGCGACCGACATGATCGATTCGCTGACCCTGGCCATGAACCGGGCCCGGCAGGCGAAGATTACGAAAGAGATTATCGAGATTGTGAGTGGCGCGGCAGCAGCACAGTAGGCGGCTTTAGCTGTTAGCTTTAGCGAGACAGACGACACGATGGTTGACATTGTTGAATCGTCAAGTAGCCGAAGCTAGCGCTAGCAGCCAGTAGCTAACACCCGAGGTCTTATGCCTGAAAGAATTGGACACGTAGTACAGATTTCCGGTCCTGCAGTGGACGTGCAGTTTGTCGAGGGAGCCATGCCTCCGATTTACGAGGCGCTCAAGGTGGTAAGCGACGGCTTCACCGTCCCGAATCCGGTCAACGTGATTCTTGAGGTGCAGCAGCATTTGGGCGAGGGCCGTGTGCGATGCGTCGCCATGGAGGCCACTGAAGGCATGGTGCGCGGCATGAAGGCCATCGACCAGGGCGGGCCGATCTCAGTTCCCGTGGGCCGCGGCACGCTTGGGCGCGTCATGAACGTGATCGGAGCTCCGGTGGACCAACTGGGCCCGATCCAGCACACCAAGACGATGCCGATCCACCGGCCTGCGCCGTTGTTCGAAGACCAGGCGACGACCGCCGAGATGTTCGAAACTGGCGTCAAAGTCGTCGATCTCATTCAACCCTTCCTCAAGGGCGGCAAGATAGGGTTGTTCGGCGGCGCCGGTGTCGGCAAAACCGTTTTCATTCAGGAACTGATTAACAACGTCGCCAAACAGCACGGCGGATATTCCGTGTTCGCCGGGGTCGGTGAACGAACTCGTGAAGGCAACGATCTTTGGCTGGAAATGACCGAGTCCGGGGTAATCAAGCCGGGCGATCCGGATAAATCAAAAGCTGCGCTGATTTACGGACAGATGACCGAGCCGCCAGGTGCGCGTTTGCGAGTCGCGCTGACCGGGCTGACGGTCGCTGAATTCTTTCGCGACGAAGAAGGCGCGGACACCCTTCTCTTTATTGACAACATTTTCCGCTTCACTCAGGCGGGATCGGAAGTTTCTGCGCTGCTGGGCCGTATGCCGAGCGCCGTCGGTTACCAGCCAAACCTGGCGACGGAAATGGGCGAACTGCAGGAACGAATTACCTCGACTAAAAAGGGTTCCGTCACTTCGGTGCAGGCCATTTACGTGCCGGCTGACGATCTTACCGATCCGGCTCCGGCGACGACTTTCGCCCACCTGGATGCGACCACCGTCCTTTCGCGTGCCCTAACTGAGATTGGAATTTATCCCGCGGTCGATCCGCTGGCTTCCACCTCCCGAATCCTCGATCCGCGCATCGTGGGCGACGAGCATTATGACGTTGCGCAGTCGGTAAAGAAGATCCTGCAGACCTACAAAGATCTGCAGGACATCATCGCGATTCTCGGCATCGACGAATTGAGCGAAGACCAAAAGGTCAGCGTAGCGCGGGCGCGAAAGATTCAGCGCTTCCTGTCTCAGCCGTTCCACGTGGCCGAGCAGTTCACCGGCTCGCCGGGACGCTATGTGAAAGTTGCCGACACGGTAAAAGGCTTCAAGGGAATCGCCGAAGGGAAGTACGACGACATCCCCGAGCAGGCTTTTTATATGAAGGGCACGATCGAGGAAGTACTCGAAGCGTCAGAGAAGATGAAAGCAGCGTAAGGAAACCGAAAGATCCGTCGTCGTCGTTGGCCCTTGGTCTTTGGCCAACGACCAACGGCCAAGGACTGATGTCAGACACTTTCCAACTCGAAATCGTCACCCCGGAAAAGATGGTGGTGAAAGACGTGGCGGAAGAGATGCAGATTCCCGGCAAGAACGGGTATCTGGGCATCCTGCCGGGCCACGCTCCGCTGATTACCGAGTTGGCGGTCGGAGAAATCAGCTACCGCAAGGGCGGGCAAACCTATTACCTGGCGGTGGCCTGGGGATTCGCGGAAGTGCTTCCGGACAAGGTGACGATTCTCGCTGAAACCGCCGAGCGGCCGCAGGAAATTGATGTGAATCGCGCCCAGGAGTCGAAGCGTCGCGCCGAGGAAGCATTAAAGACGGGCAAGACCGAAGACGATTTTACCCAAGCGGAAGACTCGCTAAAGCGAGCGGAAACGCGGCTCGAGGTTGCGGAGAAAAAGTAGACTCACCACAGATCTTCTTACGCTCCTTTCCGAAGGAGTTTCGATGGCTCGCGCAATCGTCCCGTGGTTTGGCGTTCTGCTCCTCCTCTCCTCAGTTTCTCTTTCCATTGGACAGGGCGCCAATCATCCATCCGGGGGATTCAACCCGGACGAGTTGGCAATCCATGATTACGTCCTCACCATGGACAAGGTGAACCAGTACGCGGATGTTTCCAGGAAACTGGAAGCCGCAGCTGCCAAAGATCCGGCGATGGCGGCCGAGATGAAGAAAGTTGAAAACACAAACCTCTACAACGTGGAGAAGGCGGACTTGATTGAAAAATCTCCTCGTACCGCCGCATTTCTGAAAGCTAATGGCATGACCGCGCGAGACTTTGTATTGATTCCGATGACTGGAGTCACGGCTGGAATCGCGTCCGCAGCCCAGGACGCTAAACGCAAACCACCCGCCTTTGTGAATCCCGTGAACATCCAGTTTGTGCGCGACCACAGGGAAGAGCTGAAGAAACTTGAACATTCGCGCTCGGGCGATTCAGACGATCGGGACTCGAACGAAAAAGATTCCGACACCAAAGATAAAAACTGACAGCCCGGTTCGGCAAACCCTGCCTAAAGAATCAGTGCAGTTCTTGTGTTTCCCCAACTGGCAGAATCTTTGTATCCGTACGAAACTTCTTGTAGTCGCGGTACGTCACGTCCTCCGAGATATTCAGTCCCTTGAGCAGTGCCAGCCGTGCGTCCAGCTTGAGCGCAACGTGCCTGGGCAGCCAGACTTCGTCATTCACCCGCACCTGGTCGATCTGAATGTTCGAGCCTTTGTGCAGCCGTAAGAGAAACAATCCCACGGAAACCGTGTCGATACACTGGATATCGAGCTTGACCCACTGCTTCTCCGCTTCATCGATCCATACGCGGAACCGGAACTTGGGCAGAAACTTCGCATCTTTCATGTGCGGCTCGTAACCGGGACGCGGGTCGCCGTCGATCACGAATGAATCCCGGCCATCCAATTTCTCCTCGCCAGTGAAACGAAAGGTGTAGGCATCAGCAATTTCCTTCACGAACTGGCGCCCTTCTTCCCGGTCCTTGTCTTGTTTCTCTACGCGCTTTTTCCGATCATTTTCACTTTCGTTCTTCCGCTTCTCTATGATCTTTTGGACTTTCTCCTCTTCTTTTTTGGCATCGTTTTCGCTGAGCGGTTTGTCGTCTCTTGCAATCAGCTTTCGTACCTGCTCTTCGTAGAGCACCATGATTTCGTAAGTCCGCGACTCGCTGGATTTCAGCTGGCCGTTTCCGTCCAGCTTGTGCTCCTCCTCGCGCTGAATGTAGGTGTAGTCGCGCTGCTTCTTGTCATTCTCGATGTCTTTTTCTGCCGCCTCTCGCACGAGGTCGCGAATCTGATCTTGAGACAACTGTTTATTCCCGGACTGTCCAGTGGTGGACGGAGCCTGTTCGCTGGCGAAGGAGAATATAAGAAGTGCGAAGGAGAGAACTGTTATGCGTATCAGCTTCGTGGTCACTACTCTGTGCTCGCTGCCTTGAAGGCGATCTGTACAAGCCGCACTGGATTGGTGGACGCGCTTTTGGGAGCGGATTTCCGCCCGGCAAGAATCCAGACCACCTCCCCTGAAGATTTGCGGATGCGTTCGTATTCACTGGATTTAAGATCAATATCAGTGACCGCAACCAGTAGTTCCGGACCGCTCTTTTCTTCAGTTGGGGGTAAGGGATCCCGGGAGAGCAATTGACAGTCGGTTATTGTCGCATCTCCCAGCTGAACCGAATTCTTGAAGCTCCCATGAGGATCAACCGGCGGATTAATTCCTGATGGACCATAGTCCCACGTGCCGGTGTTTGATTGATAGCCGTAGCTGGTCACCTTGGGATCGAGAAACTCGACGGTCACATTGCGGTACTCGGTGGTCTGGTCATTGCGAATGCCACTGGCGCGGCCTCCAAGACCGAAACGGACGTCGCCCTGACTGAAGCGAAAGTTCGTGATGTCGGAAGCGCCCTCAGGCCACATAATCACTTCGCAGTCCTGAAGCGTGACTACCAGAAAATTGTGATCGTGCCTTGCCATGGTCCGCTCGGTAGGCCTGAGATCCACCGCAAAAACCCGCACCCGGTCGTTCGAGAGCAGCAAGCGGTAATGTGGCGCCGAAGCCATGTCTGGTGCGCTCTGGGCGCACGCTGCAGATGCCATCACCATTAGCAGTGGCAGAAATCGCGACTTCATGTACCCGATTGTATTCGGAGGGCGACTGCCCTCCAAACCTGGATTCCGATGGTTGCTGAAATGGGCTTCTGAGTGTTCGCCGTAAATGGGTATGCTCTCAACAGGTCCACGGAGCGCAATTTTCTCTCAAAATTTGCCACTCCTCCTTCGTTAAGCCCAGCTTGTGCAAATTCTGGATCTCTTCCAGCGGGGTCAGGACATTGAAATCGGACCCAAAGAGGAATCGCTTGATTCCGATTCGCCTCATTTGTTGTGCCACCCCGGCCGCCGCTTGCGGAGTTTCGTCAGGCGCTGGCACGTAGGAAACATCGAACAACACATGCCTGGTAGCCGGATCATCCTTAACGATGTGATCGGCAAATGCGCGTAACACGGCCAGATTGTTTCCGTCCTGCTGAGGCAAACCTCCTCCGGCGTGAGCGATTTGAACCCAGGATTCTCCAGCGTCAGGCAGCACCTCTCGAATGAAGAGTTCGGCGTCGGCAGAACTAAATTGGCCGCCTCCGATGTGAATCACTATCGGTAGATGTTCGGCAGCGGCGGCTGCGAGGACCGCGGCGACTTGGCGCCGGTGGCCAGGATTCTTCATGTGGACTGCGGAGGCAGTGAAGTGCAGCTTCAAGCCAACGAGTTGCCGACTCCCTTTCCAGTGCCGGATTTCATCGATGGCGAAGTCCTGAAGGGGATTCACTGAAAGAAATCCAACCAGCCGTGTTGGAAATTTGGCAACCTCCGCAGCCGTAAACTCGTTTTCACGTCTAGTGAGCGCCGCGACGTCCGTGATCTTCGGACGAAGAGAGGGCAGGCCCCAAAGATAGGCGCAGGATAGGATCACTCCCTTTGCAACATGTGCTTCATCGAGGGCACGTATGGCATCGGCAGCAAACACCGCGGGTGGATTATTCGAAGTAAGGCAGTCCTTCGTATACCGGCACAACTCTGCTGACGCCAGATGAATATGGTGGTCAGCTCGCCAGGTCGGCGAGGTCGTTTGAACAGCCGGAGAGGCGCCGCCCATCACTACTAAAAGAGGCAAGAAAATATCACGAGGCAAGGAGTGTGCCGTTTGTTGTTGGGCATGGCATCGGGATTATGCCACGTCGTTACTTGAATCTCTGAGGCGGGTCAGTAGACGGCTTCATCGCCTTTCCCAGCGTTTCCGCCCGAAACAATCTCTCGTCGATGCGATGCAGGCGCTTCGCCATGCCCGGCTGCAAAATCTTGTAATGATGAATTTCGAAGAGATGGTCGACGATGAACCAGACTGGCTCCTCCGTGGTCATCCAGTTCAGGTGATCGAAGCGGGTAAGGTTCACCGGCCGCGAAAATGTGCGCAGCGTCCGTTCCCGCCGCAGGTTGAAATAAAGATTGAAAAAACTCATCGCCAGCTCGCGCAGAGAACGATAGACAGGCTCGCGATAGCGGCAGCCGGTGTAGTTCGATTTCGCCACCGCTCCCCAATGGCCGTTCACTCGGTAGACGGCGAGAACGTGGTCAGTGTCATGCTCGGCTTCGAAATCCAGCAGAAGCGGAGGAAAGCCGTTTGCCCGCAGCGCAGCTGCGGCGAAGATCGCTCCCTCAAGACAGTGCGAAGTATTTTCGCGAAGCACGCGGCGCGGCGACCATGCGGTGTCGGCGAGGTGGTACGGCATGTCGTCGAGGTGGCGCTGAATGCCGTATGGATCTTTCAGGCTGCGCAGTTTGCGCAGTTCGGCGGGAGTGAAGGTGCCCGGGTCGGTCGGTTTATTCATCCTCGATTAAAGTTTAGCTGAAAGAAAGAGAGTTACGTTAACCACAGAGGACACAGAGGACCACGAGAGCTCAGATTTGAGACATTGAGTAGCCGAATCGAATCCATCTGAACAGTTCGGCCAGCTCGTGCGGATGGTCGAGAACGACGTCCGGGGGGGCTTCACACAAGCGTGTGCGGCGCAAAGCCGTAGGTCACACCGCAGGTCCACATTCCGGCATTGCGTCCGGTAAGGACGTCGACCGAGGAGTCGCCGATGATTACCGCATCCTGTGGCTGGGTCTTGGTTTCCTTTAGCAGGACGCGTGCGCCCTCGGGATCGGGCTTTTTGGTCGGAAAACTGTTACCGCCGTAAACATGAAGGAAGAAACTGGCCGAGACCGAGGGCCTCGACAATGGCGCGCGATGGATGAACCGGTTTATTGGAGAGCACGGCCATCTTCGCGGCGATGGCCGTTCGAGGTGTGGATCGCAGCCAGGCTTTCCTTGATGCCGTCGTAGACATGGGTATGGTCAAGTTTGTGCACCCTGTAGTATGCGAGAAAATAGTCCAGCGCTTCTTTCAGGAATTTCTCATCCTTGGGGTCGCCCAGGGCCCGCCGCACCAGCATCGGGGCTCCATCCCCAACATAGGAAGCCACCACCTCTTCCGGCAACTCGGGACGTTTGAAATGCCGCAGCATGGCATTGACCGAGTGCACCAGGTCGAGCCGGGAATCAATCAAAGTGCCGTCGAGGTCGAAGATCACAAGCTTGATGGAATGCGGGTCGAATTGGCGGTTGAATTTGATCATCCGATATTTTCAGGATAAATGATGGCGAAGCTGTCAGCTATCAGCTCTCAGCCGTCAGCATTCAGCAAAGTCCACTGTTTAGACTTCCACCGGAAATAGGCCCAACCGTGTACAGCTGGATTGCCCGTCGCTAATGCCGAGAGTTAATGCTGAGAGCTGATAGCTGACAGCTAACTCCCGATTGCTCCTTCCCCCGGTCCTTGTGAAGATTTACAATGCTCCTCGGCTCTTACACTTGCATCTAAGGGAACCGGATGGCGACCACAAAGACTGACCCTAAATCGGCGGCGGTATCCGAGCGCGATGGTCAAGAAGGCCGGCAAGACCTACGAAGGTCTTTCCCGCGATCAACTGATCGAAGCCTACCGCCATCATGTATACTTCGCGGCGGGTGGACGACCGCGAGATCCTGCTCAAGCGGCAGCAGAAGATATTCTTCCAGATCTCGGGCGCCGGGCATGAAGCGGTCGGCGTGGCTGCGGCTTTTGCCCTGAAGGCCGGGCTACGACTGGTTTTATCCTTATTATCGCGACCGGGCGCTCTGCCTGGCCCTGGGCGCGACCGCCTATGACATGCTGCTGCAGGCGGTAGGTTCGGCGGACGATCCCAGTTCGGGCGGGCGGCAAATGCCTTCGCACTGGAGCCTTCCCGACCTCAATATCGTCACCGGCTCCTCGCCCACCGGGACGCAGATTCTGCAGGCTGTGGGCTGCGCGGAGGTCGGCCGCTACCTGGCGGCGCATCCTGACGCCGCCAAGAAAGCCGACGGCGATTACCGCCAATTCAAAGACGTCAAATTCCACGGCGACGAAATCACCTACGTTTCGCTGGGCGACGGCACGACCAGCGAAGGCGAGTTCTGGGAGGCGATGAACACCGCGTCCAACTGCCCGGCTTCCCATGATTTTCGTGGTCGAGGACAACGGATACGCGATTTCGGTGCCGGTCGAAGTGCAGACCGCGGGCGGAAATATTTCCCGGCTGGTCGCGGGCTTCCCGAATTTTCACTTTGAAGAAGTCGACGGAACCGATCCGGTGGCCAGCTATGCGGCATTTGTGCGCTCGGTGGCGCATTGCCGGGCTGGACATGGGCCGGCATTTGTTCATGCGCACGTGATCCGTCCTTACTCCCACTCGCTCTCCGACGACGAGCGGCTTTACCGTCCTGATGCCGAGCGCAACGCGATGCGCAGCGCGATCCCATCACGCGCATGCAGATGTTCCTGATCCGCGAGGGCATTCTCGACGAAAAGGGCATCAACAAGCTGGAGAAGCAGGTAGACGACGACCTGCAGGTTGCGACCGATCGCGCTCTGCAGGCGCCGGCGCCGACCCCGGATACGGTGACGAAGTATATCTATTCGCCCGACCTGGATCCGACGTCTTCGGTCGTTCGAAACCCAGCCGGTCGCATGCGAAATCTGATGGCGCCGCTGCGGACGGCAAGAAGACAGCTCCCAAGACCATGGCCGATCTGATCACCGCCACGCTTGCGCGACGAGATGCGGCGCGATGAGCGCATTGTGATTTTCGGGGAAGACGTCGCCGATTGCAGCCGCGAGCAGTATCTGAAGCAGAAGCTGGTCAAAGGCAAAGGCGGCGTATTCAAGTTGACCTCCGGCCTGCAATGCGACTTCGGTTCCGACCGCGTTTTCAATTCGCCGCATCGCGGAAGCGAACATCGTGGGCCGCGCCACCGGCATGGCCACTCGCGGACTGAAGCCGGTAGTCGAAATTCAGTTCTTCGACTACATCTGGCCCGCCATGATGCAGCTGCGCAACGAGCTGCCGCTGATTCGCTGGCGCTCGTACAACGGCTTTTCCGCGCCTTGCGTGATTCGCGTTGCGATTGGCGGATACCTCACTGGCGGAGCGATTTATCACTCCCAATGCGGCGAGAGCATCTTTACTCATATTCCCGGCATGCGGGTGGTGTTTCCTTCGAATGCTTTGGATGCGGCGGGCTTGCTGCGTACCGCGATCCGTTGCGACGATCCGGTTTTGTTTCCTCGAGCACAAGCGGCTCTATCGCGAGACCTACGGGCGCGCGCCGTATCCGGGGCCGGATTACATGGTGCCGTTCGGCAAAGCCAAGGTGGTGCAGCCGGGAACCGATCTGACCGTGATTACTTACGGGGCGGTCGTGCCGCAGGGCCTTGCAGGCGGTGCAGAAGCTGGAGCGCGAACATGGCGTCAAGGCGGAGTTGATCGACCTGCGCTGCCTGAATCCGTTTGACTGGGAGACCATCGCGGCCTCGGTGCAGCAAGACGAATCGGGCGCTGGTCGCCTATGAAGACAGCTTGAGCTGGGGTTACGGCGCCGAGATCGCCGCCCGCATCGCCGATCAGATGTTCGAGCATCTGGACGCGCCGGTGCGCCGGGTGGCGGCGATGGATGTGTTCGTGGCCTACCACCCGGATCTGGAAAATGCCATCCTGCCCCAGACCGCCGATCTGTTCCGGGCGATGAAAGAGCTGTCGGAGTATTAGGTTTTCGTAGCGCCGCCGTCCCGGCGGCTGTCGCGAGGGCATCTTGCCCTCGCCATCCTTGCTGGGCATTGTTACCACACGTTACTGCCCCATCCATGTGAATACTCTGCGGGCGGGACAGCCGGCGGGACGCCGGCGCTACCAAGTTCAACTCCAAAAGAGTCAGATATTTGCGTAGATTGCTGCTTTTTAGCTCTTTCCGCCTGTCCAGATACCTGAGTAACGTCTGTAGTACTTTAGTTACGCAATTGGGGTAACGTTAGAACCGACTGTATAAACACCGCACCCGATAGTGGTCAAGCCGATCGACCACCACATATAGCGCCGCTACTGCAACTCTCCTCAAGTCACTTTCCAGAAAACAGGTATAAAACCCGGTAAAACCCGAAGATACGCCTTGACCTTGGCACTTTCGGGGTTGATATATGCTCAGCACACCTAAATTCACTCGAACACGAATTTTGAACGAGGAATTTTCTCCCAAGTTTGCCCGGCAGCCGGAAACGGTTGCGATACAGGGCCTGAAATCTGTGGAAAGGGTTTGGAACTATGGCCGACTCGCGGGAAGTGATGAACATTCGCCAGGCGTCGCAATACCTGGGAGTGAGTCCGGACACGCTTTACAAGTACGTAGGCGAGCAGAAGATTCCCGCTTTCAAGCTGGGCAACCGCTGGCGCTTCAAGAAGTCGAGGCTGGACCAGTGGATGGAAGAGAAGTCGACCCAGATGGAAGCGAAAGGCAAGAGGAAACCGAAGGCGGCTGGTAAGGCTGCCGGGCAACCGTAAAAGGCGGGCACATGTTTGGATTGGGATCGAAAACGATTGTTGGTCTGGATGTGGGCTCCTCCAGCATAAAAGCTGTGGAGCTTCGGAAGGGACGCAACGGCATCGAAGTCGCGCACCTTGGCCTGGAAATGCTGGCGCCGGATATCGTCGTGGACTCCATGATCGTGGATTCCGGAACGGTTTCGACGGCAATCTCGAAGCTGTTTACCGATAACCAGATCAAAGCCAAAGCGGTGGCCACCGCCGTAAGCGGTCACTCCGTGATCGTGAAGAAAATCTCGCTGCCCTCGATGAGCGACCAGGAACTGGCCGAAACCATCGAGAAAGAAGCGGCGCAACATATTCCCTTCGATCTGGCCGATGTGAATCTGGATTACCAGATTCTTTCCGAAGACGCCGGCGACCCGCAGATGGACGTTCTGCTGGTAGCTGTCAAGAAAGACAAGATTCTCAATTACACCAACGTACTCTCGATGGCCGGCAAGACTCCGGCTATTGTGGACATCGATGCCCTGGCGCTGCAGAACTGCTACGAGTACAACTACGAACCCGCGCCGGGTACAAGTGGTGGCTCTGTTGAACCTGGGCGCAAGCGTGATGAACATCAACATCGTGAAAGGCACCACGCCCCTGTTCCCGCGCGATGTCAGCGTCGGCGGCCACCAGTACACGGATTCGCTGCAGAAGGAATTGGACCTGAGCTTCGACGACGCCGAGTCGCTGAAGCTGGGCAACAAGGTGGGTACGGTGAGCGAAGACGCCAAGACACCGATCCTGCAGCAGGTGACTGAGATTATCGTGCTCGAAATTCAGAAGACGTTCGACTTCTTCCGCGCCAGCTCGGCGGGAGAGCACATCGAGAAGATTTATCTGGCGGGTGGATCCTCAAAGGTACCCGGATTGGTTGAGGCGCTGCGTCAGGAGTTTTCGCTACCGGTCGAGATATTCAATCCGTTCCAGAAGATCGGTCTTCCGACCGAAGGACCGGGAGTGCAGCTGATCGAGCAGAATGCGGGCCAGATGGCAGTCGCGGTGGGTTTGGCCTTAAGGAGTTTTGAAGACTTATGATCCGAATCAACCTGCTGGGAACGCAAAAGGGAAAGAACAAGCGATCTGCTGCTGCTTCGGCGGCCGCCGTCATGGAAGTGGGTGACGTAGGCTCACCGAAACTGAAGATCCTGGTGGTGCTGGCGTTGGCGGCCCTGGTCAATCTGGGCTACTGGTACCAGCTCGACAAACAGCATCGCGATATTGCCACCAAGATGGATGCTGCGGTACGCAAAAACGCCGAGTTGGCGGATGTGAAACAGCGTTACCTCGAGCGGCAGCGTGAAGCCGAAAACTACAAACGCCGGGTTGATGTTATCGATCAGCTGCGGGCGGCGCAGTCCGGCCCAGTCAATCTGCTGAACACGATTGGCCAGACAGTGAACGGCACCGAGGCAGTGTGGCTCAACTCGATGAAGGACACGGGCGCTGGCGTTGATATCGAAGGCATGGCTTTGAGCACGGATGCCGTCGCCAGTCTGATCGCGAATCTGCAAAAGACCGGATACTTCAAGAACATAGAAATTAAAGAGACCTACCAGGACGACACTTTCAAAGAAATGCAGGCGTTCACCTTTACCTTGTCCTGCGAGAAGTTGAAGTCCTAGGAGGGCGGAGAAAAATGGCGAACTTTGACGAAATGTCGGGCATTAAACAGTGGGCAGCCCTGTTGGGCATAGCGCTGGTGATTTCCGCGGCCTTGTACTTCACCATGTTCAAGAGCCAGCGGGAAGCCAATGCGGCAGCGCAGACCAGTCTGGATGCCAAGCTCCGTGAAAATGCGGAACTGGAATCCTACCGGCCGAAGTTGGCCGAGATCGAGCGCCAACTGGCCAGCCTGAAACAGCAGCTGGATATCGAGCGCAAGATCGTGCCCGACGAGAAAGAAGTGCCGGGCTTCATGAAGATGATGAACGCCGAGGCCGCCAGGGCTGGAGTCGAACTCCGCCGCTACACGGCCAAGCCGTCCGAATCGAGAGAGTTCTACACCGAGTTGCCTTTCGAAGTGGAACTTGACGGGCCGTATTACTCGATGCTGAATTTCTTTGACAACGTTGGCAAGCTGGAACGCATTGTCAATGTCTCGGGATTGCAGGTGGCAACCACCAAGAAGCCCACGGACGCCAAGGCGAAACACACTTATCAGTACGCGCCTAACGAGAGCGTCGTGGCTACCTGCACGGCAACCACATTCTTCAGTCACGACATGCAACCGGCGGCGGGTGCGCCCGGAAAACTCGGCCAGCCCGTGGCGGTCAAGAAGCAGGGGAGCTTATGAAGCTGACGACAGGAATTGTTTTCTTGGGGATGTTGGCGGGAACTGCCTGGGGGCAGAATCCCGACGTCATCGAAAACACTCGGAATACGATGAAGGCGGTCCAGCAGAAGAAAGCGATGGACTCTGATGCCGCCTTGGCGTCTTCACAAGGAAGTGCGGTCAACACTGCCGCACCTGCCAGCAGCCACGCCGGCCGCTCCCAAGGGAGTGACCAAGCCGGTAGCTCTCAAGACGAAGAGCGCGGCGGGGCACAAGAAATCGCAGCCCAAGCAGCAGATCGCGGTCGAAAATCAGAAGAAGCCCGCGGATGCCAAACCCGAGCGCGCAACAGCATATCAATGTGGTCGGACGCCGGGATCCTTTTGTCAGCCCTGTGGTCAACCGCAGCATGCTGGGTTCGGGTTGCAGTTCCGGCAAGCGCTGCCTGACCATCGACCAGGTCAATCTTAAGGGTGTAGTGAAGTCGGACTCGGGCATGATCGCGGTAGTCGTCAATACCGTGAACAAAGCCTATTTCCTGCGCGAAAACGACCCTGTGTTCAACGGCTACGTAGTCAAGATCACGGGCGATTCGATCATTTTCAAGGAAACAGTGCAGGACCGCCTGGGCAAAGCATTTACCCGGGAAGTGACTAAAAAGATCACAACGTCGGCAGTCTAGGCGTCAACAGAATTGGCCGGGAAACCCGGCAGAAGCGAATCTTGGGGAAAGATCACGGGGCGAGCCAAGGCAAGGCCCGTGTGGGGAGAGTGAAATGCGAAAGCAACTTCTGGCTGTTTTACTGTCGGCGCTGGTAATGGCGTTCATTACAGCGACGGCTCAGACGCAGGGCGCGGGCACCGAAGTTTCCAGGCACGCCGCGCTGAATAGCGTTAACGTCGTACGCACCGACGACGGCGTCAGCGTGGAGATCAACGCCCACG
This sequence comes from Terriglobia bacterium, assembly GCA_963765715.1. Lineage (GTDB taxonomy): Bacteria > Acidobacteriota > Terriglobia > Terriglobales > Acidobacteriaceae > JAIQFF01. The sequence continues at coordinate 165,920 of CAVXXN010000008.1, forward strand.
GGGCTGTGAAGCCACACCTGAGCACGCTGGAGAATCCGGCGCGGCTTGTGGTTGACCTGCCCAACACCGTGATCGCCTCTTCACCCCGCCTGATCGACGTGTACAGCGACGGAGTAAAAGCTGTGCGCCTCGGCACCGACGGCCAGACGACACCGAACACCCGCATCGTGATCGATCTGATGCAGGCTTGCCGCTATGAATTAGTGCCGGGCAGCGACAACCAGATGGTCGTGAAGCTGTACACCAAGACTGCCGGCGCCAAGACCTCGACGCCGCAACCCGTCGCGGCTAAGACTGAAGTCGCCGCCCCGGTGAAAGAAGCCAAACTGGTCGAAGCTTCTTTGAATCAGACTTCGCCGGTCCAAGCTTCGGCTCCGGCCACTGATTTTGCTTTCATCGAACCTTCTTATCGTCCGAAAGATTCGGTTGCCGGAGACGATGCACCAGGCCGCGATCGAGCCTTCCGTCCGCGCAGTCGCAGCGGCTGGCAAATTTGCTACCCGTCCAGAAGGCAGCCCGTTGCCCAACTCCAGCGCGGCCATGCAGTCGGCGACCGCGGCACAGCCGGCAGTCAATATGGCGGCCGAGCAGAAAGTGCAGTCACAGCAGCCACCCGCGATCACTGGCCCGAAATACACTGGCGAGCCGATCTCGGTCAATTTGAAGGATGTGGACCTGAAAGATTTCTTCCGCTTGATCCACGAGATCAGCGGTCTGAACGTGGTACTGGACCCCAACGTTAAGGGCACACTCACTATCGTCCTCGACGACGTGCCGTGGGACCAGGCTCTGGACATCGTTCTGAAGAACAACGATCTGTCACGGCAACTCGAGGGCAATGTTCTTCGCATCGCCACCGTCGAGACCATGCGCAAAGAAGCCGAAGGACGCCGAGCGCAGGTGGAAGCCGAGGCGTTGGCAGTGGATAAGGTCACGGTCACCCGTTTCCTGAGCTATGCTCACTCCAAGGACGTCGTTGCCACGATCAAGAGTTTCCTGACCCAGCGCGGAGACGTTATTTCCGACGACCGCACCAATGCTCTGATCATCCAGGACATTCCTTCGGTGATGCCGGGCATCGACCGCTTGCTCACACAGCTCGACCGCAAGACACAGGAAGTTGAAATTGAAGCCCGCGTCGTGGCTGCCACCCGCAGCTTCGCTCGCGATATCGGTACCCAGCTTGGTTTCGGTTGGGGCAATGGCACCAGCGCCATCGGCGGCGCTTCCGCCGTGGGCATCTTCGCCGACGACTGTTAATGGTCTCAACTCCTGGCTACATCACGACCGCTGGAGGTACCACCAGCGGCAGCACGATTCCGTTGTTCTCGAACTTGCCGGTCACCAGCCCCACCAGCGGCCTGAGCTTCGTGAATGCCAGCAACAATGTCCGCATCGACGCTATCCTGAGCATGGCCGAGTCGCGCGGCTTACTGAAAATTCTCTCTCGTCCGCGAGTTGTAACCCAGAACAACATTCAGGCTCTGGTGCGCCAGGGCGTGCGCGTGCCGATCGTGACGCAGGCGCAGTTGGGTGGGCCGCCCACGGTAACTTACGTGGATGCGTTCCTTCGCCTGACTGTCGTTCCGCAGATCACGTCGGAAGGTACGATCTTCCTGAACGTAGACGTCGAAAATACGACTCCTGACTTTGGTCGTCAGGTTCAGGGCAACCCCACTCTCATCACCCAGCAGGCAACCACTCAGGTCCTCGTGACCGACGGTGGCACGGTGGTGATCGGTGGTGTGATCCAGACGCAAAACTCGGTAACGATCTCGCAGGTGCCGTTGCTCGGTAACATTCCATTCCTGGGCAACCTGTTCAAACACACTCACGGTCAGCACCTCCAACCAGGAACTGATCTTCTTCATCACGCCGCGCATCATTCAGACATAGCGGCAGATAAAGCACGAGGTAGAAGTAAAACAGCCGCCAGCTTCCTGACCTCAGGGCTGGCGGTTATGTTTTTGGTGAAGGGCACGGCTTCAGCCGTGGCAGTCAGCCCTGAGAGTGCGTAATTGTCTTCTTGATAAACTGATGGGATGGACCATCGCGGCCGTCAACAGCGTCTGCAAGACTCTCTTTCCGCCCATCGACTGGATGCCCTGCTGGTCACCCACCTGCCGAACATCACCTACCTTTGCGGCTTCACCGGAAGTGCCGGAGCGCTGCTGCTGACTGAATCCAAGAGTGTCTTGTTTACCGACGGACGCTACACCGACCAGGCGAGATCACAAGTTAAAAGCGCACAGATCGTCATCGGTAGCAAGGGTCCGCTGGCTGGTGCCGCTCAACGGCTGACGGCGCGCGGCCTGAAGCGAAAAACACCCGCAACGAGCCCGATCCGGGTGGGTATCGAGGGTGAGCACATGTCCGTCGCGTCACGAGGCCGGCTGGCTGCAATTCTGCCGTCCGGTTTTCGTTTACGCGAAGCGCCTGACCTCGTGGAGCGCGCTCGGATGGTCAAGGACGCCCAGGAGATCGAGCGTATTCGGACGGCTGTTTTGCTGGCAGCCGGTCTCTTTGATCGGGCGCTTGAAACGATCCGGCCCGGCGTGAAAGAAACGGAAGTGGCTGCGGAAATGGAGTATGCGGCGCGCGAGGCTGGGGCCGAGGGGATGTCGTTCCCGACCATCGTAGCGTCGGGAGAACGTTCCTCCCTGCCCCATGGCCGTGCGTCCCGATCAGCGGTCCCGGCCAAGGGATTCGTAGTGTGCGATTTCGGTGTTATACTCACCGATTATTGTTCGGATATGACCCGCACCGTGCACGTGGGTCGACCGTCTCCGGAAGAGCGCGACGGTTATCAGGCAGTCAGAGAAGCCCAGCAAGCGGCAATCGATGCGGTAAGACCTGGGATCAGTGTGGGGGAAGTAGACGAAGCCGCTCGTAAATCATTGCGGAATAGCGGTTTAGGTAAATATTTTACACACTCGACTGGGCACGGCGTTGGCTTGGAAATTCACGAAGGGCCGCGCGTCGCTGCTGGGCAAAGTGAGGTTCTAAAGCCGGGAATGGTAATCACAATCGAGCCCGGAATATATCTTCCCGGTCGCTGGGGTGTACGCATCGAAGATATGGTCCTGGTCACCGGACAAGGTTGCGAAGTTTTGACACCCACCAGCAAAGAACTGGTTGAGATTTGAAACGGCCATCGTGGTCAAATTGGCCGGGCAGTAACAAGTCCGGCGGTTTATTGCGCCTTTCCGGCGGGTGCAAAAAAGGGTAGAAGTCGGTCCCACCTCATACGATGAATCAGAAAGAGCTGAAGGAACTCATAGAGTTCTTAATAGAGAAGGACGTCGCCGAGTTCGAGCTTGAGCGCGGCGACGTCAAGGTGAAGATCAAGCGCGCCAGCGAACCCGTCGCTTCGGCTGCGCCGGACACCCGTTTTTTCACCGTACATCCGGCGCCGCAACCGGCCGCTGAGCTCGGGACTGCGCCTCAAGCCACAAACCCGCCAGCAGGGCCTCCTGCGCCCGTAGTCTCGGCGCCGGCCACTGAAGAAGGTTTGCACATTGTCCGCTCGCCGATTGTGGGCACTTTTTACGAGTCGCCTTCGCCTGGATCTCCGCCCTTTGTGAAGCCTGGCGACGTGGTCGAAGCTGGCCAGATTCTCTGCATCGTAGAGGCCATGAAGCTGATGAATGAAATTGAGTCTGACGTGGCTGGCGAGATCGTGAAGAGACTAGTCGCCAACAATGCGCCGATCGAGTACGGGCAGGAGTTGTTCGCCGTTCGACCACGGACCTAAACACTCACGTGGGGACAGCCGCCCTCGGCTGTCCAGTCGAACAGCGCTCGACAGTTTTGTTCAGGACAATTGCGGAGCTTCGCTCCGCCGGACAGCCGAGGGCGGCTGTTCCCACGTGGTCTTAGCCGATCTGATCTAGCAAATGTTCAGAAAAATTCTGATTGCAAATCGCGGAGAGATTGCCTTGCGGGTGATTTGCGCCTGCAAGGAACTGGGTATTCGCACCGTCGCCATCTACAGCGAAGCTGACCGCAATTCACTACACGTACGTTTCGCCGACGAAGCCATCTGCATCGGCCCTCCGCAACTGGCGCAGAGCTATCTCAATATTCCCTCGGTGATCAGTGCCGCGGAAATCGCCAACGTGGACGCCATTCATCCCGGTTACGGACTGCTCGCGGAAAATGCCAACTTCGCGGAAGTCGCTGAGACCTGCAACATCAAGTTCATCGGCCCGCCTCCGGAGATCACCCGGCTGATGGGTGAAAAGGAAAAAGCCCGGGCAGCCATGAAGCGAGCAGGAGTTCCCATCCTGCCGGGGTCGGAGGGCATTCTGGCAAGCGACGGCGAAGCCATGGAGTGGGCGAAGCAGGTCGGGTTTCCGGTGATTATCAAGGCGTCGGCCGGCGGTGGCGGGCGCGGCATGCGCATCGTGCGCAGTGAGGAAGAGCTTCCTGCGATTATTCAAAGCGGCATCTTCGGAAGCTGCCGCAGCCTTCGGCAATGGCGATCTCTATATGGAGAAGTTCGTAGAGCGCCCGCGGCACATCGAATTCCAGATTCTGGCAGACCAGTATGGCAACGTGGTCAGTTTGGGTGAGCGCGAATGTTCCATTCAGCGTAGGCACCAGAAATTGCTGGAGGAATCTCCATCCACGCAAATGTCGCCGGAACTGCGCGACCAGATCGGGAAGGTGCTCTGCAAGACGCTGTCGGAAATTGGCTACGTGAATGCCGGCACCATAGAGTTCCTCATGGATGAAGACCGGAAGCTCCACTTCATCGAGATGAACACGCGTATTCAGGTGGAGCATCCCGTCACTGAAATGGTCACGGACGTGGACCTGGTGAAGAGCCAGATTTTGTTGGCCGCCGGCGAGCGCCTGGAAAATGTCTTGCACGGTCCAGTTTTGCATCGTGGCCATGCCATCGAATGCCGCATCAATGCTGAGCATCCGGAGAAGTTCACGCCCTCGGCCGGAAGGATCACGACTTTCAATCCTCCTGGCGGTACCGGCGTTCGCATCGACACTGCCGCTTATGCTGAGGGAGTGATCCCGCCATATTACGATTCCTTGATTGCCAAGTTGATCGTGCGCGGCAAAGACCGGGCGGAAGCGGTTTCCCGTATGAGCCGCGCGCTTGAGATGTTCATCATCGAGGGTATTTACACCACGATTCCTCTGCACCGCAGAATCCTGGCTGATCCCGACTTTCGCGCCGGAAATGTGGACACCACTTTCATCGAAAGATTTCTGGCAAAAACCGAACAGGCTAAGAAGCCGGCGGCAACTTCCGACAGGAAACGGGAAGTAGTCGCGAAAACCTAGATCGGCGTTGAAAACTGTAGCGACGGCATCTCACCCCGCCGGACAGCCGCCGGGACGGCGGCGCTACGAAAGCCCCACATGTAATGATCTCCCTACCTCGGCTTTACGCCATCCTCGATGCATCTTCTTTTCCCGATACCCAGGCGCTATGTTTCGCGGCTCGAGAACTGGTCGCAGGTGGTGTCACCCTGCTGCAATATCGCAACAAATCCGGGAATGCCCGCGAGATGCTTGAACAGGCGCGGGAGTTGAAGAGGCACGTCGGAGCCTCCTGTCAAACTGATAATGAACGACCGCGCTGACCTGTGCCTGGCGGCCGAGTTCGACGGCGTTCATGTCGGGCAAGACGATCTTTCGCCCGAAGGCGTCAGGAAGGTGATCGGCGAGCGATCTCTGGCTGGGCGTTTCGACCCACGACCCCATCCAGCTAGCCGAGGCCGATAAAACGACCGCCAACTATCTTGCTATCGGTCCGGTCTTTGCCACTTCCAGTAAGGCGAACCCAGATCCCGTGATCGGCCTTGACGGCGTACGCCGTGCCAGGTCAATGACCCGCAAGCCGCTGGTGGCAATCGGGGGTATTACCCGGGCGAACTGCGATCAGGTCATCGAGGCAGGAGCCGACGCGGTGGCGGTGATATCTGACTTGTTACGGTACCCACGCAAATCAGCAGAGGAATTTTTGCGGATATTGGGGTAAAGTCGAGACGCTCCTGCTGGCCGGCACTTCACGGGCGAGGTCGCTCGCGGCCACACCACCCCAGGCCACAGAAACCCTAAAGGAGGGTTGTGAGCACCGAGATCAAGCCATCCAAACCGCTCGCTGCGAGCGACTGGGACCTTCACAGCCGCCAGGATAAAGAACTCGTAAAAGGCCTCGGCCTGACCAGCGCCACCATGCTGGTTATGGGTTCGATGATCGGCTCCGGCATCTTTATCGTTTCGGCGGAGATCAGCCGCGAAGTCGACTCACCTGCGTTGCTGATCGGAGCCTGGCTGGTAACCGGTTTTCTTACCATCGTCGGCGCTCTCAGCTATGGCGAGCTGGCAGCCATGATGCCAAGGGCAGGTGGACAATACGTCTACCTTCGAGAAGCGCTTGGGCCTCTTTGGGGATTTCTTTACGGGTGGACGCTCTTTCTGGTGATTCAGACGGGCACCATCGCCGCTGTCGGAGTCGCCTTCGGAAAGTTTCTGGGTATTTTCTTTCCTTCTATTTCTTCTTCAAACTGGATTCTGCATTTCTGGAAGGTGCCGCCGGTTCACATTGGCCCCATGGTCCTGGGAAATATGGAGACGGGACTTAGCACGCAGAACCTCGCCGCTATTTTGGTGGTCGTGGTCCTTTCAGTGATCAATGTTTTTGGCGTGAAGACAGGGGCATTGATCCAGAACGTTTTCACCGCCGCCAAGGTGTCCGCACTGCTCGGCCTGGCGTTGTTGGGACTGTTCATCGGCCGCAACGCGCAGGCGATTGCTGCCAACTTTCAGGGGAACTTCTGGCACAATGCGGGCTTGGGCGCCCAGCATGCTGTCCAGGTGGGGGTAGGCGGTCCGACGGTGCTGGTAGGTACTTTAACCATTCTTGCCGTGGCTCAGGTCGGATCGTTATTTTCCGCTGATGCCTGGAACAATGTCACTTTCACCGCAGGGGAAGTAAAAAACCCCAGCCGGAACTTGCCGCTGTCTTTAGCTCTCGGCACCGGCGTGGTGATTGCGCTGTACGTTGCATGCAACGTTATTTATCTGAATATTCTGCCGCTGGATGGCAGTGCGACCGGCGCAACAATTCTGGAACGCGGCATCAAGTACGCGACCGAAGACCGCGTTGGCACCGCGGTGATGTCCCAGATGCTGGGGGCCACCGGAGGAACCCTGATGGCGATTGCCATCATGCTTTCCACGTTCGGTTGCTGCAACGGCTTGATTCTCGCGGGGTCTCGCGTCTATTACGCCATGGCGAAGGATGGGCTGTTTTTCAAGAGCGTGGCAAAGTTACATCCCACTCACAAAACTCCTGCGGTTTCGCTGATGGTGCAGATGGTCTGGACTTGCATTCTCTGCGTCTCCGGCAGCTACGGACAACTGCTCGACTACATCATCTTCGCCGTGCTGGTGTTTTACATCCTCACCATTTTTGGTTTGTTCGTGCTCCGCCGCACCCGCCCTGATGTGGAGCGCCCGTACCGGGCGATCGGTTACCCGGTGCTACCGGCGATTTATATTGTGATGGCTTTATTTATCGATGTCGTACTATTACGCTACAAACCGCAATACACATGGCCAGGACTGATTATCGTTCTGCTGGGAATTCCGGTGTATTTCTTGTGGTCGCGAAGTTCGGGTGGATCGGTCGTCGAGTCGTAGCTCGTTGCGCCTTCCGCCTCGAATCTCGACGTAGCAGGCTGCGTCTCTACGGCGAAAAAGGAGGAACCAACGCATGGCAAATGTGTGGGCTAGAAAGCCGATGAAAATGCTTCTCGCGGAAGCAGGCGAGTCGGGCGAACACAGCCTGAAACGAACCCTCGGTCCTTTCCAACTCACGGCGTTGGGAGTGGGTGCGGTCATTGGCGCGGGCATTTTCGTGCTCTCCGGTTTGGGCGCGCACTACGCGGGGCCGGGACTGATGCTCTCGTTCGTCATGTCAGGAATGGGGTGCGCTTTCGCGGCCCTCTGTTATGCAGAATTTGCGGCCATGATTCCTCTGGCGGGCAGTGCTTACACTTATGCCTACGCCACACTGGGGGAACTGTTCGCCTGGATTATTGGGTGGGACCTTACCCTCGAATACGCAATGGGCGCCAGCACTGTTTCTTCCGGCTGGTCAAACCACTTTATTGAACTATTGGACATCTTCCATATCAAGATGCCGCTCTGGCTCGCATATGACCACTGGACCGGGCTTCGCGCGGCAGAAAATATCGTGGCGCGGCAGATGGCCCAGGCTTCCGACACGTCTCTTCTTCCGGGTACCCAGGCCTTCCTGAACAGAGTGACTGACATCGTGGCGGCGCAGTCCCCGCAACTACTGGAGCGGGCACATAAATTACTGGATGCACCAACTCTTTTCGGGGTTGAGCTTGGCTGGAACATGCCGGCCTTCGTGATCGCGCTGGTGATCACCGCCATTCTCGCTATCGGCATCAAGGAGAGCGCTCGCTTTAACTCCACTATCGTCGTGATCAAAGTGGCGGTGGTGTTGTTTGTCATCGGGCTGGGCTTCCGGTATGTCAGTGCCAGCAACTGGGGCGGCGACTGGAAGACATTTGCACCCATGGGCTTCTCAGGCATCGGGGCAGGTGCGGCATATATTTTCTTCGCGTACATCGGATTTGATGCAGTCTCAACCACCGCGCAGGAAGCCAAAAATCCGCAGCGTGATTTGCCGATAGGAATTATTGCGTCCCTGCTGGTCTGCACCGCGCTTTATATTGCCGTGGCTGCCGTCCTCACGGGTATGGTGCCGTGGCGAGAAGTGAATATTGAAGCTCCCATCGCGCGCGCCTTTCTGGATCGCGGGTTGACCGGTGCGTCGCACATCATCACGCTCGGCGCGCTGGCCGGACTCACCAGCGTGATGCTGGTCATGCTTCTCGGTCAAACCCGCGTTCTCTATTCCATGGCGAACGATGGTCTGCTGCCCAGAAAGTTCTTCGCCGACATTCACCCCAAGTGGCGCACTCCGTGGAAGAACACCATTCTTGTGGGCTTGTTGGCCGCTGTAGTGGGAAGCCTGGTGCCCATCGACGACATTGGGAAGATGGTGAACATCGGCACCCTACTGGCATTTGTGATCGTGTGCATCGCGGTGATACTGCTGCGGCGGACAGACCCGGATCAGCCGCGTCCGTTTCGAACTCCGTGGGTGCCCGTGGTTCCCATTCTTGGCATCCTTTTCAACGGCTATATGATGTACCGCCTCGGCTGGATTAACTGGGCGCGCCTCATCATCTGGCTGGCGATCGGACTGGTCGTTTATTTCACATATGGGCAGAAGCACAGCAAGGTTCAGGCGTATCTGGCGGGAAAAGAATAAAGTCAAGCTGATTTGGGGAAGGCCCTCCGCCTGAAACGCGGGGGGCTTTTGTTTTATATTCGTTGGTGTTGGGCGTTGGTCGTTCGCCATTGGTCGTTCGCCAACCACGGGACGCTGCCGATCGCTGCCCTGGATGTTGACGTAACGACTAACGACTAACGACCACTCACTGCCATGAAAATCGTTTCCGCCGCCGAAATGCGAGAAATTGATCGCGCCACTAGTGAGCGCTTCGGCGTTCCCTCGTTGACGCTCATGGAAAATGCAGGAACCGCGGTGGCAGAGTTCCTGGCGGCGCGGTATCCCTCGGCAAAACGTATCGCCGTCATCTGCGGAAAAGGAAATAACGGCGGTGATGGATTCGTTGCCGCGCGCAAACTCCATCAGGCCGGCAAGGATGTTCGCGTCGTCCTATTGGCAGAACGCGCCGAACTGCGCGGCGACGCAGTTGAGATGTTTACCAAATTGCCGGTTGCGCCGGTCATCGTTTCTTCCCACGAACAATTAAAAACTGAAGCGGTCCGTGCGGCCTTCGACGCCGATGTTCTTCTCGATGCCATCCTCGGCACCGGTTTTCGGCCCCCGGTGAGCGGGTTGTACGCTGAAGCGATCGCTGATCTGAATGCGACCTCTGTACCTATCATTGCCGTGGACATTCCTTCCGGCGCCGACGCGGATGTGATGGGCGAGCAAGTGGGCGCTGTCGCCCGCGCTGATGCGATCGTTACTTTTACCGCGCCACGGCCCGCGCATGTCTTCGGCATGCTCACTGCAGGGCCGACCACCATCTCAAATATCGGTTCACCGGCCGACGCGATTGTCTCTTCGCTCCAACTCAATCTCATCACCTCGCGTGACATCGCTCCGCTGATGGGGCCTCGACCGCGTGCGTCCAACAAGGGAAGTTTCGGTCACGTTCTGATAATCGGTGGATCGACTGGTAAGGCAGGATCGGTGGCCATGGCCGGGATGGCAGTGCTGCGTGCCGGAGCGGGATTGTCGACCGTAGCAACCGCAAAATCGGTATTGACGACAGTCGCGGGTTTTCATCCTGAGCTTATGACTGAGCCGCTCGATGAAACTGACACCGGAACCATTTCCTTGGGATCGCTTCAACAGGGGCGGCTGGATTCCCTGGTTGAAGGAAAAACCGTGCTGGCGGTTGGGCCGGGAATCTCGCGACATCCGGAGACTGCCGAACTTGTGCGCAGCGTCGTCAAGAAATACAAACTCCCGATCGTTCTGGATGCGGATGGCTTGAACGCGTTCGAGAACCGTTCTTTGGAGCTAAAAAATCTGGCGGGGACTCTGGTAATTACACCGCATCCCGGCGAAATGGCGCGGCTCACCGGTTCCACGATTCCTGCGGTGCAACATGACCGCCAGAATGTGGCCCGCACGTTTGCCCGAGAACATAATGCCATCGTAGTGCTCAAAGGCCACCGGACTTTGGTTGCGCACCCAGACGGTGCGGTTTGGGTGAACACCACCGGAAATCCCGGCATGGCGACGGGAGGCACGGGAGATATATTGACCGGAATGGTCGCCGGTCTGATAGCCCAGAATCCCGGCCGCGTCGCCGATGCGGTAATCGCCGCAGTCCACCTTCATGGGTTGGCCGGCGATATTACGCGTGAGAGCATGGGTGAGCAGTCATTAGTCGCGAGTGATTTACTCGCGGCGTTGCCGGAGGCATTTCGACGAACGCGACAAGCCTCGCAGGATCCGCGAATCACGATTTGGGAATAATGCGCAACTTGCTGGCTGGACCGGCATTACCCACTCTAAATAGCTGAAAATACTGATCTTACCTCCCACTCGCAAGGGTTCGCGGCGTAAATTTCCCATATATCTTCCGTAATCTATCTCGCTCAACGACGCCATGGGATATTCAGTGGCCTATGACTCACTTCCCCCAAGTGCACCCGCAGCGCCGCTCTCCTCGTATTCAGCTTGGTAGTTCGGTTCCAGCACTCGTCATGCTGGAAGATGGTCAGCGCGCCAAAGCTAAACTCCAAACTGTTTCCGTGACTGGCGGCCTATTACGGCTTTCAAGATCGCTGAGCCAGGGCGACTTTGTAGAGGTTGCTTTTCACATCCAAGGAGGCCCGGTCCGAGGAATGGCAGAAATGCTTACCCCGGTTCACGCCGCAAACGAAGGAGCCTTGCAGCCCTTCCGGTTCGTCGCGCTGGGCGATGACGACCATCGCGCCCTGCGCATGGCGGTGGATTCGGTGACGGATAGAAGTTTTCTGGGTATCCGCTCCAGCCAGTGGTCCGCGCCAAAGCCAATTTAGTTTTGCCATAGCTCAAACGCTACGTAGAGAAGTGAATGTTGTGTCGCCGGTTCACCACCAGCGAAGACAAACATTTCTACGGAGAGCGAGCACGGGCCGCGGACTCTCTTCCGTTACTGGCGACGTTGAATCGCTATACTGGTCACTCGACTTGACCAGCATGACTACCCGCGAATTTATTACTCATTCCGCCGAGGAGACAGTTGCACTCGGCCGTTCACTAGCCGAATTGCTTGCGCCCCCGAAGCTGGTTTTGCTACGAGGCGATCTGGGGGCGGGTAAGACTACTCTGGTGAAGGGAATCGCTGAGGCTTTCCAGGCTGCATCTGCAGAAGATGTGACCAGCCCAACTTTTACCTTGATCCACGAGTATCGCGGTCCTTTCGCTAATCTCTTTCATATCGACCTTTACCGAATCGACACGTCTCGCCAACTCGAAACCTTGGGGCTGGATGACCTAATCTCCGCTGATAGCATTCTCCTGTTAGAGTGGGGAGACAAATTCGAACGCTTCAAGCGCGAGCGGGATGTAGAAATTGCGCTGGCGAGGGTGGATGAAAAAGGATCAGACAACAACCGACGCATTCAAATCACGACATCGTAGGACGTCCATTCTTCGTTGCGGAAACGCTTCCTCTTCGCGAACCTCCGTGCCTACGTTCTTTTCGGTGGCAACTTTGCTCGTATTAGTGATGGTTGTTACAACCAGCGCGCCGCTCTGCCGGTCGCAAGACGCTCCTCCTCCACCGGCCGCGGATAAAACTGTCGAACAGAGCCGGGTCGCGAAGCGAGACACCTCCGCCGAGCCACAAGGCGAGAAGCGACTATTCGGCATCATGCCCGCCTACGGATTGGTCGCGGTAGGAATGCAACCACCGCCGCTGACCTCAGGCCAGAAATTCAAATTGGCGGTGCAGTACTTAAATCCTTACACCCTGTTTTTTGTGGCTGCCGAAGCCGGTTTTGACCAGGCTCTCGATCGGCCCCATGAATTTGGACAGGGTGCGGAAGGCTACGGCAAACGGTATGGTGCGGGATTCGCTGACGGTTTGACGGATGGCCTCTTCGTCACCGGCGTTTATCCCACAATTTTGCACCAGGATCCGCGTTACTACCGGCTTGGCGATGGCGGTTTTTTTCATCGCACGGAATATGCCGTGAGTCGAATCCTGGTAACGCGGCAGGATTCCGGCCGTCGCGCCTTCAACATGTCGGAGGTTCTCGGCAGTTTTACTTCGTCGGCAATCGGAGTGACTTATTACCCCAAGAGCCAGAGGGATTTTCCCGATGTAGCCGCGCGAGCCGGAATTCAGTTTGCGTTTGATGCGGGGTTTAATTTCCTGAAAGAGTTCTCTCCTGATATCGAACGAAAACTCTTTGGCCGGAAGCACAAGGAGTAGGGTTGTTATCTAGAATCCCATGATGTTGTAACCGCAGTCCACGTAGATCACTTCACCAGTAATTCCAGAGCTTGCATCCGAAGCAAGAAATACGCCGGTCGCCCCGACTTCGTTGACATCGACATTGCGCTGCAAGGGCGCCCGCTCGGCATGTGCTTTCAGCATTGCGCCCAAGTCGCCAACACCCCGAGCCGCCAGGGTTTTAATCGGACCTGCTGAGATGGCATTCACTCGAATTTTCTTCTTGCCTAAATCGTACGCGAGGTAGCGAACCGTGCACTCAAGCGCGGCTTTGGCGACGCCCATAACGTTGTAGCGGGGCACGACCCGTTCCGCTCCGTAATAAGTCATCGTGATCATGCTGCCGCCTTCTTCCATGAGCGGCGCAGCCGCCCGGGCAAGTGCAACCAGGGAATAGACGCTGACGTCGTGGGCAATACGAAAACCTTCGCGCGAAGTGTCCAGGAATTCTCCTTTCATGGCATCGGAGGGGGCGAAGGCCACGCTGTGCACCAACACGTGCAGCTTGCCATAGCGTTCTTTGAGCTGGCTGAAGAGCCGTTCGATGGCCGCATCATCGGAGACATCGCACATGTAAGCTTCCGCGCCCGGCAGAGAAAGAATCAGGTCTTTGGCTTCCATTTCCAGGCGCTCGTTCTGATAGGTAATGGCTAGTTTCGCGCCCGCCTGATGCAATCCTTGGGCGATCGACCACGCAATCGATCGTTTGTTGGCGACTCCAAAGACCACGGCGATTCGACCTTCGAGGCTGGATGACATAGCTTTCTCCTGAATTTTGAAGGAAAAGCATAACAGCGATTCAGATTGATGAGCCGAGATTTCAGATTGGAACTAAAAGCGGATAATGGTGAACCATCAATGACCTGAAAATCAGCTTTCAATCTACCGCGCGAGCTTCCAGCACCGGTTCCGTCTTCACCGGCCAGATCGCGCTGATAAAGGCCACAGCGTACACCATGCCGATGATGGAAAAGCCGGCAACCAGATTCCATTGTGCGATCGCCCCCACAAGAAATCCCAGGACGATCTGCAAAAATGTCCCGACGAAGTAAAACGTGTTCTGCACTCGTCCCATAAAGTGGGCGGGGACTTGTTCCATGATGCTGGTGTTCATCGCCACACCGCTTATTCCGCGTCCTGAGCCCATGATCCCAAAAAAAACGACCGCAAGCGCGAGCCAGGGCGATAGCGGAGCTACAGCCATGCAAACTGCCAGCAGACCCATCGAGATCGCAATCGCGCGCCGCGCTCCCGTTGCGGCGATCAGTTGCGGTGCATAGAGCACGCTTAGAAATGCGCCCGTACCCCAGCCTGCATTCAGCCACCCGTACCCTACCGCCCCGGCATGGAACACGTTGTCGCTCAATGGCGCGGTCACCACGACCCCAGTCATCATGGCTCCCAGAAAAAGCGCCCAGCTCACCCCCAGGCTCACCACTGAGCTATGGCTTCGCAGAAAGTCGAAACCCTCACGCATCTCGCGGATGAATCGTGCGACCGTGGATTCCGCGGCTATCAGATCGGCATGCAGTTCGGCAGGTCGAGGTATGACATGACGGCCTTTGCGCACTCCGAGATAACAGAGAAAGGAAACCAGATAGGTTGAAAAATCAATGAGCAGGACTCCACCCAGGCCGATGTGGTTGTACACGAATCCGACAATGGACCCTGCAATCAGCCATCCACCCTGAATTCCCGCCATCAGAAATGTGTTGGCATGAACAAACTCTTCTCCCGGCGTCAACTCCTGAATCAGCGCGGTGATGGTTGGCCAGAACATCCAGAAGCCCGCAGCCACCAGCGTGTTCATCACGTAGAGCTCCCAGACTTTTACCTTTTGGGTAAATGCCAGGATCGAAACCGCAAGGATGATGACCGCGCGTATCGCATCCAGCATCATCACCAGTCGCCGCCGGTCTTCGCGGTCAATCAGAACCCCGGTAAAAGGCAGCATCAGCATGGCAGGAAGTGTTTGCAGAACGGCGAAGGTTCCCAGTGCCACTTCGGAGTGAGTAGCCTGCAGGATGTACCAGGCCACCGCGGCGGAGTTCATCCCACTGCCTAACATTGAAATCATGTTCGCCGCGAAAACATATCGCAGCGCTGGCTTTTGCAGGATGTTACGCATCCTTTCAATGTAAATGATTGAGAAAAGCTCGCCAACGGAGTGGGAGTAGTGCCGGATGTTCAGGTTTTATTTTTTTTGCAATATCGTTAAGGCTTTTTACCTCAAAGGGCGCGGAGATCGCAAAGATCAGGAGGCATTGTGCGAACTCGTCCAAGGAATCTGAATCCTGCTCGCCTCGTAAAATAAATATACGGCGAGCAAAATTATTTCCGGCTCGATCGCGTGTTTGTAACGTGGGAAGGGATTGACCAGGTAATACGGCAGCGGATAGACAAGCAGAAAGCAGGCAAGAAGGAATCCAGCGGGCTTCCACCTGCGCAGCGTAAGCCAGAGCCCTGCGAACGCCGCGACGGCGGGCAAAAGAAATGCCACGTGACGAGCAAGCATCAGGTCATAGCCCGCTACGATGTTGGCCTGAGGCGGTCCAATCCAGAAATAAACGACGCGTTCCAGGGTGAAGCGAATAAACTGCGCGGGATGCTCGTGCATGAATTCGTGAACTTCCCGTTGTTTTTCTTCCATGAAACCGGCTTCGCCTAGCTCCTGAAATCTGCGCATTGCCTCGGGATCGTTGCCGGGATGCTCGCTGCGCGTCCACAATCCGGTCGACTGATCGTTGTTTGCCATGTGCATCTCGAGCGGAAGATTGTCGCGCACAAAAATAAATTTGCCGAACACCGAATAGTTGCGTACCAGCCATGGGCTCGTCACTAAAGCCGCCGCAAGCAGGCATAGACATGTCCCGGCCAGTTGCTTTTCCCTCTGAGGCAAACGCCATATCAGGTAGAGCAGGCAAAATGGCAGCATCGACAGCAATGCGGTATTGGTCAGGGTAATTACGCCCCAAAGTAATCCGAAGCCGATCCAGAACTTGGTGTGCGGCGGTTTGTCCTTATCGGACATGCTCATCGTCAACCACAAAGCCCAGCTCAGCAGGAACGCGCTCAAGCTCATTTCCCACACCACGCGTACTGGCCAATACACGGCGTACGGGAAAAGTGCCCATGTCCACGCTGTAGCACGCGCCACCGCAACTCCATAGATCTTGTTCGCGATACGGTAGAGGGTGAGACAGGTCAGAGCGGAGAAAACGCTGTTGAACGTAAGGATCACTGCTGCCGAAAGCTGGCTGTACACGCCAAACAGCTTGAAGACCCCCGCCAAAATATAGGGATAGACCGGAGGCGCCCATGCGCTGGGGCCGGTGGGCAGATCAGTCGGGGAACTGAAGCCTTGTCCCAGCGCGATCGAGCGGGCGATGCGACCCATTTCCCATCCAAACTGAAAGTGGTCGCGGCGGGGCGTGATGCCGTAGGTGTGTCCGATGACAATAACCGCCAGCCGGAGCAGAAAAGCAATCAGAACAATGAAAAAGACAGATTGCCGCCAGGACGTCGACGTGGTCTGGGGTGAATTCTTCGCAATTTGCGGCGAGTCCTCCTCCCCGTGGTCTGACATTGGCTCAGACTAGCATACGAATCTGGACCAGGGTCATCCGTTAGCGATCTGCCTTTGCGAGCAGGTAGACCGCAATTCGGGCCGTGGCACCGTAGTGAATGTGAACTCTCCCTCGGGCACCCCAAACGTAATCGGGCTTGCCTAACTTCCTGTTCGGAGCTAGTATGCCGTCGCAATTGCGGAGGCGCTTATGAAGGGTAGTCGCCTATTCAGCATTCTGCCGGTTTTGCTCCTTTCTCTTTCCTTTGTCCACGCGCAAATTGAAACCATCTCCATCCCGGCGGGCACGCCAGAAGATCAGGGATTGCAGGCGATCACCAAGGAACCGGACCCGCAAAAGAAACTAACGATGTATGCGGATTTCCTGCAGCAATTTTCGTCAAACCCGGCGGCCGTCGCCTACGGAAACTGGCAGGTGGCGCAGTACTATCAAGGCGCCGGCGACATGCAAAAGGCGCTTGAGTACGGCGACAAGGCTTTAGCCAGTCAACCGCGGAATCTCGATATTCTGGTTTCCCAGACCAGCGTCGCCCAGCAACTAAAGAACAATGGCAAGCTTTTGGACTATGCAGTGCGCGGGGGTGAAGTCTACAACTCGATCGGCAAAGCACCCAAGCCGGAGGGCATGAGCGACCAGGATTATGCCAACCAGGCGGGAGAACAGAAGAATGCCGCGAAGACTTCCTACGAGTTCCTCGAAGCCGCAGCGTTCAATGTGATTGCTGACGACAACAACGCCAAGTCGCGATTGGCCGACATTGAACGCTTCACCCCGGCTTTCCCTAATTCGCGTTTTGACGAACCAGTCGCATCCTACGCCATGATGTCGCTTTCCGAGTTAAAAGATACGTCGAAGGTAATCGCTTACGGCGAAAAGACTCTGGCGACAAATCCCAACAGCCTACCAACGTTACTGCTCCTGGCTGGTACTTACGTGGAGGAGCCCAAGCCGGGCAGCCTCGTCAAGGCCACCACATACGCACAACGAGCGGTCACCGTGGCCAAAGCCGATGCTCCGGACGCGGACCGCACCCGCAGGTTGTCGGCGGGAGTGGCTCACTCTACGTTGGGTTACGCGTACATGAAGCAGGACAAGACGGCGGCCGCTGTCCCCGAGCTGAAGTCGGCAACAGCGCTGCTGAAAGGATTGGATGATCAGCAGTATGCAGTCGCGATGTACCGCTTGGGATATGCCTATGCCAAGTTAAACCGAGTGACAGAGGCTCGTGATGCGTTGGTCGAGGCGGCAAAGATTCCTGGCCCAGTACAACCGCTCTCGCAGGATCTGTTGGCCAAGGTGAATGCTGCCCGGGCGAAAGGGAAGTAGGACATTGCGGCTCGCCGGACCGGTTTGATTACGAAACTGCGATCAATGCTTTACCAGATCGTCTGACAACATCAGAGCTTTGGACGCCAGATTCTGCGCGCGCTGCACATCTCCAGCGGCATCAGCAGCCTTGGCTTGTTCCATATATTTGCGAATCTGGCTTACGCTGGCCTGTTGGGTTGCACTCAATTGGCGAGCCGCGAGTTGTTTCAGATTAGCGTCGGAGTTTGCCAGCAACTGAGTCGTGCTCTCGCGTTCACGCGAAGCCTGTTCATTGGTCACACTGGGGGCGAGTTGGGCTGCTGGATCTGCCGCGCCTCCGTTTTTTACAACTTTCTTTTCTGAAGCCGTGTTTGATGCAGCCACAGGATGCTTTCGCCGCCGTTTCCTGGTTGTCGGCTTTTTAGTGGTTGCGCCGGGCTGTGATGGTTGAGTCGGTTTCGGCGCGGATTTTTCCGGCGACGGTTGCTGGGGAGCGGCTCTCTCAGAACCAGACTGTTCGTCGCCGGTTCTCTGGTCAGGCTTCGAATCTTCTTGTGGCGGGCTTGCGGATTGAGGTTTCGTTGCAGGCTCTTGCGGCGGATTAGCTTGCGGAGCATCCGACTGACTCCGCTGTACGAGCGAAAGAATCCCGACATGAGATGCATCCGCCATGCCAACCGAAGGATTCGTCAGCAGGCAGAGTCCGAGAATAGCGGCCAGATGCATACTCGTCACAATGTAATGCGCTATCTTCCTACGAGGTTATTGAGGATTTTAACGCCCAATGCCCATCTCTGCACCCTTAACCGAATGCAGCGCACGAACCAGAAGTATTCCACCAGAAGTTCTGACGGGCAAGCCGGTCAATGGATTGAAAGTTTCGCGACGATCTTGCCTTAGCTGCGAACCGCCGCTTCTCGAAGAGAATCCGAGCGGGCCTGAATCAGTGGCAACCGCAGTCGAAATGTTGTGCCTTCTCCTTCGACTGACTCGAAGTCTACCGATCCGTAGTGCCACTGCAGAATCTGATACGTCTGTGCCAGGCCTATACCCGTTCCTTCTTTTTTAGTGGTGAAATACAGTTCAAAGATTTTGTCCTGCGCATCCGGAGGAATTCCGCTGCCCTCATCGCGAATTTCGGTGACGACCATGTCGTCCTCGCGCCGGGCAGAGACCAATAGTTTGCCTCCCTCCGGCATCGCTTGGACACCGTTCAGTACAACATTCAACATGGCCTGCTTGATGAAGTCGGTATCGACTTTCACCATCAGAGGTTCCGAAGGCAGGTCGCAAGTCACCGTCACCCCATGGCGTCCAGCATCGGGCCCGGCGAGTTGAACTCCGTCCTCGAGCAGGCGGCGCAGATCGGTTTCTTCCAGATGAAGGTCGCGCGGGCGAGTGAAGTCCACCAGAATCTGTACTACCCGGTCCAATCGATGGATTTCGCTGCCGATAATGTCCATGTGCCGGCGTGTGCCGGGATCGACTTCTCTCAATTTGCCCTGCAGCAACTGCAAGTGAAGGACAATGGCATTGATCGGATTCTTAACTTCGTGGGCGACTCCCCGAGTGATCCGGCTGGTGGCTGACAGGCGGCGTGACATCTCGATTTCATCTTCAATGCGGCGCACCGAGTCGGCGTCCCGCATGGTCAACAGCGCCCCAATCTGAGTTTCCCTTTCGCGAATGAAATCAAGGGAAATTTGAACACGCTTGCCACTGGGGAATTCAATTTCACGCTGCGCGACCGGGCTGCGTCGCTCGAATGACTGCAGCATCAGCGCTCCGAACTCCGATTCGGCGGAAAAAATCTCGCGGGCCGCGTGGCCAAGCAATTCCCTCCGTGGACGGCCCAGGAACCGTTCTACGGAAGCACTCACTAGCACCACGCGTGAGTCGCGGGTAAACAGCATCAAGCCGTCGAGCAGATTACCCATGATCTGATCGACGTTATCTTTCAGGGCTGAGAAAATTTCCTTTGCGTCGCGCATCTGCCGGCCAAGATGTGCAATCTTGAGGCTCACCATTCCGTACTCGTCGTGGCCTGATTCCGGCGCGGCGTCGGTCTCGTCCGTGCCCGCGGTGACGCTGTCCAAGCTGCGGCTGATCTGTTCCAGCGGGCCCAGCGCGAGGTGGGAAAGCCCAGCCGCCAGCAGCAGCGAGAGAAGAATCGCGATGCTGGAGAAAATCACCGCCTGGCGTAGTCGCGGGGTCAATTCGTTTTTCAAAAAAACCGTCGACACGCCCACCCGGATATTGCCGAAATGCGCCCCATCCAACTGAAGGGGGATACGCACGTCGTAAACCGTAGGTGGGTGATACACCATGTGGAACTGGCGTCGAAAATTGGCGTTCTCCACGGTCTGAAAGTCGGGACGCTCAGGGACGGGTTTTCCAACCAGGTCGGGATTGGTGTGGAGAATCGCTTTTCCATCGCTATCCACGATGGCTGCGTCGTAAATGATTGGCCATGTTCCCACTACCGACTCCAAAAAATTATTGAGGTCGCGGTCGGTTCCGAGGTAATACGCTACGGCCTTCCGCATTGCCTGCGGGTTTGTGGTGTCCACTTTGGTGCTGCTCAAGTCAGGGATGGCATTGGCAGCCAGGTAGGCGAGGTTCGAAGTGAGCTGGGCAGCTGACTCATGTGCGGTCGTAACCCGCTGGCGTAGCAACTCGGAAATATAGAGGTAGGAGAAGCCCAACACCAGCACCGCGACCATGAAGGTGATGGCCAGTACGATTTTGGTTTTTCGACGCATGAACTACATCACCGACAACTCGCACTTCGGACTATCACCGGCAACAGTTCCTAATCCTCTCTCACCAACGCCGCGTCCGCGGTTGCGCTGCCATATTCCTTGAGTTTGTTATGCAACGTCTTCAGGCTGATGCCCAGAATCTCGGCGGCACGGGTTTTGTTATTGTTCGTGGACTCCAGAGTCTTCAGGATCAACCTTTTTTCTGCTTCCTCGACCGTTGTTCCGACCCCAAGATGTACGGTATCGCCATCCTCGGATGAACTGCGCAGGCTGGACTGGCCGAATCCCGGGGGCAAGTGCTTGGTTTCCACAACCGGCCCATCGCAAACGATAGTCGCCCGCTCCAGTGTGTTGCGCATTTCTCGCACATTCCCCGGCCAGGAGTAATTCTGAAATGCATTCAGCACGGCCTCGCTCACTCCTGCTACCTTCCTGCTATGTTTCCTGTTCATGTCATCCAGCAACGCTTGCACCAGTTCGGGAACATCTTCTTTGTGCTCGCGCAGTGGTGGCATGTGGATGTTGAAAACGTTGAGCCGGTAATAAAGGTCATTACGCAACTCGCCCCGCGCAACAGCTTCCTCAGGGACCTTGTTGGTTGCAGCCAGCACGCGAACGTCCACCGTGGTTTCTACCTTGCTTCCCAACCGGCGCAGCTTGCTGTCTTCCAGTACGCGCAATAGTTTGGCCTGTGTGGCGACCGGCATCTCGCCAATTTCATCGAGCAGCAAGGTTCCCCCCTCAGCCAGTTCAAAACAGCCGGTTCGGCGCTCGAGGGCACCGGTAAAAGCGCCCTTCTCGTGCCCAAATATTTCGCTCTCGATCAAAGTTTCCGGAATGGCGGCGCAGTTGATCGGAACAAACGGCTTGTTCCGTCGCGGACTGAGTTCGTGGACCGTGCGCGCTACCAGTTCTTTGCCAGTTCCACTCGCGCCGGTGATCAACACCGAAGCCGTGCTGGGCGAGACCATTTCGATCAGATGAAAGATCTCCTGCATTTTCTTCGATGAGCCGATCAGACTTCCCAGAGACCCGGCGTCCCGCAGTTTGCGGCGCGTAACCTCAAGTTCGGCACGGGTTCCCAATAGCGCCGAGGCGTTTTGCAGGATGGTATGCAGCCGGTTGGTGTCGATGGGCTTTGTGATGTAATCGTAGGCGCCCATGCGCATTGCCTGCACCGCGCTGTCAATCGTGCCTTGGGCGGTTACGACAATCACCGCCATGGTTTGTGCGTCGGTAGCCAGCTTATCCAGAAGCTCGAGGCCACCCATGCGCGGCATCTTCATGTCCGTGATTACAAGGGAGGGTGCCCAGGCGGCGACCTTTTCCAAACCCTCAGCGCCATCCTTTGCCGTTTCGGTTCTGTAGCCCCAGCTGGAAATGAGCTCGGCCAGGCCCGTTCGCTCATTCTCCTCGTCCTCGACGATCAATACCTTTTCGTGGCTCATATTTGGCGTCGGAGCCATTATTTAGGCTTTCTCGCTCGGCTGCAAGCCGGGCCGGGGTTTTCAGCTGCGATGTCTCCGGGCGTGTGGTATCGCTTCGCGGTCTTCAGTTTTTGCGTCTTTGCGGTTAAAAGCTTTTATGGTCGCTATCCCAAGAGCAAAAGCTTTTAACCGCAAAGAACGCCGAGGGCGAGAAGAACGCCCCGCTCATCGGGTATCAATCTGAGACGCATTGTCTCTGGGCCGTTAACAGAACTTAATTGCGAAAATCTTGATTTGAGCGTGCGCTGGGGTAGAATTGGTGTCCACACAAAAGCAAGTGTGGCTTCCACGCTAACTCCCAGTATTCGACCTTGCATCTCAGCGTGAATGCAAAAATTGTTTCATATGATTTTGGAGGATTGAATGTCACTTCGCCGTGGTAGAGGTGCTGCACGTTTATTGCTGTCGGCTTTCTGTAGCTTTCTGGCTGTCGGATTGTTGTCCGCTGCTGCGATCGCGCAAGAGGAAGACACCCCCAAGGTAGACATCTTTTTGGGTTATCAGTGGCTGCATCCAGGCGGCACGGTGCCTGCGCCGTTCACTCCGCGGAATGCGCCTCTCGGACAAACGATCGGTGATATTCCGCAGGGCGCCGGTGCGAGTGCGACCTATAACTTCACTCCTCACTGGGGACTGGAAGCCGATTACGGTGGCAATTCAAATAAGTTTGGAACCGAGAACACCGCCTCCATCGGACCTCGTCTCGCATGGCGGAATGAAGGGGTCATGCTCTTCGCTCACACCATGTTTGGATACAACCGGCTGACCGTTCCGCTCGTTGGTACGAGCAATGGCATCGGAGCAATCCTCGGTGGTGGAATGGATCTGTCTCTCTGGCGAAGACTGTCGCTACGGCTGTTCGAAGCTGACTACGTCTGGGCGCATCACAATTTTTCCGACGAAGTTTCTCCCGCCTTCGCCAGCCTTGCGCGTCCTGATTTGCAAGGCATTCGACTTCGTACCGGTATCGTTCTGAACTTTGGCTATCCGTCTCCGCTGGTTCCGGCTGCCAGTTGCTCCATCCAGCCCAGCGAAGTGATGGTGGGTGAGCCGGTCACTGTCACGGCCAATGCCACCAATTTCAATCCCAAGCACACTCTGACCTATAGCTGGAGCGGAACCGGTGGAAAAGTCACCGGTAAGGACAACACCGCCAGTGTTGATACCAACGGAGTAGCCGGCGGAAGTTATGCCGTAACTGCCCGCGTGGTAGATCCCAAGGTCAAGAAAAATGGAGAGACCAGTTGCACCGCCAACTACACCGTTAAGGAGCCACCAAAGAATCCGCCGACCATGTCTTGCTCGGCGAATCCGACCTCGGTTCAGGCAGGTACTCCTTCAACGGTCACCTGTTCTTGCACCAGCCCTGACAATGTTCCAGTAACGGTAAGCAACTGGACGGCATCCGCGGGCAGCGTCTCCGGCGATGGCAATACAGCTACCCTGAATACCACCGGAGCACCTGCTGGTCCCATCACGGTTAGCGCCACATGTACCGATTCACGTGGCCTGACCGCACCTGCTTCTTCTGCGACGGTCAACGTTGAAGTGCCGCCGCCACCGCCGCCACAAGCCAGCAAGCTGAGCGAGTGCGACTTCCCCAACCCAGTGAAACCCTGGCGCGTGGATAACACCTGCAAAGCCATTCTGGACGACGTAGCCCAGCGGTTGCAGCACGATCCCGACTCCAAGCTGGTTATTGTTGGCAATGCTGAACCCGGCGAGAAACGCAAGAATCTGGCCGGCGAACGCGCTGTCAATTCCAAGGCATATCTGTCCGGTGGCGAAGCTAAACAAGCCATCGATGCCAGCCGGATTGAAGTCCGCACAGGCAGCGCCGGTACCAAGACCGCCGAATACTGGGTGGTTCCTGCCGGAGCGAGCTTTACGGGCGAGGGAACTCAAACCGTTGACGAGTCCAGGGTGAAAGCAGTTCCGGATCACCCGGCCGTCAAAAAGAAAGCAGCTAAACCGCCGGCCCAGTAAGACTTGTAAAAAACTAAGGCCGGTCGAGTTAACGCTCGACCGGCCTTTTTTTGTTTGCCCTTACGTAACT
The DNA here is from genome assembly GCA_963765715.1 of Terriglobia bacterium. Taxonomy (GTDB): domain Bacteria; phylum Acidobacteriota; class Terriglobia; order Terriglobales; family Acidobacteriaceae; genus JAIQFF01. The sequence continues at coordinate 190,178 of CAVXXN010000008.1, forward strand.
TGAACAACAAAGGTTACGCTGTCAATCTCACCCGCAAGCGCATAATCCTTTGCGAGGGGTAAAGTTACTTATGATTTCACGTGCGATTCGGATGATTTCCCGTAAGACATTGATTACATTAGCTGTCGCCATGATCTCGGTTACGACACTTTGGGCTGGTCAATGGACCTCCCTGGGACCGGATGGAGGCGATGTTCGGAGTCTGAATTTCGACCCGAAAAATCCCGATCACATCTACCTGGGCACCAGCACCGGCACCTTGTTTCTTTCCAACGATGGCGGACACAGCTGGGGGCGTCTGGCGCACTTGGGCGGCGATGATAACGTCCTGGATCACATCACGATTGATCCCCAGAATCCGAAACATATTTACGTTTCAGCCTGGAGCGTCGAGAACCAGCAGGCTGGCGATGTCTATCGCTCGCACGACGGCGGCAACAACTGGGATGTGCTTCCTGATTTGCATGGAAAATCGGTCCGGGCGATGGCCATTTCCGCCTCCGACTCTAATATCCTGGTAGTAGGCGCGTTGGACGGCGTTTACCGCACCAAGAACGGTGGCAAAAACTGGGAGAAGATTTCTCCTCCCAGCGCCGAAATAAAGAACATCGAGTCGATTGCGGTCGATCCCAAGAACCCGGATGTTGTCTATGCCGGAACCTGGCATCTTGCCTGGAAGACGGACGACGGCGGAGCCAACTGGCATCACATCAACAAGGGCATGATCGATGACTCGGATGTGTTCTCGGTCATCGTGGACTCCACCAATTCCTCAATCGTGTACGCCAGCGCTTGCTCTGGAATCTACAAGAGCGAGAGTGCAGGTGACTTGTTCCACAAGCTGCAGGGCATTCCGTTCTCAGCTCGCCGCACTCGCGTACTGAAACAGGATCCGAGCAGCCCCGAGACAGTTTATGCCGGCACCACCGAAGGTCTCTGGAAGACAATCGATGGTGGCAAGACGTGGAAGCACGTAACCAACTCTGAAGTTGTTGTGAACGATGTGCTCGTGGATCCACGCAATGCCAATCGGGTATTGCTGGCGACCGATCGCAGTGGCGTTCTGGCCAGTGACAATGGAGCACAGAGTTTTGAAGCTTCCAATCACGGCTATACCCACCGCTACGTAAGCTCGATCCTTGCGGATAACAACGATCCGAATGCGATTCTCGTGGGCGTGGTCAATGACCGCGAGTGGGGCGGAGTTTTCTCTACCCGCGACGGTGGACAGAGCTGGCAGCAGAAGAGCGCGGGGTTGGGCGGGCGCGACGTGTTCGCGTTGCAGCAAGCTTCCAATGGCGCTCTGATCGCCGGTACCAACAAAGGTATGTTCCTGCTTGATCACAACGCCAGCCAATGGCGTCCGATCAACACGATCGTGACCGAGAAGACCGCGGCACGCGTAGTGAAAGGCAAGAAGGGGACGAAAGCGGCGAAAGTACCCGCGGTTGTGGTTCGCTCAGTCCTGGATGCCCGCGTGAGCGACATTGAAGTCACACCAAAGCGCTGGCTGGCGGCAACGTCGGCTGGATTATTCACCAGTTCAGACCAGGGCAAGACCTGGACCGGTGGAGCGGTGCTGGGTAAGACTGATTTCGTTTCAGTCGAGTCTGAAGGCAGCCTGGTAGTAGCAGCGACTCGCACTAACGTTCTTTATTCGAACAACGCGGGAACAACCTGGCAACAGGCGCCGCTTTCCTCCTACATCACCAGCATTCACGGCGTGACTGTCACCCCTGAAGGGCAGATCCTTATTGCTTCACGGGAAGGCGCATTCCGTAGCACTGACTCCGGTGCAACCTGGGACCACGTTGTGAACGGCATTCCCGACAAGAACATCAGCTCGATCGTTTACGACCAGGGCCGGAAACGTCTTCTGGCAACCAGCACGGCGACGGGCGTGGTGTTCGAGAGCAAGGACAATGGCCGGACATGGCATCGTGGACCCGATTCGGGATATCCGCTGCGGCGCATCAGCGTCGTACGTGGACGCTTTGTCGGCGCAACCCCGTTTGACGGCGTGATTGTTCAGCCCGAGAACGAAGCCGAGAGCGCATCCGCCAGTTTCGGAGGCTCGTCCAACTAGCACCAGGTTAAATAGAAACGCTGCATGATGCTGTACACGACTGAGGAGGCGGCTTAAAACCGTCTCCTCAGTTTTTTTTGTTGCTTTGTCGAGCCACTCACCCAAGAAATGCGAAGGTCGGAGAACGTTGCGTTAAGGATTTCGACCCCTCAGCGCCAAATACTACGCGCAAAAAATACACGCATAGTCATCGACAAGCGGATAAGTTACTGACAAATCAATCCGCAACAATGGCATCAGTCTTGCGACTTGTGGGGAAGTGGTCGCCCACGGCAGGATTGTCTTATGAAGCTATCGGACGACAGTTGTCCGAATTCCGTCGCTTGCCTCCTGATCATTACCGGTTTATTGCTGGCGGGCTGTTCTCGACAAGGGGGCGTTTCATTATCCGACGAGGTAGCGAGTTCGGATCAGCATTTACCTTTCGACCGCACATCTGACAAAAGCGGAATTTTCCCTACCGGGACCCTGACCCCGGCGGCAATTCCTGCCGGAACCCCGCTTTCGATTCATTTGCGTACAGCTCTATCGAGCGCGACGGCTCAGGCCGGTGATGCATTTGAAGCTGAACTGGACGAACCCATCGTCGTCCATGGAAGAGTCGTGGCGCCGCGTGGTTCCAGCATCGTCGGTAAGGTACTTGATGCAAGGGCTGCCGGCGATTTACAGGAGTCGGGCTACATGCGACTGGCTCTGACTGCTGTGTTGCTCAATGGCAAAACCGTTCCTATACAGACCTCGAGCATCTTTGTGAAGAGAAGCCCACACCGCCGCGAGATGTCGACTGCTCTTGCCGGTGCACCGAGCGGTGGCGTGTCGTCCATGGACGTGCCGACCGGCAGCGTATTAATCGACCGGGTATCAACCACTGAAGTGAAGAGAACTGATCTGAACAGTACGGTTCTGAGTAGAACCAGCCAGACAACTTTGATTGGAGCCTCGACCGGCACGCCGATCAGAATCGATCCTCCGATCGAGATCAGAGATGTTGGGATCTCCGCCGGAAGGCAACTGACCTTTCGTCTCGCACAGCCGCTGCCGCTTGTGATGTGAAATTTTCTCTTCTTCTCGCACTCCAAAAAAATTGGCGATCGCGGAAGGTAGAACTTTCACTGTGCGGGGGTGGCATTCTTCAAAGAACTGCGATTTGAGACTACAGCGTGCTCATGAACGCCACCAGGTCAGCTTTGTCTTGATCGCTGAGGAGCATATTAAATCGCTGATCGTAGAAGTTGACGACGTCCATTAAAGTTGCGGATGAGCCGTTGTGGAAGTAGGGAGCGCGAGCGGCCAGGCCGCGCATATTCGGGACTTTAAATTTGCCAATGTCAGCACACTTTCCGGTGACCAGTGCGCGTCCCGGGTCGCTGGTCGCGACTTGTGTGCCGTCGTTGCAGAGGATGACGTAAGACGGGAGATCTGAACCAGGAGAGCTGGTTCCGATATTCATCATGGCGAATGATGAGTCGACGCCGACATTCGGCGCGTTGTGACATGTCGAGCAAGTGCCCGTAACCTGGTCCTGACCCTGAACGTCGTTAAATCCGGGCACAACAGAAATTAATATCGGACGATTGTTAAACAGCATCTCTCCGCGTGCGATGGATTGCTGCGCCGCTGCGCTGGAACCGCTGACGTTCGACCAATTCGTATACAACGTGAACGCATTGGGATTGAATCCCGAACCCGAGTTCATCCCCTGAGAGAACGCCTGCGTCGAGAGGAATATTGGACCGCCATTCCCGCCCAGTGAAGTCAGATCTCCCGCAAGATTATCTTTCGATTGCGCTGTGAATACCGACGTTTCCAGACTCATGATCTGCTGCAGCTGCGCATCGGTAGGCGCTTGGGACGCTTGTCCATGCACCAGACTAGCGTTCGTTGCCTGACTTCGCAGATCGGGCTCCCGGCCATCCCACATAATTCCATTGAGAAACTTCAGGTTAGTGGAGGGAAGCGGCCGCCGGTAAAGCGCGGGCTGCGTGGCTGTCGTCTGCGGGCAGTTGTAGGGATCGTTGACCGAGATGATGCTAAAGTCAGCATTGGCAGGAACCGGCAACGACATGCGGATCAGGCCCTTGTTCAGGAGCAGAGTGTACGCGGCGTACTGAGCGTCCAGGGTCGATACGTTAGCGCTTGGGCAATTAGCTCCGTCGACCGCAAGGAAAATTGGATCGTTACCCTCACTAGATTCAAATCTTTGTTGCAGGTGCGCCGGAGTAATGCTCCATCCGTCAGCGGCGTCATGACAACTGGCGCAGGTTCGATCATTCGTCCCGAGTTTGCTGAAGAACGGGCCGGAAGAATCGACAGGCCCCGCACTATACGTCGTGAGCGTGCCGCTGGAATTCTGGAATGTCTGCTGAAACGCTGGTTGACTGGGCTCGGATGGGGTTGAAGGTTGCGTTGAGCCGGCGGGTTGAGATCCCCCGCCCCCGCACGCTGTGAAGGTTGAAATCAGCAAGCCAGCAATGCCTAACAAAATCCGGTGTCGAGTCATTCGCTACATCGCCCTTTGTGTACAAAAGTCAGGCTCGCGGAAACAGTGCGGCTCCGCAAAGCCTGTGGAACAAAGTGGGGGATGGGTAGCGGGGGAGGACTCCAAACCTACCAGATTCATGTGGAAAATCAAGTGTGATTTATGACGTAAATTGGACGCAAATGTTGCAATGTCTTGCATACGTGAGCGCTCGAAATTTAAGCACAGCGCGGAACGCAAAACGCCAATGTTCTTACGTCACAGATGTCTGTGACAGCTGTCCTTAGCAGTTCCCGGCCTTCCGGATAGACTTCCCGAAATGGGGAGCCCGCGACGGGCAAGCCTCTGGACGACAGCGTCCCGATTTGGGAGCGACCGCCCCTTCGACACGTTGAATGTGCCCATTTGGAGCTTTCCCAAAACACGTCTTATGCCTAATGCTTCTGTTCAAGCGACCCGTTGAAAGTGCGTTGAAAGGTCTTTGAGAGTGAGTGCAATCCAGCAATTCCGGCCGGAAAGTTCGGGATCTCCCGATCCAGGACTGCTAATGGCTGCAATTCAAGTCCTTCCCGAAGGGCTCGCAGTTGTGGATTCCGGGATCATCGTGTTTGCGAATCCGGCATGGGCACAAAGGTTCGAATGTGCGGACCCGTCGGAGATTCAGGGCAGGCCTCTTCGCGATTTCGTTCCCGGTCTTTCCCCGACTCCAATCAGCGGACCAAGTGCGCGCGAAGAGATTCTCTCCACCGATCAATGTTCTTATCTCCAGCACAACGGTACTCGCGTTCAACTCGAGATTGCGCGGGTCGCCTTCCGCCTGCAGGGGAGGGAATTCGAGGTTGTCAGTGCCCACGGGGTCAGTCCTCGGAAGTCCGGCGATCAGCAGTTTCGGGAAGCGCAAGGGCTTGAGGCCGTCGGACGTCTTGCTGGCGGCGTGGCCCACGACTTCAACAATCTCCTCACCGGCATCGTGCTCTATTGCGACCTCCTGATCGGTGAATTGGCAAAGGGCAGCCGTCCTCGTCATCGTGTGGAGGAGATTCGCAAGGCGGGCGAATACGGCGCCAGGCTTGTACATCAGTTGCTGGCGGTTGCGCGTCCGCAAGCAGTGGAGTCTAGCGTCGTTGCGATCAATGACATCGTCACGCGGATCGAAGAACTGCTCAAGCGGCTGATTGGAGAAAACATCGTTCTGTGCACTTCGCTGGCCGCCGATCTCGGATTGGTCAGAACCGATCCGGCCCATGTTCAGCAAATCCTGTTGAACTTGGTCCTTAATGCCCGCGATGCCATGCCCGAAGGCGGGCAACTGACCATCGCTACCCAGAACTGCGCCCACCACTTTCCATCCATGGAACCAGAACGTTCCAGCGGGAACAGTGAGGAAGTCCATGAAGTCGTTCCCAGTGTGGAACTAACGGTCAGCGACACCGGCTGCGGCATGGACAACGAAATCCTGGGCAGGGCGTTTGAACCCTTCTTCACCACAAAAAAAAATGGACAGGGCAACGGCCTCGGATTGTCTACCGCGAGACGACTGGCAACGTCGAACGGGGGAACGATTCTTGCCGAGAGCCAGCCTGGGCTAGGTACACAAGTTTCGCTGTTATTACCGCGTTTCAATCCGGACAAACCATTTGATTCGCCAGGGTCCGACACGAAAGTAGAAAGGTGACGTCCCATGACTAGCGCCGCACTTAGCGTTCCCAGCCCCACTCAGATCGAAGGAGCGAACTTCCTTAACCTTCTGATCGTCGACGACGAACGTGCGATCCGGGAGGTTTGCCGCGAAGTTGCCCAGTCACTCGGCTTCAACACTCTCGTCGCAGACTCCGCCGAGCACGCCTACCGCATGTTGGACACACAGAATATCGATGTTGTCCTGCTTGACCTGAAACTGCCAGGCGCGGGCGGACTGGAGGCTCTGCACCAGATTGGCCAGCGCAAGCCGGATGCAGTCACAGTGGTAGTGACGGGATATGGCACGGTGCAATCGGCGGTTCAGGCCATGAAAAACGGGGCGTATGACTTTGTCACCAAACCTTTCAGCATGGAAGAACTCAGGCTGTTGCTGGAACGGGTTTCCGGCCACCTGAAACTGAAAACAGAAAACCGGACGCTGCGGGAAAAGATCAAGTCCAAGCTGGGATTCGGAAGCATCGTAGGCCGGTCCACGGAGATGGAAAAGCTGTACCGCATGATCGCCAAAGCCGCGCACAGTAGTCATCCCGTGCTCATCCTGGGCGAGAGCGGGACCGGGAAGGAAATGGTCGCGCGATCGATACACTTCTCCGGTCCCTTCCGCGACAAGCCATTTATTCCCGTGGACTGCGGCTCCCTCGTACCCACCCTGATCGAGAGCGAGCTGTTCGGTTACGTTAAAGGGGCATTCACCGGGGCGGTACAGTCGCGTGACGGATTGCTGGCCATCGCCGAAGGTGGCACGGTCTTTCTTGACGAGGTAGGTGAACTTCCGGTCGATCTTCAAGCCAAGCTGTTGCGTTCCATTCAGGAGCGTGAGATTCGTCCGGTGGGCAGCACGAAACGTATTCCGATTAACGTTCGGATTCTGGCGGCAACCAACCGCGATCTGGAGCTAGCGGTGGCGCAAGGCACTTTTCGCCGCGATCTCTATTTCCGGCTCAATGTGCTCAGTTTGAAAATTCCTCCGTTGCGAGAACGGCGGGAGGACATCCCACTGCTGGTGGGCCACTTCCTGGAGCGGTTGGCGAGGGTCTCGGGCCATGAACGAACTCTCAACGATGCCGCCATGAAAGCCTTGCTGGCGTATGACTGGCCGGGTAATGTGCGGGAACTGGAAAACTGCCTGGAGCGCGCGTGCGCGTTCGGTTCCGCTCCCGTGATTCATGTGGGAGATCTTCCCAGTTCGATACACGGAGTGCCGGGCCCTATCGCCGCGGAGGGAAATACGTCCGCTAAAATCCTTCCCATGGCGGAATTGGAGAAGCAAACCATTCTCGGCACGATCGCGCAATTAAACGGAGACAAACTTCTTGCCGCCAGAATGTTGGGGATTGGGAAGACGACACTTTACCGGAAATTGAAGGAGTACGTGGCGCAGGATTAAACGTCGCGACCGACCTTTCTCACTTAAACGCGTCGGTGTGCCATCCCGGATTGGTTCACTGCTCCTGGCGGCGCACAAAGATTTCAGTGACCCGGCCCGAATCGAGCGACCGTTTCCCGCGATTGCCCACTGCTCCCAGTCGTACCTTCTTCGTGTTGCGTTTCGCCGCAAGGCCGTCGGAGTTTTAGAGGATGTCTCGGTCATTATTATTTTCCCACCGCTTCGCGGTTTCCGGCAGCACTAACACTGCTGAGCCTTATCGAATTTTTGACAAACTCTTCTCATGACGAAGGAGAATCACCCAGTCACGCGTATATTGAACGCGGTGTGTGTGTTCTCGGCACGGGCATGACGGCGAAACGCAAATCAATCACAATGTGCAGCAAGATCGGCGCCAGCAGCGAACCGGTGACAACATAAAGTCCGCAGAACAATACTCCGGCCAATCCGGTGAGCACCACACCTGCGATTCCTTGATAGGAATGCGCCAGCCCAAAGAGTACGGCCGCCACCAGGATTAAAGCGGTGCCATTGAGCCGCAACGTGCCGTGAAGCGTAGACAATAACCACCCGCGGAAGACAATCTCCTCGCAGATGCCGGCACTGATAGCTACTGCTGCCCAAAGAAGTCTCTCTCGCATCGTGCCTGGGAGCAGCGCCGAAAAATCGGGCAACAGCTTGCGCCACCAGGCAGGAGCAATCGCCTGGGCGGCGCCGGTCTGATTGGATCTGATTCTGGCGATGAGGATGGCAGCCGTCGTTCCGATGACCAACCCTAAAACCATGCCAGCCATTCTGTCCCACTCGACACCGCTTCGATCCAAGCCTGCGACTTGCCAGCTTTGAACAATCCGCGTGCCCTCCAGCGCCAAAAGTTTGGGATTCACCTTGCTCCAGTCAAATCCGAGTGCAAGCAGCGCAAGAAGCGCACTGACCCACTCAAACACGATTGCCTTCTGGTAGACACGCGTAAGGGCCTTCTGGTCTCCATTGGCTACGTCTTGTTTGAGCTGGCGATACTGCGCTCCAAAGCGAACCACTTCCCGGGTTACATAGGCTGCGAGAATAATGTCAATCACCAACGATAGGGTTTGCATATTTGTAGAGCCTGCCTTCCATCGATTCCTGTTTCAATTACTCCTTAAGACCGTCGACCAGCTTCCGCGTTTCTTCAATCTCACGTTGCTTGCGCCTCCCAAAGTGTTTGAAGAAAAACAACTCCGCCACCAATGCCACAAGGACAATTCCATCTCTCGGATGTAAGTGGTTCCAGTTCCACGCCACAAAAATGCCGAACAGCACGGTAGCGACGAGCAGAAAATAAAACGCAAAGCGGATGGTCCGCGCTTTGGCGACGGCCCTTCTGTAACAGAGTTCGGCGTAGGCCAGAGTGGTTTGCGCCGTAGGCTTCCAGGCGCCCCGGCGAACCCACCACGCATACCCGCCCATAAACAGGCTCGCGAAGACTATTCCCGCAGCGACCCCCGCCATAAAGTAGCTTCGATTTCGAATTGCCTCCACGGCAGAGAAAGCCAGACAGGCACAGACCGCGAGTATGGCAGCGACCGTGCGCAGGTTCTGCCGCCTGATCTTTTTCTTCAGGTCTGGCAGCGGTTCGGTCCGATCCCGCCACTCACGTTGCCAGGTTTCCAGTTCGATATCGCCGTTCACGCGCGCACCTCCATTTCTTCCTTGAGTACTTTTCGTGCCCGATTCAGACGCACGGCAACATTACTTTCCGAAATGCCGAGGACGTCAGCAATCTCCGCGTGGGGAAGATCTTCCAGCATGAGCATCACTACCTGTCGATATGCGAGAGGAAGGCGCTGAATGGCAGATCGCAACCAGTGGCGCATGCCCGTTATGGCCGCCTGTTCTTCGGGATGCGGTCTGGGGTCAGCCGGTTCGTGGTGCGGCGCCAGTTCATCGAGCGGCTGGTGCGCCGGCTGGCGCCGGCAGGCGTGGGTTGCGGCACGATTGTGCGCGATCCGGTAAACGAAAGTGCGTTCGGAACAATCTCCGCGAAAATGCGGCAACGCCTGCCACAACGCCAGCGCGATCTCCTGGGTTAACTCTTCCCGAGCCCCCTGGACTTTTTCGTAGCCGAACGCCAAGCGCGATAATGCCGGTCCATACTCGCGAATGATTCGGTTGAACCGGTCTTCAGTGGCATCGCCAGAGTTGTGACTCACGTATTTGCCCGGCTCCATCCTAATCTCAGGTCCAGGTTCCGAGACTGTAGTCGCAAACCCATGATGTGGTCCCGACTGTGGTCGCACGCTCGATCTACCTTTCTGAAATCAATTTCCGGCCATATGAGGTAGTCCCGGAGACGACGAAAACCTTACAAAGTTTTTTGGAGGCTTTAGAGGTTTCTAATGTCAGGACTGATTCGGAACGAGCTTCCCGGAACGGAACACGCAAAAAGGACTCTCGGCTTGATAACGCGCTTTGTTTTCAGCAACATGATTGCGGCTGGCAACGTGCAAGACACAGCTTCATGCTGCTAGTCATTACTCCTTCCGCCAAAGTCCGGGGATGCGCGCAGGCAATTCAAAAGGTCACCTCCGAAGAAACTCATGTGGCTGCGACGCTGTCGCAGGCGATGGCCCAGTTACGCGCTCAGCAATACGTGGCCGTTCTCATCGATCAGGCATTCCTTGAGACCGAACCGGTCGAGAGCGATCTGGTCCTGGAACAAATCGGGACAGCCGCGCCTGTGCTGGTGAACTTTGCTACCAGCGGTATCGATCGCGTGGTGCGCGAGTTGCGTGCTGCGGTCTACCGTCACACCAAAGAGCTCTTGTTGCTTCGCCATGAGGTGCAACAAGTTCTCCGCAACGAACTCAAGAGCACAATCACCGCGTTGTTGCTCTCGTGCGAAATGGCGTTACAGGTTCCGAGTTTACCGGGTCCAGCGGAAGTCAAAATGCGCGCTGCACGCGAGCTTGCCCACGAGATGCGGGTAAAACTCGACGGTTCCTAAGACCTGTGAAATCCCGATTCTCGCAGCTAATGTGCAACTTTTTGCGTGTTCATCGCACGTTTGGCAGCGAGAATCTTGTTCCTGTTTTATCTTTCGGCCCCTACAATAGCGCAGCAGTCATGAACGTGGAGTGGCCGTCCTCCCTCGGCCTTTCGCGCTCTTCCAGGGGAATTCGTGCACATTCTGATTACCTCAGACACTCTGAGTGGAACTTGGACCTACACTCGTGAACTCGTTTCCGGACTAGTAAGCCGCGGGGTGCGCGTCACCCTGGTCAGCTTTGGCGAGATCCCACTTCCCCAACAGACGTCGTGGATGGAACATCTGCACGGCCTGGAATACCGACCCACGGCATTCCGGCTCGACTGGATGGATGAGGGCCAACAAGATCTTGGCGAGTCGTCAGCGTATCTCACCGCGTTAGTCAAAGAGCTGAAACCCGATCTCCTCCACTTGAACCAGTTGTGCTACGGCAGTCTTCCTGTGGCAGTGCCGCGGGTGGTGGTCGCGCACGGCGATTTGATTACGTGGTGGAAGACGGTGCATGGCCGTGAGCCAAAGGACGATCTCTGGTTGCGGTGGTATCGGGATGTGGTCACGCGAGGCCTGGGGATGGCCAGCGTTGTAGTGGCTCCTTCAATGTGGATGCGGGATACCGTCCGCGACTGCTATACCCGGACCGCGTGCGACACGGTGATCTATAACGGGCGCAATCCGATTTTCTTCAATCCCTACGTAGGCAAGGACGATTCAGTGTTGGCAGTCGGCCGCTTGCTTGATGCCGGCAAGCAGGTCTCATTGCTGACTCAGCACACCCATCCTCTTCCCGTGTGCATTGTGGGCGCCGACACAGCTGTGCATGGGCCGGTAAGAGTCCCGATTCGAGCCGACGTCAAGCTCTCGGTCGACGAGATGAACATCGCTTTAAGGGGCCCGCAAACCGAAGCCCAGTTGCGCCAGCTGTATAGCCGTGCGTCGATTTACGCGGCAACGTCACGCTACGAGCCTTTTGACATGGCCGCGGTGGAGGCCGCATTTTCCCGCTGTGCGATAGTTGCCAACGACATTCCTGCGTTCCGCGAGATATGGGGCGATGCCGTTCTTTACTTCCACGAGAACGATGCCGCGAGCCTTGCCTCTGCGATCCGGCGTCTAAGCAGAGAGAAGGACCTGTGCCGCAATTATGCGAATCGAGCCTTTCAACGTGCCCGCGAGTGCTTTACCTCCAAACGCATGATCGACCAGTATCTTGATCTCTATCGAAGCCTGTTGGGTAGCAAGCTGGCCGCAGCGTAGGACTCGTCGCGCGCATTTCTAGGTTTAGGCCGCCGCCAGGTGGTTTTGCCCGAACCGACCGCGAACGCTGAAAGGTTCTTCCAAAACTGCTATCTTCATGGCACAGACTTAAATCGGAGGCTTCATGGCTGCAGTCAAAATTACTGTCAAGAAGAATGGTCCATACCGGGTGGAAGATCCAGATGGCTCGATCGAATTGATCGACGCGGACGGCAACAAGTATGACCTGACCGGCAAGCCGGCGTTTTCTCTCTGCCGTTGTGGCGGATCGGTGACGAAACCGTTCTGTGACGGCACCCACAGCCGCATTGGATTTCAGGGAGCAGAAGTCGCAGTGAAAAAGGCCGAAGGAATTTGATTCGAAACGCGGCGCGTCCCAATCAAGAGCGGCACAGATACCTTCCCTGTTGCCGGGCCAGGGCCATTCCGCGTGGCTCAGTGAATGGTCTTGGTCTTCCGCGACATGTAGTCCATTAACAAATATTGCCCCAGCGTGTACGGGGTAGTGAAGTACGCTTTGCCGCGGCACATCTCCGTTACTTTCTGCACAAACTGAATCAGCCCGTGATCAGACGCGAGCATGAATGTGTTGATCATTACGCCGGCTCGTTTGCACTTGGAAACCTCCTCCAGGGTCTGGCTGACCACCATGGGATCGAGGCCGAAAGCATTCTTGTAGATTCGTCCGTCTTCAAGAGTCAACGCGGACGGCTTGCCATCGGTAATCATCACGATCTGCTTCATGTCCTTGCGTTGGCGCTGCAAAACGCGCTGGGCCAGCCGCAAGCCTTCACGAGTGTTGGTGTAATACGGTCCAACCTTTACTCGCGCCAGTTGTGAAAGAGGAACTTCTTCGGCGGAGTCATGAAACAGAATGAGTGAGAGCGAGTCGCCCGGATATTGCGTACGGATGAGGTGCGAAAGCGCCATGGCAACCTTTTTGGCCGGAGTGAAACGGTCTTCCCCGTAAAGGATCATGGAGTGCGAGCAATCGAGCATAAGCACGGTTGCGCAGGAAGACTGGTACTCGCACTGATGCACCTGCAAATCGGAGTACTCAATGTTGAGCGGAAGCTTCAGACCCTCGCGCTGAATCGCATTGGATAAGGTTGCGGTAATGTCGAGGTTGAGCGTGTCGCCGAATTCATAAGTGCGCGACGCTCCGCTGGCCTCTACGCCGGTGGCCATGTCGCGGGTATCGTGACGGCCGAAACTGGATTTGCCGAGTGACCCCATAAGATCACGTAGCGTCTTAAAACCAAGGAAGTCCAAACTCTTGTCGGTGATTTCGAATTTGGCTTGCTGGGCCTCGCCGGTTTGTCCTCCAACGCTCGATTGCCGCGATGGATCATGTGGGTCGTCGATGCTGATGTAATCTTCCTGCTCCATACGCTGGAGGAGTTGTTCGATCAGTTCATCCAGCGTTCCATCCATCTGCATCCGGCGAAGCCGGTCGCGCATTTCCTCATCCAGCAAATCGCCTTCCAGCAGCGCCTGTTCGATGGCCCGGCGAAGATCGTCAAGTGTCTGCTCTCCGTCAAGCATGTCGTCAAACATGTAATTCTGAAAGCCGCTCTGCAGCAGGTAATCAGATAGCGCGCTGAGCAGGTCTTCCATGCTCATTTCGCCGGCTGGATCGGGCACGTATTTGCTATACCGGATGCGTTTCATAGGAAAACAGCCTTCATCTGAGGCGTCGGCAGACTTCATCTTAGGACGAATGTTCAGACAAAGTGCGAATCGTCAGATCTGCCAACAGAACTTTTGCACGCTGGAGACAGAATAGTGACAACCCACAACAAAACCTACTCTACCTTCGCTTAACCCTAGCTTACCGCAGTTTGAAACTCGATGTATCGAATTGTCCGCGCAGAAGCTTCTGGCCGACGCGGTCCAGCTTCACACTCAGTTATCAGGAGGGAAAACCTTGAAAACATCAAGCGCGAAGTGGTTCGTAGGACCGCTGATCCTATGCGGTCTGGCATCCATATTTATTCTCTCGGCTGCCTCGGCCGAGGACAATCACGATGACCGGGGCAAATCCCAAATCAGCGTTCACTTATGGGATTATTGCGACCCCACCACCTTTAACATGGCGTTCGGAGCTGGAACTTGCGATCGGGACACCTCGACCGGAGCTATCACGGTTAACGGTTTCCTTGGAGAACTTTCCTCAGAACAATCGGTCGGCGCATGGCGTTACACTCCATCGGAAATTAAGTCAGATCATCGGCCAATCACCTTAGAGCTCAAAAACGAAGGCGGCGAAACTCACACCTTCACCCGGGTGAAGAAGTTCGGCGGCGGTTTTGTGGACGTTCTGAACCAGGCATCCGGTAACCCGGTGCCCGCTCCGGAGTGCGCTCAGTTCGTGAATGGAGTCCTCACTCCGCAAGCGCCCGGACCTGACAACCTTATGATTCCTGTCGGTGGCACCGAGTCAGCTTCGGTACCTCGCAGGGACCAAGTCCGTTATCAGTGCTGCATTCATCCCTGGATGCGTTTGGTTGTTGGCGATAACGACGATCACGGCCACGACCACTAGTTGAGAACCAAATGGAAACCGTAACGAAACGAGGGAAGTGGCCCGCAGCGACGAACTGAGCTACGCAGCTGCTTCCCTTTGATTTCTGAAAGAACGGTTAGTTGTACGGGCGACGTCCTCGGAACGGCAACTCTTCTCGTTCGAATGGTTTCTCGGCCTGCTTGGGTTGTTTTTCGCCTGCGGTGAAGACACGCTCCTCGTTGCGGCCGATCCTCTTGTGAGCGTGGAGGCCTTCGAGAATAAATTCGGCAGCCGATACCTGCACCTCGGGGCTATCTTTCGGACCGACGCCAACCTTCACTGTTTTCTCCATCAAGCCCTGAATTCCGCGCAATGATGGCAAGGCCTCGGCGGCACTCGCGGTATCGGTCAATTGAATCTCTCCGCCCAGATCGAACCACTGCACGATCTGCTGCATGTCGGTGCCTTTAAAATATCCATCATGCGTTTTCGCAACCGCGGTACGGATCAGTTCGCGGCCAACGTGATCCGCGCCCTTCATTTCGCCCTCGTACTCCAGTTCGAGTTTGCCGGTTATCGCCGGCATTGCGGCGTAAATGTCGGCAATACGCGGCACCACCAGCTTTTCGTCCTGATGGATAGCGCGCCGCTCGGCATTTGAAATCACATTTTCGGTGCAGGAAATCGGCAGGCGCTGGCTGACCCCGGAGCGCTTGTCAATCTTCTTGTCATCGCGGGCCGAGAAAGCGATTCGTTCAATTACTTCCTGCACGTACTTGGGGATATGCAGTTTGTGTCCATCACGTTGGGACCAGGATTCCTGGGCGGTGATCGTCATCCCTTCTTCAACGGTGGCGGGATAATGGGTTCGAATTTCCGATCCAATACGGTCCTTCAGCGGCGTGATGATTTTTCCACGCGCGGTGTAATCTTCCGGGTTAGCGCTGAAGACGAGCGCAACATCGAGCGGCAGGCGAATGGGGTAGCCCTTAATCTGTACATCGCCTTCCTGCATGATGTTAAACAGTCCCACCTGAATTTTTCCCGCCAAATCAGGAAGCTCATTGATTGCAAATATTCCATGGTTGGCGCGGGGCAGCAATCCATAGTGCACGGTAAGCTCGCTGCTGATTTCATGTCCGCCGCGCGCTGCCTTGATCGGATCGATGTCGCCAATCAGATCTGCAATCGTGACATCAGGTGTTGCGAGTTTTTCCACATAACGATCATCCGGTTTGAGATAAGCGATCGGAGTGTTATCCCCCAGACGCGCGATTTCGTCGCGGCAGCGACGGCAAATAGGAGCGTATGGGTTGTCGTGAATCTCGCAACCGGCAATGTAAGGAACCTGGGGATCGAGCAAAGTCGTCAACGCTCGCAGGATGCGGCTTTTCGCCTGACCCCGGAGTCCAAGAAGAATGAAATTATGACGCGAAAGGATGGCATTGACGATCTGAGGCACAACCGTATCGTCGTATCCGACAATGCCAGGAAAAATCGGCCCGCCCTGACGCAATTTGACGATCAGGTTGTCGCGCATTTCGTCCTTGACACGCCGGGTGCTCAGCCGTTTTTCGCTAAAAGGACTCTGGCGCAATTCGCCGAGCGTGCGCGGCAAACTCATGATAAAACCCCCAAAATAAACAGATTCTGAGTTGGATTATACGCCGTTAGAGAAATGGCGCGAGCAGTGCCGCGTCCGCTGCGAATAGGCTTTCAGTCCGCCTTGCGCAATGTACGGCTGCATACGAAAGCCCCTAGTGAACGTGGCCATTGCCGCCTGCCTTTTGTCGCACCCTCACCGTCCGTCGCAAATTCGGCAAGATCGCCTCGAAGTATGAGACGACTGCCTGCACCCGTTCCGCTTCTGATGTCATGCCAAGCAGAGTTTGTTTGAAATCAAGGTCAAGAGGAAGCGGCGCCACCAGATTGAAGGAGATCTGAGAGTGGTCAGATTCGGAATGATCGTCCGGAGTGGAGCCCGCGAGCTGCATGATTTCACCCTGCAACCTCACCGCCTGCGCGATTTCTTCCGGAGAGGCCAAGCCGGGTTCATCTGTTAGATAAAGCACATCGCCCTGCAGAAACGCTCGCTCCTGGGTCACCTGCATCACCTCAAAGCGTTCCCGGCCCTCGGTCACTATGTCCATGCGGCCGTCGGGATATTTTTTTGCAACGGTGATAATCTCTGCAGTGCAGCCGATTTCCGCGACGCCTTCCTCTTTGGACCGGACAATACCAAACGCTTTTTTCTGGTCAAGACACTCGGCGATCATCTCTCGGTAACGCGGTTCGAAAATGTGCAAGGGCAAGGAAGTGCCTGGAAACAACACCAGGTCAAGCGGAAACAGCGGCAGAAGGCTCACGACGAAACTCCAAGATGTCTTGCGGCGAAACACGCCGGGGACTTCAAGGATTGTACGCCCGCGATTGGCCTTAACTTCGCCGGAGAAAAAGGGCTGGCATGAATCCAGATAAAGATGATCTCGCCGGGAAAGTGGTTGTTATAACCGGCGCATCGATGGGCATCGGCGAAGCGATCGCGAAGATTTTTGCCGATCAAGGCGCGATCGTCGTGATGCTTTCGCGCGATGCCGGCCGCGCCGAAGCTGCTCGCGCCCGCATTGGCCATGTCGAGCGCACATTGGCGTTATCGTGCGATGTCCGCAACCGTGAAGAAATTGACCGCGTTGTCAGCCTGACCCTGCACCACTATCAGCGTATCGATGTCTGGGTCAACAACGCGGGGCACGGTCTGATCGATTCGGCGGCCGACGTTGATATGGCCGCGTGCCGAGAAACCTTCGATACAAATTTCTTTGGAACAGTCGCCTGCATGCAAGCCGCTTTGCATGTGATGAAGCAGCAGGGTTCGGGGACCGTGATTAACATTTCCAGTGTTGCCGGTCATATCCCGCTTGCATATCACTCGGTTTACAGTGCCACCAAATTTGCGATGAATGCATTCGGCAAAGCGGCCCGCGTGGAGCTAAAAGAGAACCGGAATCAATGTCCTGACCGTCTGTCCGGGATATGTGCGCACCGATTTCAGCGCGAATGCGATCAAGGGAAGTGAAGCAAAAACGGTGAGGCCATCTTCTGTGCGTGGAATCAGTTCTGAACGCGTCGCCCGTGCGGTGTTGCAGGGCTACCTGAAGCAGAAACGGGAAGTGGTCGTTCCCTGGACAATGCATCCCGCGATCAAGGTTTATCAATTATTCCCGGCGCTGGTGGAACGGGCGATGGCGAAGATGCCGCGTCGCGTGGACTGATGGTTCGCCCAGCCTAACCCAGTTCTCCCAGCATGGCTTCCATCTCTGCTTGGGCGTGACCGTTGCCGGTATTTTTTCGCCGAGGCGATACCATCAGCAAGCATCTTTTTGGCTTCTTCCGTGCGATCCGCTTTTGCCAGAGTCTGTGCGGCCATGAAATAGCCGGCAGTGTAGTCGGGATGAGTAGCCAACAGTTTCCCAAACTCCTCTAACGCCCGTTCGACCTCTCCGGTTTTTGAATACTCCATCGCCAACCCATAGCGGGCGAAGGCGTCCGAGGGATTCTGCGAGAGAACTTCGTTAAGCAATGCGACACGATCCATACGAGTGATTCTACAACGGTGGGTGCTTTCCCTTGTGATTAGTGGCGTCCTTTGTAGTTGTGATTTCGACGTCGATTTGGCGAGCCGCTCTGTCGATGAGTACAATGTGCTGACCGACTACAGAAAGAAATTCAACTTTGGCCTGCCCTTTTTTCATGCCGCTGCAGAAATTGAATGGCGCATGGCTTCATCCGTCGCGCCTGCCTTTGGGGGGAGGATGGGACGGCCAGTGTTCCGCACCGGGGCATGAAGGCGCCCAGCCATCAAATGACGAGCTTCATCAATTGTGTAATCTCGGATATGCCACGAAATGCTCGCGTCTGCCACTTCAGCGTGATTGCGATGCGGTGAGGTTTTCGGTTGCACGCGAACAGGGTTCGCGACTGCTGGTGTGGTTTGTTTGCGAGTCCGATCATCGTCCGACGAAGCACGGTACCGTGGAATACGATGTAGAGCGCTTAATGTGGAGTTCTCCTCATTCGGATCCTCGCATCCAAAAAATGCTGGCGTGTTACGTTCAGTCCTACTTGCTGCGCAAAATCCCGTCCCAAATCACGGACGAGCCACCCGCCCCAAGCCTATGACCCACTACGAAAACGTCGCACCGCCGCGGCCGGTCCGCGATTCGCAATCAGAGATGTCGGAAATCGTCCTCCCTAATGATTCCAATGTGCTGAATGCGCTGCTGGGTGGCCGACTGATGCATTGGATTGACCTGGCGGCAGCCATGGCCGCGCATCGGCACTCGCGCAATTACGTGGTGACCGCGTCGATCGATCACCTCGACTTCCGGGTGCCGGTGAGGGTCGGTGACCTTGTGGTCCTGCGCTCATCGGTGAATCGCGTCTATCGCACTTCGATGGAGGTCGGAGTGAAAGTCTGGGTGGAGAGTTACGTGCTCGATACGCGCAAACATGTGAGTTCGGCCTATCTGACGTTCGTTGCGGTAGATGCGGCCGGCCGGCACCTTCCGGTTCCGGCGGTGATTCCGGAAACCGATGAGCAGAAGCGTCGCTACGAAGATGCGGGACGAAGGCGCGAAATCAGGCGTCTGGAGATGGAACGCAAGAAGCTCGCAGGAAATTAAGAAGCCAGCTGTCAGCTCTCTGAGCCGTCAGCGATTACCGGCGAGTGCCCAGATCTGGAAAGCCATGCCAACCTCGAGCTTATGCCCGCCGCCAGAGCCCGATCCTGGGCGTCATCGAGCAGCAAGACGCTGGAACCATTGCTCCGATGACGCTGATGCACCCGAGATCCTTCGGGACTAAAGTCCCTCAGGATGACACCGGTAGAAGGAACTTTGTTCAAACTGAGACTTTACGGACTGGCCCACTACAGAAATTCGCACCAAATGCTGAATGCTGAGAGCTGACAGCTGATAGCTGCTCTTCACCTCACGTATAATCGCTACATGAGCACTCCTCTTCCTCCGCGTCCCGGTCAACCGCAGCATCCGCCGTCACCGCAGCCGTTGCCAGGCGTGGGTGCGATCGTCGCCGTGGGTTCCGGCAAGGGCGGAGTGGGAAAAACCACCCTGGCAGTCAACCTCGCCATTGTTTTATCCCGGCTGGGACACAAGGTCGGACTGCTTGATGCCGACGTTTACGGTCCCAACGTGCCCCTCATGCTTGGCATTAATGCTCAGCCCAAAGTTCTGCCAGACAATCGCATTGAACCGCTGGAAGCCCACGGCCTTAAGGTCATCTCGGTTGGCTTTTTGAATCCGGGCGATAAGCCCCTGATCTGGCGCGGTCCCATGCTGCATTCCATCATCAAGCAGTTTCTGGGCTCGGTGGTTTGGGGCGAACTCGATTACCTGATTGTGGATTTGCCTCCGGGAACAGGGGACGTCGCGCTCTCATTGATTCAGACAGTTCCGCTCACCGGTGCGATCGTGGTTTCCACGCCATCCGATGTTTCCTTGCAGGATGCGCGCAAAGCCATCGAGATGTTCCGCCAGATGAAGGTGGACCTGGTCGGAATGGTGGAAAACATGAGTTTCTTTGTCTGTCCGCATTGCCAGCATGAAACCGACATTTTTTCTCGCGGCGGCGCGGAGAAAACCGCCAGCCAGTTCGGCGTGGCGTATCTGGGAGCTGTAGAGCTTGATCCGGCGATTCGCAAAGCCGGCGACGGTGGCCAGCCCATGGTTCTCGCCGGAGAAGATTTCGCCGCGGCTAAATCGCTGTACGAATTTGCCCGCAAGGTAGTCACCCGAGTAGATGAGATCAAGTCAACCGCAGGGGAAAGCGTCATCCAAGTCCAGTAGAGATCATTCAGAGCGGGAGACCTCATCTCTTCAAGCGAAATATCGCCGCGGGGTCTTTGCGATCAACCACCAATTCCGCCACCATCTCTCCCAGCGCCGGACCGTGCTTGAACCCGTGACCAGAACCTCCTCCCAGCAGCCAGACGTTTTCATTTTCCGGATGACGGTCGATGATGAAATTGTTATCCGGACTGTTCTCGTACTGGCAGACACGCGATTCCAGCAGTGGCGCGTCTTTCATTGCGGGGAAAGCGGAACCCGATATAGTCGCGGACCGATTTGAGTCCTTCAGCACTGATCGTTCGCTCGCCTGACGTCGGATCAAATTCCGCGCCGCGAGTGTCGTCAGCGATCTTGAAACCCCTGCCCTGATTCCCTGGAATCCCATACAAGAATTTGTCGCGATGGTCAGCCCACACGGGAAGTTTCGTCTCGTTAAAGCGTTGATCTCCGGCGGGAGTACCAAAGAAAAAAACTTCCTGCCGGGTGGGGCGAACGCGATTGCCGATGGTTTCGGGAAAAAGTTTGCCGAGCCAGGGTCCGCAGGCGAAAACGTATTGATCAGCTCGGAGCTTGGAGCCGTCTGAAAGAGACAGCGCTGTCCCACGTGACTGGCCGTCGAGATCTCGCGGCGAAACGGCCAGTTGCCGGTATTCGCCGCCTTCCGCCAGAAACCCGTCCAGCACAGCCTGGCATGCTACTCTCGCCATGAGGAAACCGCCCTCCGGTTCGTAAATTCCCCAGTGGACAGCTTGCAAATTAATCTGCGGCCAGCGAACTGCCATTTCCTGCACCGAGAGTTCCTGGTAGGGGATGCCGGCTTCCTTCAACATCGGCAACGAGCCGCGCTCAAATTGATCGTCTCCAGACGTCACCATCCACAGCACGCCGATCTGGTGTATGAGCTTGAGGTTCCATCGTTGTTCGTTCTCTTTCCACAGTTGCGTGGCCCGCGCCGCCATCTTCGTATAAGGCTGATCCGGACCATAGGTTCCACGAATCACGCGAGTCTCGCCGCCGGAAGACGCGCGCGAGTTTCCTGGTCCCCAGGCATCCACCAATGTCACGCGCATGCCGCGGCGCAAAAGGTACAAAGCTGTCCATCCCCCAAACGCACCTGCTCCGATTACTGCAACATGAGATTTTGCTGGCATCGTTCCTTTTACCTGTGGTCTGTTTTGTATTGTCTGCCCGTCAGCTTGCTCGAGAATATCTGCGGATGCTGATTTTAGAAAAGGGAACGATCCCGTCAATGTGCGTGAGCCCCCCATCACGGCCGCGACCTTCAACAATCGTCGCCGAGAAAAGTGCAGAGACAAGCGAATATCGCCGCTCGGGTCGTTTGACATCGGCAAAAGTCGAACCAAGCTAATGTGAGCGGAAGGATAAGGTCAAGCATTAGCATTCATGGGTCGAGAGTGCTAACGCTTGACAGGGGCGTCCCACCTTCCTAAAATCAAACACTGGGGTATTGCGAGACATCCGATCTAAACCTTTGTATTAAAAGTACTTAAAATGCCATCTGGGCCACCAATTGGGGAGCGGGAGCGTGAAATCCTCACCGCCATTGTCGAGACCTTTATTGCCACTGGAGATCCAGTCGGCTCCCGGACCTTGGCACGCTCAAATAAGGAAGGGCTCAGTCCGGCCACCATCCGCAATGTAATGGCGGATTTAGCTGAGGCTGGCTTCCTCGAGCAACCCCATACTTCAGCCGGGCGGGTACCCAGCACTGACGCATATCGCTATTATGTTGAGCAGCTTACAGGCAAAGCGAGCCTCTCCGATAGCCTCTCACAAGAGGACCAGGGAATGATCCAGGAGTCGCTGCATGGCGTTTCCGACGTGCAGGAATTCATGGAGCGCACTTCCCACGTGCTATCCCTGATTTCGCACAACGTTGGGATCACTGTCGCGATTGGCGGGCCGAAGAACGCGCTTGAGCACGTGTACTTTTCCCGGCTAGGCGATCAAAAGGTGTTGGCTGTGCTGGTCACGAGGTCAGGATTGGTGCGGGACCGGGTTTTGCGTTTGGATCTTCCGCAAGCCGATCTGGATGCGGCGGCCCGCTTCATCAACGATAATTTTCGCGGCTGGACCATGGAGGCAATGCGCGCCGAATTGGCCCGCCGCCTGGAACAAGAGCGTAGCGAATACGACCGGCTCATGAAGTCGGTCGAGCAACTTTACCGGCAGGGTGCGCTTACGGCAGACGAAACGGCGCAAGTCGTTTTTGTTGAAGGAGCATCCAATCTAGTGACCGGCCAACAAGATAACAAGCGACTGCAGGAGTTGCTGCAGACCCTGGAAGAAAAGCAGAAAATTGTCGAACTGCTGGGCGCCTATCTCGATGCCAAACAGGAAGCTGTTCGGGTAGTCATTGGACTGGATGAAGCGTTGCCTTCGATGAGAAATTTCGTCCTCATTGGTGCGCCGGCACGCGTGGGTGATGACGTGATGGGGTCGCTGGCGGTCATCGGGCCGACGCGTATCGACTATCAGCACACCATGACCGCGGTTTCTTACATCGCGCGTCTGTTCGACAAGATATTGAACGAGTCTGAATGAAACTATGGCAATAAGAAACGGAAAACCCGACTTCGACTCTTCCGAGCTGGACACAGAGCACGAATTGCCGCCCGCGGAAGATGAACAGGAGAACGCGAGTGCGGCAGCCGCGCCTTCCCAGTCTGGCAGGGGAGGAGAATTCGACAAGCTGAGAGCCGAGCGGGATTCTCTGGTTGATCGCCTGGCGAGGCTCCAAGCCGAGTTCGAGAACGCGCGCAAGCGATCTGCTCGCGAGCAACAGGAGTTCCGCGAATATGCGTTGACTGACGCGGTGAAAGAACTTCTGCCCACACTGGACAGTTTCGAACGAGCGTTGCAGACGAGCGCGGGGAATAAAACGGAGTTTCGCAGCGGAGTGGAACTCATATACAAACAATTGCTGGACGCGCTCGGAAAAATCGGATTGCGACCGATCCCGGCGAAGGGTGAGCCGTTCGATCCACATCTTCACCAGGCTATTGAGATGGTAGACACCAATGACGCTGAGGACCATCACGTGCTGGATGAGTTGCAGCGAGGTTACAAGTTGAAGGACAGGCTGCTGCGTCCTTCAATGGTAAGGGTCGCGCGCAACTCGCGCTGACATTGAGCGGCGGTCTCGCCGGAGTCACTGAAAGGACTTGAGAAAGGCCATTCTGACCAGCAACGGAAAACGCGACTACTACGAGGTTCTGGGTGTAACCCGGACCGCCACCGATCAGGAGATCAAGAGCGCTTACCGGAAGCTCGCCCTCCAGTTTCATCCTGACCGCAATCCCAATAATCCCGACGCCGAAGACAAATTTAAAGAGTGCAGCGAAGCCTATGCCGTTCTCGCTGACGTCGATAAGCGCTCTGCCTACGACCGGTATGGACACGCTGGCCTGGGGGGAAGCGGTGGAGCGCAGGGCTTCGATGCCAACGATCTAGGCGATATTTTCGGCGATTTCTTTGGGCTCGGCGAGATCTTTGGCGGAGGAACGCGGAAGCGCAGCCGTACCCAGCGCGGCGCCGATCTGCGCGAAGACATCAACATGGAATTCGAAGACGCTGTCTTCGGAACTGACACCACCGTCACGGTCCGCCGCCACGAAAGTTGTGAAGATTGCAGGGGTTCAGGGGCAGCTCCCGGCAAAGCTCCGGTAACCTGCCGCTCCTGTGCGGGCCGTGGGCAGGTTCGCTACCAGCAGGGGTTCTTCAGTATTGCGCGTACGTGTCCCACTTGCCAGGGTACGGGTAGTGTAGTCACCGATCCGTGTCCAAAGTGCAAAGGTGAAGGCAGAGTTTTGCGCCAACGAACGGTTGACGCCAAAATTCCAGCGGGGGTCGAGGACGGCACTCGCATCCGCTTCTCGGGATTTGGTGAAGGCGGACTTCATGGCGGCGCTCCGGGAGATTTATACGTCGTTCTGCACGTCAAGGAGCACCCCTTCTTCGAGCGTGAGGGCAATGATCTTCACTGCGTAATTCCGATCTCATTCACACAAGCGGCCTTGGGCACCGAGATAAGCGTCCCGACGCTTGAAGGCCAGCAGGTGCTGAAGGTGCCGGACGGAACGCAGTCTGGCACAACGCTCCGGATCCGCGGCAAAGGTGTTCCCGTGCTGAGTGGGCACGGCAAGGGCGATCTTTTCGTGGAAGTGCGGGTTCAGACCCCGGGCAAAGTGACTAAACGGCAGCGCGAGTTGCTACAGGAGCTTGAGGGACTGACGCAGGTAGAGAATCGTCCTCAACACCGAACGTTGCTGGGTAAGGTCAAAGACATCTTCGGATAAAAGACTCCCTAACAATCATGACCCGCCGACGCTGGATCGCCGACGAAGCCTCCGGCAATCGAGCCACACTATCAGGTTCACACGCCGACCACCTCGCGCAGGTGCTCCGCGCCCGCATCGGACAAGAGTTTGATATCGCAACCGCTGAAGGCGTCCGTCGTGGCCGTATTGTCAGCATCGCTGCGGGACGGGTTGAATTCGAACTGGGCGAAGTAATTCCAAGTGTCGCCGTGCCCCAGCTGACGCTCTTCCTCTCCATCTTCAAATTCGACCGCATGGAATGGGCTATTGAGAAATGCGTTGAATTGGGCGTGTCGAGGATCGTGCCGGTCGTGGCGCAACGCACCGAGGCGCGCCTTGCCAACGCCGCAACGAAGCGCATGGAACGCTGGCAACGCATTGCACGCCAGGCCTCTGAGCAGTCCCGGCGCGCCTCGGCCCCGGACGTATCCTCGCCGATCAAGCTTAAGGATGCAGTGACGGTGGTTCTCGGCGCCCGGGTGGTACTGGCTGAATCGGAAGAGCAGATGTCTTTAAGTGAAGCTCTGAAAGAAGCCCGCAAAGAAACGCCGATAGGTACACCCGAAAACTCCGTCCCGCCGGGTGAGATCACTCTGGCTTTTGGTCCTGAAGGGGGCTGGACGGAGACGGAGCTGAAGCTTTTCCTCGGGGCCGGCTGGATCCCTGCCTCGCTGGGAAATACAATCCTGCGCGCTGAAACTGCGGCGATCGCGGCCACCGCCATAACCCTCGCCGAACTGCATTAAGATTGTCTTTAGAAAAATCCTCATGCTTCTCTGATATGCTCCGCAAAGTGGCAGTCGCAAAACCCATCTCAAGTCCGCGTGCGTTCGCACCGGACAAACATCAGCGCGAAGCCATCGAACACGTCCATGGGCCCATGCTGGTCATTGCCGGCGCGGGCACAGGAAAGACCAGCGTACTCACTAAGCGCATTGCCAGCCTGGTTCGTCAAAATCATGCCCGGCCCGACGAAGTCCTTGCCGTTACGTATACGAAAAACGCGGCCCAGGAGATGCGTCAGCGAGTGCAGGAAGAGTTGCGCGGGACGAATCTGTCCGGCATGCGCATTGCGACCTTTCATGAGTACTGCAACGACCTGCTGCGCGAGAATGGCAGGGAGTTTGGGGTGCTCGACGATCAGGACCTATGGATTTACCTGCGCCGCCGCCTCCGCGAACTTAACCTGAGCTACTTTGTTCGCGCCGCCAGCGTCGGAAAATTCCTGGAAGACTTGCTGAAGTTCATCCGGCACTGTCACGACGAGTTGGTTACTCCCGAGAGATACCAGGAATACGTTCGGCAACTCGAACGTGGGGAGTTGCCGATCCCGCGCGTGACCAAATCGAAAGATGCGGAAATAGTGTCCGACGAAGAAGTGCTGGGGCGATGCCGCGAAATTGCCAGCGTGTTTTCCACAGTCGAACGGATGTTGAAGGAAGACCGGCTGGGTACGTTCGGGCACATGATCACGCATGCCTACAATCTACTTCAGCAGGATGACGCGTCGCTGCGAGCACGTGCCCGGTTCATTCTGGTGGACGAATTTCAGGACGTCAATTTTGCCCAGGTGAAAGTTCTCCAACGGCTTGCAGGGGAAGAACGCAATGTTTTCGCCGTGGGAGATCCGGACCAGGCGATTTATCGTTTTCGCGGAGCTTCAAGCGCCGCGTTCGTTCTTTTTCAGCGGCACTTTCCAGGTGTCAGCCTCGTCAAACTACAAAAGAACCGCCGTTCGACTTCGCCTATCCTCAACTGTGCGTTCGCGCTGATCTCCAAAAATCCGAACGTCTTCGATATGGAATCAGGGACGGCTTCCTACCAGCGGTCGGTGTTGATCTCAGCGCGCGAGGAAGATGCTGCGCGGGAAGGCAAACAGTTACCCCGCATACCAGTCGAAGCAGTGGTGTTGACGGCGAAAGATGCCGAGTGCACCGAGATTGTCACCGCGCTGCGACAGTGGCAACGAAAAACGCGTGGCCTCTGGAGTGACTGCGCTGTGCTTTATCGCACGCATTCGCATCGCGACCAATTGGCGAGTGAGTTGGCCGCCCAGGGGATTCCATTCACCATCGAGAACATGGACGTAATGGACATGCCGGAGGCACGCGATCTGTTCGCGTGCATGGGGGCCGTAGTATCCGATGCAGACGGTGCCAGCCTGTTCCGCGTCGCGGCCTTGCCGCAGTTTGCCAACGGACCCGGAAGCATCGATCCTGAAAAACTGCGTGAAGGAATCAAGGCAGTTCCACGTGAGGCGGGCGCGTCCGCGATCGCATTAGTGCTTTCAAAGATCGAAGGTGGTCCGGCCGTGCTTCAGAGCCTGCGGCGTACCCGGGATGAAATCGCAACCGCGGGCCTTCGGGGCCGTGCCGCAGTCGACTTGATCGTGCGCAACTTTTCCCTGGATGCTAATTCGCGCGCGCTCAAGGCTGTTCTCGATTTCATTAGCGGTTGGGAACAGAAAGCCATCACCGAGACTGGGGAGATCAGCGAGCTTCTCGACTATCTGGAGTACTTTCGAGAGGCCGGCGGGATCATCCCTCTGGCGTCGAAAGACGACAATGCGGTGAGGTTGATGACTGCTCACGCTGCTAAGGGTCTCGAATTTGCGCAAGTATTCATTCTCCGCGCCAATTCCAATTCCTTTCCGGCATCGTACAAGGAACCGCTTATCGAGTTTCCACGGGAATTGCATGATCCTGCCTCAATCGCCCAGGGGGATGACAAAGAGCTCTGCAAGCAGGAAGAGCGCCGCCTGTTTTATGTCGCCATGACCCGGGCTCGGGATTCGCTGTCGATCTACGCCAAGCAGGGGACTGGAGCGAAGGATCCCACGCCTCCAGGCTTTCTGCGCGATCTTCTGAAGGATCCAAGTCTGCTGGGTCGTTGGCTGGTGCCGGCGCAGCCGCGGGGATTCCAGACCGATATGTTCGCGGAGGCAGCGGGTTCGGCAGG
The DNA here is from genome assembly GCA_963765715.1 of Terriglobia bacterium. Taxonomy (GTDB): domain Bacteria; phylum Acidobacteriota; class Terriglobia; order Terriglobales; family Acidobacteriaceae; genus JAIQFF01. The sequence continues at coordinate 217,784 of CAVXXN010000008.1, forward strand.
CATGACGCGTGCCAGCGAATGGCTCTCGTTGCCTCCGGTTTCCGACCTTTCCGCAAAATTGAGCGCCAGCGCCGTTCAGACTTACGAAACATGTCCGCTGCAGTTCAAGCTGGAGCGCGAGTGGAAAATTCCGGGTGAGGTCCCTGCCGCCATGCAATACGGTGGAGTGATCCACCGCGTGCTACTGGAGTTTTACAACTCCGTCCGTGCGGAACGCGTTATGGAAGATGAAGCCGTGATTCAGTTCTTCCACGACGAACTTGCTGCGGCCGGCATCCAGGATCATTACCAGCATGACCTCTACCTCGAACAGGGCAATTTACAGTTGAAGGATTTTCTGGCCAAGTTCCGGCGTGGCTCCGCTTTGAAGGTCCTCCATACGGAAGAATTCTTTGATGTGAAGGTGGGTGACGTCAAAGTTGTTGGTCGCATTGATCGCATCGACGAAGCGCCCAGCGGCGGCGTCATCATCACCGACTATAAAACCGGCAAAGCGCAATCGCAGGAAGATTCCGACGAGAGTCTGCAGCTTTCGATCTATGCTCTCGCAGCACGTGAGAAATGGGGATACCGCGCCGATCACCTTGTCCTCTACAACCTGGAAGGCAACAGTCCCGTCGTCACCCGCCGCAACGATTTTCAACTGAATGAAGCCAGGCTCCGTGTGACGGAAGTAGCAGGGAATATCGCGGCGGGGAAGTTCGACGCCAAGCCGGGCTTCTACTGCAGATTCTGCGCCTACCGGAATCTCTGTCCCGCGACCGAAAAGCGATTGCAGGAACCTTCACAGCAGAGTAAGACTACTAAACAAAAAGCCATGTCATCCTGACGGAGTGGCAGCTCCGCTTCGCGAAGCAGCCGCGCAGCCGAAGGGCCCCTGCGACTAGTGTCGGACGGAATGCATGGGAGATCGTCTCAATCGGTAAAAAGCTTACGAGATCAAGAGTGTCGTTGAGAGGTGGGAGTCCTTCGACTGCTTCGCTCAGGATGACAGGGGATGAGAGGGGAAGGAATCTTCCAGCAGAAAAAACTTAGGGGACGCTTCCGCGTCCCCGGTTTGCTACTTTTGGATACTTCTCTTAGTGCTTCTTTTTCTTCTTTGCCTTTTTCTTGGTTGCCATGGTTCTATTCTCCCTTCCATTTTTCATGGACTACTATGCAACGATGCTCAGTTGCAACTTATTGAATGTATAGAGTCAATAAAAAGTGATGTCAAGAAAAAAATGATGCTCTCACGCGCATACGACCCTTGCACCAAAGTCACCAGAGATGATTTGAGAAGAAATTTTCATCAACGCAACCATCATCGTCGACATTTTTGTCGTCGAAAACTTTTTCGACCCTTCTAATTTTAAACTTTCGTCGCATCACGCTAGCGCTTTCACGGTTTGATGAGATGCGAGTTGTCCCTTCGCGAATTTCAGTCGTTTCTCGGCCGCGCGCATCTATAATTAGAAGTGAGAAATCATCGCGAGGGCACATAAATGGCTGCTAACGACGAGGTCGTCATCATTTCTGGTTGTCGTACTCCGGTAGGAAAATTTCAAGGAAGTCTCTCTGATCTTAGCGCCACGCAGTTGGGTGCGATCGTGGTTCGCGAGGCGGTGAAGCGTTCTGGCGTCGATCCGAAGCTGGTTGATGAGTGCATTATGGGCAACGTCATCTCCGCCGGGTTGGGTCAAAATCCCGCTCGCCAGGCTGCAATCTTCGGGGGACTGTTTCCGGAAGTGGGTGCCATGACCGTCAACAAGGTTTGTGGTTCCGGACTCAAAGCGGTGGCACTCGCGGCGCAAGCGATCCAGACGGAAAACAGTTCTATCGTCGTCGCTGGCGGCATGGAATCGATGACCAATGCTCCCTATCTTTTGCCTCAGGCGCGCAAAGGATATCGCCTCGGCAACGCGCAAGTCGTCGATTCAATGGTGAACGATGGCCTCTGGGATATTTTCAACAACTACCACATGGGCATCACGGGCGAGAACGTGGCAGAGAAATATGGCATCACTCGTGAGGAGCAAGATCAGTTCGCACTCAACTCTCATCGCAAAGCGTTGTCTGCGATAAAAGAGTGTCGTTTCAAGACCCAGATCGTTCCAGTTGAACTGCCGCCGCGAAAAAAAGGCGAGCCTTCCATTATTTTCGAGAAGGACGAATCGCCTCGCGAGGATACGACGATCGAGGTGTTGCGTTCTCTGAAGCCCGCTTTCAAGAAGGATGGCACGGTGACGGCCGGTAACGCGCCGGGTGTTAACGATGGCGCTGCTGCGGTCGTAGTTACCAGCGCCGCACGAGCGAAAGATATGGGCGCTCAACCCTTGGTGCGAATCGTCGCCCAGTCAACCAGCGGTGTCGATCCCAAATGGGTCATGATGGCGCCGGTAGGGGCGGTTCGCAAAATCTGGGAAAAGACCGGTTGGAAAAACGAAGACGTCGACCTTTACGAACTCAATGAGGCATTCTCAGTGCAGGCCCTCGGAGTGATGCGGGAGCTGGGTCTAGATCCAAACAAGGTAAATGTGAATGGCGGGGCCGTTGCAATCGGTCATCCCATCGGAGCCAGCGGCGCTCGCGTCCTGGTCACGCTCATCTACGAAATGGCCCGGCGTAACGTTCATCGAGGCATCGCGGCGCTCTGTTTGGGCGGCGGGAACGCGGTGGCGATGGCAGTGGAACGCTAAACGCGAGCTTTTGACCAAATAAATGAATCACCGAATCGTCTCCGGATAGCCCTCCTGTCTGCACGTTCGCGAGTCTCATTTCCTGCTCTCACTTGCGCCGCCTGTTTGCCTGTCACCCCCGATTGTGACGCATGTCACCGCTTGTTCGTGACCCAGGCTGGTATGGTCAGCCTCAATGTGGAAAGCCAGCGGTCCAGCCTTTCTTGGTGACGCCTGCCTCTTAGACCTTCCCCTCAGGAGCGACCAGCCTCATGCTCTATAAGACCCTTAGTGCAGCGGTGTATGGCATTGATGCCAGCATCATTGAGGTTGAGGTCGACGTCTCCGGCATTAAGACCAACGAAGACTACTTCCACACCGTGGGATTGCCCGATGCGGCGGTGCGTGAAAGCCGTGATCGAGTGCGTGCCGCCCTGAAGAATTGCGGTTATGACATTCCTCCCACCCACATCACGATCAATCTGGCGCCAGCCGACATCCGTAAAGAAGGTTCGGGATTCGACCTGCCCATGGCTCTGGGAATTCTCGGGGCCTACGGCGGCTTGAACAAAAAAGAAGTTCCAGACTGCCTGTTCGTGGGAGAACTGTCGCTCGATGGCGGCATTCGCGGGGTGCGTGGGGCGTTGCCCATCGCGATCGAAGCCCGCGGCAAAAAGATTCCTCGCCTGATCGTGCCTGAGTTGAATGCGCGGGAGGCTGCCATGGTGGGAGGAGTCGAAGTTTATCCCGTCAGATCGCTGCTTGACGTCATTCGCTTCGTGAACACCGGCAATGGTGTGCTTCCGCTCAAAGTGGATAGCGACACTTTATTGAGTGAAGCGCAGCACTATTCGGTCGACTTCAAGGATGTGCGCGGCCAACAAACCGCTAAACGTGCTCTGGAAGTTGCCTGTGCCGGCGGCCACAACATCCTGATGATTGGTCCTCCCGGATCGGGCAAGACCATGCTCGCCAAGCGCATGCCGACCATCCTGCCGCCATTCAGCTTTGAGGAAGCGCTGGAGACAACCAAGATCCACAGCGTCGCCGGCGTGCTCGACGCCGGCGCGGGGTTGGTCGGCATCCGCCCGTTCCGTTCGCCGCACCACACCATCTCGGATGCGGGGCTGATCGGCGGCGGTGCCGTGCCTCGTCCCGGCGAAGTATCGCTGGCGCACAACGGCGTCTTGTTCCTGGACGAGCTCCCAGAGTTCCCTCGCAATGTTCTGGAAGTGATGCGTCAACCGCTGGAAGATGGCACCGTCTGTATCGCGCGCGCTTCGATGTCCTTGACCTTCCCCGCTCGCTTCATGCTGGCGGCCGCCATGAATCCGTGTCCTTGTGGTTACTTTAATGACCGCTCCCGCGAGTGTCACTGTACCCAGCCAATGATTCAACGTTACATGGGCAAGATTTCGGGACCGCTTCTTGACCGCATTGACATTCATATTGATGTGCCGGCGGTTAACTATAAAGAGCTGCGAGCCGGCAGCGAACCCGAAAGCTCGGCCAAGATTCGTGAACGCATCATTCGGGCACGGGAGATTCAGTTACAAAGGTTCTCAGTCTCAAAGTCGAAGTTGTACTGCAATGCCCAGATGGCCCCGCGTCACATCCGCGCTTCTTGCGAACTCTCTCCCGACTGCGAGCGCCTCCTCGAGCGCGCGATGACCCAACACGGCATGACCGCCCGTGCTCATGATCGCATCCTGAAGGTGGCCCGCACAGTGGCCGATCTCGAAGGTACCCCGGCCATCGAACCCAAACACATCGCTGAAGCGATCCAATATCGAACGTTAGACCGCACGTTCTGGGCCTAAATAACCAATGGCGGCACGGGCGTCCCGCCCATGCAGGGTGACCGCCAGCTCGGCTGGAGACGAGGCGAAGGCCGCTGTCCTGCGGGTGCCTTCTTTCGCCGGTTCGTGGCTACGCTCAATACCCCGAAACGGGCCGAAATCCCGCTTTAGCGCCTGATTGACCAACCACCCCTAACATGCTATAAAAGCTGGTTTTGTACCGGGTCTCCGGCAACAAGCTCAGCGTCAAACCGGCGACCTCTGCGGTGCAGAACATCCGACGCGGCCAAGCTCAACACTCCCGTTTAAGCCGTGTAGTGGAAGCGTGTTCGGAACTCCGGCAATGCGCTCTCCGGCGCTCTAATCAAAGAGTATCCGGGTAGTGTGATTCGCCGGGCGGCAGTGCCTAAACACGTGATGGTCCCAAAATAGTTCTCATACCGGAGGAATTCCTATGCGCACCTGGCTGGCGAAAGCTGTGTCTAACGGCTACCAATTCGCCCAAACATCAATAGTAATGAAGACGGTGGCTGCCGCAATTGCCGTCCTCAGTTTCGGCGCAACCGCCGCCTTGGGCCAAACCGCTCATGAAGTGGGGGGTGAAGCTGGTCTAAAACTTCCCGATCTTTCCCAGGTATTGTTCCTGGGAATTGACGGTCACCGGTTACTGATGGTGGGTATTCTGTTTTGCATATTTGGCCTTGGCTTCGGACTGGTCATTTATACCCGCTTGAAGAGAATGCCGGTACATCGGGCGATGCTCGAGATTTCCGAGCTCATTTATGAAACCTGCAAGACTTACCTGATTACCCAGGGAAAGTTCCTTCTAATCCTCTGGCTCTTCATCGCTGTGGTCATCGTTCTTTACTTCGGCGTTTTGTCTCCTGTACCGGATAAACCTATCGCTGTCACGCTGCCAATTATTTTGATTTTCAGCCTGGTAGGAATCGCCGGAAGCTATGGAGTCGCCTGGTTCGGAATCCGCGTGAACACGTTTGCCAATTCACGCACAGCTTTTGCCGGACTGGCCGGCAAGCCTTATCCGATTTACAACATTCCTCTGCAGGCCGGTATGAGCATCGGCATGATGCTGATCAGCGTCGAGTTGCTCCTCATGCTCTTTATTCTGCTGTTTGTTCCGCCTGACTATGCCGGACCATGCTTCATCGGTTTTGCCATTGGCGAATCGCTTGGTGCGGCCGCGCTCCGCATTGCTGGCGGCATCTTCACCAAGATTGCCGATATCGGCGCGGACCTGATGAAAATCGTCTTCAAGATCAAGGAAGACGATGCTCGCAACCCGGGCGTAATTGCCGACTGCACCGGTGACAATGCCGGCGACTCGGTTGGACCATCTGCCGATGGATTCGAGACCTATGGCGTGACCGGGGTCGCGTTGATCACGTTCATTCTTTTGGGGGTCAAAGATCCGACTGTCCAGGTACAGCTCCTGGTTTGGCTATTCGTGATGCGCATTGCCATGCTGGTGGCGAGTGCGCTCTCGTACTTCCTGAATGGCGCTATCGCGAAGGCTCGGTATGCCAACGCCGCCAAGATGAACTTCGAAGCGCCGTTGACTTCGCTGGTCTGGATCACGTCCCTGATCTCTGTGGTTATGACCTTCATTATCTCCGCCATAATCATCCCGCAGTTGGGTGGCGATTCGACGCAATGGTGGAAACTAGCATCGATCATCTCCTGCGGGACGCTGGCGGGAGCCATCATTCCCGAACTTGTGAAGGTGTTCACTTCAACCGAGTCACGCCATGTTCGGGAAGTTGTGATTTCTGCTCAGGAAGGTGGAGCTTCTCTGGGCATCCTTTCCGGGTTCGTAGCGGGAAACTTCTCCGGCTACTATCTCGGCCTTTCCATGGTTGGATTGATGTCGCTCGGATATTACTTCAGCACCATGGGCCTTGATGCCCTCATGGTCGCCGCACCCGTGTTTGCCTTTGGACTGGTGGCGTTCGGCTTTCTGGGCATGGGCCCGGTGACGATTGCGGTTGATTCCTACGGACCCGTCACCGACAACGCGCAGTCGGTTTACGAGTTGTCGCTGATCGAGCAGGTTCCGAACATTCAGCAAGAACTAAAAAGAGACTTCAACATCGATGCGAATTTCGAGCGGGCCAAGGACTTGCTCGAAGAGAACGACGGTGCCGGTAATACGTTCAAGGCTACTGCCAAGCCAGTTCTGATCGGAACCGCCGTGGTTGGTGCGACCACCATGATTTTCTCCATCATCATGGCGCTCACCCACGGGCTCACGGACAACGTGAGCAATCTTTCCTTGCTCCATGCCCCATTTATGCTGGGTCTGATCACCGGAGGCGCCATGATCTATTGGTTTACCGGCGCTTCCACGCAGGCAGTGACCACGGGTGCATATCGTGCCGTGGAATTCATCAAGGCCAACATTAAGCTCGAGGGCGTGGTGAAGGCTTCGGTCTCCGATAGCAAGAAAGTGGTCGAGATTTGTACGAAGTACGCACAAAAGGGAATGTTCAACATCTTCCTGGCGGTCTTTTTTGCCACGTTGGCATTTGCTTTTGTGGAACCATTCTTCTTTATCGGCTACCTGATTTCGATTGCGATTTTCGGTCTATACCAGGCGATCTTTATGGCCAATGCCGGCGGCGCCTGGGACAACGCAAAGAAAATCGTTGAAGTCGAGATGAAGCAGAAGGGAACTCCCTTGCACGACGCTACCGTAGTTGGTGACACGGTGGGTGATCCGTTCAAAGATACGTCATCGGTAGCCCTAAATCCGGTGATCAAATTCACCACTCTGTTCGGCTTGTTGGCAGTCGAACTGGCGGTGAAGCTGACAAACCAGACCAGCAGCAATTTCAGTCACGTGCTGGCTTTGGGATTCTTCCTCGTGTCCTTCGTCTTCGTATACCGGTCGTTCTATGGAATGCGCATTGTGAAAGAAGGACCCGCGGCGGCCTGATAACTTCGGCTGCAAGAACGAATGCCATCCGGAGTACATCCGGATGGCATTTGCATTTGGACGGATAGCCGTTTACGGAGGATGGAACCTGTCCGCAGAACAACCACAGCTGGAAGTTCAGTTTCCTTTCATTTTCTCTTTTACGCTGTGAGCTAATTTCTCGATTTCTTCTGCTTTCTTGACAACATTGACGGACAGCATATTTTCGTTGGTCTTATCCACGTAATCTTTCAATTCAGTTGAGAGTTTGACCAGCCTCTCCGTATCCCGCGTGAGATCTGCCTGGCGCGCCTGATTGGCCTTTTTTGCCATTTCTCTTTCCATCTTGAGGCGTGGAGAGTCTGCTGGATCGGGCCTCTCTGCGAGCGGCGGAGCTTGCACGTTACGGTTCTGCGCCGACGAAACCGAGACTGTTGCAAATATGAGGACCAGAACTATCCGTGAAAGCGATGAATGGAATCGCACAGCCACCTCGGAGAACGAGAAAATTCGAAGTAATTATACGTGCCCATGCAGGCGCAGAGTGTCACGCTCGCGCGGGAAGGGCGCGACGAAGTCGTACTGGCAAGATTACAGAGCGGTCTTGCTGCGGAAACGTCGAAGGGTGCGCTTGAGCGATCAACACTGTGGACCCAGTGTCGCGCAGAACGGGAAGAGTCGGGCCGCAAGGGGAGGGCAGGACTTCAGTCGTGCCAAAAACTTACAGTAAAGCCCGCGCTTTAGCGCCTGAGGTACGCCTTTTTCACTGGTGTCTTGACGTCATTCTGATGTAGAGATTAATCAGGACAGCTCGGCGGCTAAAGCCGTCTGGGTTTACGCCGCTATCGGCACGACTAACGTCGTGCCCCTTCCCAAGTTGCGCCGTTCCCGACGATGGAATTTAATTCAGCTTGGAATTCAACAACTATAGAGCCATGCGCGAGCGGGGACGCTCGCACTCACACTAACTTTTACAGTGAGCTCATATTCGCCAGGAACTCGCCATTCGACTTGGTCTTGCTCAACTTGTCGATCAGCAGTTCCATGGCTTCGACCGGCGAAAGCGGGTTCAGCACTTTGCGCAGCACCCAGATGCGGGTCAGATCTTCCTTCGGGATCAGCAGCTCTTCTTTACGCGTACCAGAGCGTTGGATATCGATCGCGGGGAACGTACGTTTATCCACCAGCTTGCGGTCGAGAATAATTTCCGAGTTGCCCGTGCCTTTGAATTCTTCGAAGATCACATCATCCATGCGCGATCCAGTGTCGATCAGTGCGGTGGCAATGATGGTGAGCGACCCACCTTCTTCGATGTTTCGAGCCGAGCCGAAGAACCGCTTCGGACGCTGTAACGCGTTCGAATCCACGCCGCCTGAGAGGACTTTGCCGCTCGGGGGAACGATTGTGTTGTAAGCGCGCGCCAGACGCGTGATCGAATCCAGCAGAATCACCACGTCGCGTTTATGCTCAACCAGGCGCTTGGCTTTCTCGATCACCATTTCCGCCACTTGAACGTGCCGTGCAGCCGGTTCGTCAAAGGTTGAAGAAATCACTTCGCCCTTTACCGACCGCTGCATGTCGGTGACTTCTTCCGGGCGCTCATCGATGAGCAGCACCATCAGCACAACTTCGGGGTGATTGGTCGTGATCGAGTTGGCCACGTTCTGCAACAACATCGTCTTGCCGGCGCGTGGCGGGGAAACGATCAGACCGCGTTGTCCCTTGCCGAGCGGAGTGAGTAAGTCCATCACTCGAGCGCTGACGTTCTCGCGAACCGTTTCGAGTTTCAAACGCTCCTGCGGATACAGCGGCGTCAAATTGTCGAACAGGATCTTGTTGCGAGCTTCCTCCGGCGACTCGAAGTTGACCGCTTCAATCTTGACCAGGGCAAAGTACTTTTCGCCCTCGTGCGGCGGACGAACCTGCCCGCTGATGGTGTCTCCGGTCTTGAGGTCGAACTTGCGGATCTGCGACGGCGAAACATAAATGTCGTCGGGACCAGGCAGATAGTTGTAATCGGGCGAGCGCAAAAATCCGTAGCCATCGGGCAGGATTTCGAGCACGCCCTCGGCAAAAATGTGGCCTTCTTTTTCGCTCTGTGCCTGGAGGATCTTGAAAATCAGGTCTTGCTTGCGTAATCCACTAGCTCCCGGCAAGTCCAAAGATCGGGCGATCTTGGTTAGCTCGGTAATATTTTTTTCTTTGAGTTCAGCAATGGTCATCAATCACCTGCGAGAGGATTTTTCAAAGGGGGGTACACAACAGAGAAGGATCCATCGGCGGGGCAGGAAGGCGGGCTAAACTACGCAGCCCGCCGTTGTGCCTCAGCGAAATGTTCCGGTTCGGCCAGAACCGTCTGCCGCTCCGAACTTGCAATCCGATCCAGGACCTCGTTCATGGTCTCCTGGATTCTGGTGTTGGGCTTGTGAAACTTACGGGTAGCCTTCGATGCAAGCTGACAGAGCATATAACGGTTCCGCAAAGTATGTAAAGCATCAAAAACACGATCAGAGCGCTTCATTGTTCTTTCTCCTGACTCCACAAATCCCGGCAAAATTCTAGATTCAAGCGACAGGGCAAGTCCCAGCCAAAGATATAAGTCCTTCAATTCTTAAGGGTTGTACGGGAAATGCTCTGGCTACTGGTATAGATGCTCCGCCTGAGCCGAAAGTTTCTCCGATTCGGATCCGGTCCCACTTGTCGGCGGAGGTACTGGGAACGGCCAAAAACCCGTCCCTATATGTCCGTGGAACTACGTAATTTAGCGGGAAAACCTGATGCGGTCAAGAAATTTATTTGAAATTTGGATGCTGGATAGGGCCCTGCCCTTGCCCGAGGATAATAGCGCCCTTTTGCCAATTTGTTGTTAAAAACGGCTATTCTCTGCTACGCTTCCCAATTAAACAGCCCTATAAGAGCCCCCGTATGATCCAAAACTCAACTGATGAAGACGAAAAGCCGAGCACCACTTTGCCAGGAACAGTCGAAAAAATCATTAAACCTCCCCATCCGAGCTTGCCCGAAAAGGCACAGATCACTGTCGAAGGCGCCGACGACCTTTATCGCGAGATCCGCATTGAGAACGTATTGAAGGATGAGGACGGCGAAAAGGTAGCACTCAAACCGGGTGCTCATGTAGAGATCACCATTGAGGCTGATGCCGAACACACCGTCAAGAAATGAAAGCCAATCAAATTTCTTGCTGAGCCGCACAACTACATCGCTCTAACAAAGTGAACCTAAAATACCCGGCCAAGCTGGAAGAACCACTTCCGGTGTCCGGTATCTCCAATACTGGCTCCCAGAATTATGGGTCCTACCGCAGTCTCTGCCAGGATGCCTGCAGCGAAATCATTGGGAAACTTGCTCTCGGGGGGGAAGCCATACATTTTCCCAAACTCGAAGCTTCCGATTGCGTAAACCTTTTTCCCCGCCAGAGTCGGTAAAGTCCACAGATCGTGCAGATATCCCGCGCGGAAGAAATAAAACTGATCGCCGAACAGCTCATTAGTACCGTATGCGCTCAACCGGGTGGGACCGCCGAGGAAGAATTGCGGGTAACCGTTTTGCGTGACGCCGAATGTCGTCCCGCCCTCCCCGACGATGAACAATGACGCGGGTGCTGTAATGGGCCGAAAATATTCGGCGCGGGCGTCCATCACCGGAAAGCTGTTGGTTGCGCCCGGACTCGTGTCGTACCAGTGGAAATTTGATTCCGCGCTTACCCCGCGGCGGGGAATTACGGGATCGTCGGTGTGGTCCATCAGATAGTGCACGTGCATCGCTCCGGTTCGTCCAGAAAATGAAGCGAATTCCGCGGTGCCCAGGCGCAGCCTGGCCTGCAGAGTGCCCTCGTCATAGCCGATGCGGAACTCGCTAAAGCGGCTGAATCCATAACCAACATCGCCGCCGATATATGCATTGGTGAAGCGGTATACCGCCAGCGGATCGCTTTTTCTGTAAACCTTGAAGTTTGTGTTCTTGGCGGAAGCGTGCGGGGCAAAAAACCACTTGCTCGTCGGCGAAAACGGCCGGTAGAGTTCGCTCGCAATGCCGTAGGTGTTTCCAAAAATTATGTCAGTGCGCCATTCCGACCGGTAACCCGCGACATCAAGAAGGGTCAAGCGGGTAGCAAAGGTGAAATCGACGTCGCTGCTCTCCGATCCGTCAACTTCAAAGCCCATCTGGAGTAACGGCGGCGCGTATACCTTTTCGTGCATGTTGATGAGCAAACCTACTTGACCGTTCTGCTGGGTGACCTCATATCCGGCAGTATCGTAGCGTCCGATTCCTGTGAGCCGGGTAAGTAGACCTTCGAGCCTGTCCTTGTCGATCGGTTTTCCAACCTCGGAATGCAGGAAACGCTCCAGATTTACCCCGGCCTCGGGGCTCGCTCCTTCGACCTTTACGAATTGAGGAACCGGAACATCGCCTCTCAATCGGTCCTTGCGCCGTTCCAGATAAGCGGACCACGTGGAGTTGTCGAGCGTGTAGGTCTCGAGTATTTGCGATTTCTGGGAAGCGGCTTCGATGCCCTTCTGAATGATTGCGTCCGCTTTGTCGTACTCAAGCGAGCTAAAGTCCTGCAACTCGACTTTGACCACCAAATCGGCATTGGCCAATCCGCGGATTTCGTTTCCTGCAACCACCACGTCAATCGATCGCCCGAGAATTGAAAAAAGCGAATGTATCTTGTCAGCCTCCGCAGGGGATGTTTCGAGGTGGATGCCGATCACAATGTCCGCGCCCATTGCCCTCACCACGTCGGTAGGCATGTTACCCACCAGGCCACCGTCAACATAAACGTGTTCCGCGTCGCGAACGGGAGAGAAAAGTCCCGGGATAGCCATTGTCGCTCGCATGGCGGTCGCAAGAGACCCATCCTTGAAGACTGCCTGCTTCCCGGTCACAAGATCGGTGGCAACGCACCGGAATGGAATCGGCAGATCGTCGAACGACTTGACTCCTGAGTAGGGCAGAGTCTCGCGGTCGATCAACAGACTGATCTGTTGCCCAGCGTTCAATCCCCCAGGTAGGGATAGGCCCTTCCGCAAACCCAGAAGAATCGAATTGGGAAATGCAACTTTATCTTCTTTCCTGCGAAATGACAGGTCCTCATATGGAATGGCACCGCCAAGGATTACATCCCAATTCTGCGCTTTCACCAGTTCGCGCAACTGCTGAGGATTCTTGCCGCTGGCGTACAAGCCTCCCACCAGGCCGCCCATGCTGGTGCCGGCAATATAGTCGATGGGAATGTGATGCTGCTCAAACCATTGCAGGACGCCTATATGAGCTAGTCCCAGCGCACCGCCTCCTTCGAGCGCTACACCAATGGTCGGCCTATGTTTGGGCGGTGACTGCTCTCCCGGGTTCAAAGTTTCAGGAGTTGCGGCCGGCTGATCCTGGGCCACGGAAAAGGAGAGCAACAAAAACAGAAGGCCAAATATTCGCCACCAACCGCGCATAATACGACTCCATTCAACAGAATTCCTGGCATGCACAAGAGAAAGAGGAACGACAAGTTTCACCCAGCCTGCCTTCTCGCACAAGGGCTGGAGGCTCCGGGGTCGGCTCGCTCATCTCGTTTGGCGACTCGGGGCCGGTTTTTCGCTCGTTCTGGCTAGCTTGAAGTCTCGCCCAAAATCTGAAACGCGCCATGAAAGTTTCCCTAATGCAATCATGGGTGGATGAACGCTGAGCCGAGTCACAACTCCGCAACGTTGACCCAGCTCCCCTGTATAATCGCGTGTTTTAGTAAATATCTGTTGCGGGAATTCATCAACCCATGACTAGAGCGGCACGTGCGGTGGCATCTCCCCATGTTGTGTGTATCAGCGATTTCCGGCCCATGGCTCGTCGTAGGCTGCCTCGCCCGGTTTTCGATTACCTGGACGGCGGGGCTGACGGTGAGGTAACGCTCCGTGAAAATTGCCGCGTTTTCGACGACGTTACCTTTCGTCCACGTCATGCCGTCGCCGTGGCAGAGTGCGACTTGCGGACCCACGTCCTCGGCTTCGATATTTCTTTCCCGGCTGTCCTTGCTCCCGTTGGTTACAGTCGCCTGATGCATCCTGACGGCGAAGCGGGCGCTGCCAGGGCAGCTGGGCTCGCAGGCACGGGATACATTCTCTCCACCATCTCCGGCCACCGGGTTGAAGATGTCAAAGCCGCTACTTCCGGGCCGGTGTGCTTCCAGCTCTATTTGATGGGGGGCCGGGCTGCCTCCGAAGCCATCATCGAGCGCGCCCGGGTTGCCGGATGCTCGGCTCTGGTGGTCACAATTGACACGCCGGTCGCGGGCTTGCGTGAGCGCGACTTCCGCAACGGCATGAAGGAATTAATGAGCGGGAATGTTTTGGACAAGCTGCCATTCCTTCCTCAAATGATCGCCCGGCCAGGTTGGATTGCCAGCTTCCTGCGCGATGGTGGTTTGTCTAAACTGCCGAACGTCGTGATCCCGGGCAAGGGTCCAATGGAACTGGTGGATGTCAGCAAGGCCCTCGCCGACTCCACGGTGACCTGGGACGACTTGAAATGGATCCGCAATCTATGGCCCGGACCGCTGGTAATAAAAGGCGTGCTCACGGGAGAAGATGCGCGCCGTTCCATCGACGAAGGTGCATCTGCAGTAGTGGTCTCCAATCATGGGGGACGCCAGCTGGACGGTGTTCGCGCTTCCCTGCGCGCGTTGCCAGAAGTCGTTGCTGCGGTAAACGGTCAGGTTGAAGTCCTGATGGACGGCGGCGTTCGCCGCGGCACCGATATTGTGAAAGCTGTCTGCCTAGGAGCACGTGCGGTCCTGTGCGGTCGCGCCTATGCGTACGGCCTGGCAGCTGCCGGTCAGGCGGGCGTGACGCGAGCCCTTGAAATTCTGCGCGCCGACGTAGATCGCACTCTCAGACTGCTGGGATGCTCATCTATTGCCGCGCTGGATCGGTCATACGTGGATGTGCCGGCGACTTGGCAGTAGAGATACAGCAGTCAGCGCTCAGCATTCAGCGTTCAAAGTATTAGTGGTTGACCCCTATGGCCGGAATGAGTCCCGGTTATTTACCAAGGGCAAACGTCATCGAGAGGATGAATTCGCACAAGGTATTGGAAGGTAGGGTCCTTCGACTCCGGATGGACGTTCGCAAACGAATGCCCACCCTGCGCTCGGGATGACTGAGAACTGAAAGCTGAGTGCTGAGTGCTGTCTACCCTGCTTCTGAAGGCAAACCACCATGCACTGGACGCAGGTCTACGACCCTTTCGGCCGCTGGTGGCTTTCCACTCTGGTGGCTACGCTTCCAATTGTCGTGCTGTTCGGGCTGCTGGTTGGCCTGAAGGTCAAGCCGCATTGGTGTGCAGCCGCAGGCGCGTTGACAGCGGCAGGGGTCGCGATCGGATTCTTCGGCATGCCGCCGCTCCTCGCAGCCGTGAGTTTTGGATATGGCGTCGCATTCGGATTGCTCAAGATTGCCTGGATTGTTCTTGCGGCGGTGTACCTCTACGACATTTCCGTCGAAACCGGTCAATTCGAGATCATGAAGGAGTCGATTGCCGGAATTACTCCCGACCGGCGCCTTCAAGTGCTGCTTGTAGCTTTCTGTTTTGGTGCATTTATCGAAGGCGCGGCAGGATTCGGCGCACCTGTGGCCATTGCAGGCGCCTTCATGATCGGGCTCGGTTTCAAGCCGTTCCATGCGGCGGCGCTTAATTTGATCGCCAACACGGCTCCGGTGGCATGGGGCAGTGTAGGAGTTCCCATCCATACGCTTGCGGCGGTCAGCGGATTGCCGGAGTCGGACCTCAGCGCAACCATTGGCCGCATCCTTCCGATTACTGCGGCGATTGTGCCCTTCTGGCTAGTGCGGACCATGGTGGGTTGGGAGGAAACCTTCGAGGTATTTCCCGCCATTCTCGTGGTTGGCTTCTCCTTTGCCCTGACCCAGTTTTTCTGGTCGAACTACGTAGACAGCAGTCTGGTGGATATTATGGGCGCGGTAGTGTCGATCATCGCGACTGTAATCTTCCTGCGTTTCTGGAAGCCGAAAAAAATCTGGCGCTTCGATTATGACAAGCCTGCCTCGCTCACGCCATCCACTCTCGAGATTGCCGATGAGGTCGGAGGCCAATGGAAGGCATCCAACTTCGATGGACACGTGCATGCGCGTTCCTACCCGTTACCCACAATCCTGAAGGCCTGGACGCCATTTGCCATCCTGTCGGTTGTCGTTCTGTTGTGGGGCCTTCCACCCGTCAAGCAAGCGATGAATCAGGCCACCACTCCGGCCTTCAAAGTGGTGTTGGCAGATGGAGCGGGTGGGCCCGGCAAACTTCGGCCCGGGCCGCCTGGATGGGACGTTCCATATCTGCACAACGCGGTCTATCGCGCGGCGCCGGTTGTGGCGAAGCCGATACCCGAAGCCGCAAGATATGACTTCAACTGGTTATCGGCGACGGGGACTGGCTGTTTCTTGGCGGCGATCGTATCGGGATTACTCCTCGGGGTAACTCCGTTCCGGCTGGCGACAATTTTCTGGCATACGCTGCTTCGTATGAAGCTGGCGGTGATCGCGATTTCTTTCATGCTTGGCCTGGGTTTTGTTACGCGCTATTCGGGGTTGGATGCCGTGCTGGGTCTTGCTTTCACGCGCACCGGATGGGCATACCCGTTCTTCGGGACTTTTCTTGGCTGGCTGGGTGTTGCTCTCACTGGAAGTGATACTTCGTCTAACGCTCTATTCGGAAGTTTGCAGCGCATCACCTCGCAACAGCTCGGTATCGACCCGGTGCTGATGTGCGCAGCGAACAGCGCCGGCGGCGTCATGGGGAAGATGGTAGATGCCCAGTCCATCACGATCGCAACCTCTGCCACCGAGCAGGTAGGAAATGAAGGCGTCGTTTTTCGTTTCGTGGTGTGGCACTCGGTCGCCTTGGGTGCCATCGTTGGAGTGATTGTAATGTTGTACGCCTACGTTTTTCCTCACCTGGTACCGCACGGACTGACATTCGTAAAGTGAGAGTTCTCTACTCGCTCTATTCAAACGGCTCTTCTGGGGTTCTTTGCGGATTTTGCGTGCTTTGCGGTTAAATGCTTTGATCGCCGAACGTTGTCCCGAAAACCCACTGGATTGAGCAACAAACCGAGCGAGCCAGCCCTGACGCCGCAAGCCCAATCTGCGTTTCCTGATAATCTTCAGTAAAGACAAAAAATTCAGGAGACCGCGAAACATTGCCGCCGATCATCAACGCCCAGGGAATCTCGAAGGCTTTCGGAGCAAACCCGCTATTTCAGAATGTCTCATTCACCGTCACCGAGGGCGATCGGATCGGTCTCATCGGACCCAACGGCTCCGGTAAATCCACGCTGCTCCGAATCCTGGCCGCCGAAGAGACTCCGGACGATGGAGAAATAGCGTTTCGAAAGCGGCTGAGGGTCAGCTACGTTGTCCAGGACTCGCAGTTCCCGTCCGGGGCGACGGTGCGTTCGGTGGCTGAAAATGCCATGGAAAGCGCAAAGGTTCATCAAACCGAGCGTGGCACCCGCTTCGCGGAGACACTCGGACGCGCTGGTTTTGAAGCTTTTGAAACAGAGGCATCAACCCTGTCCGGAGGGTGGCAGAAGCGACTGGCCATCGTGGAGGCGTTGGTACAAGCGCCCGACCTTCTGCTGCTCGATGAGCCGACAAACCACCTGGACCTCGCAGGCATAGAGTGGCTTGAAGCGCTGCTGGCGGAAGCGAGATTTGCCGCGGTGATCGTCAGTCACGACCGCTATTTTCTGGAAAACATTGCCACCGACATGGCTGAACTGAGCCGTGTTTATCCCGACGGCGTTTTACGGGTGCGAGGAAATTACAGTACCTTCCTCGAGAAAAAAGAAGAATTCCTCCATGCACAATCCAAGCGCCAGGAAGCGCTGGAAAATCTGGTGCACAACGAAATTGAATGGTTGCGCCGGGGAGCCAAAGCGCGTACCCGGAAATCCAAAGCCCGCATCAATAAAGCCGGAGAATTGATGGGGGACCTAGCCGACCTGAATGCAAGAACCAGAACGGCGTCGGCGCAAATCGACTTTTCGGCGAGTGACCGCAAAACCAAGCGGCTAATCGAATTGGAAGATGTTTCTTACCGCATTCCTGTTCCTGGTAAGTCCGAACGCCAACTCTTCAACAAACTGAACTTCGTCATTACGGCTGGAATGCGAGTAGGACTGGTCGGTCCGAATGGCAGCGGCAAGACGACGCTGCTGCGGCTATTGCGCGGCGAACTTTCCCCGACCAGTGGAGAGATTACGCGCGCCGAATGGCTGCGCATTGTGTACTTTGACCAGACCCGCGAACTCGATTCCAACGTAACCCTGCGCCGCGCTCTGGCCCCCGAAGGCGACTCGGTGATTTATCAGGATCGGGTCATTCACGTCGCTTCATGGGCTGCGAAATTTCTGTTCACCAGCGAGCAGCTCAATCAGCCAGTCGAGAGGCTTTCAGGAGGCGAACGCGCGCGCGTCTTGATCGCACAACTTATGCTGCAACCCGCTGACCTTCTTCTGCTCGACGAACCCACCAACGACCTCGACATCCCGACTCTCGAAATACTGGAGGAGAGTCTGCTGGAGTTTCGCGGCTCGCTGGTTCTGGTTACACATGATCGGTACATGCTCGATCGCGTATCCACAATTGTGCTTGGCCTAGACGGACAAGGCGGTGCCGAAAGTTTTGCCGACTATTCACAATGGGAGACATGGCAAGCGGAGACCGCGCATGTGGCCAGGGCCGGTTCGCGTCCGGGCCCGCGGATAGCCTCTTCCGGCGGCCCGCCCGGCAAGACTCCAGTCACGAAAACAAAACTCTCCTATCTGGAAGCACGCGACTACGACAGCATCGAAGAGCGCGTCGCGGCAGCGGAAGAGGTGTTGCAATCGAAACGCGTTCAACTCGAAGATCCGGCAATCGCGAGTGATGGGCCGCGACTCTTGATCGCCAATCAGGAATTAGACGAGGCTCAAGCCAGGGTCGATGAGCTTTACAGCCGCTGGAGTGAATTAGAGAAAAAGAAGAGTTGAACCAGGTGAAAGCACGTAAACACAACATGTCTGCGACGAGTGAACCCGCGCGATTGCTTGCACGCGACCTTACTTTCCAACGGTTATCAATCGGTATGCGCCGTCAGAAATTTCTTGTACTCGCCATCAAGTGACGTCACTAGCGCGTTCAGTAAGAGAAGTTGCCCCTGAAGAATCTCGATGTTCTGCTTGATGTAGACCGGAATTCCGGTTACTAACCTTGGGCCAGTGCGAATGCGATAATCGTCTCTCCGCTCTCGCCGGTGGTCTTTTGTAGATCCTCCACCAGGGCAGCCTCAAGGTTATTTGGGTCGGGATGCATCTCGAGAGCAGCGACTTCTTCTTCGCTGGCGCCGACATAGCACAACTCGCAATGTCCGAGATCGTCATCAGTTTTCATCGCAGGACCAAAAGTTCGGCAAATCACCGGACGGAACTCGTAAAGTTCGCACTTCCCGGTCGCAGGATCGAGAACCGGACAAGGTTCCTCGTTGGCAAAATCGTCCCACCGCTTCGCCGCTTCGTCGGTATCGTCTTCGTCGAGCACACCCGAAACTGGGTCGCCAGGATAGTCCTCAGAAAGGCGAGCAACCGTATTGCGAACGCGCTTGCGCAAATTCGCCGCCCGTTCAGGGTCTTGCACTTCGAATTCCGCCAGTCCCTTACGCAAACGGATCGCATCAAGCTGGTTAATTGCGAATACGCCGTGGCAGCATTGCGAGCATCCTGGTTTGCAGGCCAGCCACTTGCTACTTTTCTGAAAAGCATCGGCCAGAGCGGAGTTCACAATCTGAATTAATTCATGATCGCGAGGATGAACCTGCTGGCAGGGCATAGGTGGTGACTGAAGAATAAATCAACGCGCCAGTTAAGGACACGAGATAAAAAGCAATGCCGAAAAATTTCCTAGAGACTCAATTCCTCATACCAACAGCTTTTAATTTAATCCGGAATAGACTCGTGCTGGCGGTAATGTAGAGGGTCTTACCATCTTTGTCACCCCAGGCTACGTTGCTTACGACCTCAGGGACTTTGATGGTGCCAATGTGTTTGCCCTCGGGGGTAATAATCCACACGCCGCCAGGTCCGGAGCTGTAAATATTCCCCTTCTTGTCGACCCGTAGGCCGTCAGGGACGCCGGGGGCTGGGTCGTTGGATGGATCAAGAAAAACCATACCGTCAGTCACCGTTCCATCTGGCTGAACTCGGTATCGCATCCATACCTTCTTGCCCGAGTCGGCTACGTACAGGAATTTTTCGTCCGGCGAGAATGCCAGGCCATTGGGACGCGGGAGGTCTTTGACAATAAGCTCCAACTTGTCCCGGTCTGGTGGTGCGCCCGGTTTGTGTTGACGTGCTCCCGGAAGGCGGTAAATACCATTTACTGAAAGCTCTTTCAGCGGCTCATTATCGGCCTGGGTCGGCAACCCGTACGGCGGATCGGTGAAGTACAGCGATCCGTCTGATTTATAAACCAGGTCATTTGGGCTGTTCAGTTTCTTGCCTTGATACGAGTCGGCCAGGACGGTGATCTGCGTCTTTGGGTCAACAGACTCCATCCGCCAGACATTTCGCCTGGCATGGCCCGCAACACTGATCCGCCCGTCTGGATCCAGCGTCATCCCGTTTGAGCCGGGCTCGGGCCCTTTGTAAGGTTCCGCGCCTTCATAGCCGCTGGGATGCATGAACACGCTTGCGCCCTTGCCTGGCACCCACAGATCGATGTTGTTGGCCGGAATCTCCGCAAATAGAAGAGTGCCTTCGTGTGTCCAAACCGGCCCTTCGGTCCACTTGTTGAAGCCTGTTGCAACGCGTTCAAGCTTGGCGTCTGCCGCCACAATTCCGTCGAGAGCCGGGTCGAGTCTCTGAATGTCCTGAGAAAAGGCCGGCGCGACCGCCGCGAGAATCAGAGTCAGGAGAGAAAGCCGAGGCATCTTCATGCGAGGGATTGTACTGCAACACATACGTGCGGCGAGGTGACGGCGAAACCGAGATGGAGAAGAGTCCGAGCAGGAGATTCGGGGTGCGATTTACCGGGCGATTAGCAGATTGCCGTGAGGAGAAACCCTCAAAGTGCGTGCTATGATCGCCGCCTTCATCAGATTCAGGAGGTCCGATGTACCGTCTCGCTCTTTCGTTTGGCATGCTTTGTCTGGGTGCCGGCATTCCTTTAATGGCAGCCGAATGCGCTCCCGCCGACGTCATTCTTCGCAACGGTCACATCATCACGATGGATGGCGAGCGCCGAGTGACGTCCGCGCTGGCAATAAGGGATGGTCGCCTGGAGGCTGTTGGGACGGACCAGGACATCGCTCGCTGCGCAGGCGCGTCGACCAAGACTGTGGATTTGAAGGGACAGACCGTCCTGCCTGGCTTCATTGATGTTCATACGCACGCGATCTCGTGGGCCAAGAGCATCGTCCGCGGCGAGATCGATGCCAGCTATCCGGCCATGCACTCGATTACGGAGATCACCGCTGCGGTGGCGGAGCACGCCCGAACGATCACACCCGGGCAATGGGTCCTTGGCGCAGGTTGGGACGACGCCAAACTGAAAGAACGCCGCTACCTCAATAAAGACGACCTGGACGCGGTGGCTCCCAGTGTTCCGGTGTATCTGGTCCACGTAAGTGGACACCTCGGAGTGGCGAACCGGGCAGCGCTGAAAGCTGCAGGCATCGATCGCAACACCCAAGCCCCGGATGGAGGGGTCATCGAACATGACGCGAACGGCGAGCCAACCGGAATCGTCAAGGACAACGCCATGCGCCTTATCGATTCTAAACTTCCGGTCGGTCCGCCAGACGTTGCCGCTCGCGCGGCGCGTGTGGTCAGTGAACGAGCCGCCGCAGTTGGCTTGACTTCTATTCACGACATCTGGGGTGGGGGCACTGTGTCAGCGGACGATTTGCGTGGTTACCAGGATGCACGTCAACATGGATTCCTAAAAATTCGGGTTCAAGTGGCTCCAGGCGTCGCTAGCCTGGCGGACGCCGAGCGGCTGGCCTTTGGCGGGGTGCACACTGGGTTCGGCGACGACCACCTGAAGCTTGGCGCGGTGAAAATGTTCGCCGACGGCGGCATGGGTGCGCGGACGATCGCAATCTATCCACCGGGCTTGCAAGAACCGAGCTCGCCCGGCAAAGAAAATCTCGGACTGTTGATCTGGTCCCCCGAGGAAATGCTGAAGACCCAACGGATTCTCGCCAAGGCTGGATGGCAGCTCTCGACACATGCGATTGGCGACCGGGCCATTGATGAGGTGATCACGTCCTACGCGACGATCACGAAAGAACTTGGGCTGAAAGACCCGCGGTTCCGAATCATCCATTGCGGACTCTCCACGCCCGCGATCCTGAAGCGTCTTCACGATGAGCACGTGCTGGTCGATGGCGATCCCGCCTTTGTTTATTGGATTGGAAGTTGGTTCAAGAAATACGGGCCGGAGCGCGAGCGATGGGCTTATCCCGGCAAGTCGTACTTCGACTACGGCATCGTGGCTGCCGCGGGGACAGACGTGCCCGTGACCCCGATCAGTCCCTGGTGGGGGCTCTGGGCGGCGGTCGAACGCAAGGAGTTGAATACTGCCCAGGTGCTCGCGCCGGAAGAAAGACTTTCTGTTCCCCAGGCGCTCGAACTGTATACGCGCAATCCCGCCTACATTGGTTTTGAGGAAAACAAAAAAGGTTCGCTTGAGGCCGGCAAGTTCGCGGATTTTATCGTCATCGACCGCGACGTGCTGACCATCCCGCACGACCAGCTCAAAGATATTCAGGTTTTACAGACGTGGGTCGGTGGTGAACTCATCTACGAGAAACATTGATCACGACGATTTTCGTAAGGTGGGGGTCTGTCTTAAGCTACGCACTTCAGCCACGCAGTTGCTGCCCAAAATCGTTCATTTTCGCCAGTCATCAAACCCCGTTGTGAACGTTATTCACGCGCTTGATCGTGGTATCCTAGACATAGAAGTTGCGTCCCCGCCCATTGGGCAATTTCCCGCACTTCCCGTAAAAGCCATGATTTCAGTTAGCAATGTTTCGATGCGCTACGGCGCCAAAGTTCTGTTTGACGAAGTATCCACGGCGTTTACGCCGGGGAAGCGCTACGGTTTGACCGGACCGAATGGCGCCGGCAAATCCACGTTCATGAACTTGCTCACGGGTGAACTGGAGCCGCAAAAGGGAACAGTCGTGCGTCCGCGAAAATTGGGCGTGTTGAGCCAGGATCAGTTCGCCTTCGACAAGTACCGCGTGCTTGACACCGTCATTATGGGCAACAAGCGTCTGTGGGCAGCCATGGAGGAGCGCGACAGTATTTACGCCAAGCCGGAGATGACGGACGCCGACGGTATGAAGCTTGGTGAACTTGAAGGCGTAGTGGGCGAAGAAGACGGTTACAGCGCGGAAAGTGACGCGGCCATTTTGCTGGAAGGCCTCGATATCCCCGATGCCCTCCACGAAAGAAAAATGGGTGAGCTGCAAGGCGGACAAAAAGTCCGCGTTCTTTTGGCGCAGGCCCTGTTCGGACATCCGCAAGCCCTGCTCCTCGACGAACCTACGAACTATCTCGATCTTGATTCGATCCACTGGCTGCAAGGTTTTCTCAATCAATATGACGGTGTAGTAATCGTCATCTCGCACGATCGTCATTTTCTCAACCGGGTTTGCACCCACATCGCCGATATCGATTACCAGACCATCATCACTTACACCGGCACATACGACGATATGGTAGTGGCAAAGACCCAGATTCGTTCGCAGATCGAATCTCAGAACGCTCAGCGTGAAAAGAAAATCTCGCAACTCAATGAGTTCATCGCGCGTTTTTCAGCAGGTACTCGTTCCAGCCAGGTGCAATCACGCCGTAAGGAAGTGGAGCGACTGCAAGTGACCGAGTTGGCGCGGTCGAACATCCAACGCCCCTATTTGAAGTTTGAACAGAAGCGTCCATCTGGTAAGCACATCCTGGAACTGGAAGGCGTGACCAAGTCGTACGGCGATACCCAGGTGGTTCGGGGTTTTACCGCGAGCATCGTTCGCGGAGAAAAAATTGCATTGATGGGCCGCAACGGAGCTGGAAAGACAACGTTACTCAATGCCCTGCTCGCCAATTCTCCTACCATTCCGGAAGCCGAACTTCGCAAGACCAGCGGTTATGACGGACCGTTTCTTACCGAGGGCAAGGTTCTCTGGGGACATGAAGCGGCTGTCGGATATTTCGCACAGGATCACAAAGCGTTGATCCAGACTGGATCCACCGCCTTCGAATGGCTGCATCAATGGGATCCTGGGGCGTCGCACGAGGAAATTCGCGGCTTGCTGGGTCAGATGCTTTTCCCCCGCGAAGATGGCGATAAACGAACTGAAATCCTCTCAGGTGGCGAAGCTGCCCGGCTGCTTTTCTGCAAGCTGATGCTTTTGAAGCCGAATGTACTGGTGTTCGACGAACCTACAAATCACCTCGACCTCGAATCGATCAATGCGCTCAACATTGCATTGCAGCGCTATCAGGGAACGGTCATTCTGGCGACACATGACGAAGACTTGATCGATGAAGTCGCGACCCGAATCTGGCATTTTGAGGGCAATCACGAGATTACCGACTTCAAGGGCGCATACGAGGAATATCAGGCAGCTGTGGTCTAAAAAGACGCAAAATATTTCCATATTTTCCCCTTCAACAAGCCCATCCCTTTTAACCAGAACCTAAGCAACTTTCTGCTGTTTCGGTCATCTCATAGCTCTACACTTCCAGGTCTGGTTGGCAGGATCTCGCGCTGGGATTGCTCTGTCGGCCATGGGAGGGCTGAAAATGCTCATTACGCAAGACAGAGTCGCGATCCCAAAGCACTTGCTTGCACGCCTGAAAGAGGCCCGGGCCGAGACCGATCGCCTTTTCGATCTGATCAAGCCGGAGTTCCTCTATCAACGACCCATTCCTGAGCGCCACCGCATCATTTTTTACGTGGGGCATCTTGAAGCATTTGACTGGAACCTGCTGCGAGAGCGCATTTTGGGAAAGACCAGCTTCCATTCGGAATTCGATCATCTGTTCGCCTTTGGGATTGATCCGGTTGACGGCGGACTGCCTACCGATCAACCCTCGGACTGGCCTTCGCTGGTCCAGGTGCGCGACTACGTTCGCGAAGTTCGTCAGGCTATTGACAACAGCCTCAGTAACGCTTCGCTGCCGGTCAGTGAAGACGTCGATCCGAATCAGTTGTTGAATGTAGCCATCGAACATCGTCTGATGCACGCCGAAACACTCGCCTATATGCTGCACCAGTTGCCGCACGACAATAAAGTTCAAAAGCCGCATTTGCCCGACCTGCCTCAGCACCGGGTAACGCCCTCGATGATAAAAATCCCCGCCGGGTCTTCAACCCTCGGTCTGACTCGTAGCGATGCGAACTCTTTCGGCTGGGACAATGAATACGAATCTCATACGGTCGATGTCCCCGCATTTTCCATCGATCAATATGAAGTAACAAACGGAGAGTTTCTGGGCTTCATGAATGCCGGTGGTTACGAAAACCGGTCATTGTGGAAAGACCCTGATTGGGAATGGAAGACTTCGCAGTCCATCTCACATCCCGTGTTTTGGAATCAAGTCGACGGCGAGTGGAAATACCGAACGATGTTCGAAGACGTTCCACTCCCCCTCGACTGGCCGGTTTATGTCAGCCATGCCGAGGCAAGCGCCTACGCACGCTGGGCAGGGAAGTCGTTGCCTACCGAGGCCCAGTGGCATCGTGCCGCTTATGGGACGCCGAAAGAGCAAGAGGCAGAGCGGCCATTTCCCTGGGGCTCCGAAGTTCCTCGTCAAGGTTTGGGAAATTTTGATTTTAAACGATGGGATCCCACGCCTGTAGCCGCGTTCCCCGAAGGCAAGAGCGCGTTCGGAGTCGCTGATCTTTTGGGCAACGCCTGGGAATGGACTTCAACAGAGTTCGCGCCCTTTCCGGGTTTTCAGCCGTTCGAGTTTTATCCCGGGTATTCCGCGAATTTTTTTGACGGAGCGCACTACGTGATGAAGGGTGGCAGCCCGCGCACTGCGGCTTCGATGCTTCGCCGCTCATTTCGCAACTGGTTTCAACCACATTATCAATACGTTTATGCGGGATTCCGCTGCGTGAGCAAATAGATGATGAATCAAAAGGGACATTTCATGCTGACCCATGCCATTACTGCTGATCCGGTGCTGGAATTCGCCTCCGACGTGCGCGCCGGACTCACGCGTAAGGGACAAAAGGAGCTGCTTTCCAAGTATCTCTATGACGACGTGGGATCAGCTTTGTTCGAAGTCATCAGCGTGCTTCCTCAGTATGGGCTTACTCGCGCGGATGAGCGCCTGCTGCAGCGGCACGCGCAAGCTATTACGGACCAAGTGACGGGACCGGTGTCTGTGGCGGAGCTGGGTAGCGGCAGCGGCAAGAAGACCCGCTGGATATTGAAGGCCCTATGCCGCCGCCAGCATATTTCGTATTTTCCCATCGAGATCTCTCCCACAGCATTGGCGATGTGCGAGCGCGAGCTCGGCGACATCGAGAGCATGAGTATCGTGGGCTTTGAACGGGAGTATCTGGATGGCCTGCTTGAAGTTGCTGCCCGGCGCCGCGATGGCCAGAGTCTGCTCGTCTTGTTTCTCGGAAGCACGATCGGGAATTTTGACCGGCCGGCAGCGGCGAAATTTCTTCGCGAACTGCGCAACATCCTACAACCCGGTGATTCGCTGCTATTGGGCACAGATCTAGAGAAGCCAATTCCTCAATTATTGGCGGCATACGATGATCCGTTAGGTGTTACTGCGGCCTTTAATCTCAATCTTCTTGCCCGCATCAACCGCGAACTCGATGGTGATTTTGTCCTCGAACAGTTTGAGCATGTGGCGAAATTCAATCAGGAAATGCGCAGCGTGGAAATGCATCTTAAGTCAAAGACAGATCAGACGGTCACCATTGCCCGCGCGGGCCTTGAAGTTTCCTTCCGCGAAGGAGAAACAATCTGGACCGAGAGCAGTCACAAGTACGCCCGGACTGAACCACTGCAGCTCGCAAAAGACGCAGGCTTTTTCTGCAAAGCACAATGGATCGATCAGGAATGGCCCTTTGCCGAAAATCTTTTTGTTGCGGAATGAAATAGCGGCGTTGACCATTCGAAAAAATTGCTGACTCGAATCCCGGCCCGACCTTCGGGAGGGCTATGTTAGATTTGAGTCTCCGCCATGAAAGACATTTCCTCCTGGGCGCTCAATACTGTCACACAGCGTGGCGCCTCCTACGCAGACGTCCGCATTGCCGACGACCGTCATCGCTCGCTCTCAACCAAGAACGGTAAAGTTGGCAACGCTTCGGTTTCAGAGTCATTCGGTCTTGGCGTTCGTGTGATCGCGGATGGAGCATGGGGATTCGCCGCTTCGGACGATCTCAGCCGGGAGGCCGTCGAAGCTACGGCTGTGCGTGCCGTTAAGATCGCAAAGGCTTCCGCGCGAGTGAAACAGTTCGATATCCAGATGGCTGCGGAAAAGCCGGCCACCGCAGAATGGACTTCACCTTTTCAGATCGATCCTTTCACCACGTCGGTTGAGCAGAACATTGAATTGTTGCTAAAGGTCGATTCTGAATTGCGCTCTATAAAGGGCGTCACGCTCGCGGAGGCCAATCTGAATTTTCGGCGCGAGGAGCAGTGGTTCTTCTCATCGGAAGGCTCCGATATCCATCAGACGAAATACACGACCGGCGTGGGTTATGCGGCGCACGCATTTGCTGGAAGTGAGATCCAGAAAAGGTCCTATCCGAATTCATACGGCGGACAGTGGCAAAACAAGGGCTATGAGTTGATCGACGAGTTGAAGCTGGTCGAAAACGCCCGACGTGTTGGTGAAGAGGCTGTGGCGCTTTTGAAGGCCGACCAGTGTCCCGAAGGCGTATTTAATATCATCCTTGACGGCTCGCAACTTGGACTCCAGATTCACGAATCGGTAGGGCATCCCATCGAACTGGATCGAGTGCTGGGCATGGAAGCGAATTTTGCCGGCACTTCGTTCCTCACACTCGACAAGTTGCGGACTCTCCGCTACGGGAGCGACCTGGTAAACATCGTCGCCGACGCGCGACAAGAACACGGACCGGGCCTGGGCACATTCGCATTCGATGATGAAGGAGTTCCAGCACAATGCACTCCTATCATCACCCGCGGTATGTTTACCGGATATTTGAGTTCGCGTGAGACTGCTCACACTATCGGAGCGACCCGGTCGGGTGGGACACTGCGCGCCGAGGGTTGGAACCGGCTTCCGATTATCCGTATGACCAACATCAGCATTCTCCCCGGCGAAAAGCCGCTCACGCGAGACCAGTTGATCGAGTCAACCAATGAGGGCATTTATATGGAGACCAACCGTTCGTGGTCGATCGACGACAAGCGCTATAACTTCCAGTTCGGTTGCGAAGCGGGATGGGAAATCAAGAACGGCAAGCGCATCCGAATGTTGAAGAATCCGTCCTATTCTGGAATCACGACTGCGTTCTGGAACTCGATGGACGCGATCTGCTCCCGCGACGAATGGGTTTTGTGGGGAACTCCACACTGTGGCAAAGGGCAGCCGCAACAGGTGATGGGGACGGGCCATGGAGCTTCGCCAGCGAGGTTCGCAGGTGTCAAAGTCGGGAAGCGCATATAAGGGAGCGTGAGGTTCATCACGGCAGAATTGCCTGAATGCTAACCCAAGACCAAGCCGCCGAAATCTTCAAACGAATCCGGAAATACTCCACCGCGGACGAAGTGGAAGTCCTCTGCTATGGCGGCAAGAGCGCCCTGACCCGCTTCGCCAACAATGTCATTCACCAGAATATGGCGGAGGAAAACTACTCTGTTTCGGTGCGAACCGCTTTCGGCGGCCGCACCGCCCGGGCGACTACTAACAAGCTTGACGATGAAAGCCTGAAACGAGTTGTGCAGGCAGCGGAAACGCTAGCCAGAGTTCAGCATCCCGACCCCGACTTGCTGCCCATGCCGAACGCATCCGAAGGTGGTCAGAATAACTCAGCGCCGAGCCGGCATTTCGCGTCAACTGCAGCGCTGACTCCCGAGTTGCGCGCCGAAGGCGTTAAAAAAGTCGTGAGTGTTGCCGAGCAGTACAAGCTGACTACAGCCGGAATTTTCTCCTCCGCGGAATGGGTGGAAGGCATTTTCAACTCTCGCGGCCTAAGCGATTGGCACACGCAGACATCCTCGGAAATTTCTGTCACCATGCTGGCAGGCGATTCCTCGGGATGGCAGAAAGCCAACTATCCCGACGTAAACGTGCAGAACCCTGCGGGGCTAGCCGAGATTGCCGCTCGCAAGGCTCTCGACTCGGCCGCTCCGCATGAGATTCAGCCGGGAAAGTACACCGTCATCCTGGAACCGCCCGCGGTCCTCGATATGGTTGGTTTCATGTTCTTCGATTTCGGCGGGCTGTCGATTCTTGATCAAAGGTCGTTTCTCAACAATCGCATGGGTACACAAATCTTCGGACCAAATATCAATATCTGGGACGACGCGACCCATCCGTTACAGGCTGGCGCTCCATTCGATGGAGAGGGCATTCCCAGACAGCGCGTGCATTTGGTCGAGAATGGCGTCGTCAAGCGCCTGGTGTACGCACGCGCCACCGCTGCAAAGATGAAGCAATCCGAGTACGCGGAAAAAGTAGGCCCTGTGGTTGCCACCGGCCACGGTTTTTCTCTACCTAATGAAATGGGAGAGGCGCCGATGAATATCGTATTCGGGCCAACCGCAAACCCTCAACCGGTGGATCAAATGATTGAGTCGACCGAACGAGGTGTGTTGGTTACACGGCTTTGGTATATCCGTGAAGTCGATCCCTACGAAAAAATTCTCACCGGCATGACTCGTGACGGCACTTTTTATGTTGAAGATGGCAAGGTTCGCCACGGCATCCTAAATTTTCGCTTCAATGAGAGCCTCGTTCACATGCTGTCGAATGTGGAAGCGATGGGGATTCCGGTGCGGGCAAGCGGCGAAGAATCTTTCGACATGGTCGTGCCACCCATGAAGGTGCGCGATTTCAACTTCACCGAAGTAACGAAATTCTAGTAGCTGCCATTCAACATTCGGCGAGTCAGTTCTTTTTCAGCTCTGCCAAATTCTGGCTTAAATGTGACGAATTAAAGCGAATCTTCCGTTGAAGACTTTCCTGCCCTGAGCCACCTGCTTAATTATCGCGCAATTCCATGATCCGCAAGGCTTTACTGCCTAGTAGGTCAATGACTTCGGTAACTTTTAGAGGCTGGTTCCCCGGTGTAATCTGCCTCTCGTAATGGCGAATTATGGGCAATTTGCGGAGGGCGGGAATCCTGGCGCCGCAACCGACGCGCGGAACGAAATCGGGACCGAAGCCCGGAAGTCGGATTCATTGTCGGCTTCTCCCGAGACCCTGAGTCAAGACTCCAGGCAAACGAAGGTCGCGCATGCGCGGTATCCCGATATGCAAAGCGCGGTGCGATTCCCCATCAAACTTCCAGTCTCGTTGAAGTCGAAGTCCGGCGACAACTTGGCCGAGACGCAGAACATTTCCGCGAACGGTGTTCTGTTTAAAGTGGATTCGGAAATGGCGATCGGTTCGCTGGTGGACTTCACCATCTCGTTGCCCGCGGACGTAGTAGGAGCGGAGGCCGATGTACAAATCGACTGCCGCGGCCGTGTGGTGCGCAATTTTGAAGAAGAAGGACGACGCGGAGTAGGCGTTGTCATTGACGAATACCGTTTCGAACGCCGGTAAGAAGGAAAGTAATGGCCAGCCCTTCCGTGAATATGGAGTTGAGCGTGGAACAGCCGCACGACACCGACGGCCAGTTTATCCGTGTAATCGTCGCGGATTCGCAGGCCATCTTCCGGGCGGGGCTACGCAAAATATTTGCGTTGGAAGATGACATTCGAGTGGTCGGGCAGTCGGAAACAATCTCGCAAACCCTCTCCGCTGCCAAGAAATTTACTGCTGACATTCTTATCTTTGAAGCGGCTCTGGCGCCCAACCCTGTCGAAGCGGTCGCGGATCTCATCCGGCAAACTCCTGCTCTCCGACTGGTGGTCGTGATTGGGGAACCCGATGAGGAGCTCACTTTGGAACTGTTGCGCCGGGGCGCTCATGGAATTGTGTCGCGTGAAGTGGAACCGGAATTACTGGTTGACTGCTTGCGAAAAGTTTCAGAGGGCCATGCCTGGCTGGACAGTCGGGGTGTTCAGTGGGTGCTCGAAGCGTACCGGACGCAAGGCGTACGCCCCACTTCACCACGCCCCAAGGTTCAGCTGACTCCGAAAGAATCGCTCATCGTGTCCTGCGTAACCCAGGGCATGAAGAACAAGGAAATTGCCCTTCGGGTGGGAACTACCGAGCAGGTAGTCAAAAATTATCTGCGCAAAGTGTATGACAAACTGGGCGTGGCCGATCGCCTTGAGCTGGCGCTGTTCTGCTTGCACAACCGGGTTCTGGAGAACGCGAAGACAACAGTCGATCCGGTCCGGACATCTGGAAACGGTAACGCTCCGGAACTCGCCCCCGTCGTAGTTGAAACGTCAACGAAACTCTCCTAGTCAAACGACATCATCTTCAAAAAGATCAGCTTTTTTCCGGTTGAGCCGCAACCCTTCGCTAAGCTGCAAGCGAACTCCTGTGTTCCAGTCGATTGCAAAAGTTGCGGTTCGCGGGTGGGAGCCATAGAATCGAGAGGCAGAAGTTGAGGCGCTTCCGCGGCGCACGCTTCCCGCAGCAAACCCGCCTGAGGAGAGATGGCCGAGTGGCTGAAGGCGCACGCTTGGAAAGCGTGTTTACTCGAAAGGGTAACGTGGGTTCGAATCCCACTCTCTCCGCCATATATGTGTGAAACCCACGCCAAATGCTACTTGTCGCTTGACTTCGCTGAAATGATACCGTAAAGTGATACACAGATCAGCAATTGTTCCCCCTGCTGATCACAGCAGAGGGGGTTATGGGACAGACCAGGCTCGTCAATCTAACGAAGCGGGTTATGGTCAACGGCGGGCTGCGGTACTGCTCGGTTGTTGAGGCCGCCAACGGTCGTATCCGCCCGGATGTGGTCATGGTGGACGGCAAGGAAGAACGCCATCCGGAGGGTTCCTACTACATCGACTACCGCGAAGGTGACAAGCGGGAGAGGCTCGCGGTCGGCAAGAATGCTGCTGATGCCCAGTCGGCCCGGCTAGCTAAACAGGCTGAACTCACCGCCCTGAAACACGGTCTGGAAGTCCCGAATGCTCCGCAGATGGTCAACGGAGAGGACAAGCACTCCCTAGCGGCAGCCATCACGGCCTATCTCGAAGAAGTCAAATTCACGAAAAAGCCGAAGACACACTCCGCGTACGCGACCACGCTCGCCTATTTCGCCGAATCTTGTCGAAAGGTATTCGTCGAGGACATCGACCGGAAGGACATGCTCAAGTTCCACGCGTTTCTACGCGACGACAAAGATCAGTCTCCTCGTAGCTGTTGGAACAAATTTGCGAACGTCATGGCGTTTCTCAAAGCCCAAGGCGTACGAGGGCTGGTCAAGAAGAACGACTGGCCGCGATTCACTGAAGAGGAACCCGAAGTTTACGAGCGTGAAGAAGTCTCGAAATTTCTCGAACGCCTGCGAGCCGGATGAACGGTTGTGGTTCGAGTTCTTTCTCATGACCGGCATGCGAGAGCAGGAAGTTATGTACTTCTACTGGAGTGACATCAGCTTTGCGAAGTGCACCGTCAGAGTCACGCACAAACCTGACTACAACTGGACGCCGAAGGCTTACAAAGAACGCGAGATTCCCGTCCCTGAGTCGTTGATCGGCAGCCTGAAAGCTGCAAAAGCCCAGCATGGCGACTGCCCCCTGGTCTTTCCGACTTCAGGCTGCAAACCGAAATTAAATTTTCTCGACTGCTGTAAAGCTGTCGCGAAGCGGGCAAAGCTTAATCCTGA
Organism: Terriglobia bacterium; assembly: GCA_963765715.1. Taxonomy (GTDB): domain Bacteria; phylum Acidobacteriota; class Terriglobia; order Terriglobales; family Acidobacteriaceae; genus JAIQFF01. The sequence continues at coordinate 250,203 of CAVXXN010000008.1, forward strand.
GACGTTCTGGCTCCACAAATTTCGTGCGACGTTCGCGACGTGGATGCTCTGGGAGCAGGTTGATTTGCGTACCGTGCAGTCGTACATGGGGCACTCTGATATGGAATCAACAATGCGGTATCTGAAGCCTGCCAGTCACGCTCAAGTCCGCGAGAAAACGAATCGCGTATTCAACGGGGTGTCGCTATGAGCACGACTGAAACAACTCAGACTGTCGAAACGCTTCCATCGCCAAAGAAAATGCTCGGCATCGCGAGCCGGTTCGCAGCTTTTGATCACGCCCTCAAAATCGAAGAAGTCGCTGACGTGCTTGGGCTCAACAAGAAAACGATTGAACGAATGGCGAGGGCTAACCGTATCCCATCTTTCAAAATCGGTAATCAGGTTCGTTTCGATCCTCGCCTTCTTGCAGAATGGGCGAAGACTGCCCGGGGAGACAAGCGGAAGCGTTGAACACAGCCAGCCGTCACCCGGTTCGATCTCTACTCGGGAGATGAGTACGGGCTGGGCGGGCTTACGAATGCAAGCACGCGTCCGGTGGTAGTCGTAGCAAGAAAGACGCAAAACGAATTTCCGTAGTACTCGAAGCGAAAGTCGGCACATATCGCCGTTCTGCAATCCGCACATCGACCGACGAGTTGGCGACGTTGCTCGGTGTGGCGAAAGTCTCTATTTTGTGTCGGGCGAACGGGGAAGATTCCAACGTTTCGTATCGGCACAATGGTTTGCTTTTGACTCTCAAGTAATGTCTCGCTGGATGTTCGAACGAGACATCCAGTCTCGGTCCTTTCCGAAGAACACACTAGATGTCTGATTGCACGGATTGTAGAGATATCAGGGAGTGAGTCGTACTTCTCTCTGAACAAAGTAGAGTTGAAGAAGCGATGTGCTGGAACAGATCATTGGGTTATGAGCCGTCAACACTTTCGTTGATCTGGCGCAACTTAACCCTGTTTTGGGCTTACAAGGCACTTCCAATTGGACCCAACTTTGGACCCAAGAAAACATCAACCCGAAAAATCAATTCCACTCGAGTGAAGAAAGAGTAAAGGGGGAGTCGGTGAAAAGTGAAATTGAGCAGACGCGAACGAACTTTTCTGTTGCAACAGCTCAGAATCGCGGTGGCTTATCAAATTGAACTATGGGATGTCACGTTGGCGATCGCGGAACAATTGGGCTGCGAGTTGGAGGAGGTCGCTTCTGCAGTGCAAGCGACCAGTATCACTGCGGATACAGGATTAGAGTTGGGACTTCTCGACCTGAACGAGTTTCTAGGGGTAGGTCTATCTCGTCAAACAACGCGACCTCGCTTGGCGGAGTTGTGCCGTGTCCAGTAGACCGCTTAACAATATGGTATCCAGATCCTCTGCAAACCCTGCTGTGGTATCCATCATTGAGAAGCACGACCAAACCGATGACGGTTGGCGATTATGTCCAACGCAGAAGCCCGAGAGTTGACAATTCGATTACTCAAAGCGGCAGACCAGTTGGCCCAAGTTGAACGTAGAGTTCGTACCCAAGGCCCGAGATGGCAATCGCTTGAGGATAATAAATCTGAGTTCATTGAATCACTGAAGCCGTTAGCTGGGTCGGTTACCACTGTGGGCTGCGGACCAATGGCGTCCCATGAACAAATTCGCGTGGAGGGCGATTTATTTAATTTTATTGGTAAGGAGGGTGCTGGCTGGAAAACGACAGATGCATATTGGTCGCAATGCTCAACCTTTGCCCTTTCGGGATTCCTCATAATTTGGAACGAGTCAGCGAGTAGTGAAGTGAATAACTCTGGAATCGCTGTTATGCACGCGCTCTGGAAACTTGGATTTCCGGCGTTCGGATTTAGGACAACGAAATCTACGATGGGCCCTTTAGGCGCAAGCGCAGATTCGCCATTCGCCAAAGCCGCATCTGATCCCACAACTATTTTTGTTGTAGTTGCGCCTAATTCAATGGAGGATGAGGACGAAGTTTTACATCCTAAAAACGCCAACAAACCGCAGGCCAAATAGAGAATGACCTGTGGACGCCAAATGGCACCACTACCGTCGCGTCCGTGAAAATTCGGGCACTTGGCAGGGCGTTATACCCGGTATAATGTGCAATCATTTCAACAAAAAGTGCTGCAAGTGCCCGTTTTGCGGGCCTGTCTCAACAGGTGACCAACTACCCTCGGAAGGAGCAGATCGTGGCCGCACGGGGCAGGAAATGGCGTTTTCCAATAGGTCTAGACGACTCAGGGAGTCACCCTGTCGAACTTCTGACTCAGGGAACTAACCGAAGCCGGAAAAGCCACATCTGACAGGCTGCGGCAGTTTGCGCCGGGTGACGTCAGGTGTTCGGGGCTGGATAAATTGACCGACAAGCCGCCACGGCACGAGTCGAACAATGAAAATTCGTCCGGGTAGAAACGTCGTGTCTCTCAACCTCAGGTGTTAGCTGGGCCGGGAGCGATCGTGAACCAGCGCCAGGCCAGAGGCATGCGCAGTTCCTCCACCAATTTACGTTCGCTGGTGATGCCGTACAAATAGCCAATCAAGAGAATGCGCAACAAAAGCTCGGGATCAATCGAGGGACGGCCCATCTCGCTGTAGTGGTCCCTCAGTTGTTGGCGAACGAAAGTAAAGCTGATGTGCTTTTCAATCAAACGCAGCAGGTGGGTTTCAGGAATCTGATCTTCCAGGCGAAAGTAGTAGAACAATGCTTCCGAGCGGTCGTGGTGTCCCATCATGATCAGCACCCCTCCGACAATCAAAATCAAACACAACATGGGGAGATGCCTTCTTCTAACACGCCTCTGTTGAATCTGATCCTCCTGATCGACGTGACTTTTTCAACACCCACGTGAAGCTATACCAGACGGGTACGTGATGTCACCATCACCGGTTTTCGCATCGTCGGCTTCGACGACGGCGTGTTCGGCTTCGGCACCGAGAACTTGAAGGTTTCACACGTGGTCGCGATCAACAATACGGACTATGGTGTCGCGTCGTTCGACGGGATCGGCACGAGGATTCACGCGGAACGCGACCAGTGGCAGCCGACGACGCTGGCATCTACGTCGGAGACTCAGTCGACGCCAACGCCGTGGTCACGAACAACCTAAGTTGGGACAACGCGTTGGGAATCCTTATCCGGCACAGTCACAAGGTAGTCTTGTCCCACAACAAAGTCTGGGGGAACTGCCTTGGCGTGTTTCTGCTGTCCGACATTGAAGCTGGAGGTAGCGGCCACATCACGGTGCAGCACAACAGGGTGAGCGCCAACAACAACGTTTGCCCGAATTTCGAGGGGTTCCTGCCCGACCTCGGCGGAGGCGGCATCGTCCTCGCCGGGTCGCAGCACGACATCATCTTTCAGAACGTCGTGAAACAGACAACCGGGGCAACACGCTTTTTTCAGGCGGAATCGTCCTGATCACCAATACATTACCAAACCCGACCAGTCATTCGATGTATCGAAAGACAACCTTGTGGCTTTGAACAATCGCGCCGTAACCTGCCAACATCCCGACGTCGGAAATTCTATGCCCCAATCAAAACTGGGTTCATACCAATTCGTGAGCTGTTGGCCTTGAAGATTCTTGCGGGCGGAGCTATCCCATCCAGCCTTCGAGCAGTAACCCTCAACTTTAAGGCGTCCTCTTGCGGTATCCACTTGTAATGTGACCAATCTCCATCAGATGTCATTGGGCTATACGGCGCGGGAGGGACAAAAAAGGCTGGCTTGGTAAGGTTTGTTTACCGCGCAGGTTTCGGGAATTCTGGACGTGAGCACAGGCTGCTGGGCTAGTGCTTGTGACAAGAACAGCAGTTGAATCAAAAGAAGGCGCATGGTCAGCCTCCGGAATTATTTTACACTGCTGGCGCGACAATAATGCCAAGATCGCCGCACGGCATACCTACGTCGCTGTCACTGGACATTCGATCTGGCAGGATGAAGTGATGCAAAATCCACATACAAAAACGAGGATTCAGATATCAGTATTTCGACGACGCAATCCACCCCAGCGGACATTTTTGATAGTTGGCTACTTTGAATTGCTGGCCATAAATCCCGACACTATAAGCCCAGCAGCTCCCCGCAAATAGCACGAAGAAAGTCCACAGCCTGTAGTATTCATCTCTCACTGCATCGGGATGCAGGTCTGGCGATATTCCAAAATCACTCGTTACTTGGTATTTGTAAATGAATGATTTCGTTGCGCGAGAAATCGCCGCTTGATCCGTTCCAAATACAAGTGTATTTTGACCAGCCTTTGAATTCTGGTGGCTCGGTTCACTCATGCCAAACGAAATCGCAACCTAGGCGGCTTGGCCTGTTTTGAACTTATGACTGGAAAAGGCATCGACGATGAAAGTTCTGGACACCGGCGCGCTTTCCACCAAGTGAGAGATCAGTTCGTTGATCCGGGGAAATTGTTCGTGTGTGTATCGTTCGGCATCTTTCTGTGTTTTCCAAAAACTGAGCGCAAGGATCTGATCGGGTTCAGTGTCGGAAATGAGAACAATTTCATCGACGAATCCGGGCTGATGCTGCAAAATCGGCAGGATTCTTTCCTGAACGGTTCTGGCGAGCTGTCTGGCTTTCCCTTCTTTGGTCCTGACGGCGACGACTCGACTGAACATAGCGTCCTCCTTTTAGAAGTTGCCCGGACAGCCAAAGCCTAAGCTCGGCAACGTCACCGGTCAATTGCCGAAAAAAGGTGCAAGGCGTGGGCCGGTAAGTGAAAGATCCTGGGAATGCTGAACATTGAATTAACATTAGCGTGGAATTGCAACAACGCGGTGCACCAGCGTTGGACGGGTTGTCGAAACCTGTGAAGCGAGGGTCAGTCATGGTTTGCTAGCCACGAAAATCCCCACTTCCCTCAGTTGCTTTTCAGGATTACACTGACCCGCAAAGAACGCTACCCCTATGATTGGGAAAAGAAATTTCGCCCCTAAGCCTCGTTTCGTAGCAGGAGACGAGGGACCCAACGAACTCAGCGCCGCACTCATCCTTCGCGACGAATGGATGAAACAGGGTGGTTCCGTCCGTGCTGACTACACCACCGTGGTAGATGGTGACAGGCGTTACGTTGAAGTGTCGGATAGTTTCTGCCAGTTGGTAGGTTATGGTCGCGATGAACTGATCGGCAAGAGATACGATGATTTGACCGCCCCATTCACAAACGATATTCCAATTGTGTTCCGGCTATTTGTGAGCTTGGGGTACATGCACGGTCTTTGGATGCTGATGGATCGAACCGGCAACATTGTCCTCGTCCGCTACGAGTCATGGGTCAGGAGTGATTGTTACATCCAGAGCAAGATGGAACTAGTTCCGGGCAAAACTGCTTTCGTACCTTGATTCGTTGGTCGGAAATCAATGCCGCCACATCAAGTTTCGCCCCGTTCGATGCATCTGACATCGCTTCTCTTTTGCCCTGTGGCTTTTTCTTAAATTCTTTCCCGCAATTTTGGTTGGTGTTTCAGGAGGCTCCCTCGCCAATCAATCCCGTTCAGAATCTCTTAGGCATCGGAAATTGCGCAGATCGTGGCAGGAACTCGCTTTTCGGGATGGCTGAGGGAAGCTGGCGGAACAAGAGCAGTAAATGAAGGCTGAGCGACGAAGGTGCGTCGCATATCCCAAGCCCTCTTACTAGAAGCATCATGGGTCGTCTTCTACAACGCTCAGCCCGGCAAAATTGTATATCGCAGCGACTCCGGCATTTGTAAAAATTGTGTCATCGTGCCAGCTCCATTTTCCGAATAACAAATTTCAAAGAGCGGGGAGGACGATTGAACCTAAGGCAATCGTTCTCGCCCTCCGAGTCACGACTATCGATCTCTGCATCAATGATCCTTCTGCCGTTTCGCTTGCCTCACGCTCTTCCCCATGATGTCGGTCAGACGTTAGCATTCTCCAGTTGCTAGTCCGTCCCCAATCGATTCCGCTTGTCCATATGCCTGCGAAGCGGATCTTTGTTTTTCCTATACATTGAACCTTCAGCAATTTTAGAAAAATAAGCGGGAAACTCTGCGCGGAGGGTTCTTTCAGGGTAAGCACCTTCGTGTAGAAATCGCAGATATGACGCTCTGGGTTTCGTACAGTGTTTACGGTATTGACCTGTCCTAGATGTAAGGAGATGTTAACCAGGGGCTTTTCACACGCGACCAGAGACCTAACACAACAAAATCGCTCGCGGAATCCTTTGGACATGGGCCACCGGAAATCTGATTTGCCTGCTAGTTGAATATAGGCGTTCGATCAACACACTTGTTCGGGGAGAAGTGGCTGAATTGAAATTAGCCGATAACCGTAAAGGGGTTGCACGCGCTCACACCTAAACGACATGATGCTCCGCCCAAGTTATGTTGAGCGGCAGTAATCCGCGTTTGCAAAACCTTGAGTATTCTGAAGCTCCACGCCTAGGACGCTTAGAGACAGGAAGCGTGTAGGGCTCTAGGGTGAGCACTGTGTGCGCTTTACTTTCGATGCCATACTTACGCATGTAATCGAGCGTATAATCTCATTCAGCCGCAAAGTCGAGCTGGGCGGTGATCCCTGTCAACACGTGTTCTCCTCGTGGACGACAACGAAACCGTCTTACGCGAACTTCGCTCCTTATTGTTCCTACTGCCGGAATGGCTGGTGTGTGGGGAGGGGATAAACGGTGTTCAAGCCGTGGAGAAGGCTAGATCCCTGCGGCCTGATCTCATTCTCATGGACATCTCCATGCCTCAAATGAATGGGATTGAGGCAACCCGAATCATCCGACGGGAAATTCCTGAATCTGTCGTGATCCTGATCAGTCAGAATGATCCGATGATCGTTTCTAGGCAAGCGGCGGAAAGCGGAGCGAGCGGATATCTCGCCAAGGCCGATCTCGCTCTTAATTTGGTGGCCGTTATGAACAGAGTGGTTAAACAGAAGAGTTCCGAGAAGCGAATCACGTCAGGCGCGACGACAGAGTCTCCATTGAGCCACGACTACCCAGTACCGCTGGAGTCGGTGATCAGTACGCCCGAGCTGAAAAAACGCCCATCGCGATCGCCGGACTTCCAAGCAGAGAGCCGCGCGCTATCGGCACTCGCGCAGGAGATGGCCAATTCGCCCCAGAACGTGTTGCAAAAACTCGTCGAAGTCGCGTTGGAGCTGTGTCGGGCTCAGTCGGCGGGTGTCAGCATTCTTGAAGAGGAAGAAGGGCGAAAGGTCTTCAGGTGGCACGCCGTAGCCGGGCAATGGGCCGGGTATCTCGGCGGTACAATGCCGCGCGATGCCAGCCCCTGTGGAACGGTGTTGGATCGAGACGACAGCCTGCTCCTATCTCACCCTGAGCGGTATTATCCGATTCCTTCTACGATCACACCGCCGATTGTCGAAGTGTTGCTCATTCCATTCCATGTCGCTGACAAACCGATAGGAACGATTTGGGCCATCGCTCATGATGAGAGCCTAAAGTTTGACGCTGAGGATGAGCGAATCATGCGTTCCCTGGGCAAATTCGCTTCCGCGGCATATCAAACGTTGAAGCGGGTTGAGGCCCTGAAGATAGAAGTTGCAGAGCGCCAAAAACTGGAGGAGGCCCGCAGGAAAAACGAATCACACCTCCGTGATTTTCTTGAGAATGCAACCGTTGGCATGCACTGGGTGCGGCACGATGGAAGAATTGTTTGGGCCAATCAGGCCGAACTGGATCTCCTCGGCTACGCAGCGGAGGAGTATGTCGGCCATCACATCTCGAAATTTCACCTGGATGCACCAGTGATTGAGGACATTCTCAACCGCTTGAGCGGGGGAGAAGTGTTGCGCGAGTACGAGGCACGGCTGCGGTGCAAGGACGGCTCAGTTCGCCACGTGGTCATCGATTCGAGCGCGCTGTTCGAGGATGGCAAGTTCGTCCATACCCGTTGCTTCACCCGTGATATCAGCGATCGCAAGAAAATGGAAGACCGGTTGCACGAGAGCGAGCGACGCTTTCGCGAGATGATTGACGTGCTTCCCGCGGTTATCTACACGACTGATGCCGGAGGCTGCCTCACACACTTCAACCCGGCGGCTGTCGATTTCTCCGGTCGCGTGCCTGAGCTAGGCACGGACCATTGGTGTGTTAGTTGGAAGATGTTCCTGCCAGACGGAACCCCTTTACCGCATGACCAGTGCCCGATGGCGGTCGCGGTCAAGGAGGGCCGCATCATCGACGGTGCGGAATGCATTGCCGAGAGACCCGACGGGAGGCGTGTCTGGTTCACACCGTATCCTAGGCCTTTACGTGATGGCGAAGGCAGAATCATTGGCGGCGTCAACATGTTGTTGGACATCACCGAACGAAAGGCAGCCGAGCGAGCAGCCGGGCTGCTGGCTGCGATCGTAGATTCTTCTGATGAAGCGATCATCAGTATGAATCTCGATAGCATTATCACAAGTTGGAATCGCAGTGCAGAACGGTTGTTCGGCCACAAAGCGGAAGAAGCCGTCGGACGGAATATAGCTCTAATCATTCCGCCGGACCCTCTGGAGGAGGAAGCGACGATTCTCGACGGCCTCAAGCGGGGAGAGCACATCGAGAATTTCGAAACAGTCCGCGTCCGCAAAGACGGCTCCACCTTCGATGTATCGCTTACGATTTCGCCAGTGAAGGACGCTGCGGGCAATGTTATAGGGGCCTCCAGGCTGCCGCGGGACATTACTCAACGCAAGGAGGCGGAGCGCACGACGGGTTTGCTGGCCGCAATTGTGGACAGCTCCGACGACGCGATCATCAGCAAGAGTCTCGACGGCGTGATCAGTAGCTGGAACAAAGGTGCAGAGCGGATCTTCGGATACACTGCCGACGAAGCGATTGGGCAACACATCACTTTAATCATTCCGCCGGACCGTCGGCAGGAAGAGGCGATGATTCTGGAGCGGCTCAAGCGAGGCGAGCGGGTCGATCATTTCGAAACTTTGCGCGTGCGCAAAGATGGCGCGCCACTCGATATCTCACTGACAATTTCACCGGTGAGAGATGGCGAAGGCCGCGTAATCGGAGCCTCGAAAGTGGCGCGGGACATCACCGAGCAAAAGCGGTCTGAGCAAGCGTTACGAGAAAGTAAGGAGCGGCTCCGTTCGTTCGCCGATGGGCTTGAAACCGAAGTGCGCCTCCGGACCCGGGAACTGGAGCGAAGAAACGCGGAAGTGCTGGACCAGTCGGAGCAGCTGCGATACCTTTCAAACCGCCTCTTGCGCGCCCAGGACGATGAACGACGGCATATCGCGCGCGAACTGCATGACAGTGCAGGCCAAATTCTAACGGCCCTCGGCATGAGTCTGGGTAGTATCGGTCAGAGTGTAAGGCACGATCCAGAGATTGCCAAAGGGGTTGAAGACAGCCGGGAACTTGTTCAGCAGCTGAGCAAAGAGATACGGACCACGTCCTATCTGCTGCATCCTCCTCTTCTGGACGAGAACGGCTTACCAGAAGCCATCCGTTGGTATGTCCAGGGGTTGGCCGGGCGCAGCGATCTGAAGATTGAATTTTGCACGTCTGAGGGCTTTGGCAGGCTTCCCTCCGAAGTGGAAATGGCGCTGTTTCGTATTGTGCAGGAATGTCTCACCAATATTCATCGCCATTCCGGCAGCAAGCGGGCGATAATACGGATTGTGCACAAAGCAGAGATTGTTTCCCTAGATATTGAGGACGAAGGAAAAGGAATACCGGCAGAAAAACTGGTTAGTATTCAGGGGCAGAACGCAGGCGTGGGCATTTCCGGAATACGCGAGCGGGTCCGCCATTTGAGAGGAACGGTGAACATTCAGTCGAACCCCTCAGGTACGACGATCTCGGTCACGTTGCCGGTGCCCATGGATGTTGTTTCCCAACGTGAGAGCTTGGTTTCATAAACTACGGCTGCCGGGTGAGTTTCTTCGCGGAGGTCGGCGTTATGCGTATTCTCATCGCCGATGATAGCGACGTTGTTCGTCGTGGTATGTGTGGAATCTTGTCCTCTGAGAAGGATTTTGAAATCTGCGGGGAAGCCAAGGATGGGTCGGAGGCGCTGCAAAAAGCCCGGGAACTTTTGCCCGACCTGATCCTCCTGGACATAAGTATGCCAGGGATGAATGGGCTGGAAGCGGCGCGACGTCTCCGGGAAGAAGTGCGGCAAGCCAAGATTTTAGTGATTAGCCAGCATGATTCACTTCAGCTATTGCCGAGCGTCCTAGCGGCTGGCGCGGATGGTTGCATCGACAAGAGCCGCCTTAGTGAGGATTTGGTGGCAAGTATCAAGAAAATCAACTGCACCTGAAATCGCGAACACGAAAATAATGAAGATGAAGGTTATTGGGCCTCACGCGGCACTGATCAGAATACGGGCCAACCTATTCCCTCCTGTGAATGGATTGATCGTCTCACCCCAATGATCGCCGGCTAGGTAGTGATGACCTCGACCTCTCCCCGCTTGTCAAGTATTTGGAAGCGGACTAGGTTTGCTCGCCGCTCCAGAAAAAGGTCTACACTGGCATCTCCCACTCTCAAATCCCTGATCCAGAGTTCTGGTATTGCTTCGGGGAGGTGCGGCCCGTCAAGCCGAATTTGCTTTTTCTGCGCATTGAGGGAGAGTCCCAAGCATGACTGCAACAGCAGAAATACGGCACCTGCGGCCCAAGCCTGAGGGGCACACGCCACGGGATACAGAGTAGGTCCCTCATGTGTGCGGCGGTCAAGGCCGCAAAAAAGTTCCGGGAGACGATACAAGTCCACGAAGGTGCTGGCGGCCAGCAGGGCTGACAAAATCTCACAAGCCATGTCTTTGAAGCCATATCGCGCCAAGCCTGCCGCAATCAACCCGTTATCGTGCGGCCACACTGAACCATTGTGATAAGAAATGGGGTTGTATCGAGACTCGCTGCTGGCTACGGTACGAATTCCCCAACCCGAATAAAAGTCCTTGCTGAGCAGGGAGTGCGCTATCGGGTAGGCATGATCGGTGGGGGCAATTCCGGTGTAGAGGCAGTGTCCGGCATTGGACGTGCGAATTCGGCATTTCTCCTTTTGCCCGTCCAGCGCCATGGCGTAGGTGGAGATCTCATCACACCAGAAAGCTGAGTCAAATCGATTCCGAAGGAGTGCGGCTGAAGATTCCAGGGCCGAAGCCCTCACTTGGTCGCCCAACATTGACGCGAGATGAGCGGCTCCGCGCTTGGCAGCATAAACGTATCCTTGGACTTCGCACAGCGCGATTGGACCTTCTGCCAGCGTACCGTCGGCATGGAACACGGAGTCGTTGGAATCCTTCCAACCCTGCTGGACAAGTCCATCCTTGGACCGGCGGGAATACTCAACAAACCCGTCCCCGTCACTATCGCCATAAGCGTCAATCCACTCCAAGGCACGCTCTAGATGCGGCCACAAGCGTTCGATCAGGGAGCGGTCCGCTCATAGTACAAATGGGCCAGCATCAAGAATAAGGGGGTCGCATCAACGGATCCGTAGTAACAGCGGAAAGCAACTTCTGCCAGAATAGACATCTCGCCATTGCGCATCTCGTGCAGAATCTTGCCCGGCTCCGCTTCCGACGCCGGTTCAAGCTGAGTAGCTTGATGGGCTGCTAGAAATTCCAGAACACCTCGCGCAATTGCCGGGTTTAGCCACACACTCCAGCGCGGTAATGATGCCATCCCGGCCAAAAACCGTGCTGAACCACGGCACTCCTGCGTAAGGGTAGTTAGGCTCGGGGTTGCCGACGATCATCATCTCCACGTCGGATTGTGAGCGCGCGATCCAGCGATTGAATTCGTCACTCGAGCTGTGAATCTTGCTGGTGTCGCGACGGATTTCGCTGGCTAAAGACGGCATCGTGTTTTTCTTCAAGTGGTCCAACTTTAACCGTTCCCCGGTAAACCTCCGGCTCACGAAGTAACTGCGGCACCATGGATTTGCCACTGATGCCGATACGACGTCGATGTCGCGCCCTATACGGATCATCAATGACTTAGGTGACCGCCCGCCTGTTGCAAGTCGTTGAATTTCCGCGCTATTACGGTCAGCACATTGCCTTCGCGGTGGCGGAGACGTTTGAGACGGCCAAGGCCGCAGCGGATGCGGTTCGCGCCACCTACTCCGCGGAGAAGCCGAACGTGGCCCCGCTCCGGTCCCCGGCCTTTACGCCACGGAGTCGGCCATGAATCAGCTGGCCTATGAGCTCAAGATCGATCCGGTAAAGTTGCGCATCCTGAACGAACCGAAGATTGACGAAGGGGCAGGACTACCGTTCTCGTCGCGCCAAGCAGTCGAGAGCTTACGAACTGGGGGCAGAAAAGTTCGGCTGGTCAAAGCGCACTCCAGGCGTCGGCTCTATGCACCGCGATGGCAAAATACTTCCGGCCGCTACGCTAACGCCAGCCAGACCTACGCTTGCCATGAAGCCTCTTCGTCCAAGTGCCTTCCCATATCGAGCCAGATTGAGCTGCTGCTCCGAAGTAGTAAGGTCTGCTCGTGGCCCCCGATTCTTATCCTTTAGCATGAGTCCTCCTTTACTGGTTTAAAGTTACTTGCTGTGCGGCAACGGGAGGAGCCACTGCTGATGCATTTCTCCCGCCGACGCGCGTTTCTTTTCGTTCGCGTAAATGTTGCCGCTACGAAGCCCGGCTGTACCCGTCTGAGCCGTGCTGCTTAACCATTTTGTTGTAGACACCCATTAGCATGAATGCCGCCGGCCACTGCCCCACAAAAAGTGCCCAATCGTCCTTACGGGCGATCTTTAAGATGGCTGAAACGGCGATGGCTCCAAACGCTGCCGCCAAGTATCCCGAGCTTGGAATTCGCGAGGTCTGCGACTCGATGACTCCGGTGATGCGATCTTCTGCAACTCCATTCCGTACTTTGGTTTCCATATATCTATCTCCTGCTTTCAGTTGAAATTGTTCCGCACTTCGTGCACGCCAGCCCCAAAAAGCGTGTGAACTGTCCCGGGAATTAGGAGGAAGGGTAAAAACTCAACTGGCGAGTGAATAGCCAATCCGGATAATCCTGAAACGACAATGCTCTTTTTACAGCGAGAACGTAAATACCCTTCATTCAGTAGACGCGGAAGGAGATTTGCTGTATACGTAATCCAATTTCGTTGGCGGTATCTTTCTGAAGGACTAGGGCAAGGGAAATGTGGGCGAGGATTTTCAGAGGCTACCGCTGCAATTGGTGCTCAATCTCAAGAAATCCACTGACGCCATCAATGACTTGCAACCTGCTTTCATCAGTCGAGCTTGGGCAAATTCTTTTTGTCGCGAATCTTTCTTGTCTCTACCCAACGTACCTTCGCGGTGAAGCGAAACTCAACGTCGGGGACGATGCGAATTGGGTGACTGCGAACCAGCCGTATATCGTCCGGAGAACACCCGAGCCGTCCGTATAGATCTCAAGCTCGAGCGGATCATTGGGATAGCCTTCGTCGGTCATATCGCCGACGCAGGGTGAGCGTCGTCACGCCAAACTCCGGCGGTGATCGCCCTGGCAGGCGAAAGGGTCATCGCCGGCGTCTGATCGAATAGCGCTCCGCAAGCCCCCCAAAGTGATCGTCTACATGATGAAACACACAGGTGCACAAGCACTAGGCCCAACGTCTTCCATATGACGAGAGCGAATAGTAACCGCAGGGCGGGATGGTTTTCTTATTGTCTCTTCGACGATGCCGTTAGCAACCAGTTCCTGAAGATGCCGGATCGGCATTCGCTCGGTTACTGGAGGCGTCGAATGACTTAATAGTTCCGAAGGAGACACGCGCTAACGCTCACCAATAACACATTGACTATCGATTACCCAGGAGTTCCATTTCGGCTTCAAGCCAATCGTCCATCGCACGTTCGTCTTTGCGACCGCGTTGAAGGTATAGTTCATATGCTCGATATCTAATTCGTTCCTCCAACGGGCGATCAAACATCTTGTCGAGAACGGCTGAGGCGGAAGTAGTAATTTCATTTCGTTTGGTCATAAACCTAACCGTACGTGTTGAAGCAAACGACGGCACTCTCCAATCACGTCAGAAGTTATAGCCGACAATGACACGCAATGTTGGCGCCGGACCGGACCACAGGCTGGTCTTAAGTTCTACAAATGTACCGCGCCGCGATTGCATCCCAGCCAAGACATTGAAACCGGTTTCGTAATCAAAGTTTCCGAAATTAATCTCCCGGGGTTGGTTGAAACTCTGGTGGATGAAATTCAGCGCCGGTCCCGCGCCGACATAAGGCGTCCAATGGCCCCGGTAGGAATTTGAGAAACGATAAACCCCTTCGAGATTGATCGCAATCAGGTCCGTCACTTCACCGAATGCAAATTCGGCGTTCGGTCGGAACAAGACCCTGGGATGAAAGATTGGTCCTATCTGTGACTGAACGCCAAACGTGAAAAGCTCGGGATCAAATGCTGCCCCGGCGCGCACTCCGAGATGCCAGCGCCGGCTTTCGCGCTTGATATCGCTTTCGAGTTCCTGCACTTTTTCCGGAACGGGCGCCGCTTGCGCCCCCTTATCAGCGGAACTGTTTGCATCTTGTACCTGTTTCGGGTCCGTCAGCACAGTCACATCACTAGCTACGCGGGTGCCGTTTTCATCTAGAGGCCCTGCCGTGACCCGAACTCGCATTCCGGGCGCCAGAGAGCGTCGGACGAACTGCATCACTGCCATACGTAAACAATTGAAATTGATTGTCACCTGATCCTAACAACCAGAGTGGCCCGGCTCACCGAAACGACCGTACCCTCAATCAAGCCATTATCTGACGATTCTGTCGGATGCTTGCCTGTGACAACGAGCTGTTTTGTTGATCTTGCGCTGTCGACCTTGTGGCAACTGAAAAGAGAAAGAGAGTTTAGAATCAATGACACAGTAAAAGTTCGCATGAGGAAACTCCTGTTTAGATACTGCGCACTGGGGAACTGGCGAACGTCCCGAGCATTCTCACAATAAGGAGCACTCTCGGTGACTGTCTATACAGCCGTGGCATCATTTTGCGTACTTGCAACCCGTAGGAATGTGGAGGAAATCAGCCAAGCGTTCTGCGAGGGGATTATTCCGTGGTGATCGGAATTTTGCGAAAAGATAAGTGCAGCCCCTTCAGTTGAGGCTGCACTTCGCGTTTAGGCTGCGTTTCGTGCGGAGGGATTAACCTGATCTGCAATTTCTGTCAAAAGTTGGTCCGCGTGCTTTTCTTCATTGAGTGTCTGCTCAAGCAGGTTGGCACTTGAAGAGTCGCCGAGAATCTCTGCAAAACGGCGCACTGTGCCATATACGGCCATTTCATAATGTTCAATTCGTTGCGCTGCACTGATCAAAGCTGCATCGCGAACCGACTCATCCGAAGCATCTTTGATCATACCTTCTGCCTCAGTCACCAGGCCGGTAAGCGCTTTGCACTTTACAGACTTAACCTCTCCCGGAACCTTATTCAGGATTTGCTGTAATCGCGCCAGGTGGCCGCGAGTTTCCTGCAGATGAGATGTAAAAGCCTGTTTCAAGTTAGGGTCAGTGGCTTTCTCGATCATTTTGGGCAACGAATCAGTAATCTGTTCTTCCGTGGACAATAACATTTGGAGTTGGTTGATATAAAGTTTGCCTAAGCTATCCAGATTGTCAGAAAAGAATTTCATGTGAGCCTCCTCAATCGCAAGCTTAAATATTTCCAACGAAAGTAAAATACCGTAATCCATGTAATGATTCGAGAAAATGGGAAGCTCAACCTATCAAATCGATCGTGTGGCGTTCAAACTCGAAGCCACAGCCTTAATGAAGTCCGAGGCACTCGTTTATGCACTCCAAAAGACGCCCTCGCGATTCGGCTCGTTCGGTCCGCGTAATCCTGTAATTCAGCCGGGGTGGCGCGGGAATGTGGACCGCGACCGCCACAAATGTGGACGCAAAACTCGTTCGTCCGCGGACTCATCCCTCTCTCCAATGCTCCGCACCATAGTGATGAATCACATATTCGAGCATGCGGTTCATGCGGTAATGTACTGCCAAGTCGCCAACTCAGAGTGACGTCGGCCCGCGTTTGCTAACCTGTCAAAATCTCTTGAAAGAGTTCATCTGTCTCGGTGCAATTCTTCCTCAGTCGCGGGCCGGCATTGGGGTGGGCACTTCCGACGAACAGGTCTGCTAGCTTGAGGGTCAGTATTGAGGATTAAGGCAGCTTTACCTTTTCCTCTAGAATAGGCCTGATGAATAAGAAGCAAACAAAGCTTGATCCACCACCCACTGGCGACGGGACCATTTCGACTCGGGCTGAGCAGAAACAGGTAGAGGAGCGCCTGGCGATCGGCGCACATGTCGTCTACGAAACCATTCGACGCGAGGGTGAAGATGAACTGAATCGGCCCGCGGCGGCGTTGGCTTGGTCGGCACTCGCTGCAGGACTCTCGATGGGCTTCTCCTTTATCGCAGAAGGACTGCTCATGGCCCACTTGCCCGACCAGCCGTGGCGACCATTGATTGCTTCTGCCGGATATTGTGTGGGGTTTCTCATCGTCATCCTGGGACGTCAGCAACTGTTTACAGAAAACACTCTCACCGTCGTCTTACCACTACTGTTGCGAAAGGACCTGTTCACATTGCTACGAATGCTCCGTTTATGGGGAGTCGTTCTAGGCGGGAATCTGCTCGGAACATTCTTGTTCGCTTTGTGTATCGGAAAAATCGGACTCTTCGATGCCCACATTCAGCAGTGTCTGACACAGATTGGCCTCGCTCACTTAGGAGCAAATTTCGGGATCGTGCTGGTACGCGCCATTTTCGCGGGCTGGTTGATCGCATTGATGGTATGGCTGCTTCCAGGAGCAGAAAATGCGCGAGTTAGCATCATCATAATCGTGACCTACCTGGTCGGAATCAGCAGGTTTAACCACATCATCGCCGGGTCTACGACAATGCTTTTTCTGATTGTTACCAAATCCATCTCGTGGGGTACCTATTTCACGCAATTTTTTCTTCCGACCTTAATTGGCAATGTCGTCGGGGGACTGTCTCTTGTCGCGGCGCTGGGCCACGCTCAGGTTGTCGGCGGGAAAGAACAATAATGAAACCCGAACGCGGGTCTCGTTTGATCCCATCGCCATTTGGATTGGTCGGCACCGCTAAAAAGATTATTTTAGTTGCTTACGAGTAACTGCGGCTTCTAGAACAAAACCTCTTTGCCCATGGGCCTGGGCAAAGGATTCTCATTTTCAGGCTTTTGCGAAACCTTGTAGAAGAGGAGATTGAAAATCATGCAAAAAATGCGAGCTGGGATTGCTACTGGAAGCAGCGCTTCCGTTTCGCGGGAACATCCTTCAACTACGAGTCTACGGCTGTACCGAGTTCAATCCAAGATAAACAGCCCAGCCTGCGATTACCAAGATCATCAATCCCGACGTTGCGCCGACCAGCTTCACCAGAGGATTTATCTTGTTGACCTTGGCGATCAGTTGGCTTTGTTCCGTTGCCCTTGATGCGGAAGACTCATCAATGAAAAGCTGGTCGTCCTCCTGCCTAGTCAGAGTGCTGCGATAGAAGAGCAGGATGAGAAGAATTCCGGTCACAACGCCCCACGCAATCAGCAGCCATTCCATTCCCTGCGTCATAGGTCAACCTCCACTATTAATTTCGACCTATCTGAAATGCAAAAAGGGCCTAGCCAAGGCTAGTCTGGGGCCTCCGCAATAGTCAATGCGCTTGGGATGGCGTTTTTCCACAGGTAAACGAGTGCCTCTGGCCCACGATGACAGCAGTCTCTGCCGCTCTCAAGCCGCCAGCGCGTGCCGGTTTTTGCCCGTGGTTTTCAATTCAGCATACTGATAGGTTGCCCACGCCGTGTTCCTTACCCTATTCACTGCATCTCGGAAGTCGGCAAGGATACGAGGATCCAACTCGCCAGTCACAAGGAGGCTTTGTATCCCGGCGAGTTCCTCAATCGTACTCTTGAGCCGTTCCGAGGTGTCGGTAGCGGTGTCCGCGCTGGGATTCACTGAGCCCTCCGATTCGTAATGTAGCAGCAGTTTTATCGAGATCATGAATGCCGAAAGGACACCGCCTTCAGGACTTCGATGCGGTTGTCATCGTTTCCAGGAAAAATGTCGGGTGTCGAACACCGCACAAATTCCTCGGTGTGATATAAGCATTTTTTCATCTTGCGAGGGCATCTACGCCACCAAGACCTCACGCGCGGAGGGTTCGGAAAGGCAATTCATGCGATGAAACACCTGAGCATCCGCTGGAATCCGGCTACAAGGGAATGGTACTGCACAGAGTGTGGTCGAACCTCCGCTCACACCAGCGTGCAGGAGGCGCACGTAGAGTTGGATCAGTATGACTGCCAGCTCACTTCGGTCGATGCAACAAGTGGTCCGCCGGGAACGGCAACCATGCGGCTGATAAGGAAACCTTACAAAATGACACTGAAAACAGAACGGAGCGGCAGCCGATTCGTTGTGACCAACACCGATGATGGCAGGCCCTTGATCCGATTGGAGCTGTTTCATGACACCGTGGCGGGCCTGAGGTCGATCACAGTCGGATTTGAATTGCTAAGCGGCACAACGCTTGAACAGACCCGAACTCTGGTGGATACGATGAATGAAAGGATCATCGGAGTCTCTGTCTCACCGAAGTGAGTTTCGCGAAGCTTGGACTTTTCGACATCCTCGAGCCTTGGTTTGCTTAAGATCAAAACGGAGTCCGGTACCTCCGTCACTTTGCGAATCCGGATGGCATCTATAAATTGAATAAGATGGGACTGAGTTGCCTATTGGTCACTAGCGATCCAGCACTACTGCAGATGATGCGGGACAGTTGCATCGCGGCCGAGGTCGATCTTGAACTGCGTACAGATGCCGCCAGTGCCATCGAACTCTCCGCCCGCCGTCACCTCGATGGCTTCATGATTGACCGGGACGATGTCTCGGGGGCTATGGACGTCCTGCCCAAGGTACGCAGCAGCGGCTCCAACCGGCGATCCGTCGTGTTCGTGATTGTGAACGACACAACCAGCGTAGACACCGCATTTAAAGCGGGTGCGAATTTCGTGCTGGCCAAGCCAGTTCAGGATACGGCGCTGCGCGGTTTTCTCGACATAGCCGTCGGCAGAATGGAGCGCGAGCATCGAAGATATTTCCGGCATAAACTTCGCGTGCCAATCCGGCTCTTCTGCAACACAGGTGAGTCCTTCGTGGGGAAGATCATGAACGTGAGCGAAGGTGGACTTGCGCTGGCTCCTTTTGGGCCCGCAGCGGTCCAGGGAGTGGTCACAGTGCAATTCGAGCTTCCAAGTGCGGAGTCACAAACCTTCAAGGCAAAGGCGGAGGTGGTCTGGAACGACGGTCACGCTGTGGGGCTACGCTTTCTTCGTGTCGCACCGGAATCTCGCGTAAACTTCGCCGCCTGGCTGGATTCTCTGGAGGCGCAATTGCAATTCCACCAGTCAACCCAACCCGGCAACCCGGCTTGAAGAGTTCGGAAGCGGTGGCTGCCCGCTTAGAAATTTCCCTCACCTTCCTGGCCCTCGTGGGTAGGGAGTTCTCCGCAGGCCAGTTTTATATGCTCGCGCTGCGCGTCACTGACAACCAGAAACTCAAAGCCGCAATAATATCCGCTCTGGTGGCAGACGCGAGCACGCAGTTCCAGAAGGTGCGATGAGGATGACAGAGAGAATCGCAGCTGAACAAATTCACCCTGTTCAAGTTCTCCGGAAACCATGGCTCCCATTCCCCCCTCACTCACATCCGATATTCGCCCCCAAAAATCAAACTTCCCAGCCGAGCGAAAAACGATGATCGTGACCCGCCCGTCAAGGCGATACCGGCGGCACTGGCGTTGAGGTGTGCCCATCTTTGGGAGCCTTTGATTTCCGGCACAGATAGCAATGCATTAGAGACACGGAAATGCATTTACAGATATTAAAGGCAGGCGTGTTCGATAGACCCTAGCCGGCCACTTATTCGCCGGAGCTGTTTCCGCAGACAGGAGCATACCACCGATTACTGCACACGCTATTCCAAGACCATGAAGCGGCTTTATATTCTCGTGCAGCAGGGCAGGGGCGAGCAGGACGACGAAGACAGGATACAAGGCAGTCATGGGTTCGACGATCGAGGCCTTGCCACCTTGACGCATCGCGGCTAGTAAGCTCAAGAAGCCCAGGCCATTGAATACGCCATTCAGCAGCGCCCAGCCCAGGCTTTTGGTGGAATACTCGAAAATTGAGCTACCCGGGAACAGCAATGGCTGCAAAAGAATGAATCCCGCAGCCGCCCAAACCAGAGCTGCGGAGGCAGAGATATAGTTCATGGCCAATTTTTGAAACAGCCCCAGAGTGCCCCATGACACCAGCACCAGGACGGATAGCCATAGCCACGTCGGAAGCATGAGTCCCTTCATAAAGAGAGCAGCAGAATTGCCGCAACGGCAAAACATACTCCAAGCAGTTGCAGTTTATTGATTGTTTCCCGCAGGAACGTGACTGCGAGAAGCACAGTAGCAACCGGATACAGCGAAGTGGTTGCCGTAACGACGGAAGCATTATCGCCGGCGCGGTATGCGCCGTATAACGCGATGCCACCCAGTCCGAGGAGCAAGCCACTGATAAGGGCGTAAGAGTTGCCGCGCAGACTTTGATTCAGTTGGGGCCTCTGCACTACAACCATTACCAGACTAACCAGCAGAAATCCAAATGCAGAGACGAACTGCATCGTGGCCGGAGGAATCTCCTTGGACCCGAGCCGGGCGGTAAATGCCCATGCGGTCCAGCACAATGATGCGGCAATCGAATACCAAAACCAGCTTCTTTTGAGAGTCTTCGCGGCAGCGCCAATGACTGTAGACAAGCTCTTGGGAACAACGGTTGCGGTGAAATCTGCGCTTAGGATCTCAGATGGTTGTTCACTTGGGGCTGGGTTGAACGGATACCCGGTTGAGCCGGTAACTTCGTCTTGATCGTAAACAGCAGAACGTGCGGGGGCGGCAGCAGCAGCTCCGCCCGTCAGGGACCGGCTGTAACCGGAAGGGCTGGCAGGCTGTCGTTTTTCTCCCGATGAAGGTGCGCCATCAACCATGATAATTCTGGGATGCAATACATTTCGCACTGCTAACAATCCGCAGTAAATCGTAGCGTAGTGATCTGGGAGCAGAAAGTAACGAAGGTCATGCCTAAAGCCAATTACTTTAGGTCCGAGATGAGAAGTCCACTGCTGAGCGCAACTGCGGAGTGCTCACGCAAATGCACCCCTTGCTCGAAGTGGTCGGCTGTCATTCTGGCCAAGTAATGAATAATCTTTAACCCACCGCTTGAGCGCTTCTTGACCGGATGGCTGAAATCGTAATCCGACCAGGCGGCCCGAATACCACCGTGGAGATGCTGCCAGTGAGAAGGAGCCGGCGTATGGCAAAATGAAATGAAGCGCTATATCTTGAGGGAGATCGGCATTCCGCAGGAGGCGTACAGCCATGCCTCCGTAACCGACGTTCTTCGTGATACCAGCCAGTGTCCTTCCCTCCGCATCAATTCTTACGAGGGTCGCGATTGGCACGCGTCCACATGCCCCAACACCGCGGGAGAGCAGCGACTGAGTTGCCTCGACCGCCGCTCGAATACTCGAATCACTGCCGGTTTCCAACAACGCGTTAATGCCCAATTCGACGAACCGCGTGGCTTCCTTTGCGCCCCCGATTCCATAGATTACTGTCCGGCGCGGCACAAACCAGGTCGAGTTCTTTAGCCCGGCGACGGCGGTTCCGGCAAGAGGCAGCACACAGGCGTTGATCTCGCGATGGCCATCGTTCTGACCCGATCGCAGATGCACAGTGAGAATGCTTGCATTGAGCCTTTCGAACGAGTCTGAAAAGCCGACCAGCAGCTTGCGGATCAACCTTGAAGCCTGCCAAGGTGAACTGATGGTTCTTGCGCATTTTCGTAGAAGTTTCCTTCATGAGCTGGAGAAATTCGTCGTCAATTATTCTTGACTGCCATCTGCGGCGAAGTCTGCCTAGTCTCTCTAGCAAAATACTCTCGTTGATCTTCACGCAGCTCAATAACGTTCATGAGGGATACACCTAGGTAACCTAGCCAGACGACTCTTTCGATTCCCACCGGCTCGTTGGCGAGCGTCCTTGAGGGGCCGCCGATTACTTCAGTTACTTGCTGCGGGCACTTCGGTTCCCCTAACGTCGATTCCAGAAACGGGAACAGGGGCGTGGACTTCTATGACTCACCCGGTGAGCAGACTGATCGCACTTCTAACATTCTTTTTGTTTTTTTCTGTTCTTGGGTGGGCGCAAAACACAGCCGAACTACAGGGAAGAGTTGTGGATCCTGCTGGCCATCCCGCGGTAAGCGCGTTTGTCATTATCAGCAGCCACGACACCTCATTACTGCGCGCAGCTACTACCGACGACTCTGGCAACTTCGAGTTCACTTCATTGCCGGTCGGCACCTATAGCCTGGAAGTAAAAGTCGACGGTTTTCCCAATTCCCAGACTCGTGATCTTCGTGCAAGCATCGGGCAAGTCATTCGGATTGAAATCGTCCTCGGCAGCAATGACGTAGTCTCTTCGTCGCGTCATGCCACTGGCACCTCGGTGGTTGAGACATCGAACACACAGCTCGGCGTCGTGATGAGCGATCTGGAAGTAGCCAATCTTCCACTCAAGTCCCGCGACACTTTCGAGTTGCTTCAGCTGCAGCCTGGTGTGCAAAGTACGTTGGGCGCAGACCTCTTCTTTGGCGGCGATCAGCCTGGAGTGGTTTCGGTCGATGGCGGGCGGGCGCGTTCAAACAACTACAACGTCAACGGCGGACATTCAGGGGACCAGTTCATTAACGCCCCTTCCATCCAGCCTTCTCCGGATTCAATCAGCGAGTTCCGCGTTATTTCACACAATTACGATGCCGAGCTGGGGCGTAATTCCGGATCCGTGATCAACGTGATCACAAAATCTGGCAGCAACACGCTTCATGGAAGCATTTACGAATATTTTCGCAACAAGGTGCTGAACGCCAGAGGATATTTTGATCCAGAAACTCCCGACTTCAAGCAGAACGAGTTCGGCGGCATCCTCGGCGGGGCTATACGACGGGATAAGACTTTCTTTTTCTCTTCCTATGAAGGCCGAAGAGTGCGGCAGGGAATTACGTCCGACGCTGTGCCTGTACCCACGCTAGCAGGAACGCGGAGGCGACTTCTCAGCAGGCCCGGCTTTCACGGGCATACTGAGCGACGACGCAGTCGCAACCAAACTTGGCAGCCGTCCCGGATGCACTTCGGCAGTCGCGGCGAATGGCGGAGCCGCGATCGCAACCGGTACTCCGTATGCGAGCATTTTCCCTGGGAACGTTATTCCAGCATCGTGCTTTGACCCGACGGCAGCAGACTTGATGGACAAATTTGTTCCGTTGCCGAACGTTGGTGCTCAGACGTTTCTTTCAGTGCCCGAGGCCAAGGTTCGCCAGGACCAGATCACGCTGCGTTTGGACCACAACCTTACGAGCCAGCAGCAGCTCAGCTTTTACTATTACGGAGCGGATGGACTTGATGGTGAGCCGTTCTCGCGATTCCAGGCGGCAGGTTCGAACCTTCCTGAATTCGGCAACCTGACCAGAGACCGGTTCCAGCAACTCAATCTGTCGCACAACTGGATGGTCAACGGTAAGACGACCAATGAAGCCCGCTTTGTGTTTTACCGGGGCGCGCAGGGCCAGTTCCTGTCTCCCCAGCACACCAGCCTGGTGCAGGATTCGTGCGCCACAGTACCGGCGGACCAGTGTTTCTCCGATCCTTCCAACCCGCGCCTGGGTATCACTCCCGGATATGGAGCCAGTCACGAAGGTGTGCCGTTTGTCTCTCTGGCGGGTGGATTCGCGCTTGGTAACAATGCCAACGGGAGTTTCGCTCAGACCGGGAACGTTTATCACGGATTCGATAGCGTCAGCAAAATCATCGGCAAGCATTCCCTGAAATTTGGCGCGGACGTCCGCAACCAACGTTTTCACCAGACCTACTTCTACAACATCAACGGGAACTTTGAATTCTCAGGTGGCGGTCCGAACGATGTGGGCTTCGCTGACCTGGTCCCTAACTATCTTCTGGGGCTTCCGGACACCTACTCACAAGGTTCCGCAAACGCGGTCGACGTCCGTACCACCCAGCTTGGGATATTCGCGCAAGACGCCTGGAAGCTGAAGCCGAACCTCACGCTCTATTACGGGCTTCGCTGGGAGTTGAACACGCCGCAGGAGGATGCGGGCAAGCGCATTCAGGCGTTTCGCCCCGGCCAGGCCACCAGTATCTACCAGTGTGAGCTGAGTGCCTCGGATCCATTGACGGCGACTTTTGGTTCGAACGACTGCTCACCAACCGGACCTGCCGCATCAGTTTTCCCACTCGGATTGGTGCTGCCGGGCGACAAGGGTGTGCCCGCGGGTCTAACCAATGACTATCTCAAGTCCCTGGCTCCGAGATTCGGCCTGGCTTGGTCGCCTGACTGGACGGGCGGCTGGGTAGCGAAGCTCTCGGGCGGTCCGGGCAAATCGAGTGTGCGAATGGGCTGGGGGATGTTCTACGACAGCAACGAGGAGTTAATGCTGGCGTCTTTTGCTGCCCAACCGCCGTTTGGCGGCAGCACATTCGTCAGTAATATTTTCTTCAATACTCCGTTTCTTGGACAGAACGGGACTGTGACCCCAAATCCATTTAACGGCTATTCAAATCCAGCTCGGGGGTCGGCGGTAGATTTCGCGCTCTTCCGTCCCATTCTGTTGTTTGGAAACTTTCCCGACACGCTGCGAAGTCAATACGCGGAGCAGTATCACTTCACGGTTCAGCGCCAGCTCCCGCGAGACATGATGCTGCAGCTCGGGTACGTTGGCAGCCAGGGTCATCGGTTGCTGGCCAGCCTGGACCAGAACTTTGGCAATGCGCAGACCTGCCTTGACCTGAACCAGATCCCGGGAATGTCATGTGGGCCGTTTGGTGAAGACACCGCCTACTCGATTCCGGCCGGCGCCATTCCGCCGGGCGTCACCTTGCACTTGCCCTACGGGTCGGTGCCGAACGTTACTGGGCCGAATGCAAACCCGATCACCTTGGTCGGACTGCGCAAGTATTCGTCTCCCCTATGCCAGCCCACTACCGGGGCGGGTTGCCCGCCCGACGGTGTCCCGGTTTTCAGTAGCCTGTTCGCGATGGAGCCTATTGCGAACTCGGCATACAACTCGCTTCAGGCACAACTCAACAAGCGCTTTTCTCACGGATTGCAGCTGTTGGCTTCGTATACATGGAGCAAGTCGATCGACACTGCCTCCAGCTTCGAGAATTCGGTTAATCCTATCGACCCGAGCCGGTCTCGAGCCCTGTCTCTGTTCGACGCCCGCCACAGGTTCGTGTTGAGCGGGTATTGGCGGGTCCCGGACTGGAAGGTGTCGAACTGGAGCAGGCACATCATCAATGGGTGGGCCGTGTCGACTATCTCTACATTGCAGTCCGGATTTCCGCTACGCATTACGTCTTCCGGCGATCAGGAACTGATGGGTAGCTTCGATTTCGAGGCGCCCGGCGAGCCAAACCAGGTCGCGCCGTTTCATCGGCTGGATCCGCGGACGTCGGGCGGCTATTATTTTGATCCTACGTCTTTCGTCGATGGTCCCCTCGGCCAAATTGGCAATGCGCCGCGCACAGTATGCTGCGGTCCGGGCATTATCAACTTCGATTTCGCCCTCCACAAGACTGTGGCTTTAGGCGAGCGCAGTAATCTGGAATTTCGCACCGAATTCTTCAATCTGTTTAATCACACGCAATTTTTTAACCCAGACGGAGACATCACGGGAGGATCGACCTTCGGACTGGTAAACCGAGCGAGAGACCCGAGGCTGGTTCAAGTTGCATTGCGGCTTGCTTTTTAGCGCCAGCCGCTCTGATCAGGCATGAGGATGACGAGACTGAAACACATCTTGTTTGCATCGTTACGCTCCTCGCGGGCGGGATGAGTGCGACCGCTCAGACGCGAGCGGAAGGTTACTCACCGTGAAGAGCCGGATTATCCGGAACTTGCGAAGAAGATGAATCTTCACGGCACGGTCAAACTCAAGATCTGGATCAGTCCGGACGGTACGGTGCGCCGGTTGGAATACGTCGGAGGCCACCCGGTATTAGCGGAGTCTGCGCTGAAAGCAGTCAAAGGCTGGCACTATGAAGCGGCTACCAAGGAATCAAACACTATCGTCGGATTGAAGTTTTGAACTTCAGCGTCACGGTTCTCCAAGTTTAACGAAAATCTCGGACCTTTCGAATGCGCGCCACCAGAGGATCGTCCTTCTGTGATCTATAAAATCCTGATCGTAGTGTTGGCCGCCTTCGCGTTTTGGCTGATGTTTCGCGTTGGAGAGGGAGAGCGTGAATTCAGGGAGTCTCAGCAGGCTTTACGCCACGTAACCAGTTGGCGGCAGGAAGCCCGAGTGGGGGCCCAGGTTAACCAGCAGGCTGAAATTGTGTGCCCTGACGACGAGCGCGGGCCAGGCCAGACTACTTCCCAGTCGAAAGATGGTGCGGCGAATGGGGATGGCAATGAATCGGTCGAAAATGGTCCTAATTCTCACCTTCAACCTTCAGGAAACCTACCCGATAAATCGGAAACTGTCCCCAAGGCGACTGCTCCTTGCGAAAAACTGCTGCACGACGAATTTCTTTACCCGCTTCCGGACTATGACCACCTCATCAAGCACACCAAAATCATTAAGGGGGCAGTTGAGTCAGTCCGAGGTCTGAAGTGCCAGGAATGGACGACAGTTCGCGTAATTTCTGGCCGTTTCGCTCCGGCACAGCCCTTTGACGATGCACAAATCTGTATCGGCCTTCATGATCATCTGCCCCGGCGCATTAAGTACGAGAAGGTTGAATACATTTTCTACGACTGGAACACTCCACGTTCAGATCGAAGGAAACCAAGCGCCGCAACCGCGGCGTCCCTAGTGCTTTTCCAACCTCATCCAGCCTTTCAATAGATCGCAAGCCATTCGCCAGTTACTTAGGTTTCGCTCAAGTCGGCTTGCTCGCAGCAACAAGAGCGGATTCGCCATATACTGCGCAAAAATGGGGGTGCGCACATGAGATTCACCGGTTTGTTGATGGCTTTGGTATGCGCGGCTGCATTGTTCGTCCCGGCACAAGAGGATGCCGAGCGTGTTGTTCAATCGAAGATTATTGCCTTGGAGAAGGCATGGAACCAGGCCTATAAGCTCGCAGATAAGCGTGCTCTAGACCGAATTCTCGACGATCGGATTGTTCTGATTAACGATGACGGCAGCCAACAGAGCAAAGCAGCCTTTCTGGCAAGCATAAAGAAATCCAATTCCCAAGAGCAGCAAGTCGCCCCGGAATCGATGACCGTCAATGTGTTCGGAAATATTGCAATCTCCACCGGAGTATTTCGAGCCAAGGGCGTCGAAGCCGGAAAACCCTACGTCCGCCGGGAGCGCTTTGTTGATACTTGGATTTACAAAGGCGGGTATTGGGTATGTGTCGCCACTAATGCAACGCCGGTCCTGCGCTGATTGTCATGCGGTGATTACCACGTGACGACTGAGTGCGTGAGGAAGCCAGTTCAAAACGAACGGGAACTTTTTGGTTCCCACAAGGCGGGCTAGCACAGCACTGATCCTGTAAGGTAACTCCCTAGCACAACCGTGCCATATACATCGAATTGCCCTGACCGTAAGGTTGGTGGTGAACAGACTTCGGGGAAGGCTGTTCGACAAGCGTCCCAAGACTCAACAGTCTGGGGCGTTTTGCTTTGGCAAGGAGCGTCAAAGATGGCGATCAGTCACAGGCCAGTTAATCCTCGCAAAGAACAAGTATTGACCTATAAATGGCAAGCCTCATATCAGGCCGCTATGCTTGAAACCGAGTGGACGAAGATGCAGGAACGTCTTCAAAAGGCGGTATCTGAAATCCACAACAGGCGTTTGGCGCTATCGCAGGATCAGAGCGGCACGGTTGAAGAGAGAGAAGCTTTGGTTGACGCCATGAATGGAGCGTAACTATGCCAACTTTTTGGTCTGCGGCCATAACTGCCACGTTCTCAAGCACGGTAACGTTTGTTTGTGCTTTGTCAATCATCAACACGTTGACGCGATCACCAGGCGCTAAAGAAATGTCCTCATCGACACGAATGTTGACGGCGCGCAGTCCAGGCGGAACTACGTTAGCTGGAAGATTTCCATAAGGCGAAATTGCAGAACACGACAGGAACAGAGCCGATACGCTCAGCATCACGAGTTTATGCGCCCATCGCATAACGCTGAATTTTAACTCACTTTCTTCCCGAGTGCGTTCACTTCACGTTGCTGGGCAACTGGCACTCTTGGTCCTGCGATGTTCCAAAATCATTCGCTACGTTGTATTTGACCCGTTCCGAATACAGGTATTTAACGAACACACTCACCAAGTGGGATCATTCATTATTTGCCAAGGACATAGCGCCTGCTGTGGATGAGGGTTTTTGGAACACGCCATCGCACCCCCTGGCAGGGATTGTAACAGTGAAGTTTTAACCTCTGAAGTATTGGGGCTGGTAGACTCGCACCATGGAACTAACTGAGTACCAGAAAAAACTCGTTCGGACTGAGGATGGCGAGAATATCTATCTTGACCTTCGCCCTTTCGGGAACCAAGAGGCCGAAGCGATAGACTTCTGTCTCCAGGAAATGCTATCCGCGTTAAGCTACAGAATGAAGTCCGAAAAGAAAGCAAAGAGAGTGGTCGTGATCTGTGAACCGACGGCCAAGATTCCTCCCTCAGCGGACACTGTGGTCAGACAGATAAACCAGTTGGGTCAAGCCGTAGAAATCCGCCCTCAGCATAGGGAGACTTCGGAGTAAACAGAACAATATGGCTTAGCTTTTCCCACAGTAGCCAATCGAGTCTGACCTGTGGCAGGCTCCCGCAATGACAAACCAGCAAACAAACCAAACCTTACGCCCTCAGCACCGTGAAGACTATAAAGTCCAAAAGCTCATTGAGCGCTAGATTTTCAGGCCAGAGCGCGTGAAGCCGACCGAAATTCGAGACAGTGACTGAGTACCAGCCACGATTGGAGCCTGTGCAGAACGGCGAGCGAAGCTGCGGCTAAGCCAGCTCCCCATTAACTCGAAGTCGTCGAACTAAATCTGACATCGAATATTACGAACTACGATGGTCTTCCCGTGCCCCGATCACGAAAAATTGACCTGGAAAAGGTCCAGGTTTCTCTCAAGAAGATCTGCCCAAAGTGCGGAGTCGCGATCACGCCGGCCGAGATGAAGCGGGTAGATTTTGACACGATCGAATGTCCTCATTGCGGCAACAAATTCAGCCCAAACGAGGGAAGGTAACTGGCGGTTTGCGTTTTCTTAGCCTGTGAGATAATCCCGGCCTTCCCCTATCGGCCTCCCCCAAAATTTCTAGAACAATCGAGGCATCAACATGTCGCGAGCGGCCCGAAAGAATTTAAATCGGAAATTACAGAACTCAAGAAGCAATCGACTACTCATCAGCTATGTGACGTCGACTCGCGTTGGCTACGAGATTCAGATTGCGGATGATGCGTTCAGAATCATTTATGACCATTTGGAAGCTGGCCCGGGAGCTAGCCAAGAATGGGGTAGACCTATTGTACTTTACAGCAACGGGGGCTCAGGCACCGTTCCTCTCGGCGTATTGTGAGCCTGATTAGGCAATACACAAACGATTTTGCTGTCATGGTCCCGCTACATCCCTTCAGTGCTGCGACTCTAATCGCACTTGGCGCCGACAAGATCATTATGCACAAGATGGGGTGTTTGGGCCCTATAGACCCCTCCGTGACGAATATTTTTAATCCGGCTGACCTCTGGCTCCCGGACAGTTAGCACCCATCAGCGTAGAGGACGTAACGGCTTCTTTAAGTTGGTGAAGGATGAGGTAGGAATTACCCATGAAGACGAATTAGTTCAGGCACTGATTGCGCTCACGGACAAAATTCATCCTTTGGCCATCGGTAACGTGCAACTACATCACAATCAATCGCGACTGACTGCCCGAAGGCTGCTTAGATTGCACATGAAGAAATCCGAAGAACATGAGATTGAGCAGCTTATCGATAACCTCAAATCAAATCTCTGCGACCACGGCCATCCCAATTAATCGGGAGGAGGCCAAGAACGATCTCAACCTCAAAGCCGAAGCCCCAACTCCAGAAGTTGAAGGGCTGATGTGGATCTGTACCTTGAGTACGAAAAGGACATGAAGCTGAAGGAACCGCTCAACCTTCTTCGCGAATTGGAGTTAAAGCCGGTTTCCCTGAACGTGCCGACACCTTTGACTACACAGCAGATAGTCCAGCAAATGCAACAACTTGCAGGCGCTGGTATCGCACTTGGCGCTGTTACCGAGGAGCAGTTCGTGAAGATCGCTGTAAGCATGCTACCATTTGTGAGTGGAGGCAGTGTGCCCCCAGCATCAAGCAAGGTGGCCTTATACTCCCTGCCAGGTGCTACATGGAGTCCGTTGCCCGCTCTGATGTCTTTAAGACGGATTCAAATTGAGCGCTCCACAGCGGTCGTGCAGGGCAGCCCTCAAGAAGTGATTAAGCAGGAGGTTTTATGGCAGCGATGGGAAGAGAAGTGAATAGGCGCAAACCTCCCCAAGAGCCGACTATCGGCATCGCTGTGCCTGCGGTGAACTTAGTTGCCAGCCCGATCAGTGTCCAACCTGTGACCATTGTAGGGTTTCAGCCCTCGCCTATTGGTGAACCTATTATCTAGGGAAGGCTTCATCACGAGCACTGGATTTCTTCCGCCACGCAAGGCAATTTAGGTAGGCTCTGCGCCCAGAAACTTTGCCAGGACGGCGCGAGCAGACAGGGTCACTCTAGGAATCAACCCTATATTCTTTCAAAAGAAAACGTAGTGGCATCGTTGAGTTCGTGTCGGTTGCCATCAAATACGTTCAGCCTCAGGCTCAATTGCTCATTCCTAATTCCCGTTATTGATACCTAGGTGGATTCATCTAGCGATGTGGGGTTATCAGGGTATGGAAAATGAGTTGATGTGAGTCCAACATGAGTGCTGGAGGATTTATGAAAAAGGTTTTGGCAGTCTGTGCAACCGCAGTGCTTTTCACAACGCTTGGGTTGGCGCAAGGTGCTACTAGCCCGCGATTATCGAACGATACTCAACAACGGTACAGTCAAGACGTACCACGCCACGATTACGGATGGATCGGCCTTTTAGGTTTGTTGGGGTTGGCTGGTCTGATGCGCCGTCGCGATACTGAAACTTGAATGAGCCTCGCAATATCGACAGCCGACGTGTTGCGTAAGCATTACAAATTTTCCATCAAGTGGGAAAACAGCATGTCAGACGACAAAACCAATAGAGGACAGGCCGATCTAGCCCGCATCAACGTTCACGAAGAGATGAACTGCGCGACTGGTCGAACCGACTAGGGGCCACACCCGAGAAAGCGGTTGAGTGTTGGACCTTCAGCGGACGCGGTCAGGAAGCACCTGAGAAAATAATCAATTCACCCAGAAACTCCTTATGGAATATCGGGCCAGTGACTTCCGGGTGGCCGCTTTGATCTAACTGGACTGTCTTAAAGGACGAGAGTCTCGAACGCTACCCGGATTCTTCATGCCCGCGTACTCTAGGTGAGATTCCCAGCACTGAGTGCAGAACGAACTTTGGCAGCACTCAAAACGGCAATTCTTGCAGAGCGACACTCCACAATCAGAACAGCGATCAACCGCGGGTCTGCCACATGGCATACTTTCAGCACCGCCGCTCGTGTATTCAATCTGGCAAATCGAGTTCATCCGTCACCGTGGCGAGTGGAGATAAAAATACAACCCTACGAGAGCCGCCAACACCGCGGCCGCGATGAGGAAGCCGCCTACCCATAGCCATGCTGAGGGAGCATATTTTTTCTCAGTCTCAGGCACGCTGTTCTACCTCCGCGCAGGCTAGATCGCAAGAATGCCACCCTGGCACCGGCTCTCGATGCCGCTCCCGCTTCAAACAGTTCATGCCGACCTGCCATCTGTGAGTAACTGGGATTTTTAATCTTGTACCAGGTGCTCAGCATGTCCTGGGTGGCATAGGGTGCTGACCGGTGTTTCGCGACGATTCCTTCAACATCAAGTTTGCAGATTTGTTCGTACAGCGCCACGCCAGATCCCGCGACGTGGTCGGCGTAATTGATAGACGCTTCGCGCCGCGATCCCAGCAGCAGCCGCAATGCCGCCTTGCGATCGACAAGCTGGTCATGCCGGAGGTCTTTGCCGTTCAGGTAGAGCAGATCGAAAGCAAAGAAACGGGGTTCTCCACGGCGCAATAGGAGATCGTCGAATCGTGGCCGGCCTTTACGGTCGACGCAGACGATCTCGCCATCGAAGACCGCGGTAATTCCGTCAACCGATTTTGCGATCGACGAAGCTAGTTCTGAGAACGAAGCGAAGGGATGGCCGTTGCGGGAAACCAGCCGGCAGCGTCCGTGATCGAGGTAGGCCAATGCACGGAAGCCGTCATACTTCAACTCGAAGACCCAGTCCGGACCGTTAAATGGGCGCGGTTTGCGGACCACTGGCAAGGGCTGGAAAGTAGGAATCATCAGAGCCAAATCAGGCTAGCAGGGACAGAGGCGAAACCGGGGCGAAGGACTTCAGATGGGGTAAGTATCCCTTGACAGTAGGTATACAATCATCCGAGGTCATTTCGGTGCGATGCGGCCACATCCGTATCCAGCGAGACCCATCGGAGCCATTTCTGCGAGTTCCTGACGACATCCTGAAAATGCGTGGGCTATGTGTGCGAGGTGACGCAGGAGGACGCGAGCGGCGTCTCTGGCGATCATTGGGCGACAGGATTCTTCATTTCGATTCCTTGTGAATCAGAGCGACTATCCAACATGTAGAATGACGTATTTCGCGACTGCAAAGCATGTTGCCCTTGAATTGCGAGAACGTCCCTATCTTTTTCCACGACGAATAAGAAGGGAGGGGGGATTACAAATCAGTTTGAAATTCCGGCAACTACATGGTGGTTTCATCCCACCGACCCAAATGCGGACATTGCCATAGTTCAGGTTTCCATTCCGAAGAATGCGGATGTTATAGCCATTCCCGTTGGACACTTCGCATTGCCAGAACGCATGAAACGCTGGAACTTCGGCATAGGCTGACGACGTGCATGTCGTGGGCCTATTCTTCTCCGATTCCCGGCGCTGGCTGATGACGTTAATACGCCGATTGTCCGGTGTGGGAACATTGCGATGATGGCTTCTCAGCCAATTCAGGACTGAACTTGGCTATACGCATGCCTATCTAATCGAAGCCAGGTCGATTGGTGGGATGAGCGGATCGCCAGTGTTCGTCCGCTGAACAGTGCAACAAAAAGTTAAGACTACCGAGGATGAAGATATCACCATTTTTACCAGCGGCACCGGCGAAACACTGTTGGGAATGATTCAAGGCCACTGGGACATTCGCGAGGAAGACATAAACAAACCATCGTTCACTTCATGATCGAAAACGTGGTGTAAATTATGGGGTAGCCATCGTCGTCCCCTGCGCAAAAGATTTTCGAGGCTATTGATCAACCCGGACTTGTGGAGATGAGAAAGAGACAGGAGAACAACTTTATGAAACGCACCATTCCCGGCTCCGATTCAGCCCGCCCAAAAGACAACACTTCTACTTTCACGAAGCTCTGATTTTGAGGCCGCGCTAAAGAAGGCCAGCCGCAAGGTCGAGCCTAAGAAAAACTAAGAGAGTCGGGCCTCTGTCTCGGTTTTGGCGGCGGAGGAGGAGGAGGAGGAGGCCTCCTAAGCGGGGGCCATTCGCTCTCCTTCAAGTGGATGCTCCTCCTGACACTCGTCTATGCCGTAGTGGGAGCAAATCGGGAATACACTAAATCTGTCCATTTATTCAGCAGAGCATCGTCTTTAGGCTATTTCCACGGCTATTTCTGAGGCCTCTCCCGCACGCTTCAATAGTTCGTTCAATGTGCGCTCTGCGTCGTCATCATACCAATGGTTCCACAGCCGCTCATATTCATTGCTCAAATGGTTCCACTGACAGTGCAGCTTTCTCACTAGCGTGCCGACGCGTTTGTCAAAGCCCACGGCCATTAAATAGGCTGTGGTAATCGCGGCGATTAATGCCAGCAACAATGTGACAACGGGTGGCAAGTTTCCTATGATCGTTGCGGCAGCACCCGAAGAAAGGAAAAAAGACGCCCCGGTAATAATCTGTTTTCTGGTCGTGTAGCGATTTGCTAAATCAGCGAAATACAGCGAACGCACTTCAGCCTCAACCCTTTTTTCCCAGACTCGATTTGCCTGATTCTCTGTTAGTGACGACGGCATTGCCTGCTAAAAGTCTAGCACTTTTGTATGTGACCGATAATTCCGAATAAATCGTGAACAGTGGCTTCGCTCTTTTCGCATGAGTCAGAACGGCTCGACCAATGTCGTTGGCGTCTGCCGGATTACCACGTCCTTCTTTTCCGCTTGCTTCAAGAAACTGAGAAACATCGGCTGCGTGTCAGAGCGCCGATTGTATCGGAAGCTGTAATGGTCTAAGTAAGACTGTAAGTAGTTGCTCCCCACGGAGTGATAGACACCGCGAACTCCGTTTTTTACCAGCGACCAGAATCCTTCAATCGTATTCGTATGCACGTCGCCCATGACGTAGATCTTGGAGCTGTGGTTGATGCGCCGATGTGCGTAGCCTTCCTTCATTCGGCTCATACCGTCATAGCTGTTGTATTCGTCGGTGAATACCGTGCTCTTCGGCAGCACGTGTTCGCGCACAGTTTCTAGCAACGTTGCGCTCTTGGTGTCTTGCACGGTTACGGCTCTGATGCGACCTTTTCGTTCGGCCATGCCGACAACAGGCGTTTTGTATAACTCGCCCTTGTCATTTCGCAGACGCCGACCGCCTCCGCCCTTGCGTGATCCGCCAAAGTAGGCTTCGTCCATTTCAACTCCTTGCCCTTTTCCGCCGATGGGATCGGATTCCCCCAGCATGGAACGAATCTGCTTGAACATACGCCATGCGGTTTTGTACGTGACGCCAGTTTCCCGCTCAATCTGTTTTGCCGAGATTCCGCATCGGGTCGAAGCCATCAGGTAGATGGCGTAGAACCACGTTGTAAGGGCAGTTGGTGACTTGTGGAAGATAGTTCCCGCCGTGGGGTGGACATGATGACCACGATAGTCGTAAGAGTAGGACGGGCGACTGACCACGCGGTGATGCTTCGTCACGCGGTTGCATTTCTCGCAAAAGATGCCGTCTGGATAGAGGTAACTCTTGAGCCACTCCAGACAGGTCGCATCATCGGGAAATTGCTGGTCGAAATCCTTCTTGGTGAACTTCTTCATTTTAGGCTTGCGATTCATAGGGTTACCTACTCTCAAGGCAATACTAGCAAATCGCGTACCTACTGTCAAGGGATACTAACCTCAATGGCCTGTTGTGTTCGGTGCGAAACCGAGTAGGCTAGCTGCGTTTGATAGGATGCTGCGCTCAACGTTGGCGTAGACAAACCTTACCCATGTCCCGCCCAATCGAAGAACGTGTCCGCGAACTTCGGTTAGAGATAGCCGCGATTATGGCGTCGGAGAGATTCTGTCATATTGGGGTCATCGGCCATACAGCGGATCGAGAAGCTGTACGAAAGAGGCATCAGCAAAGACTGCTGGAGATCAAAGCTGAGCTAGCCAGCCTGTACCAGTGGAAAAAGCCCTGATCTCTCTTTGTTACGAGGATTTTCTACGCCGGCAGCCGCTTCGCTTTCTAAGGCGACGGGCAACTGAGATGGCCTCACTGTCATCCATTCGCCCCATGAAACGCCGCAACAGACGCCGTTTTGGCTTAATTGCTAATTGTGTGGGGGCACCTTCGTGGGATTCTTGCTGGAGGTTCTAAACGAACGGACTGGCGATGCGATAAGAACACTAAGCCGCGTATTTCGCTTCTGGTTCTTCGCTTGAGGATTTACGCCTATGATGGAATCGGGTTGCTCATGCGCGGGTCACGAGCTTATTTTTCCGTAAATACAAGGGCCGCTGGAAATGCACCAAGCGGCCCTGTCTGCCTTGCGCCCTCCCCCCGAAGACCAAGGCCCCCTTGCCCGAAAAACGCACCGAGTCTGGTCCTCTTCGTAAAGATTTGTCAAGAACATTCCCGAAAAGGTACGCTGGCGTACCCATGGCCCGCCCAATCGAAGAACGTGCAGAGAACTACGGGAAGAGATCATGTTCATCGGCAGCGCGTCGGAAATACTCTCAAGCTTACGGGGACTTAGACATCACCACGACCCAGCGTAGTCGCAGAATGGCAATCAGGACCACAACTCGGAAAGTTTCACGGTTTACGCCTGGGCGGCTAGGGGTGTAGCGCTTGAGGGCGGAATGGGCCAACTGGGAGTCTCCACTGGCCCATTTTTGTCATAAGTATTACCCCGTTCCATCTTGGTTTTTGTTCACAATTGAGCATCTTTTTCTCATACACGCCTGCATCATGCGCGGATGAAAAAGGAATTTACTCCAAAACACCTACTCTCCGTCCGCTGCCCGACTTGCGGGGCTGCTCCCGGCGAGAAGTGCGAATTGGCCACTGGCCAACTCCGGACCAAGCCGCATCGTGACCGTCGATTGATCGCCCAAGAGCACCGAAAATCATGAATGATTACCAGAAACCGCGACATCTTGACTGGTGCAAAACAAGGAAATTCGCCGGGTGGTGCTGCTCGGCTTGCGAGTGGCATCTTGAGTCGGCCGGGCCCAGGCAAAAAACCGCCAGCCGGCTTGTTAGACGGGCATTCGATCTGCACAAGTGCAGCGAACACCCCCGCGGCCAAGAGAAAAAGATCACTCCCCGGAAGTAGAGCGTTGTCCAGCAATAGAAATTTCATCTCAGCTCGCCTTTCCGATTCGCCCTCTTTTTTTTCGATACGGCCAAGCACGCACTCATGACCTCTGCCCAAGAGATTGTCTCAACCAGATCACTGCTGCCACCCTCCTCCCAGCGCCCGATACAGTTGGACTAAGCTGCGAAATTCGTCGCCTCGTGCGCTCGCCAGCGTAAGTTCGGCAGCGTAAAGCGATCTCTGGCTGTCCAAAACCTCCAGGTAAGTCGTAGTTCCTCCCTTGTAGCGAAGCGTGGAGATGCGAACCGATTCCTTGAGGTCAGCAACCGTATCCTCCTGGCGAACGCGGACTTGATGCAGCTTGTCATAGCCAATCAGCGCATCGGAAACATCGCCAAAGGCACGTTGGATGGTTTGACGGTACGCAACTAAAGCTTGCTGGTGCTGAGACTCGGCAAGATGCAGATTTCCGCGCAGAGCCCCTCCGGTGAAAATGGGCTGGGCGACCTGTGCA
This sequence comes from Terriglobia bacterium, assembly GCA_963765715.1. Classification (GTDB taxonomy): domain Bacteria; phylum Acidobacteriota; class Terriglobia; order Terriglobales; family Acidobacteriaceae; genus JAIQFF01. The sequence goes on from CAVXXN010000008.1 coordinate 287,575, forward strand.
CCATAGGACCAGATTCCGATTTGGGTGGGAAACAGGCTGGTAAAGGCAGAGCTTCGTCCGAAAGAGCCTCCTGCGGATCCGGTCAGTGCAATCTGCGGAAAGAACTGGGCTTTGGCAAACCCGATTTCAGCGTTGGCAGCAACCAGAATCTGCTCAGCTTCACGAATGTCTGGACGACGCTCGATGAGTGATGATGGCAAGCCAGGAGGCACTTCGGGCGGAAGTTCTTGATCGACCAAGCTGAGCCCACGCGGCACACCATTCGGATAGTTCCCGAGGAGAATATTGATGGCATCTTCTTCCTGGCCGATTTCGCGCTCCAAAGCTGGGATGTCAGTGTTCGCAGTGTCCAGGACCTGCTGCGCCTGCAAGACATCAAGCTTCGTGGCGACACCATGCTCAAGGCGGAGCTTCGTCAGCTTGACCGAATCCGTTTGCGTGGTGACTGTTTCGTGCGTTATCAGCAGCTGCTCGTCCAGCTGTAGAAGGGTGAAATAGTGGTTCGCGACATCGCTGACCAGTGTCAAGACAACCGTCTGTCTCGCATCGTCAGTAGCCAACAACTCAGCGCGAGCGGCCTCGCTGGCGCGCCGTAAGCGGCCGAAGAAATCCAGCTGAAACGCAGCATCTCCGACAAGAGTAAGAAAATTGTATTTCGACTGGAAGGTATTGTCCTTACCGCCATTGAAATTGGCGCCAACCCCTACTTGGGGAAAGAGGCTGGAACGCGTGACGGCAACCTGAGCGCGAGCAGCGTTAATTCGTTCGGTAGCAATTTCCAGATCATAATTTTGCTTAAGCGCCGTCCGGATCAACTCCTGCAGTCTCGGATCCTTGAATACCTGCCACCAAGGCAAGTCGGCATAAGACGCTGACTGAGTCTTGATCTGCAGATTGTCCGCCAGATCACGAAATGTGTTTGGCGTCTGTACAACTGGTCGATGATACTTCGGCCCCACCATGCAAGCGCTCATAAAAGCTGAACACAACACGGCGGCAACCGAATGTCTGATTCTCGCGTGAGAGCGCATGTTCAATCTCCTGTAGCGGGTGAAGGAGCCGGCAGTGTGCCGGACGCGGGTTCCTTGCCCGAGCTCGACCATTTCTCGACGGCATAGAAGATCGCCGGTACGAAGAAAATGCCGATAACACTGGCAGCCACCATCCCGCCGATAACCGTGGTTCCTAGAATCCGACGCGCCACTGCTCCCGCACCAGTCGCAGTCCATAGAGGAATACAACCGAAGACAAAGGCAAAGGACGTCATCAGGATTGGTCGCAGGCGGAGCCTCGCGCCTTCCAGCGCCGCGTCTATAAGCGGCTTGCCGTTATCAAATTCACTTTTCGCAAACTCTACGATCAGAATTGCGTTCTTGGCTGCCAATCCAATGAGCATGACCAACCCGATCTGCGAATAAACGTCGTTTTCAATCTGGACCAAGTAAGGCGGCAAGAACCAACCAAGGGCCACACGACGTAACCATAGGACCGCAAAGGCTCCAAACACCGCTACAGGTGTGCTAAGCAAGACGCTGAAGGGCAGCGACCAGCTTTCGTAAAGTGCCGCCAGAATCAGGAACACAAACAGCAGGGATAGGCCGAAAATGACCGAGGGCGGCACACCTTGCCTTGCCTGTTGTTCCTGGAAGGAGATGCCCGAGTAATCAAAACCCATTTCACGCGGCATGGTTTGCTTGAAAACGTCTTCAAGAGCGGCCGTCGCCTGATCCGCGCTGTATCCCGGTGCCGCACTGCCGTTGATTTGCGCCGAACGATATTCGTTGAAACGTTGAGTGAATTCCGGGCCGAGGCGCGACTTGATGTTGACTAGGGTAGACAGCGGGACACTTTCTCCTTTGTTGTTGAGAACATAAAATCGTCCGATGTTCTCGATGTTGGCACGGTCTTCACCTTCGGCCTCGATATACACCTGCCATTGGCGGCCGAATCGATTGAAATAGTTGATGAAATAACCGCCCATAAATGCCTGGATCGTCCGATAGACGTCACTCAGGTTGACGCCTTGCTTCAGAACCTTGTCACGATCTACATCAACGAATTTCTGCGGAACACTCGGCAGGAAAGTCGTATTGATGCTGCCGATTTCGGGACGTTTGCGTGCAGCCTCAAGAAACGTGTTGACGTTCTTCGCAAGGAACTGAACATCGCCGCCGGAACGATCTTCGAGCAGAAACGTGAATCCGCCGGCTGTGCCGACCCCCGGAATGGCCGGCGGAGAAAACCCGAATATAACCGCCTGCGGCACTCTGCTGAATTCACGATTCAAATTCGCTTTCAGGGTTTGAAATTGTTCTGCGCGCGTCGTGCGATCGTCCCAAGGCTTGAAGGTAACGAAGAAGGTCGCGTTATACGTAGTACGCACGAAGCTCAATAGACTGAAGCCGATGAAGCATGTCGAGTTTTGAATTCCTGGCGTATTCCGGATGATCTTTTCTACGCTGTCCACGACCGCTGTCGTTCGTTCCAGTGAAGCTGCGTTGGGGAGTTGAACGGAAACATAGGAATAGCCCTGGTCTTCATCGGGAAGAAAGCTCGTCGGCACGCGATGGGCGAAGAACCCGGCAGCCACGCCGAAGGCGACTAGCAACACTGCCATAACAAGGGTTTTCTGAAGGAGTACCCCACTCCAACGTACGTAACCGGCGTTTGCGCGCTCGAATACACGGTTAAACCAGTCAAAAAATCTGCGTAGCAGCCCATGGCTTTCCTCCCGTGGACGAAGCAGGAGCGCAGCCAGGGCCGGGCTCAGGGTAAGCGCATTGAACGCGGAGAAGAGAACCGAAATCGCGATCGTCACCGCAAACTGCTGGTAAAGGCGTCCAGTGATGCCCGGAATGAACGCCGTGGGCACGAATACGGCGGACAGAACCAGCGCAATTCCGACGACTGGACCAGAGAGTTCCTCCATCGCCTTCAACGCCGCGGCTTTGGGCGAGAGTCCTTCCTCGATGTGGCGTTGGACGCCCTCAACGACAACGATCGCGTCGTCGATCACCAGACCGATGGCCAGGACCAGCCCGAACAGAGAAAGCGTATTGATCGAAAAACCGAATAACGGAAACAGAACAAATGTGCCTATCAGAGATACCGGCACCGCAAGCAGCGGAATCAAGGTGGCTCGCCACCCCTGGAGAAAAAGATAGACGACCAGGATCACCAGGATGAGAGCAATCACCAGCGTCTTGACAATTTCTTTAATTCCTTGGGTTACGGACAGGGTCGTGTCCAGGGAGATGTCGAAGTCGAGATCCTCCGGGAAGCGTTGCTTCATCTGAGACATGAGCTTCTTGACACCGTTGCCTACATCCACCGCGTTCGATCCGGGCAGTTGATAAACCGCGATAACTGCTGCAGGTTTGCCGTTGAAGCGGCTGGCAGCGCTGTAATCCTGCGACCCTAGTTCAATGCGGGCGACATCACGAACACGGACGGTACCTCCATCCGGTGTTTCCCGCAGCACGATCTGACCGAATTGTTCCGGCGACACTAAACGGCCCTGGGCTAAAACGGTATAAGTCAGCTCCTGACCTTTGGGGATAGGCGGGCCTCCGGCCTTCCCCGCGGGATTCACGGTGTTCTGCGCTTGAACGGCGCTAATAATTTGAGGAACTGTGATCCCCAGCTTTGCCAGTTTGTCGGGGTTCACCCACATTCGCATCGCGTATTGGCCAGGGCCGAACACCTGGACATTGCCGACTCCGGGCGACCGAAGGATCGGATCAACGAGATTGATGTATGCGTAATTCCCCAGAAAAGTCGCGTCATAGGTTCCGTGCGGCGAATCAACGGCGATCAACATGAGGGGAGCCGTCACCGATTTTCGTACCGTGATCCCGTAGTTGGTCACATCCGACGGAAGCTGCGAAGCGGCCTGCGTCTCACGCGACTGGGCCAGGATGAAGTCGTTATTTGGATCGGTTTTTGTATCGAAATTCACGATCAAGCTCGTGGTCGAGTTTCCCGTGGCGTTCAGGGAGTACATGTAATTCATGTTGTCCACACCGTTCATCTGCTGTTCGAGAGGCGTGGCCACTGCTTGTTCCAGAGTTTGCGCGTCGGCGCCGACGTAGGTGGCGAGGATCTGGATTTCGGGTGGAGCGATTTTGGGGAATTGGGCAACCGGCAGTCTAAGGATGGTCAAAGCGCCAACCAGCACCAGCACGATCGAGATCACCATCGCGACAATGGGACGATTGATGAAAAACTTTGACATGGGATCACCTCCTCGCGGCGTCTGTGCTGAAAGGCTTGGCATTGACTCGCAATCCAGGACGAACCTTCTGCGTTCCTTCCGCGACGACCCGGTCACCAGGATTGAGCCCATCCGAAATCACCCAGCGGCTGTCCACCTGCGGCCCCACTTTAACTGGTCGAATCGCTACCTTGTTGTCGTGATCCACTACGGCAACCTGGTAGCCGCCTTGTAACTCTGAAACTGCCCGTTGTGGCACAAGCAATGCGTCATGTTGGACGTCGACGAATACCCGCACTTTGGCATAACCGCCAGGCCGCAAGATGTTGTTGGGGTTCGGGAACAGTGCGGCGATGCGGATTGTTCCAGTGCTCTCATTCACCTGGCGATCGGCAAAACCAAATGATCCCAGATGCGGATACGTAGAGCCGTCCGCCAGCACAAGCTCGATCCGCAGAGTTTTTTGGTCCGCTCGCGTACTTGCTTCCGTGGGGAAGCGTTTTCTGAAAGCGAGATACTGAGGCTCTCCCACTGTGAAATAAACTTTGATTGGGTCGAGAGTAGATACTGAAGTCACGGGTCCGGTGGCCGGACTGACGAGAGCACCCACCTGCAGTTGCGCCTGGCCTGCAATGCCATCGATCGGCGCTACGAGTCGGGTGAAGTCGAGGTTGATTCTCGCCGTTTCGACGGCGGCCTCCGAAGTCTTGATTTGGGCTTTGGCAGTTTCCACGCTGGCGATGGCGGCCAGATTGTTTTGAACTGCGTTGTCGAGATCTTGTTGGGTGGCAGCCTGCTCTTTGGCGAGAGGAGTGTACCGCTTGACGTCAAGCTCTGTGCGGCCTTGCACGGCTTCGGCGTTGGCAAGCTGGGCTTTGGCTTGGGCCAGTTGCCCTCCCGCCTGTTCTACCACCGCCTGAAACGGCCTGGGATCGATCTGAAAGAGCAGTTGTCCCTTCTTGACGAACGCACCTTCCTCATAACCTTGCTTGAGCAGATACCCTGTCACCTGCGCCCTGACATCGGCATTGACTAATCCATCGAACGTGCCGATCCACTCGTGGACGATCGGAACATCCTGCTGCTGGACTTGCACCACCTCGATGTCCGGAACGATTGTGGGTGCGGCCTGTGCATGCTTGCTTGGGAGAATCGCTCCAACAATCGAGCCAATCACGATGACGGCGACGACTCCTACGCCTAACACGTAGCGTTTTGACGCATTCATATTCATCTCCGCCGACCGATTTAGCTCTGCTCACGCACAATGTGATTACACGGAACCTGCAAGGACCGACCGGAGTGTGGCAGACACGATGTTTTTCGAATAAAAGATGAAAATTGCGGCAGCTATACCCAGTCTGAACAATAGTGGTAGCCAATCTGCGAATTGGCGAAAACTTCATTCGATGTGCCAGTTGCTCTCGAAGGCGGTGCACCAGCCTCTCTTCGGCGTGAGTACCTGCTACCCCATCTGCTTGGCACGGAGTAGCCCCTTTGGTCACAGCCGCCCCCGCAGCACACGCTGCCTCGTCTCGCGAACTGAACCTGAGACTAACTATGCTTGTGTCCGCGATGAGGCCGCGAAGCGTTTCTTCGTTTGGATACGCAAGGACTAGTCGTTCAGGCGAACCCTTCGCACTGGATAGCCGTATGACGGCATATCGTACGTTAGAGGATTGGAGCAACGCACTCATAACTTCACTCGTGTCACCCTTGCTCTTTCAGGCCAGCTACGCCTTTTGCAGTTGCAAACGCAATTCCAAACGCGACAGCGGAATTCGACGGTCGAGAGTACGTGCTCGCCAAAGGTGTGGCGTACGGAAGACCTTCCCCGTATTCCCCTTAAACAGCGCGATCCTCAAAGCAACGGAGGAGCGATAAAGCACAGTACTCCAGCGCATATGCGGGTCAGACGGCGTCGTCGATTCGATCAAG
>CAVXXN010000009.1:0-97132 GCA_963765715.1 Terriglobia bacterium
AACGATCGCGACCGATCGTCAACAAAGTCCGAACAACACGTGGTGACCTGCGCAGCGTGTGCAAGGACGTGCGCCGCGACTGCGGACAACCGTGTGCAGGTTACTTCGTACGCCTGCGCTTTTCGGCTGGATCGGCGTGCCCGGACCCGTGCGTGATGCAACGCGGCGGGCTCGGGCTCGGCGTTCGCGCGCTCCGCATTGCCGCGCGCCACCGCGTCCCCGCGCGTGAACTCGATCGGCGCATCGGGAGATTGGCCTGCAGATCGACCGGGGCGCCATTTTGCGACGCCTGTGGCGTTCGTGCAGGCCTCGACCGGCCTGGCTTGCGCTGAATCGACATGGATTTGCTTGGAGCATGCGCTGTGCCAGTCGCCACGAGCGGACATGTGCTGTACCTGAGGGGCGATGTCTGACGAACGCACCCAGACCGCGGCGACCTGTTCGAGTACGCGCAGAAACAGAAGCCGAGCGAGCCGGACTTTCACGGCGACTGCACGATCGACGGAAGGCGTACGAGATCAGCGGCTGGCATCGCGAGGATCAACTGGCGCTCAGCCTCGCGCCTCCACGCGGCGACTCGAACAAGTTTCCACCGGTCGTGTTTCGCGGCGCGCTCGATCCCGCGCCGGCGAAGTCTGCGCGCGAAGAAAGATCCGACGCCGACGCCCGCGTGGTCCGGCACGATCACGAGCGACGAAGCCGCGTACCTGGTTCGCGCGTTCGTGAAGCAGGGCAAGAGCGGCCTGTACTTCACGCTTAGCTTCGAGCGGACCGAGCGCGACGCGCCGGCGCCAGCCCGAGATGACGCCGCGGACTAGCGCGGCGGCTTCACGACGTACGCGCGAAACCGCTGGTCTTGATCCGCCCGCGTTAGGCCGTCGAGCGCGCGCGTCGCCACCGCCGCGACGAGCGCGACGAAGCTGATCCGATCGGTCATCGCGATCTTGCCGATGTCGGTGGCCGCGATGCCGACCTCGGTGGTCAGCGCGCCGACGATATCGCCGGGGCGCAGCCGATCCTGGCGACCGCCCTGGATCGCGATCGTGATCATCGCGGGCGGCGGCGGCGCTGCGCCGGTCGGCCGACGGGCAGGCTCGTCGAGCTCGGACGCCGGCGAGCGGACCGCGGCGCGAGATCCTCGCGCGGATCCAGCGAGGCTGATCGCGAGCCCGCTGTGCCCCGCGCGCGCGGTGCGGCCGATGCGATGGACGAACACATCCGCGTCGCGCGGCAGATCGTAGTTGATCACGGCGCCGAGCTCGTCGATGTCGAGGCCGCGCGCGGCGACATCGGTGGCGACGAGCACGCGCAAGCTGCCGTTGCGGAGCAGCAGCAGCACGGTGTTGCGATCGTGCTGCTCCATGCCGCCATGCAGCGCGACGCGCCGCGAAGCCCGCGCGCGACAGCGCACCGGCGACGTCGTCGCAGGTCTCGCGATGGTTGCAGAACACCACCGCCGACTCCGGGCGATGAGTGGCCGAGGATCCGATCAGCGCGGCGCACCGGTCGACGCGGACCGACGTCGATAGACGAGCTGCGTGATCCGCGCGGTCGATGTCGTCGACGGCGAGCGACCACGTGCAGCGCGTCGCGCTGATACGTCGCGCTCAGCGCGCGCACCGTCGTCGGGGAACGTCGCCGAGAACAGCAGCGTCTGCCGCTCTGCGGGCGTCGCGCTCACGATCGCGGTGACCGTCGTCGATGAAGCCCATCTCGAGCATGCGATCGGCCTCGTCGAGCACCAGCGTCGTCATGCCGGCGAGGTCGAGCGCGCTCGCGCGCGAGATGATCCTGGACGCGTCCCGGCGTGCCGACGACGACGTCGACGCCGTGCTCGAGCGACGCGCGCTCGCGCTGGATCGAGCTGCCACCGCTGAGCGTGAGCACGCGGATGTGCGGCAGCGGCCGCGCGAGCCGGCGGAGCTCCTCGGCCACCTGCGCCGCGAGCTCGCGGGTCGGACACAGCACGAGCGCACCCGGGCGACCGCCGCGCGGCGTGATCCGCGCGAGCAGCGCGAGCCCGAACGCGGCGGTCTTGCCGGTGCCGGTCACCGGCCTGCCCGAGCACGTCGCGGCCCTCGAGCATCGCGGGCAAGGCGAGCGCCTGGATCGGCGTCATCTCGCGTACCCGAGCTGCGTCGAGGTTCTCGATCCACGCGGGCGCGAGGGAGAGCGTCGAGAACGCGGGCATCGGCAAGACGACGCTGTGTAGCATGCGTGCTAGCTTGCTACATGGCTGACGATGCGTTGCGACTCGTGCTGGTCGAGGCCGTGGCGCAGCTGCGCGCAGCGACCCAGCTCACGATGGACGAAGTGATCGGCGTGCGGGCGATCCGCGCGCTGCCCGAGGCGGTGCGAACGCCCGAGGTCTGTTACGCGCTCGGCGTCATCGAAGGCGCTGCGAGTGCACTACGTGCCACGCCGCGCGAGATGCTCGAGGAGCACAATCTGTTGACCGCTGCGAAGGGCGCTTAGAAGCCCTGCGACTTCGGCGCGGGCGTCGACGACTTCGTGTAGCCGTGCGCGAGGATGTACGCCTCGAACTGGGCGCTCTCGGCATCGAGCGTGTCGAACAGCTTCACGACCGATGCGGCAACCGCGTCGGCCTTCGCGCCGTTGAGGCCCGGCAAACCGCGCCTGGCCATCGTAGAGCTCCGAGCCGATGTAGTGAAAGATGTCGTTCGCCGCGCGATAGTCGACCTCGTTCGCCGGCATCCAGCTGAGCTGCCGCCTTCACGGCGGCGATCAGATCCGGGTGAGTCGAGAGGAGGTACGAGGTCGCGAGCTGCTTGAGGCTCGCCATGTCGGGATACTCCTGCATGTCGTTACCGTTGTTCAGCACGTCGGCGTACGACGGATCGCCGGGCTCGAGCTGCGAGCCGACGACGACCTGACCGATCACGGGTTGATTCATCGCATCGACTGCGCTGGGCCGAGCGAGCGCGCGGGCGATCAAGCCGTAGAACTGGACCTGCGTCATGTTGTAGCCCCAACCGAGGCCGGGCTCGCCGAACGCGACGCCGCGGTAGTCCTCGATCGCCATCACCGCGAACCAATCGGTCAGCGCCGAGCGGCCGGTGCCGGAGAGCGCCTGTGCGGGCGCGGTGTCCGACTTGACGAGCAACGCCATCATCGCGCGAGCGTACGCGGCGCTATCGGCGGCCGGTGCGGCGCCGAGATCGAGCAGCTGGCGGCCGAACGTGCTCGCGAGCGGGCCGTGGGTCGGCGTCGCCATCGCGACCACGCCGATCAGCTGCGAGCGGCTCGGCTTGTCGGTGATGAAGTACGCGGTCGAGTCGCTCGTGATCGGGATGTGGATCGAGCCGCCGGCGCCGGTCGAGAAGTACATGCCGAACGTCGAGATCGCGAGGCCCGGCGAGCGATCGGATCCTTGAGGTTCGCGGTCAGCGTCGTGAAGAACTGCGGGATCCGCGTCATGTTGTGCGGCGTCGTCCGCACGTTGTTGATCGCGCCGATCACCTTGCCGAGACTCGCGCTCTGCTCGGACCAGGTCGGCGCCCTTCATGTACTTGCGCTGCCACGAGCCGTGCTTGTAGAGCTCGCAGCTCGCGGAGGAACGTGCCGACGTCGCTCGAGTGCATGATCTTGTACGACTCGCGATCGATCTGAGCGGCCGGCAGGATCATGTCGGTCAGGAACATCCGGTACGGGCGATCGCCCGGCGGCTTCAACGTGATCGTCGGCTTCGGCGTCGTATCGCGCGTGAGGTGAAGAGAAGCTGGCGGGCATGACCGGCACCGCGGAAACGGAAGCATCGGAATTCGACAAGATCTATCGGCTGGAAGTCATGGTCATTCCGACCAACAAGAACATGCTGCGTCTGGAAAATCCTGACGTCGTCTACCGCACCGAAAAGGAAAAATATTACGCGGCCTCGGACGAAATTCAGACGCTTCACGCGACGGGCCGGCCCGTACTGGTGGGTACTACTTCCATCGAAAAGTCGGAGCGACTTTCCGAGCTGCTGAAGAAGAAAAACATCAAGCACGTCGTGCTCAACGCGAAGTATCACGAGCGCGAAGCCGAAATCGTCGCCCAGGCCGGACGCAAGGGCATGGTCACGATCGCCACCAACATGGCGGGCCGCGGTACGGACATCCTTCTCGGCGGCAACCCCGAGTTCATGGCAAAGCAGGAGTGCGTGAAGAAGGGAATCGCGCAACCACTGCGCGCCGCGCAAGGCAAGATTCAGGTTGATGTCGACGAAACCAAGAGCACGGTTTGGTACTACGCCGGCAACGAATACGTTGTCCCGACCGATCAGTGGACACGAAATCTTCAATCGCCACAAGGCTGAAACAGACAAAGAGCATGACGAAGTGATCGCCGTCGGCGGTCTCCACATCTTCGGCACCGAGCGTCACGAGGCCCGCCGTATCGACAACCAGCTTCGCGGCCGCGCCGGCCGTCAGGGCGATCCTGGCTCCTCCCGCTTCTACCTGTCGCTCGAAGACGACCTGATGCGCATCTTCGCCAAGGAGTGGGTATCGAAACTGCTGCAACGTCTGGGCATGGAAGAAGGCATTCCGATCGAGTCCCGGCTGATCACCAGCCGCATCGCAACTGCCCAGCAAGCCGTCGAAGCTCAGAACTTCGAAGCCCGCAAACATCTGCTTGAGTATGACGACGTGATGAACAAGCAGCGCGAGGCCGTATACGGCCTGCGTCGCCAGCTACTCGAGGGCGTCGAACAGAAAGAACTCATCCTCGAAGACTACGTCTCCGGCATCCTCAGCGATGTGATGGACCAATTTTGCGGGGTCAAGGTCCACCCCGACGATTGGGATGTGAAAGGCCTCAAGGACGCGATTTTCACTCGCTTCGGCGTGGATATCCTGGCGGAAGGGATCAAGCCTGAGTCTCTGAGCCGGCAGGAGCTCGGCGATGCCATCTTCGCCAAGTTGAAAGAACGGTACGACGCCAAGGAAAAACTCATCGGCCCCGACGCCATGCGCTACCACGAGCGCATGATCATGCTGAGCGTGCTCGATTCGCAGTGGAAAGACCACCTTCGTGACATGGATCACCTGAAGGAGGGCATTGGGCTGCGCGGTTACGGCCAGCACGATCCTCTGGTCGAATACAAGCGCGAATCCTTCGACATGTTCGAAGCCATGATGACGCGCTTCCAGGAAGACACTGCCCGCTATCTCTACCTGATGCAAATTCTGGAGCGGCCTCCGGATCGTCCACAAGACGGCTGGAGCGGCGAGCGCCGGAACGTTCCGGCGGATCCCATGCAAGTGGAGACGGCAATGGCAATCGCCCGCCACGAAATGTCGCAACCTCAATGGACGAACTGGAAGAATCCTTCCAGCGCAAGAAACGCCGCGAGCTGGAGCAGGCCCGCATGGCGGGATCGGGAGACACCCAGCCAGTGCAGCAGGTAGTCCGCGGCGCGGCAAAAGTAGGCCGGAACGATCCCTGTCCCTGTGGCTCGGGGAAGAAATACAAAAAGTGCTGTGGCGCTCAGGGATGATTGTAACCGGCTGATTTTAGCTGATTTACTTAGTTGAAGCTTCGGTTAACACTTCCCAAGTACGTCTTCAGATGCGTCCCCTCAGGCAACGAAATGCATCTCAATAACTGAAGGAGGATTAAATGATAGCGCTTCGCTTGGTTCGTCTCATTGAAGGTCATTCGGAAGAATTGACAGAGTCTCTGGTGCAGAAGTTTCTCACTTCTTCTCGCACCGCGGACATGCGCAAGGTGCCTCCGGCAGAGTTGCGAGCTCGAGTTCACGAAATTCTGCAACACCTGAGTGAATGGCTGCTGACGAAAACCGATATTGAAATCGAGCGTCGTTATCGTGATCTCGGTCAGCAAAGAGCAGCCCAGGGAGTTTCGCTGAGTGACTTTTGCTGGACCATGGTCATCACCAAAGAGAGTCTCTGGGATTTCCTTCAGACCCAGGCGTTCCTGCGCAATCCAGTCGAGATCTATGGCGAGATGGAGTTGCTGCGCCTGCTGGGGCAGTTCTTTGATCGTGCTTTATGTTACGCCGCCGAAGGATTCGAAAGCCACGTGGCGGCACAAAGTCCCGCGGTCACGCCCACAAGAGGTTTGACCAGTCACACCGCCCATTAACGAGACAGCTACGGGGCGGGTTTGGCCAGGACGAACGACTTCACCACAATGTTGTTGGGTTGCACCCCGACAGGAATCATCGTCAGCAGGGAATATTCGCTGGGTTCAAGCTTGGTGGGCTGGCGTTTTTGAATCACGGTCACGTCACCCGACTGCGAGTCCAGCACCAGTAAATAGTTTTCACTCCTCGAGAGCGCCAGCCCGTCCGGATGACTGCCCACCGGCAACGACGCGATCAGCTTGCCGATATCAATGTCATACACCGCGATCGAATTCGAATCGAAGTTGCTGACATAGAGCCGCGAATTATCCGATGTCACCAGCCCACGGGCTGGTCGCGTGCCGATCAGATAGCTGCCACTGACTTCGTTGGTTGCGGTTTCGATGATCGAGATGTCGTTGGAATCAAAATTCGTGACGACCAGTTCGCCACCATCAGGTTTGAGAGCCAGGCTTACCGGAGTTTTTCCCACGTCAAGCAGGGCCAGTAGCTTATCGGTTTTCAAATCAATGGATGCAACCTGCCCGGACCCGCCACATGCAATGAACGCCTTACTGTTGTCCGGCAGAATGGCGATGTCTTCCGGCTGCTGGCAGATGGGGATGGTAGCTCGCACACTTCAACTGCGGCGCATCGATCACCGATGCGGTGTTGCTTCCCCGATTGCTGACCACCACCGTTGAACCATCGGGCGAAACCCGCGCCAGTCCTGGCGAAGCCCCCACCCGGATATTCCCCAGCAGCAGCCGTTTTTCCAGGTCGATAACCGAGACATTCGCGGATTTCGAATTCGCCACGTAAGCGCGTTTGCCGTCTTCGGACACATCGATAAAATACGGACCTCCATGAACGCCGATGGTGGCGACGACTTCATTGTGTTCGGCGTCGATCACGCTGATGCTGTTCGACTGCGTGTTCACCACATAAATTTCATTCTTCTTGCTATTGGCCGCAATTCCGGTGGGTTCGCTGCCGACCCGAATCGTCTTCGCAGGTTGGAAAGTGCGCAGGTCGATAACAGAAACAGTATTACTCTTGCCGTTGGTTACGTAGGCGTACTCGCGGTAGGCGGGACCATACGCAGGCAGCTGGCGCACGTGGAAATACCACCACCCAAGCGCGCTTGCCACCGGGAGTATGACAACGAAGAGAAGAACTTTTTTCAAACTGATGGACTGACGGAAGGTGCAACGCCCGTTCCAACCAGGGCCGGGGGATGCGTGCCGATAGCAGGCACCGTCCTTCCCACCACCGGCGCGATCTGCCGTACCTGCCTCATCAATTCGTCGAACTGCTCCGGATAGAGCGACTGTATTCCGTCTGACATGGCCCGGTCTGGCTCGTGGTGGACTTCCACGATCAATCCATCCGCGCCCACCGCGACGGCAGCCCGCGACAGAGGTGTGACCTTGTTGCGTTTTCCCGTGCCATGGCTGGGATCCACGACGATCGGCAAGTGGCTGAGTCTTTGTACCGCCGGCACGATGCTGAGGTCGAGGGTATTGCGAGTGTGATCGGCAAACGTCCGCACTCCGCGCTCGCACAGGATCACCCTGTAATTGCCTTCACTCATTACGTACTCGGCCGCCATCAGGAATTCTTCCAGGGTCGCCGACATCCCGCGCTTGAGAAGCACCGGCTTGCGGGTTCGGCCCGCGTGCTTGAGCAGCGAAAAGTTCTGCATGTTCCGTGCGCCGATTTGGATTACGTCGGCATACTTCTCCACCAGTTCCAGCGATTCGTTATCAATCGCTTCCGTGACGATCTTCATGCCAAACCTGTCGCGGACCTCGGCCATGATCTGCAAACCTTCTTCGCCCATGCCCTGGAACGAATACGGCGAGGTTCGCGGTTTGTAAGCGCCTCCGCGGAAAAATTGCGCGCCGGCGCGGCACACCTGCTCAGCCACAGCCATAGTCTGTTCGCGGCTTTCAATGGCGCAGGGTCCGGCAATGATGGCCAGCCCGGGTCCGCCAAAGGTGGCGTTCGTCCCGGGAAAGGTGATGACCGTGTTTTCGGGTTTGACGTCGCGGCTCACCAGTTTGTAGGGCTTGCTGACGCGAATCAGTTCCTGGACGCCTGGCATCTCGTCAAGGGTGCCTGGCTCGACTTCGCGTCTGGTTTCCCGTGATCCCGATGGCCGTGCGCTGCGCTCCCGGCATGGAGTGTGCGCGATATCCCAACTCTTCGATCTTCTGGCAGACCGCGCTGATCTGCTCTTCCGTGGCTTGCGCCTTCATCACGACTAGCATGACCCACCTCGAAACCCCTAAGTCTACCGTTTACGCGCCGCTCGCGGCAAACTGTGGTGACTCGACCTAATGCCTGTTTATACTCTTCTAGTGCCCCGTTCTATCGCCCGCGAACAAGACATCCTCACGTTACCCCAGCCGAAGACCCCGCCCCGCCTGACCTCCCGGCGCATTGGAATCCATACCTCCAGCGCGGGTGGCGCTCAGACCTCGGCCGAGAGAGCTTACCGACTGGGCTGCAACACCTTCCAGATGTTTTCTTCCAGTCCGCGGCAGTGGGCGTCGCGCGAGGTAACCCTCCCGCAATGCGACGAAATGAAACGGCTGCGCGAAAGTTATGACCTGAAGCCCCTCGTGATTCACACCAACTATCTGGTGAACCTGGCCAGCATAAACGAGTCTTTTCTGAAGAAATCGATTGAGGCGTTCCGCGGCGAAATTGAGCGCGCGCTCGCTCTATGCGCGGACTACCTGGTTCTGCATCCCGGATCATTTCGCGGAGCGGATCGTGAGAAAGGGCTTCTGCAGACTGCCGCTGCTATTGCCGCCGCAGCGCACGGACTCGACCTGCCCGGGCACAACCTGACCATTCTGATTGAAAATGCTGCCGGCGCGGAGTACTCCCTTGGCGGCAGCTTCGAACAAGTCGCGGAAGTACTGGAACATTTGCGAAGCCTGATTCCGGTCGCTGCCTGTATCGATACTTGCCACACGCACGTTGCGGGCTATGACATTGTCAGTGAACAGGGAATGCGGGATACACTGAAGCAACTGGATCGGACGATAGGCCTGAAAAATGTGAGAGTCTGGCACTGCAACGACGCCAAAGCCGCGCGTGGTTCGAAACTCGATCGTCATCAGCACATAGGCGAAGGCCAGATCGGATTGGAGCCGTTTCGCTGGCTTCTCAACGACAAACGCCTCGCTCACTCCGCTTTTATCGCCGAAACACCGATTGACGAACCGGGAGATGACGTCCGAAACGTGGAGACTTTGAAAAACCTTGTAAAGAAATAAAATCTAAGTCACGCATGCTGGGAAAAACCTTCCTTCAGGAGTACTCCGATGAGTTGGGCCAACAAGTTTTCCAAGCCTTTCCGGGTAGACCACGGCAAGAAGTTCCGTCTGAAAGACTATGATCCAGCGAACACAGCAAAGCTCCACTCCGAGGAGCATGCGCAGGAGTTGCTGGCGAAGGGTATTTCTCGCATGGCGGAACTCCAGGACAAGCTCTACGCCCAGAACCATTGGGGTGTGCTGCTGATCTTCCAGGCCATGGACGCCGCCGGCAAAGACGGAGTGATCAAACACGTGATGACCGGCGTCAATCCGCAGGGGTGCCAGGCATATTCGTTCAAGGCTCCTTCCGCTGAAGAACTGGATCACGACTATCTTTGGCGAAATTCACGATGTCTGCCCGGTCGCGGGCGAATCGGCCTGTTCAACCGCTCGCACTACGAGGAGGTTTTGATCGTTCGAGTCCACCCGGAGTTACTGGCGAATGAAAGAATCCCGCAGCAACTGGTCTCAAAGAACATCTGGGACGAACGGTTCCAGGACATCTGCGCATGGGAGCGCTACCTGTCGCGCAACGGATTTGTAATCCGGAAATTCTTCCTGAACGTATCCAAAAAAGAACAGAAGAAGCGCTTTCTGGACCGCCTGGACCAACCAGAGAAAAACTGGAAATTCTCTACCAACGATCTCCACGAACGCGAACGTTGGGACGAGTATATGAACGCTTACGAGGACATGATTGCGAATACGTCGGCCCCCCATGCTCCGTGGTTCGTGATCCCGGCTGATAACAAGTGGTTCACGCGCCTTGCCGTGGCGGCAGCTATCGTTGACGCTCTCGAAGATCTGGATCTGTCCTACCCCAAAGTGGATCCGGCGAGGAAAAAGGACCTGGACGCCGCCAAAAAGACCTTATTGAACAAGAAGAGCTGAGGGGGGAAGGACGATTTTACGATGAGCGCATCCGGGCTGCATGGGCCAAGCCTTCCTGTTATGGGCGTGAAGGCAAAGATCCAAATGATTACTTTGGAGTTAACGCCGCCAACAGTAATATTGTGCCCCGATGCTAGAATTGTGATGATTTAGAGGGTAAGTTCAGGGTTTTGGGCGATTTGTTGCATCCAATGGCAGGAGAAGCGTGAATTTAAGCGACAAAAAAGCGGTAATGCCGATATGGATGGCAGCTCTCTGCATCGCCATGCTTCTCTTATCTACCACGGCACAAGCGGTTCATTTCTGCGAGTTGACCGTTTCTGGCGAGCGGGTGTTTCAATCGTCGCAGCCGGCGTCGCCCAATAGTGCGGTCTGCCTGATTTGCCTGATGGCTCACTCCGCAGCCACTGCAATCCTGGTGATTGTTTTTTCTCCGACCTTCCGCAAGCGAACGAGGGCGTTGGTTCCACAGGTTCGCCCCAGGCTTTTCCTGGAATCGTTTCAGTTGTACGTACGCCCCCCTCCGGCCATTTAATTTCCCCGGCCACTACATGATCCCGCGTTTTTCGCAATAAGGCTCGGCCTCCGCGAATCGACTTGGGAATTCATGATTTGATTTTTTTCTTAGATAGTTGGCTTTCTCTTTTCGATTCAAGATGCAGGCACTTAATTCCTCATCGCGCTCTGGTTCCAAAGGCGTCCCCCACTGCTCGGGTGGACAGTCCCTTGGGCGATTCTCGTGCCTCCAAGCTTTGGGAGCGCTGGCGGCTGTTCTCGTCTTCGCGGGATATGCATCCGGTCAGGGGCCGACGCTTCTCAGCCTCGATCAGGCAATCGACCTGGCACTTACCCACAATCATGCCTTGAAGGCAACAAGAACCATGATTCTGCAGAATCAGGACCAGGAGATTACCGCCAACCTGCGCCCAAACCCGACCTTCGGAGCTGACTCCCAGTTCATCCCGATCTTCTCTCCTCAGGATTTCTCCGTGGAAACTCTCAATGTAACTCAGCAATTCGACATTGGGATCGGATACCTGTTCGAGCGCGGCCATAAACGGCAGCGCCGCCTGCAAGCGGCACGCGACCAGACGGCAGTGACTCGCGCCCAAGTCGCGGATGCCGAGCGAAGTCTTGCATTCAACGTAGGACAGCAATTTGTCAGCGTCCTGCTGGCGGAATCAAGCCTGCAATTTGCGCAGCAGGATCTGCAGGACTTCCAGCAAACCGTTGACATCGCCAATGCTCAGTACAACGCTGGCGACATCAGCGAAGCCGATCTTCTCAAGATCAAGCTGCAGTTGTTGCAGTTCCAGACAGATGTTTCTTCCGCTCGCCTGGCCAAGGTACAAGCGTTGGCCGGTTTGCGTGCAGTTGCTCGGGTATGACGCCGCGCCAGCGAACTTCGATGTTACCGGGGACCTCACTTACGTCTCCCTGAAGTCGAAGATGGAAGATTTGCAGGCCGCTGCCTTGCGCGAGCGCCCTGATCTGCAGGCGGCTGTGCTCGGCGTCACGGCGGCTGAGAGCCAGATTTCGCTGGCAAAAGCCAATTCCAAAGTGGACATGAACGGCACCTACGACTTTACCCATACTGGCGATCTGAATTCCGCTTCGATTTTTGTAGGCTTTGACTTGCCGATCTTTAACCGCAACCAGGGCGAAATTGCGCGTACGCGCCATGCTCTTACCCAGGCGCAGGAGTTGCAGTTGTCGGCCAGCGACACGGTGATGAGCGACGTAGCCAGTGCTTACGAGGCTGTAAGAAGCAACGACGAGATCGTCCAGCTCTACACTTCCGGATATCTGAAGCAGGCGAAGGACTCCCGCGATATCAGCGAATATGCCTACAAGGCAGGCTCGGCCAGCCTCCTGGACTTTCTCGATGCGGAGCGCAGCTACCGGTCCACACAGTTGGCCTACCGTCAGGCCCTGGCTTCTTATATGACGGCTGTGGAGCAGTTGAGACAAGCCGTGGGTACAAGGAATCTGCAATGAGCAATGTGAAATGGGAATTCTGAAATGAAGACACCCAACTATCGACAACTGTCGTCGGCCGGATCGTGCACTCTGGGCCTGGTATTGCTCGCCGTTCTTTCCGGCTGCGCCGCGCCGTCCGACGCTAATGGAAAGGGCTACAAGGCCGGGAATTCAGAGAATCCCCAGCTCTTTACCATTCCGCAGGAGCAGATGTCACATGTGCAGCTGATCACCGTGCAACCGTCGACGCTGACGCGTACTCTTCGGCTTACCGGCTCGGTGGCCTACAACAGTTTTCAGACTACGCCGGTAATTACCCAGGTCAGCGGTCCGGTCAGCAGAATGGTGGTCGTTCCCGGCCAGAAAGTTCAACGGGGCCAGCCCATGCTTTACGTTGCCAGCCCTGACTTCTCCCAGCTACGCACCAACTATCTCAAAGCACGTGATGCCGCTGCGCTCGCCCACAAGAGCTACGTGCGCGCGCAGGACCTGTACCAGCACCACGCCATCGCGGTGAAAGATCTGGAACAGGCGGAATCTGCGGAGGTGCAAGCCTCCGGAGACCTGGCCTCGGCGGAGGCCGCGTTAAGAGTGATGGGAGTAAGAGATCCGGAAGCTCTGGTGAAAGCTCCGCCTTCGTTCGAGATTCCTGTCCTGGCGCCAATTTCGGGCGAGGTCGTTGAACAGGACGTATCTGCGGGGCAGCTTCTTCAGCCCGGCAACACGCAGTGCTTCATGATCTCCAATCTCAGTACGGTGTGGGTTCTGGTCAACGTCTATCAAAAGGATTTGCCTTTTGTGCGGGCTGGCGATCCCGTCACCATCCAGACCGATGCGTATCCCGATACTTTTCAGGGACGCATCTCGTACGTTGCAGCTTCCCTCGATCCAACAACCCGAACTTTGCAAGCCCGCATACAGACCAACAATCCCGGCGAAAAGCTGAAGAAAGATATGTACGTGACCGCATCGGTGCAGGCGGGAACCATCAAGGACGCAATCGCGCTGCCCGATGCCGCCGTTTTGCGCGACAGCGAGAACCAGCCTTTCGTTTACGCCGAGGAATCACCTAACCAGTTCGGAATGCGTTCCGTCACTCTCGGCGAGAGCCTGAAAGGGCAGATGCAAATCACCAGCGGCCTGAAACCGGGCGATCGTGTTATCGGCGACGGCAGCTTGTTCCTGCAGTTCGCCAACTCGCTGCAGCGCTAATCTCCGAATGATTCACAGAATTGTACAAGCCGCGCTTCGCCAAAGATTTCTGGTGCTGATGCTGACCGCTTTTATCACCATCGGCGGCATCATGTCGTTCCAGCGCATGCCGGTGGATGCCTACCCTGATCTCGCGCCACCGCAGGTCGAGATCACCACCCAATGGCCCGGCCATGCCGCTGAAGAAGTCGAACGTCTGGTCACGCTCCCGCTTGAACTTGAGATGAACGGCGTCCCTCACATGGCGGTGATGCGTTCCATCTCGCTCTACGGTCTCTCTGACGTCATCCTGACATTCGAAGAAGACACCGATAGTTACTTTGCCCGGCAGATTGTTTTTGAGCGGTTGGCGGATGCTCAGGTTCCGACAGGTGTGACGCCCGGCCTGGCGCCTCTGTTCAGCCCCAGCGGGTTGGTCTACCGCTATGTGTTGCAAAGTCCTGACCGAACGCCGCAGGACTTGAAGACTATCGAAGACTGGGTGGTGGAACGCGCCTACCGGTCGGTGCCGGGTGTGGCCGACGACTCCGGCTTCGGCGGCACCACCATGCAGTACCAGGTGTTGCTCGATCCGGCTCGAATTTACGGATATCACCTCACCATTCCCCAGGTCATTACCGCGCTCTCCGCTAACAATGCGAACGCAGGCGGCGGATTCTATTCACAGGGCGGACAGTTTTACTACGTTCGTGGCATCGGACTGGTGCGCAACACCGAGGACATCGGCAATGTTGTCGTCGGCAGCAACAAAGGCGTTCCCATTCGTGTGCGCGACATCGGAGACGTAACGATCGGCCATGCGCCCCGTCTCGGTGAATTTGGATTTCAAAAGAATGATGACGCAGTCGAAGGCGTCATCCTTATGCTCCGCGGCGGGCAAACGCAAAATGTCCTGAAAGCCGTCGAGGCCAAGACCGAAGAACTGAATCGCAGCATTCTGCCGCCCGACGTGAAGATTGTTCCGTTTTACGACCGCAGCGAGTTGGTTCACCTGACCACCGATACGGTGGAAGCCAATCTGGTCCGCGGCATGATCCTGGTGCTGATCGTGCTGATCTTCTTTCTGGTCAGCTTCCGCGCCGCCGTCATCGTCGCGCTCACCATTCCGCTGTCGCTCTTGTTTGCCTTCATCGTGCTGCACGCGCACGACGTCGCCGCGAACCTGCTTTCAATTGGCGCGATTGATTTCGGCATCGTCATCGACGGCACCGTAGTGATGATCGAGAACATTTATCGCGAGCTGGCGCTGCGGGAAGGGCAGCAGTACAACCTCAACGAAGTGATTCTCGCGGCGGCGAAGGATGTCGACCGCCCCATCTTCTATTCGGTCGCCGTCATTCTCGCCGGGTATTTGCCGATTTACGCGCTGAGCGGGCCTTCCGGGAAGCTGTTTCACCCCATGGCGGAGACGATGTCCTTCGCCCTGGTCGGAGCGCTCATCCTTACCTTGACCCTGATTCCTGTGCTGGCGTCTTTCTGGTTCAAGAACGGCGTGCGGGAAAAACGGAACCGCGCTTTTGAATGGATGAAAGGAAAGTATGCGGGACAGTTGGATTGGGCTCTTGATCGTCCCAAGACCGTCCTGGTGATCGCCACCCTGATCTTTGGCGCGACACTTCTGCTGGTTCCTTTCATCGGCGGAGAGTTCATGCCGCATCTCGACGAAGGCGCGCTCTGGGTGAGGGCGACCATGCCTTATACGATTTCATTCGAGGAAGCCAGCAAGATCTCGCCCGAAGTTCGCAAGATTCTGATGTCTTACCCCCAGGTCACGCTGGTCGGCTCCGAGCTTGGCCGCCCTGATGACGGCACCGACGCTACCGGATTTTTCAATTGCGAGTTCTACGTCGGCCTTCGTCCCTACAATGACAAGGCCTGGAGCGGCGACATCCGCGACAAGGAAGAGCTAATCGCGTCCATCGACAAGAAACTGGGTGCGTTCCCCGGGATCATTTTTAACTACACCCAGCCCGCGGAAGATGCGGTGGATGAGGCCTTGACTGGCTTGAAAAGTTCGCTGGCGGTCAAAATCTACGGCGACGATCTGAACATCTTGCAGGACAAGGCGGTCCAGATCAAAAACATCCTGACCAAGGGTGCCCGGATTCGCCAATCTGACAGTAGTTCGAGAGCTGGGACAGCCCAGCCTCCTCCTTGACGTAGACCGCGACAAGATCGCCCGTTACGGAATCAATGTCGCCGACGTGGAAGCTGTGATCGAAGCCGCTGTAGGTGGTCAAGCCGTCACCCAAGTCATCCAGGGCGAGAAGCTCTTCGACTTGGTCGTACGCATGCAGCCCCAATTCCGCAGCAGTGCCCAGGAAATCGGTAACCTGCTGGTAGGAACCCCTGACGGTATGCAGATCCCGTTATCTCAGCTGGCGACCATTACCCAGGGAAACGGGGCTTCATTCATCTACCGCGAGAACAATTCCCGCTACATCGGTGTCCAGTACAGCATAGACGGCCGTGACCTGGCCCGCGCCGTCCAGGACGGCCAGGCCGCTGTGAACAAGGCCGTGACCCTCCCACAGGGCTACCAGTTGGCATGGGGCGGAGAGTACAGCCAGTTTCTGGAAGCCCGATCGCAGCTTGCCTTTATCGGTCCTTTGGCTCTGGTGTTGATTTTCATGATCTTGTTTGCGCTCTATGGAAACTTCAAGTTTCCGGTAAGTATCGCGCTTGGCGTGCTGATGACCGAGCCCGTTGGAGCGCTGGTGGCTCTGAAGCTTACCCATACGCCGTTTAGCGTCTCCTCCGTCTTGGGGCTTCTGGCCTTACTGGGGGTTTCGGTCGAAACGGCGGTCATTTTGGTGTCCTATATCAACAAGTTGCGTCAGGAAGGGATGGATATCCGAACCGCCACCCGGGAGGCCTCGCTACTCCGCCTTCGCCCCATCATGATGACGGCTCTGGTAGCCTGCCTGGGGCTGCTGCCGGCCGCCCTCTCGACCGGCATCGGGTCGGATACCCAAAGGCCCTTCGCCATCGTGATAGTTGCCGGCCTCATCTCCAGGCTATTCATTGGTTTCTTCGTAAACCCGGTCCTATATGAACTCGTAGCCCGCGAAGGCGACTTGCTGCAAGTGTGACCGGGCAGCTCACATCGGGAGAGCTGTCCTCAGCTGTCCGGCGGAGCGAAAGCTCCGCTAGGCTTTAACCGGCTAAATTCCAATCTGCGTTATCAACGCTGCCCATTCTCCGCTAACCACTGGCCACTGAATTTCCGAGGTTACCCCAGTTACTTTTGGGCCATACGCATGGCACCAGCGGTTCATTGACCTACTGGTGCCCGCTTGATATTTTCTCCCAGTAGATGCAGCTTCTCGCGCTCCCTCGGGCGAACCAGCATCTAAGAATTTGGGGGACGTTATGAAAATGGTCTACGTTTGTTACGCAGCCTTGGGCTATGCCGTAGCGCGCTGGATCTTTCAGCGAGAGCCTCTACAGATTATTGATCCGGTTACACGCTTTCGTTCCTCTGGCCTGCTTTAAGGAGCGTGTGATTGCCGGCGTGCGGACGCCCCGGTGTATGCCCGTTTTTTGGCCCCGCACGCCTAGTTTCTTAACGCCGGGAAGCACCCGCCCAAAGGTTCTACTACTAACGTTCTGCCTCCGTTTATCTTCCCGATAGATCTCCTGAGTACAATTTTCTAGGAACTGGTTTCGGCGAACCATTCAATCTGGGTATTTGAGCTGGCTGCTCGACCTAGTTATCAGTTGAATGCCACGAGAGGTCAGCGGTGTCTGCCGCAACTCTTCGCTGAGACAATAGTAGGGAAGGGTTCGTCACCAACATTCATGACTCGTAAATTCTGCCTGCCGCTCGCTGTGATCCTGCTGGGACTCTTTCTCCCGATTTGCGGGATGGCCCAATCCGACAGTGCGGAGCCTTCGCTGGGCGACCTGGCGCGATCCCTGCGCAAGGGCAAGGCTGCCCCGGAACGCACGGTGATCGACAATGAGAACCTGCACAAGGTGATGGACGAAGTCCAGAAGCTCAAACTCAAAGGCAGTCAGCTTTTCACAATCAACGGAGCGGCGAAGAAGTTCCAGGTCTCTTCTCCGGATGTAACCTGCGACCTGTCGTTCAGCGCTTCTGCGACCGCCTTGCTTTCGGACCCCTACGCGCCTCAGGAACTGCCGGAAGCTGAGTTGGCCAAACTGGACGGTCCCGCCACGATCAGCGGCGACACATTACAACTCTCGGTACACAATGGAACGAACTGGAACATCAAAGAAATTACGGTGGGGCTGACCATCCTGCGGGATTCAGGAACGGATGCCTCTCGAGGCGCTTCGGCGAGATTGATTCCGGCGTCCGAAACTACGACATTGCTTTCGGAAAAACGCCCTGACGTGACGGTCCTCTATCATCTGAAAGGCTCAGCCGCGCCCGCGTCAACTACTGTCTTCAATGAAACGCTGAGCTCTGCTCCGGCGCACGATCAGGAGTGGCATTGGGCCATCGTGCAGGCAAAAGGCATTCAAGCCTCAAAACCGGAAGCCCCGGTAGTAAATGACAAACAACTGACACCCGCGAACTAACAACCTTAAACTGATAACTGACCACCGAAAATTACTCCCTCACCCGGCCAATCTCCTCCGCTCTCCCGCTCTTCAACCCGCGATACGCCGCATCCAGAATCAGTTGATTCTGCCAACCCTCTTCGCCGGGAACCGGAAACTTCGCGGTGCCTTCTACCGCTGCTGCGAACGCATCCACCTGTTTTGCGTACGCATACTTGTTGAAAACCGTCTCGGTTTCTAAAACAGCGCCTGCGCGCCGCAATTCCAGCGTGATGGGTCGTTCAACATTCAAGACGTCTTCCCCACGAAGCACGCCAGTCTCACCTATAAGCTCCATCGGTGTGCGATACCCACCCCGGAATGAAACCAGCACCGTTCCCAAAGTTCCACGGGAGAACTCCAGCGTCAACGCAGCGGCGGCTTCCAGTTTGCCGGACACGCTATCTTGAAATCCTCGTGCACTAATTCGCACGACTTCATCCTGAAGGATGTACCGCAAGCTATCGATACAGTGCACCCCGATGTCGGCAATCGGGCCGCCGCCGGCTACGGCCGGGTCATTGATCCAGGCCCTGGGATGCCCGGGTCCACCAGGGAAACTGAATTCTGAACGTGCAAAGATGATCCTGCCAATTTTTTCGGATTCCACTTCCTGCCGCAGCCACGCCGCGCTCTCCTCGAAGCGAAAAACCTGCGCAATCCCGAGCAGTACACCCGCTTTCCGCGCAGCTTCCACCATCTGCTTGCAGTCGTCGGCATTGACCCCCATTGGCTTCTCGCACAAAACGTGCTTACCGCATCGGATGGCAAGCAGCACGTCGGCTAGATGACAGGCGTTGGGTGTGGTAACGAAAACGGCATCAACTTCCGTTGACCGGCAAAGCGCTTCGGATGAATCGAACACCAGGGGAATGTTGTGCTTCTGCCCCGACTCTATGGCTTTGTCCATGCTTCGCCGGGACAGGGCCGTGACGCGGCTATTCTGCGCCAGAGCGAACCCCGGCATCAGCCGCTTGACCGCGTGCAGTCCGAAACCAAGAATTCCAAACCGAACCATAGGATATTTAGCGTACGTGGGCTGTGCGCGATCCACAGCTTTTGACGTTTCAGCTGATCTTATCCGGAAGAGGCGTTGCCCTACTTCGCAAACACCAATTCTCCCGGAGACAGCATGGTATTCGCGGCGACGGTGCTGCTGGGAATTCCGCCAGTGTCCGCGTTGATGCCGAACTGGGAGATGGTTTTCGCTGTCTGGTTGCAGACGTACACGAAATTGCCTGCCGGATCGGTAGTGATAAACACGGGCAAGGTTCCAGCGGTGAACGGCGACTTCACCAACGCGGTGACAATGCCTGTGGTGGTGTCGATAGAGTAGGCAGAGACGGTATTGTCACCCGAATTGGCGACATACAGAAATTTTCCCGAGGGATGAACCACTACCGAGATCGGATTCTTTCCCGTGGCGAACGGCGATCCTGAGGTCAGGGTGAGCGCTCCGGTGCTGTCGATGGTCATGCCCGAAACCGTGTTCAGGCTGAAATTGGCAGCATAAATAAAATGTCCGGAAGGATCGATGGCCAGGGCCAGCGGCGGGCTCTGGACTGCGAATGGCGACCCAGGAACCGACGTCAAGATTCCTCCCGAAGCCACCGAAAAGCCGAAGACGAACGCGAGGTTCCCGCTCCCCGCATACAGGAATTGTCCCGAAGGCGACAAGGCCAGTGCTACCGGCTTGGCTCCGGCTGGGAAGGGTGAGCCTTGCACTTCCGTCAAGGTTCCATCGCTCCCGCTTACCGAAAAAACAGAAATATTATTCGAGGTTTCATTCGCCACGAAAATAAGATCGCCCCCGGAATCCATCACCAAGGACGTGGGATTCAGACCGGCCGGCGTTCGCGGCATCGCTTCTGTTAACTCCCCGGTGTTGCTGTCAACATTGAACAAGGAAATGTCATTGCCGCCTTGATTCGCGGCATAAACAAACTTGCCTGAAGGGTGTACCGCGATCGAAATCGGCGAAGTCCCTCCCATGAATGGGGAACCCAGAACGGCTTTGAATTTTCCAGAAGACGTATCGACTCGATAGGCCGCGACAGAGTTGGACTGTGGCACGGCCAGAAAAGCGTTTCGTCCCGCAGAACCGTTGCCGCCGCTGCTGCTCCCACCCCCGCCGCAACTCATCAGCCAGGCCGACGCCCAGGCCAAAGCAAGAACTCCCAGGAAGCCCGCACGTCTATTCAATCTCATCAAGGCCCTTTCATATCTTCAGCGTCGCTATTTTCGGCGATCATTCCGGATCTCTCTACGGATTTTGCGTCGGCGCTCTGTGTCCCTTTTGCTTGATCGTGCCCCAGCGATAAACCAGACCGGTCGAAAACCTGAGGTTATTTTGCGTGTCCTTAAAAAGGGTGG
Source organism: Terriglobia bacterium (assembly GCA_963765715.1). Classification (GTDB taxonomy): domain Bacteria; phylum Acidobacteriota; class Terriglobia; order Terriglobales; family Acidobacteriaceae; genus JAIQFF01. The sequence goes on from CAVXXN010000009.1 coordinate 20,446, forward strand.
TATGGACATAGTCGAACTGAAACACCCGGATCGAGAAGCGCTGGGAGATATTGTGATCTAATCCGCCACCGACTATCACTGTCCTCGCGGTATCGCCCTCGGTGTTGGCGACCTGGACCAGCGTCCTGGAGTCCCCAATAAGAAAGTGCGCAAACAACATCGAATTCCACTTGGGATAAAGGAACTGCGGCCCAACCGCCAAGTCGCGAAGATTGAGCTTAGACGCATACTGCCCGCTCAACTCAGCCGCTACGCCGAATCCGTAAAGCAGGTTATACGAGGGTGAAAACGTGTATCCGTTCAAGTTCGATGCGTCGTTGAAACCGAATGACTTGCTATCAAACCGCGTGTAGGAATATCCACCGAAAACTTGAAGTTTTGGCATGTCCTGTGCCGCTGCCCGTGAATTCCAGAAACAGATCAGCAGGGCACCCAGAATCAGAGCTACCTTACCTGAGGTTTTGGGAACTTGAAAACGTTCTTTCATCGGAACCAGAGAAATGCCTGCAGGTTGGGAAGCTTTCATGGGATCTTTCTGGAGTCTCCAAAGCACAACCGCAAACGCAAAACGCGTGTCAGAACGCCACCCCGCAATGGATCAGATGCAGAATAATGCCGGGACACAAAGGCGTGTGCCTATTTCACCACCATGGCGCCAACCAGGGATTCGAAGATCTTAAACCCCTCTATTCCCCCCAGCTCCGCTTCACTCGACCGCTCAGGATGAGGCATCATGCCCAGTACGTTTCTCCCCGGACTGCATATGCCGGCAATGTTATCCAGCGATCCGTTCGGATTGGCCTCGCGCGTGGGTTCGCCGGATGGGGAGCAGTAACGAAACACTATCTGTTGGTTGCGGCGTAACTCGGCGAGAGTTGCTTCGTCGCAGAAATAGTTGCCTTCCATGTGACCGATGGGAATAGTCAGAACTTCACTGGGCCGGCAGGCGTTGGTAAAGGGAGTGTCAGTATTCTCAACTCGCACCTGCACTGGTTTGCAGACATATTTCAATCCCACATTTCTCATCAGCGCGCCCGGGAGCAGCCCCGATTCGCACAGAATCTGGAAGCCGTTGCAAATCCCAAACACCAATCCGCCGGTGCTTGCGAACTTCCGCACCGATTCCATCACCGGAGAGAATTTTGCGATCGCACCTGTCCGCAAATAGTCGCCAAAAGCGAATCCACCGGGGACGATGATGGCGTCGCAATTTTCCAAGTCATGCGACTCGTGCCACAGAAAAGTGACCGGTTGCCTGGCCACATTTTGAATCGTCCAGTAAGCATCATGGTCACAGTTGGAACCTGGGAAAATGATGACGCCGAATTTCATCGCGATCCCCTTGTATATGGCTGTACTTCGGAGTTTAACACGAAAAAAAAGCCGCCCGCACTTGGAGGAAGCGTGCGAGGCGGCCGGTGTAAAAACAGCGTGAACCGCTCAATCCAGTTCGTCCGGACCTGGAGGAGGAGGAGGAGGAGGGAGCGGTGGCGCGCCCGGGGGCGGAGGGACCGTCAAAGGTTCCATTCCCGCGGGCAGCACCTTGCGAAAGAAAACCTTTTCGCCAAAGCCCCCGTTTTCCCCGCGGATGGATTTCAACTGCCGCCACTGCTCCAGTGAAAGCACTTTGCGCAAGTCCAGGTTCATCAGCGTATATTCACGTTCCAGTTTCCCTCGTGCAGTAAGCACCTGGTCCACCTGCCCTACCACCTGCGCTTCGTTGGGAACGTCGGCATCGAGCAGGGTCTGGAGCTTCAAGTCCTGTTTCTCCATATCTGCGCCGTAGTCAATCAGCTTGACCTTATGATCATAAAAAGTCTGGTCGAGTTGGCCGATCTGGTTGTCGGTGAGTTGCAACTTTTTCGCGGTCTCCGAGTTTTTCCACCATTTGCCCAATTCGCGGTGGTACATGACGTTCATGCCCGGTCCAGCGCCTGTTGAAGTCGTCACCGAAGTGGACGGGCGGCCCTGTGCCAGCAACGACACCGAAGAAAGCAACAACGCAAATGCGCAAAATAATCTAATTTTCATGACTCGGCTCCTTCTTATGACTCTGGGAATTGTTAACCGGCAACTCCTGGACCATTTCCTCGGCCAGTAAAGCGGCCGGCTCCAGTGCAAGTGGGCCATCGGTCCGCACAACACGCTCGACTTCCATTAGGAGTTCATGGTCGGGATCCACGCGCACCTCTTGCGGCGGCAGCGCCAAAGGCAGAGGCCGCTGCACCAGCCATCCGGAAATCGCAATCATCGCTGCCGCCAGCGCCCAAGCCAGCATCGGTATCGGACGCGAAGGCCGGCTCTCAGCCGAAGAAATGCGGGACCAAATCGCGTTGCGCTGATCTTCCCAAAATTCATCAACGTGCTCAGTGGCGGCTTGGGCCCACGCGGGAAGGCCTTCGAGAGTTCGCCGCAGGAATAGCTCGTCGTTTTCGAAGACGACGTCGGCCACCTCTTCCGTGCTTTCATCACGAATGTCTTTCATTGTCTCTCCTTCATCTCCCGTAGCTTGCTTGTGACACGCGCCAGTTGTGACTTTACCGAGCCAACTTTGACCTTGAGTATGCCCGCGATTTGCGCCAGTGACATGTCTTCCTCATAGCGGAGAAAGAAAATAGCCCGCTGTTGTGGCGACACCGAAGAAAGTGCATTCCATACCGACTCCAATTCTTCGCGCGCCAGAAGCGCACGCTCCGCCGAGGGTTCCGGTCCGGGGAATTGCCGGGGCTCGGCGTCCTGGTCTCTTTGATCTTCCAGCCCAATTAACCGCTTCCAGAACGATGTTCTCCTGTTTTTGGCGTGATCGCGCACCAGGTTGATTGCGATGCGCAAAAGCCAGGTTTCGATCGGGCACTCGCCTCGAAAACTGGCCCGTTTCAGGTAAGCACGCAGGAAACACTCCTGGGTGAGAGTGTCGGCCGCGTCCCTGTCCCGCAACAGCATGAAGATAACCCGGTAGACGCGCCTCTGATGTTGGCGCATGATCTCGTCGAACCGCTCCGCCGAAATCTCTTCCATCTTTTCGGTCACGGGCGCGCTTAAGGCTGTCGTCAGTATCGTGTCCACTCGTCTTCTCTTCTGGAAGATTCGGTGCTATGAGTATGGACGAATATCATGCTGCAGGGTTTACAGGACGAACCAATGGGTTTTGACCTGCCATGCGCGTCATCCATCATCGTGACCTCTGGGAGCATCTCAAGACTGTGAACATTGGAGAACACTTTCGCCTGACTGGGGGTGCGCTGAAGAACTGGTTCATCGCCCAGTTGCAGGATTCGCTGGCGGTTGGCCTGTCTGTGGCTGATAGGCCTGTACATCATCCGGGTACCGGGAGCTCCGTTGTGGGCACTGCTCGGCGCACTATTTCAATTTGTTCCCCAGATTGGGGCTGTGCTCGGAGTCATCGGACCCGCCCTTACCGCAATGTTCAAGTTTGGAGACTGGGAGCATCCGCTTTACGTCCTCATCCTTTACGCTGTGATTGCGGTCATCGATGGTTTTCTGCTTCAGCCATTCATCATGAAGCGTACGGCGAAAATACCCATTTGGGCCTCAATCCTGGCGCCGATTGTGCTTGGAATGGTGATTCCATTCTGGGGAGTTCTGCTGGCTCCGCCTTTACTGGCAGTACTTTATGCGTACAAAGCGCGACAGGCCCGCATTCAGGGTCCCATGCTATAATTTTTGTTCGCCGGCGTTCATTTGAGGCAATCCGTTGATCTCCTCGACGGTCAAGTTCCGCGCCATTAAAAATTATTGAATACGAGGTATTTCCATGTCCGGCCATTCAAAATGGGCCACAATCAAGCATAAAAAGGGTGCCCTCGACGCCAAGCGAGGCAAGATTTTCACCCGTCTGATCAAGGAAATTTCGATTGCCGCCAAGAACGGCGGAGACCCCGACACCAATCCGCGCCTGCGCGGCGCCATTGTCGCAGCGAAGGCCGAAAACATGCCCGCGGACAATATCAAGCGGGCCATCCAGCGCGGCACCGGTGAATTGCCCGGCGCGACCTACGAAGAGTTTTCGCTCGAGGGTTACGGTCCCGGCGGCGTTGCCGTCCTGCTGGATATCAACACCGACAATCGCAATCGCACTGTCAGCGAAATCCGTCACGCCTTCGGTAAAAATGGCGGCAACATGGCCGAAGCCGGCGCAGTCTCGTGGATGTTTCATAAGAAGGGCGACATCGTGGTTCCCAAGTCCGCCGCAAAAGAGGATGACCTGATGGGCATTGTCCTTGAAGCGGGCGCCGAAGATTTGCGCGATGACGGCGACAACTGGGAAGTACTCTGCGAACCTTCCGTTTACGAAGCCGTTCTTGAAGCAATAAAGAAAGCCGGCATCGAGCCCAGTTCCTCCAGCGTGGCGATGATTCCGCAAAACTACATCAAGCTGGAAGGTCCCGCTGCAACTCAGATGATTCGCTTGATGGAAGCTCTCGAAGACCAGGACGACGTCCAAAACGTTCACTCCAACTTCGACATCGATCAGAAGCTCCTGGAAGAAGTAGCCGGTTAACGTAGCGCAGGTTGTCCGGGCGGCTTCTCGCCGCCCATCCCAATCATCCCAAAATATTTGTGAATTCAGGAACTTTCGATGTAGACCTCGAACCGGTTCTCGCATTCCTCGAGCCCGTTCAAATACTTTTCAACACTGCGGTGCAAAATTCTGTGGGAAACACGGAAACTACACTGGTAAGTTGTTTGTTCAGAACGCATTTAACAACTTGCACCGAGCGGGGTGCGGATGCGCAGCCTGGTTCCGTATCGAAATTTAAATTTTAAAAGTTTCGTTTCAGAAATGCGCGAGGCAATTTTATTGGAGAGCGTCAGTTGAAAGTCCGGCTCGACAAACTTCTGCTCGAACGCGGCCTCACCACGTCACGAGAACGCGCACAGGCGCTGATCCTTGCCGGCAAAGTGATGGTCGACGGACAAAAAATCGAGAAGGCTGGATCTGCGATCGACGACTCCGCCACTATTCGCCTTCTCGGCGAGGATCTCAAGTACGTCAGTCGTGGTGGTCTGAAACTGGAGAGAGCCCTTGATCACTGGCAGGTGAATGTCACCGGCAAAATCTGTCTCGACATCGGGACATCAACCGGCGGCTTCACCGATTGTCTTCTGCAGCGAGGCGCGGCTCGCGTAATCGCGGTGGACACCGGACACGGGCAGATCGATTTCCGTCTTCGCCAGGACGCGAGAGTTCGACTGCTCGAAAAAACCAACGCCCGTTATCTCACGCGGGAACAGATTGGCGAAAAAGTTGATCTGGTAGTCATGGACGTTTCTTTTATTTCCGCAACACTGGTCATCCCCGCGGTGATCGCAGCTTCGCAGTCCGATTCTCCGGATGACCGAGAGGTCCGGCAGTATCATCGTTCTGGTCAAGCCGCAGTTTGAAGCAGGACGCGAACAGGTAGGAAAGCGCGGCATCGTGCGGGATCCCGTTGTGCAAGCCGCCGCGGTCGATAAGGTTCGCCAATGCCTGATTGCTCAAGGCTGTGCTCGCATCGACGAAATAGAGTCCCCGATTCTGGGCGGGGAAGGGAATCGCGAGTTCCTGCTCTACGGCGAATTCTCAGACAACTTCTGCGTAGGAAACCGTCGGTGGTCATTCGCTGCACACGACGATCAGTCGCCGTTTTCTGTACAATTCCCTTTCAACATGGCCACCGATCAAGTCTGCCGGAATAATTTCAAAACCTGGCAAAGCGGAACTGGCGGGAATCGTCCCGGTCTTGCTCGCATGGTTTCGTGAGCATCAATACCAGATCGTGGTGGATCTGGAGACCGCGCCTCACGCGCCTGGTTTGGAAGTGCTGCCTCGCGAACAGATGGCATCTCGCGCACTGAATTTTGTAATCGTTCTGGGTGGAGATGGCACACTTCTCTCCGCTGCCCGCGCCGTCGCCAAGGCTGGCATCCCAGTGCTCGGAGTCAATCTCGGTTCCCTCGGTTTCCTAACTGAGGTTCCACTTGACGATCTCTATCCAACGCTGGAGAGTATCGAACAGAGTTGCTGCAATGTTGAAGCCCGATCCATGGTGCATTGCGAAGTTATTCGCAAGGACGTCTGTGTGGGCACTTACGACGGCCTCAACGATGTTGTTGTCGGGAAGGGCAACATTGCGCGATTGAATCACTGCGACGTATCCATTGACGGTGTGTTCGTTTCCAGTTATCAGGCTGACAGTTTGATCGTGTCGACTGCTACCGGTTCTACCGCTTACTCCCTGGCTGCCGGGGGCCCGATCCTGATGCCATCAGTGGATGCATTTGTCGTCACCCCGGTTTCCGAGCACTCCCTCACCCACCGTCCGCTGGTGGTCCGGGACACTGCGAAAATTGAAATTGTGGTGAAAACAGAAGATGAGGCTTACTTAAGCATCGACGGTCAGATTGGAATGCCGGTATTTGATGGCGACCGCGTGTGCTGCCGCAAATCACAGTACCAGGTGAAATTGCTGCACACCCAAGGCACGTTTTTCGACGTCCTTCGTACAAAATTAAAATGGGGCCAGCGATAGTCACTGGCCCCAATCAATATCCACTCAAATAATTTAGCCGAGCGCGGACGCCGTTTCACCAAATCCCATAGTCGGAGGCGGGATGCGGCGGGTCGGAACGTTTTCGACCATTGGCCTCTGCACTTCGACGCGAATATCGGCGGCAGGCTGGCTCAGAAATTCGCGAATGCGCAACTTTGCTTTGTGAAGTTGCGACTTCGAATTTCCAACTGAACAATCCAGCAGCCTTGCAATCTCCTGATGTTCGTATCCTTCGACCTCGTGCAGCAGGAATATCTTTCTATATCCCGCCGGCAGATCTCGGATGGCGCGGGTCAGAGCGATTCGATCTACTGATCCAGAGAGTCGACCATCACGGCTGCCGTACTCGCGCCGTACCTGCTTCGCATCATGGCTTGAAGGCTCGTCCAGCGAAACCTGCTTCAGCGCCTTTTTGCGAAAATGCATCAGCACCGTGTTCACCGCGATACGATAAAGCCATGTGGAGAGCGCTGAGTTCCCCTTGAATGTCGAAAGCTTGCGAAATACCTGGAGAAATGCGTCCTGGGTAAGGTCTTCGGCCTGCGCGGTGTTGTTGGTCATCCGTACGCAAATGGAATAGACCCGGGCCTTGTGCGCATGAAACAGAGCTGCAAAGGCTTCCGCGTCGCCTTCCTGGGCGCGCTTTACCAGTTCCAGGTCGGTATCGCTTCGGCTGGGTACAGCGGGGTTCAGACCACCGTTCACTGTTGCTGCTTTGCTGGAAATGTTCTGGTTCGTCACGTCGTTCCTCCTGGCCTGAACGGCCGTTAATACATCTTGTTGACGAAGCCAAGACTAGGGGAATGCAGGGTAAGGGTCTATCCGGCCAACCCTGTAGGGGATTGGGTAACTTGCTGTACCGGATAACCTGAATTCCAATCTGCGTCTCGGGGTGGCGAGAGCGTGCTGTTCAGCCGAAGAAGCGCGCGCAAAATAGCGCAAATAGAATGAGCGCCCCGCCTGTGCGCGACGCTCAAAAGTTGAAATACAAATCGAATTCAGATTCGGCTAATCGAATTATTCCAGCGTGGGTTGAACCACGTGAACGATATTGTTCCGCACCGCATACATCACGAGATCGCTCACTGAGTGCAATTGCAGTTTGCGCATGATGTTCGAGCGATGAGTTTCCGCAGTCTTTACGCTGAGTCCCAGAGCCACTGCGACTTCTTTTGTGCTCTTTCCTTCGGCCAGCAGCTGCACTACTTCACGCTCACGTGGAGTAAGACGGTCCCGGCCCACTGCAACTGGGACGGAATGTGTTCCGCCTTTCAAATATCCTTCCAGCACCATGGCTGCGACTTTGGAAGTGAAATACGTTTTGTCGCGACGCAATGCTTCCACCGCAACAACAAGGTCGCGCGCCGCGTCGGACTTCAACAGAAATCCGCGCGCGCCCGCATTCAAAACTTCTCGCACAACTTGGTCGGAATCATGCAGCGTGAGGATCAGGATCTTGGCTCGCGGATCTTCCTTAAGAATCTGGCGTGTTGCTTCAAGGCCGTTTAACTCTGGCATTCCGATGTCAAGAATGCTTACATCCGGTTTCAGTTCGCGAATCTTTTCCATTGCGGTGCGTCCGTCCGACGCCTCTCCGCAAATCTCCCAGCCCGTTTCCCCTTGCAACAGGGCACACAACCCCTTGCGAACTACTTCGTGATCATCAGCTATGAAAATTCGAAAAACAGCCATTACCCTACCTCCCGGAGTAACACACGGTTCCGCCTGGACAGAACTTGACCGATTACACCTAGCACCATCGTTGCCAAACTGTGATCTTCCACTAGACCCAACGCCTTAGCCACCTGTGGAAAACTAAAGCCATGTAATTCTTACTGTTCCGGTTGGCGCACGAGCGCATTTTTCACGGCGAATCTGTGCCAAAACCGCGAGATACTCGCGTCCTGCGGCGACCTTATACGTCGAGGCGAGTGAACCAATACAGTGTCTACTGTATTTATGTCACGTCATGTGCTTTATCTGGTTCATGACGAAGGGCTTGCAGGTCGATCCCGAGCTGTTCTGCTTTCTTGTACAGGTGACTGCGTTCCAGCCCCAGTACCTTCGCGGCATTCGTGATGTGATGATGGCTCCGCTTTAATTCGGAGAGGATGACGTCCCGCTCAAAGCCCTGCACTCGTTCAGCCAGGGTCCCGGAATCGGCGGGAGACGCACCGGCTGGCGCTTGGGGCAAAGCAGATTGAACTGTATCCAGGGTCACGCTGCCCTCGGTGGCTAGCAGGATCAAGCGTTCCACCACGTTTCGCAGTTCGCGAATATTACCGGGCCAGCGGAACGTTTTGAGTTCTTCGATCGCTTCCGGCGTGAACGGAACTGGCTTCCAGTTATTCTGGGCGCATACCTGTGTCGCAAAATGTTGGACCAGGGCTGGAATGTCCTCTTTCCGCTCGCGCAATGGGGGCAGCACAACCGGAAAAACGTAGATCCGATGAAAAAGGTCTTGCCGAAACTTTCCCTCTTTCACCAGTGAATTCCAGATTGCGATGGGTCGCCACCACCACCCTCACATCCACTGTCGTTGGTTTGTCAGACCCGATTCGTTCCACTTCACCTTCTTCCAGCACCCGCAACAATTTCGCTTGCATCGCCAGAGGCATGTCCCCAATTTCGTCGAGGAAGATCGTCCCTTGGTCCGCCTGCTCAAATTTGCCTGCGTGCCTTCCAGCCGCGCCGGTGAAAGATCCCTTCTCGTGACCGAATAGTTCCGACTCGATCAGTTCCGCGGGGACTGCCGCGCAATTCAGCGTGACGAACGGGCCTGACACTCGCGGACTCCGCTCGTGCAGCGTGCGCGCAACCAGTTCCTTCCCCGTTCCGGTCTCTCCCAAAATACAGACGCGAGTCTCGCTCGCGGCCACGCGCTCGATCTGGGCCATCAATTTCTTCATGGTTTCGCCGGTCCACACGATCTCGTGTTTTCCCAGGCGTTGTTTGAGCTGTCTGTTCTCCGACTCCAGGCGCTGCAACTTGAGCGCATTGTCCACTGTCAGCAAAAGCTTGTCGGTGGAAATTGGTTTTTCCAGAAAATCCAATGCACCAAGCTTCGTAGCCCGCACCGCCATGTCGATGTGAGCCTGTCCGGACATCATTACGATCGGCGTGGTGATGCCCTGAGATTTCAGTTCTCCGAGCAAAGCGAGACCATCTTTGCCTGGCATCACCACGTCTGACAGAATCAGATCGAAAGTTTGCGAGCGCGCCAGCTCCAATGCTTTGGCAGCGTTATCGCAAACCGTAGCCTCATGGCCAGCCAGACGAAATGCGCGGGAAAGCGAAGCCAGCGTGTTGGCTTCGTCGTCAACGATCAGCAGATGTGCTTTGTGAGGCACCAATCGCTCCTTGCCAGACTACTCAGTGGACCTTCAGTGATGAAGCTCTCGTGCTCAATGCCGCCGCCAGCGGTCCATCCGTGGACTTGTTCAACTCCAGTTTGTCCCGGTTGCGTGGCAGTTCGATGGTAAATGTTGTTCCGTGACTCAGCTTCGCTTCGGACGCTGATTGTTCCTCCGTGATCGCTGATCACCGATTGCACGATTGCCAGTCCCAGTCCGGTGCCATGGGCTTTGCTGGTGTAGTAAGGAGTGAAGAGCCGTTTGCATTCTTCCTCTGTCAGTCCGGTACCAGTATCCGCAATCTCGACCACTGCGCGATTGCCCTGCTGGCGTGTACGCAATGTGAGCGTGCCGCCGCGTGGCATAGCGTCGAGTGCGTTCAATGCAAGATTAGAAAACGCGCGATGCAATAGCTCAGCGTCCGCCGCAACCGATTCCAAGTCCGGCGCCAACTCAAGCTCGCAGTGGATCGCACTTTCTGGCGACCCCACCTGCGCCTGCAACAGGCGCGCTACGTTCTGCACGATCTCATTGAGTTGCACTTCCTGAAATTGAGGTTGCGGCATCCTCGAAAATTCGCTGAACCGGGAGATGATCCCTTTCAAATTCGCAATCTCCGCCAGCAGGGTCGAAGAACTTTCGCGAAAAACTTCATCGAACTGCTCTGGACTCTGCTCGCGGGCACGAACCAGGTTCTCCACAGTCAACTGCAATGGAAAAAGGGGATTCTTAAGTTCATGTGCCAGACGCCGCGCCAGTTCGCGCCACGCGGCCACTCTTTCTGACTGCACCAGTTGATCCCGCTGCTGCACGAGTTCGTGAGTCATCCGATTGAATGACTCCGCCAGTGCTCCCAGTTCGTCGTCCGAATTTACCGGCACGCTCGTTTCCCAGTTTCCCGCCGTCACATTCCGCGCGGCTTCGGCAAGTTGTCCCACAGGCCGCGTCACTCGCGCCGCTGCCCATCCACTAAACAGGATCGCCAGTGCAATGCCAATGCTTGCAGCCAGAAGCGCGGCGGAACGAATATGATTCCGAAGTTCCACATACGGTCTACGAGTATTTCCCACCAGCAGAATGCCCAGCAAATGACCGTCCTGCCCATCCAGAGGGATCGCATGGATACTCTCATCATTGGCCGCATCACCGGACCAGTGAAGCAGGGCAGTCGACTCCTGCCGTCGCCGCTGCACAAGCTCGATCAGTGGCGCCAGTTTTTCTGGTTGTGTCACGCTGCCCGACGGCGCGACAAGAAGCTGAGGAGAGAATCCATTTGAGACGTTGCGGTAGAGCATGACACGCATACCATTCGGAAGTTCCAGACTATTCAGGAACTCCCGGTCCAACCGTCGACCGCCGATCACCCACAACCGCTGGTCTCCCGCAACTGCTTCCCGGATTGCCGAAAGCGCTAGTACACTCCCGTCGGAAAGATCCTCTTGCCGAAGAAATGCGCCTTTCGATGCTGCCGTTGCGGGCAAAGAAGTTTCCTTATAGCCAAACTTCGCAGGCGATTGAGCCGAAGAGAGAATCGTGCCCCGCTTGTCGACAAATTCCAGAAAATCCAGTTGCTGGTTTTCGGCCAGCGTCTTGGCCTCATTTACAAAAGCCCCATAGTCGGGAGTGTCGCGATTCGCCGCCAAGGCCATGCGTGCCGCAACCTCGCTGTTGGCGATTGTCTCCACTCGATGTGCAATCTCGTCGCCCCGTCGTCTGAATTCGCCCTGGAATTGTGCGATCGATGCAGCCGTCTGATTTGCATCCGCCCGCGCGAATGCCCGGCGCGTTACCACCGAGACTATCCACGTCACTGCGCCCACGGACAAAAAAACGGTGAGCGCGGACACGAATAGAAGTTTGCGGCCAAAGCTCAAGGTTTCTCCGTCCTCAACCAGACATTCTGCAACTGCCAGCTACCGTCTTGATCTTCCATCCAGCCCCACACTTCTGAGCTCAAGCCTACGGCATTCCGCAAATACAATAGGGGAATCACGCGCTGGGTTTGCAAAAGCGCGCTTTCAGCGAGATAAAGAGTGTGAACTGAATCGTCAGTGAACGCCGGGTGTGGAAGCTCCAGCTTTGCCGCAAGATGACCAAGTGCCAGTCGCGCATCCAGCGAAGTCAGAGGAATTCGCACCATCTGGATGTCGGCAGTGTCGGATTTTGCGACTTGCAGCCTCAGACCGGCCTCGCTTGCATTCAGCGCGATCCTTTCTGCAATGACTGCTGCCAGCGGGTCGGACACATCATACGTAAGGGTCCACAGCGGAGCCTGAGGCACTTCACCGCGCGTTAGTTGCGCCCGTTGCATATCGGCTGCCGTGGGGAACAGAAAGGCATACCCGGACATCCAGTCAGGCAACAGGGAAGCCGTAGGTTCCCCTTCGCCTTGCAGCAAAACATTTTTCATCGACTGCCGGTCGATGCTGAGACTGAGTGCCTGGCGCAATTTTCCATCTTCCAAACCTTGCCGGGCGCGGGTGAAATTGAGCGCCATCAGTTCTACCGGTTGGGAGTTCTCGACCCGGCGGCCTCCTGAAGCCGCGCGGCGTGCTTGCTCGGGCGCGATCTCCACCACGTCCGCCTTTCCCAGATCCAGAAGCATCATCTGTTCCCTAAAGTTCTTTCCCATGTCAATTTCAATGGTGTCCAAAAATGCCCGCCCGCCCCAGTAGTCTTCCCGCGCTTTGAGGACGAGCTTCTTACCCGGTTCCCAACTGCTGACGCTGAATGGTCCGCTGCCACTTAGCTGTCCGCCAGTTCGCCTGGCGATGCCATAGCGCGCTTGCGCGAGGATCGCGGGAAGATTCGCTGTTGCGGCGTCACACTCGATGACCACCTCCTCGCCGGCAGAAAACACTTTCCAGTTTGGATTTCCATTACGCAGCGAAGCTGCCACCGAATCTGGACTAACCGAAGTCCCATCCTGAAACGTGACGCCGCTCCGGATGCTGAATTGCCAGCGTCGGCTCCCCGGTTCACTGCGCCATGAAGACGCCAGCCCCGGAGTCGGCTGCCCACGTTCGTCCAGAGTGACAAGCGTTTCGAAAATGAGGTGTGAGACGCTGCGCATGGCCGGCGAATCGGCCCGGCTTGCATCCGCCGGATCAAGCGAGACTGGCGCGTCCTGAAGGGCCACGCGAAGTGTCCCGCCATACTGCGGTCTCGTAGCGGCCGATGCCGCTGCGGACAGGCAGACGCTAGCGGTCACAAGTAACAGTAAGCCGGTATGCCTCATATCCTCCCGTATCTGAATTGCGTATCACTGCCATCGCACCCGTTTCGCCGGATTCGGTCCACATGCTGGTAACCATCCCGGGCAGCTCCAGGGCTGTGCTCGCAGGAATGGGCTCGTTATCGGGAACTTCGAAGGCGCGTACACTATCGCGCGGTCCGTTTCCTTTTCCGGTTGCCAGCAACTGCGATCCCGATCCGCACCCACTTCGCACCGACGCGATGTCGCTGCCCCATCCCGGATTTTGCCCAACTTGATCTGTTACACCGTCGAGCATGTGGAGCGTCCCATCTACCGCCGTGAACAACCAGAGCAATGATTGGCCGCGGGAAAAGGCCGCTGCCGAATAGAATGGAGCAGTCGTCATTTGTTTGCCCACGCCCGGCAACAGTGCTCCGCTGAAGTAATTTCTCGCCGAAATAAACGATGCATTCAAGCTGAAAAGTCCTGTTCCAATCGGCCAATTGTCATCACCCTGATTGCATGTGAGCGATAAAGGGAAGCCCGACGTGCTACGGCAATAAACCCCCGGCAGGTAAACATCAAAGAGACGGTCCTTGCGTAACTCGAGCCTCCCGCGCAAATCGCGCGGCCAGGGTCGCGAGTGCGCAACCGTGAGAGTTTGGTCTGGTTGCCACCGCTCATTCTGCAATCGATAGGAAATTACACCGCGCGAGTCAAGCACCAGCATGTGCGCTGGACCACCTTCGGGATTGCGTTCCGAATGGTCAATGACCGCGACATCCAGGATCCGCTCCTCTTGTGCCCACAACAGGGTCTTATGCAGCACTAGAGCAGCGGCGTCGGGCCGAATCGTTTCATTTCCGGCTCGCGCCAGCGAAACCATCACGATAGTAGGTTCAGTCGACGGTGTTTGATTCGAGGCTTGACTGGCGGCCAGGTGAATTTCCGCCACCCACACGTAGCTCTGCAGATTTTCGGAAAGTGAAATACTTATGGTCGCCGCAGCCGGTTGCGAGTCAACCACGCTCGCACCTAGCGCCGTCAGTTGAGCCGGAATCCCGCGCCGGATGCCGTCCATGTTCGCAGGCGTACTTCCGGATATCCCGGCGGACCGATTTGTGATCTCCACCACCATCGTTCGCGGACCAGTGACCTCTACAATCTTTTTGGCGAGCTGTTCTTCCGCCGCAGCCCAATTCTGTCCGCGAGCCGGAACGTTAAGCAGTAATACAGGCAGAATCAAAACGAAGTAAACAGAACGGAAAGATGAGGATATGAACATGCTTGCGATGCGCGAATTATAAACCGCAATTTCCGTCAGCCTTGCCATGGCATCCCGCGTTGGTTATCAAGCTGCACTACATCGCGGACCGCCTATTGACCGAACCGCCAGTCCAGCTATCAATATCGACTCGCGACTGTTGCCAAAAGTTCCCCTAGCGCTGCGCCTTGCCCTCGGACGCTCTCGGAACAAAAAACAAGCCCAGCACCTTTCCAAAGATCAGTTCTTCCACCGCCAATGCCACGGTCAACGAAAGAGCCATCCCGCCAACCACTGCAATTGTCGTGAATATGAGTTCCATTTCCCACCTCCTGATACCCCGCCGGATTTCCCGGTCGAACAGTACCTAACAGGTGAGCAGCCAATGGTATGTAACTGATAAATAGGGGTTTATTTCATTCGCGATTTCGTTCTTGTGTGTGCAGGGAAAGACAACGTGTAACTCCGAACACAGTAAGCACCGACGAAAGCGCCCTACTAAAAAGGGCCAACGGCCGACGACAAACGAGCAACGACGGCCTCCCAGTTTGACATCCCACACCCGCCACTCTATTGTGACCAACCAACCGCCTTTGAACATCGTCAAGTCAACCCGCCAGTATGAAACCTGGCTTGGAACGCATACCCAGCCGGTCATGCCCGACCTGCGTTTGAAACACATTCGTATGGCGGAGGCGGCATTCCCCTTTCTGCGAGCCACGTTTTATCGCTGGATGCAGGTGTGGCCGCAAGTCTGTCCCGGCCTGACTAGAGCTCCGAGAGTGCTTGGCGTGGGCGACCTCCACGTCGAAAACTTCGGCACGTGGAGGGACGTTGAGGGCCGCCTGGTCTGGGGAGTCAACGATTTTGATGAAGCCGCCGAACTGCCTTTCACCAACGACTTGGTAAGGCTCGCCGCCAGCGCGATCCTTGCTATCCAGGGAGGACAACTATCGCTGAAAGGACAGGACGCCTGCGCCACGATCCTCGAGGGTTACCGGAAGTCACTTTCCGAGCGCGGACACCCTTTTGTTCTCGAAGAAGAACACAAATGGCTCCGCCAGATCGCTCTCGGTGAATTGCGTGATCCCGTAATTTTCTGGCAGAAGATGGAGAATTTGCCCGCAGTGACGGGCGAGATCCCCGAGAGCGCGCGCGATGCGCTCGAGCATCTGCTTCCCCAAAAGGGTTTGAAGTATCATGTCGCACGCCGCGTAGCCGGATTAGGCAGCCTCGGCCGCGAGCGCCTGGTAGCCATGGCGGAATGCAATGGGGGCAAAGTGGCGCGCGAGGCGAAGGCGATGGTCCCATCTTCCGTTCATTGGGCACAGGGCGCGAAGGGACCGTCGGAGCTGATGTATCAAACCATCATTAATCGTGCAGTGCGCTCTCCCGATCCCTTCGTCCAGCTGCACGGACATTGGATCGTGCGCCGCCTTTCACCACACTGTTGCCGGATCGAATTGAATGTCCTGCCGCGTGGCCGGGACGAGCTGCGACTCCTTTTCGCCATGGGTTGGGAAACTGCCAACATCCATTTGGGCAGCATTGCCGCGCCCAGGGAGGTACGACAATACCTCAATCGCCTGAAACCAAACTGGCTATCTTCCGCAGCTGCAGACATGGCCGCCGCCGTCACCAAAGACTGGCGCGACTGGAAAAAGGCGATGTAGGCCAGCGACAGTTCCACTCACCCAGGAATTGGAAAAAGGACGGAGATCGGACTGTTCATAAAGCGACCTCCTGGGTAAAGAAGGACTTCAACTCTCAGGTGCTCAACCGCAGCGCACAAATCGGTTCTGTTACTTTCAAAGAGCCATGCACACTTCGTCGGTTTCGTGATATTCCTCGCGATTTGACCTTCGCTGGTTCCGCATGATCCGCAGTGGCTCCATTAATTTATCCACCATCTGTTGGATCGACCCAGCATTCTCTGGAAGTAAGGACTCTATGGTCTCGCGATGAACCGTGAGCGATCCCACCTCTCGCGCACCGCCGAAATCACTGCCGAAGTCCAAGCCCGCTGAGCTCCGCCACCCTCCCGACCCGAGCACTGTTCTCGCGAACGGATGGTTCAAACTCCCTGTCGCCACCCAGTGCACCACTAACACCTCTGCATGCTCGATGCTGCACGCGACCTGAAGGCTGGTGCGGGAGGCAGCCTGCTCGTTCCACTCCAGGATCGTCAGCTTGTCTTGCCACCGGTTCTCCGCCAAGAGGAACCGGGTCCCGCCTTCTGACCCTGCGTCTCCGCAAACCGCGCAGGTATTCAGCCTCAGGTACTTCATACAATCCTCCCAGCTCCATATTGATTGTTTATCGATGATTGCGTGTGCTTCAGATGCAAAGCAGGCGTAGGAGTGCGATTAGCAGGAAGCGGAACGGTAACCATCCCCCGTCCCCGCTCAAAAGTCAGTGTCACGAGGAAAGAACAATGCTCGCAAAGCCAATAGCGTTCCACCTTCCGAACCGGTCGCTCTCTCCGGGGAACGAGGGAAGCCGCGAAAAGTCCTTCGGTCGCGTCGGCTCTCTGCAGCAGAAACAGTTTGCCGTTTCGAAGGCTGCGGAAAGAACTCGGACAAGCCGGATTGGCACACTTATGCAACATGAATCGGCTCCTTAATCGCAAATTGATGATCGGCAAACCGACGATCTGCAGATTGACGATCTGCGATTGGTCCCCCGAGCAATTGGCGGAAGTCATCACAATGCACGATTGTTGCCGTAAGTAACAGGTGAGGAAGACTACTTAAGTAACTGAAAGGCTGAGGCAAATTTCTCGTGGCTAATTATTCACTGCCGAATCAAGGTCACAGCTGCCGACGTGTCGGCACTGCATGTTTTCGAAGTTTGTGGTTGATCGCTCGCGGTAGCCAAAGTGGCAGCATTGCCGGGCGGCAAGCGCCCATGTGTCGTCCCTACTCTCAAGCGCGCAGGGAGCGCGGCTCTATGAGTTTGAGCCGCGTAAAGCTCGATTGTCTTCATATCTTCGGGCGTGCGATGCGCTGGTGGCGTCGTGCTTCGCAGGAATACAAAGCGCAAATCGGCATTCTGGACAGCCGCCCGTTTACAATCGCCCGAATTTCTTCACCGCTTCTTCGATCGATTTCAACTTCTCAATGTAGCCGTACATTGAGTGTTCCTTGAAATCGAGGTCCTGCGCGATTGCCAGAACCTCAGCACCGCGGGCCCGAGGTACCACCACCACCCCATCTCCGTCGGCCACGATGATGTCTCCAGCGCTTACCGGAACTCCGTCGCATACCACAGGAATATTCGTCCCGGCGAAACGGTAGTGGCTCACAGACGTCGAAGGCACTACTCCCAGTGCGAAAACCGGAAACCCTATTTTCTGTAGATAGCCGACATCGCGCACTCCACCATCAATCACGGCGCCGGAGAAATTCCGTGCCGCCATTGCCGTTCCCATCAATCCTCCCATGCCAGCGATGTCCACCCCATCCTCGACCACCATGACGTATACCGAGTTCGGTGCTCCCTGATCGATCGCCGCCAGCATGCCTTGCAATGCCCCAGGATCATGGTTTTCTTCTTTCTTCAATTTCACGGTGAGCGCAAACCCGGCAAACCTGGAAGAAAAAATGGGGCGCATGTGATGAGACATGTACATACGCTGTCCCGAAAGTTTTTCGATCGCATCCGACACGGAAGCCACTTCCACGTGACGGTAGCCGTCCAACAGGGCAGTTTCGTCGTTCGCCGTCGGTGCTGAGAAGGCACGCGGGACCCGCATCGAAGCAAAGCCTGCAATCAGCACTACGAAAAACAGCAAAAGAACTAATGGCGAACGGGTCCATTTGAGCCAGCTCGCGCTGAAGAATCTGGTCATCTTCTCCTCCTGATGGAATCGACGATTGTAACCCCGACGTCAGACCCTGCGCGCGGATCACGGTTGAAGGTCGTTGGGCCATGAATACGGGCGTCATCCTGAGCTTGCGAAGGATCGGCGTGTACCAGGCGTAGCGGCTGGCTCGGCGAAAATGCTGCCAAGCGCTGTGGGAATTGCTTCGCATCCTTTGCGGTTAAAGCTTTTGACGCAAGGCGAAACGAAAGCGCTCAACAGGAAAAAAGCAGGCTCCGGAAGCTTGAAGGAGGATGAACCTTGCGGAAGAGCCAATTATTCAAACCACACTTCACCCTCCGACAAGAAAACGCCGGTGGAGGGTGCACCCCTGCGGTGTAGAGCTAGTTGAGCGAGCTGGCCACGCTTGAAAAAGCGTTGTTGGCATTGGAGCCAACCAATCGGATGGTGCCGACAACCAGTACTAGAATTACTGCCAGCATCACGGCGTACTCCGCAATATCTTGTCCCTGCTCATCCGACCAAATTTTCTTAATCAGTGCGTACATAGCCGGCCTCCAGCTGGAAATATCCTTGGTTAGGAACTCATAATGAGCGCTGACTGGTGGATTGTCAATGCCTTCGCCTGTGGATTCACGGCCCGTGTCGTGCAGGTGTCTCACAGACAGTTGATTCGGGCATTCTCCGCGTCCAGCGGGCGTTCTGGAGGGCAGTAACTGGTTACGTACGCTGCCGGACGCGAGCAGAATTCAACCAAATCCTTAGCGCATCAATTCAGCGGCCGAACGCGAAGCAAACTCGAGAACTCGTCCGGGAAGAATTCCGAGATAGAGCGTAGCAGCGACGCTGATGGCCAGCGCCGTCCCCAAAGAAGGCGAAAGCGGAGCCACCGGAGCGTCGTCCCGTGCCTCCCGCATGTGCATCATCACGATGATTCTCAGATAATAGTACGACCCGACAGCGCTGTTGAGTACACCGATGATGGTGAGCCCGACGAGATTGGCTTGCAGCGCCGCGCTGAAGACATAAAACTTGGCGAAAAAGCCGCCAGTTATCGGAATACCGATCAGGGACAGCAAAAAGATCGTTAGCGTCGCAGCCAGAAGCGGCGATCTGCGTCCCAGCCCCGCATAATCATCCAGCGAAACACGCCGCTCTCCTGCCCCCGCGAAGTGGCTGACGACGGCAAAAGCCCCGACGTTCATCGCAGCGTAAGAGGCTGTATAGAACATGGCGGCAGGAATTCCGTTCGCAGGCAATGCCGCAAAGGCCATCAGCGTATAGCCCGCGTGCGCGATGGAGGAGTAAGCCAGTAACCGTTTGACGTTCTGCTGCACAAGTGCGCCCACGTTGCCGAGCGTCATCGAAAGCGCTGCCGCCACCCAGATCAGCCAGACTCGTCCGGGAGCATTGGCTTCAAACATCACACGCAGCAGCACGGCAAAAACAGCAGCCTTCGGTGCGGTCGACATAAACCCGACAACCGGGGCCGGTGCTCCTTCGTAGACGTCAGGCGTCCACACGTGAAAAGGCGCGGCTGCAACTTTGAAACCCAGACCCACGAACATCAACGCAATGCCGGCATAAGCCAGCAGGGGGATCGGAGTTGCCCGCAACACCTGCCCGATCACCTCAATGCTGGTGGAACCCGTGGCGCCAAACATCAAAGCCACGCCGTAGAGGAAAAACGCGGTCGCAAACGAACCCAGCAGGAAATATTTCAGCGACGCTTCGCCGCTGATCGCCGCCCGCCGCCGGAACCCGGCCAACACGTAGGTGGAAATCGACGAGATCTCGAGTGCGATGAAGATCAGCACAAGTTCTACCGCCGAAGACATCAGGCACATGCCTACGGCTCCAAGCAAAATCAGCCCGTAATATTCACCCGCCCGGATCTTCTGTACTCCCATGTATTCGAAGGAAGTCAGAATGACTACCGCGGTAATTAAAGTAACCACGAAGTGAAAGAAGATGCTGAAGCTGTCGACTTTCACCATGCCCCAGAAACCCGTGCCGGGAAATTGCATCTGGTACAGCGTTGCCCCAATTGCTGCCACAGAACCGACCAACGCGAGGATGCCGAGCAGTTTCTGGCTGGCGCGTTCGTCCACCAGCGGGTCGAGCACCATGATCGCCATACCAAAGAGGGAGAGAACGATTTCCGGCAGGATACGGACGTATTCCACGCCCTGCGGCAGTATCTGGGTCATTCCTGCTACAGGGTTCACTGGCCGACCACCTTGCTGGCGAGTTGCCCGATCGGCGCCAGCGCAGCGCGCGAGGCCGGATCGATCGCATTCAGCCACAGCAGCGGCGCGACTCCCATCACCAGCGCGACCGCAGCCGCTGGCACCAAAGCAATGCGTTCCCGCAAATCGAGGTCGGGCAAGGTTTCGTTGATCGCGTGCGTGATCTTTCCAAAAAACACCCGTTGATACATCCACAGCAGGTAACCAGCGCTCCAGATAACCCCGGTGGCGCCAAGAATTCCATACACGGCACGCGCCTGGAACGCACCGGTCAATACCAGGAATTCGCCGATAAATCCGTTCAGGAGCGGCAGACCCACCGAAGCCAGCACGATGAACAGGAAAAACGCCGCATACACTGGCATGGAACTCGCCAGCCCGCCAAATTCGGAAATTTCGTAAGTATGACGGCGTTCATACAGAATGCCCGCCAGCATGAACAATCCGCCGGTGGAAATACCGTGCGCCAGCATCACAAATGTCGCGCCGTCCAACCCCGCTTGCGTGAAGCTGAAGATGCCGAGGACGACGAAGCCCAAATGGCTGATGGATGAATAAGCAATCAGCTTCTTCATGTTGGGCTGAACCAGCGCCACCAGCGCGCCGTAGATGATTCCGATCAATGCAAGAATCATCACCCACCATGCGTTGGCGCGTGCCTGCTCCGGAAATAATCCGAGGTTGAAGCGCAGCATGCCGTAGGTGCCCATCTTCAGCAGGACGCCAGCCAGCAGTACGGAACCCGCGGTCGGTGCTTCCACGTGAGCATCAGGCAACCAGGTATGAAATGGAAACAGCGGTATTTTGACTGCGAACGCGATGAAGAATCCCAGGAACAGCCACTGTGCCGCGCTGGCAAAGTTCGCCACCTGCCCGCTGCGGATTGCATTCTGAATAACGACAAAATCAAAGGTTCCGACTTTCGCGTAAAGCCACAGGATCGCCGCCAACATAAAAACAGAAGCAATCATCGTGTACATGAAGAACTTGACGGCGGCATAAACCTTTCGTCCGTGCCCGTACATTCCGATCAACAATGCCATCGGAATCAACGTGGCCTCCCAGAAGAAGTAGAAGAGGAAGAGGTCCAGCGCAACGAAGACGCCGATCATCGCGGTTTCCAGTACCAGCATGATGATGAAAAACTCTTTGACCCGCTCATGAATCGACTTCCAGGAAATCAGCACGCACAGTGGCGTCAAAAACGTGGTGAGTACCACCAGCCACGTCGAGATGCCGTCCACTCCCAGGTGGAAGTGAATGTTCGGTGTGGGGATCCAGGGAATGTCAATCTCGTACTGAAACCCGGCTCGGGCCCGGTGCAAATGAACCGGCAGATGCAGAGACAAGACAAAAGTAAGGAGAGAGATGACCAGGGAAAACACGCGGATGTCACGGTCACGTCTCGGCAGCAGGGTCAGCAACAGTGCCCCTGCAAGCGGGATAAATGTCACCAGCGACAGAATGATCGGACTCCAATTACCCATGTTCATCGCGTACCCGTCCAAACCATGTAAGCGATCACCACGGCCGCTCCGGCGGCCACCCATCCCGCGTAGGAGCGCAAATTCCCCGATTGCATGTGGCGGATGGAATCAGAAATCTCATTCGCACCCTGCGCACCGTTGTCGACGGTCGCGTCAATCACATCCTGGTCGATCCCATGCCACAGAATCAGCGCGGAGCCCGCGAGCAACGGCTTGACGAACAAAGTCGCGTACAACTCGTCGATGTAGTACTTATGGACGACCGCCTGATAAAAGCCACCCAAGCTCGAAGCGATGTGCTGCGGCAACTGCGGATCGTGGTAGTAGAGAAGCCATGCCAGTCCGAATCCGACCAACGCCGCCAAAACTGAAATACCAGTAAAGAGCAACTCGGTAGATCGACCGGTCTGTGGTTCGGGTCCTTCCGTTTCCTTTTCCGGAGGAGCAACTTCACCTGCAGCCCCGCCTTCACCGGCCACTGCGCGAGGCGTGGAGTGAAATACCGGTCCCAGGAATTTGTCGAACCGATTGCTTCCACCCAGTGAGCCGGGGACGCCAATCCATCCCCCCACAACGGAAAGCACCGCCAGCACCACCAACGGAATCACCATGACACGGGGACTTTCATGAATCCCGCCATGGCCATGCCCGTGGGCCGCAGGCACCCCGGCATCAGCGTGCGCGTGATCAGATGTGGCATGATGCGAATCTTCCAGCGTTCCGCGATACTCCCCAAAGAATGTAAGAAACCACAACCGGAACATATAAAAAGATGTCAGCAGCGCGGTGAACAAACCAATAGCCCAGTAAACCCAACTGGCCTGGTAAGCGCGCCATAAGATTTCGTCTTTGCTGAAGAACCCGGCCAGCGGCGGAATACCCGCAATGGCGAATGTGCCCGCAGTCATGGTCCAGAATGTCCAGGGAATTCTCGTACGCAACCCACCCATCTGGCGCATGTCCTGCTCGCCGCTGACTGCGTGGATTACCGAACCGGCTGCCAGAAACAGCAGTCCTTTAAAAAACGCATGCGTCATCAGGTGAAAGATAGCGGCGGAGAAGGCTCCCACACCGCAGGCAATGAACATATAGCCGAGCTGCGAGACCGTTGAATATGCCAGCACCTTCTTGATATCGGTCTGCGTTACTCCGATGGTGGCTGCAAATAATGCGGTCAGCGTTCCGATGATTGCCACCACCATTAAAGCTATCGGTGCCCGCTCAAAAATTACATGCGACCGCGAAACCATGTATACGCCCGCAGTGACCATCGTTGCGGCGTGGATCAGTGCGGAGACAGGTGTCGGGCCTTCCATCGCGTCCGGTAGCCAGACATATAAAGGAATCTGTGCCGACTTTCCGGCCGCGCCCACCATCAACAACAGGCCGATCGCGGTCAACAGGCCCGCCCCGCCCGTCTCTGGAACTAATGGTCTTATGCTTTCCGTGATCTGCGCGAAGTTCAGCGATCCGAAATGCTTGATCAACAGGAATAGCGCAATCAGGAAGCCAAAATCACCAATACGATTGACGATGAACGCTTTCTTACCCGCCGACGCCGCGGAATCCTTGGTGAACCAGAATCCGATAAGCAGATACGACGCCAGTCCCACGCCTTCCCACCCGATAAACATCACCAGGTAGTTGCTGGCCAGCACCAGCGTGAGCATGAAGAACATGAAAAGGTTCAGATAGGCGAAGAAGCGGTAGAAGCCGGCTTCCTCCCACATGTAACCGACCGAGTAAATGTGGATGAGGAAGCCGACGCCAGTCACTACCAGCAGCATCACCAGCGAAAGCTGGTCAAGATAAAAAGCAAAGTCGGCCTGAAAAGTACCGGCCCGAATCCATGCCGCCAGAGTTTCAATGTGAGGCGTCGCCAGCGAGGAGAAACCGAAAGCCACCAACAGGACTTTTACAAATGCGGCGGCGCTAAACGACAGAGCCACGCCAGCGACCGCGTGCCGCGAGAACTTCTTGCCGAAAAATCCATTGATGGCGGCACCCACCAGCGGCAGCACCGGAATCAACCAGAGATGCAGGTCGGGCGTCATAGTTTGAGCAGATCCACCTGGTCAACGTTCAGAGTGTCACGCGTGCGGTATACAGAAATAATGATCGCCAGCCCGACCGCCGCCTCGGCGGCAGCCACCACCATCACGAAGAACACAAACACCTGGCCACGGAGCGCATGCCATTGTGCCGCGAAGGCCACGAATGAAAGATTCACACCATTCAACATCAGCTCGATCGACATGAAGATGCTGATGATATTTCGCTTGATCAAAAACCCGGTTACGCCACAGGCAAAGAGAACGCCGCTCAGAATCAGGTAGTACGAAATCGGTACCATCAGCCCTCCCTCTTTCCCTGATCGGCGTCAGGATGGCTGGCCAATACCACAGCGCCCATAATGGCGATCAGAACCAGGATCGAAGTAACTTCAAAGGGCAGCAGAAACTCATGAAACAGAAGCCAGCCAATCACCTTGGGTGGGCCCGGCAGGGCTCCCGCGGGCACCGATGTCTCGCTTCCGTGTGCGGCCAGAACCCATCCGATCAGGGTGCTGCCCACGAGCATTCCAGGCACTCCGAACAAAAGAGCAACCCGGCTTCCCTTGGTCCTTTGTTCTTCGCCGGCATTCAAAAGCATAATGACAAAAACAAACAGGACCATGATGGCGCCGGCATACACGATCACTTGCACGGCGGCGACAAACTCAGCTCCCAGCAGCAGATACTCCACCGCCAGCGACCCCATTACCGCTACGAGTGACAACGCTCCGTTAATGGGATGATTCTGCACCAGCAGGTTTACCGCGCCCGCCACGCAGATTGCACCGAACACCAAAAATAAAATGAGATGAAGCATTCTGGTAATGAACAGAGAACTGAAACCAAAATCAGAAATCGACAACCTTACAAGAAACTGATCTACGACCGGATCGCCACCACAAGTGCGGTAATAACCAGGTTCGCAATCGCGAGTGGCAGAAGAAATTTCCATCCAAACGCCATTAGCTGGTCATAACGAAACCGGGGCAAAGTACCCCGCACCCAGATGTAAACGAACAGGAAACCGAAAATTCGAAGCACAAACCAGAACACCGGTAAGAGGGCGCGTACCAGCGGCGGCCCGAAGATCGGGCCATGCCATCCCCCAAGAAAAAGCAGGGAGGCGACTGCAGCCACGGTAATCATGTTGGCGTACTCCGCCATGAAAAACATGGCAAATTTCATGGCGCTGTATTCGGTGTGATAGCCGGCCACCAGTTCCGTCTCGGCCTCGGGCAAATCAAACGGGATGCGATTGGTCTCCGCATAAGCCGACATCAGATAAATAAAGAAGGCGATAAACTGGCCTCCGTAAAAAATGTTCCATTTGGGTATAAACCCCCAGAACAGGCCACTCTGGGCATCGACGATATCCCGCAGACTGAGGCTGCCTGCCAGTATCAGTACGCCGACCAGCGATAGTCCCAGAGAAATTTCGTAGCTGACCATCTGCGCGCTGGCCCGCAGCCCACCCAGCAGGGAATACTTGCTGTTCGACGACCAGCCCGCCAGCGCCACACCGTACACGCCCAGAGAAGTAACACCCAGAATGATCAGCAATCCAATGTTGACGTCGGTAATCTGCAACGGAATATGCAAACCGCCGATCTTGATCCAATTGCCCACCGGGACCACGGCGATCGAAGTCAGGGCGAATACCACCGCAATCATCGGCGCAGCAATATAC
Organism: Terriglobia bacterium; assembly: GCA_963765715.1. GTDB lineage: Bacteria > Acidobacteriota > Terriglobia > Terriglobales > Acidobacteriaceae > JAIQFF01. The sequence continues at coordinate 46,113 of CAVXXN010000009.1, forward strand.
AGCGGCTTGTATACATGCGGCGGCGTCAGGTCTTCCTTGAACAGAAACTTCACACCATCGGCCAACGGCTGCAGCAAACCGAACGGCCCCACCCGGGTGGGACCCCACCTGTTCTGCATGTGTCCTACGACTTTGCGCTCCAGCCAGACGGTGTAAGCCACCGCCGTGAGCAGAATAAAGAGCGCGAGCACAGTCTTGATTACGGACACGATAATGAAATCAGTGATATTCAATCGAATCTTTCGAAAAACAAACTCTGGGTCGTCCTGAGGGACTTTAGTCCCGAAGGATTTAACGTGCAGTGTGACAAACCTCGCGTCGCTAATTCGCAAATCGCGACGCTAGTCCGCGGCAACTTCAGATTCCGCCGGCTGATTATGATTCTCCATCACTGAGTTCAAAGTACGGGAGTAGCGCCCCAATGTACCGGAGCTGAAAAGATTGTCATTCGCGGGAGCAATCAGCCCAGGATTCTGTGCCGCTCCGGGGGCCACGCCAACCAGCGTTGTGTGCTGATCATTTCCCGCCAGCAAATTCATTCGCGAAACGTCGTATCCCGGCACCAGACGCTGAATTTCGTCCAAAGTCGCCATTGGATCGAACGGACTCATCTTGGGTTCCAGCCCGTGAGCGGCCAACCAAACCGAATGACGATCGGCTTCGCCCGACTGCGCTCCGCGCGATTGCCCCATGTCGGCTGCCGTACCGCGTCCGAACGGCACCAGCTTGCGGACATCGGCACCCATCGCGTCGGCAATCCGTACAATCATTTCAAAATCAGACTTGCTGCCGCTTACTTCTCCAGCCTTTTTGGCCAGTTGCAGATCGCCGCAGGTATTGGTGAACGTGCCTGCCTTCTCATAGGCATTCGCGGCGGGCAAAACGACGTCAGCCAACGACGCGGTTTCCGTCAGGAACATGTCCTGCACGACAACGAAAGTCTGCGAGAACGCAAATGGATCAATCTCGAACCGTCCCACTGGATTCGAGCCAACCACATAAAACGCCTTCAAGTTTCCAGTGCGCGCACTCTCCACCATTTCTGGCAGAGTGAGACCCGGTGTTTGCGGAACGTGGCCCCAATCCTCGCGGAATTTCGCGGACTCAGCGCCGGCCACCGCGTGATAGCCGGGCAGCAGATCAGGATACAAACCCATATCCGCCGCGCCGCGCGAGTTGGAATAATCGCCGAGACAAATGAACTTCGCTCCAGAAATCCCCGATGCGAATTTCACCAGCGATGCAATTGCCTCGCCACGGATTTCAGATCCGAACACTATAATCAGGTTCTGCTCGCCAAGAAGCTGTTCACGAAACGCGGACAGTGACTGTGGGGTTGCGTGCGATTCGCCATTGCTGCCCTGGCTCAGCTTTTCAGCGGTGGAATCATCCCCGCCCAAAAACGCAGCGAAGAGACCCTCGGTGCCATCGGGGAGTTGCAAGAACCCGGCCGACTGACGGACCAGTTTTATGTCCTGCGAGTTCACTACGTACAGCTTGGCCCGGTGCAACCGCACATTATTTCGAATCTGGTAAGCCAGCAGCGGGTGCTGCTCGGTCGGATTATTTCCGATTAGCAGAACCGCTGGCGCATTGAACACGTCGCGCATGGTAGCGGTTGCTTCCGGTTTTCCCGCCACTGCAGCCGCGAAAGCGGGGAAGTCTGCCGTGCGGTGGTGATCGACGTTGTTCGTCTGCAAAACCACCCGCGCGAACTTTTGCAACAGATAATTTTCTTCGTTGGTAGTGCGGTTTGAACCGAAGACTCCAATCGACTGCCCGCCGTGCTGCTCGCGGACTTCCTTGAATCGTCTTCCGATCAATTCGAAAGCCTCTTCCCAGGAGGAAGGCACCAGCTGTCCGTCTTTTCGAATCAATGGCTGGGTAAGACGTTGTTCGTTGTGGGCGAAGTCAAACGCATAGCGGCCCTTGATACAGAGGAAATCGCCGTTGATGCCGCTCTTGTCACGATTGTCTCCGCGTACGATCTCCATCCCGGTCTCGGAACGGCGCACGCCGAGCGTGGTCTTGCATCCGTCCGCGCAGTGAGTGCAGGTCGTACCCACATGCGTCATCTCCCATGGCCGAGTCTTATAGCGATACGCGCCTGAAGTCAGAGCACCGACCGGGCAAATGTCGATGCACATGCCACACTCTTCGCACTCCAGGTGGTCTTCTTTATTCGGCGCGATGATCGACGTGACCCCGCGGTTTTGTACTCCCAGGGCCCAAACGTCCATGGCCTCGCCGCACACCCGCACGCAGCGATAACAAAGGATGCAGCGAGGCCGGTCAAAATACACCACCGGAGACCACTGCTGTTCATCCTTATGATTCTTGGGCTCCATGTACTTAGATTCCGCAGCCCCATACGAAAACGTCATGTCCTGAAGTTCGCATTCGCCGCCAGCATCGCAAACCGGGCAATCCAGTGGATGGTTGCCTAGCAGCAATTCCACCATTCCCTTTCGGGCCTGCCGGATCTCGTCGCTGTCGGTGGTGACGATCATGCCCTCGCCGATGACAGTCGTGCAGGCAGTCTGCAGCTTGGGCATCTTCTCCACTTTCACCAGACACATACGGCATGCGCCCTGCAGTGAAAGGTTGGGGTAATAGCAAAACGAAGGCACCTCGATGCCGACGGTCTTGCACGCTTCAATAAGTAGCGTTCCGGCCGGAGCCGCGACCTTCTTGCCATCTACCGTGATATTTACGTCAGCCATAAGAATCTTTTAGTCGTTGGTCGTTCGTCGTCGGTCGTTGGCAAAACCCTCAAGCACCGTGGTGTTGGCTAACGACTAATGGCCACCACCAACGACGGCTCTCTAAACTAACGCCGGTTCCGCCGCTTTCTCAAACGGGCACGGCTTTCCATCCAGATGATCTTCAAATTCCTGTCGGAATTTCTTGATGAATGCCATGGTGGGCATCGCCGCGGCGTCGCCTAGCGGACAAAACGTCCGTCCCAGCATGTTTTCCGAAAGGTAGTACATGTTGTCGATGTCTTTTTTGACGCCGCCACCGGAGTGAAAGCGAATCAGCGTCTTCTTCAACCAGTCTGTACCTTCACGGCAAGGGATGCACCAACCACAACTCTCGTGCTGGTAGAACTTCATCGTTCGCAACGCAAACTTCACAATGCAGGTCGTGTCATCCAGAACCACAACCCCGCCTGAGCCCAGCATGGATCCGGTCTTGGCCACGCTATCGAAGTCCATTCCGATATCGATTTCATCCGATTTCAACACGGGCGTGCTCGATCCGCCAGGCACTACTGCCTTGAGCGCGCGTCCGTTGGGGATCCCGCCGCCAACCTCGAAAATCATTTTTCGCAGGTTGTATCCCATGGGTAGTTCATAGACTCCGGGCTTCTTCAGATGTCCGCTGAGACAGAACAACCGCGTTCCACCATTCTTCGGCGGCCCAAGCTTCGCATACCACTCCGCGCCCCCAAGAATAATGTGAGGAACGCTGGCCAGTGTTTCAGCATTGTTAATTACGGTGGGTCCGCCCCATAGCCCGACTACGGCGGGGAAAGGAGGCTTGATGCGAGGGATGCCGCGCTTGCCTTCAAGCGATTCCATGAGCGCGGATTCTTCGCCCACTTCGTAGGCGCCCGCTCCTCCGTGCCAGTAAATGTCGAAGTCCTGCCCGCTGCCAAAGATGTTTTTGCCCAAAAAGCCGCGCGCGTAAGCGTCGGCAATCGCCTTCTGCACAATCTCCAGAAGGTAGCGGTATTCGCCGCGAACATAGATGTAGCCGGTCTTCGAGCCCACAGCCAGTCCGGCGATCATCACGCCTTCAATCACCGAATGCGGGTCGTGCTCAAAAATCAGACGGTCTTTGCAGGTCCCGGGCTCACTCTCGTCGCCGTTGCATAAAATATATTTCGGCTTCGGCGCCTGTTTGGGTACGAAGGACCACTTAAGGCCGGTACTGAATCCCGCGCCACCTCGTCCGCGCAAGCCGGAATTTTTTACTTCATTGATCACAGCCTCCGGCCCCATGCTCAAAGCCTTCTGCACGGCTTTGTAGCCATCGAGTTCCAGGTAGCGATCAAGATTCGTCGCTCCCAGACCGAATCGCCGGGAGACAACCTTTACCTCGTCGGGATGGGAAACAAGGTCAGCCATGATGAACACACATTGATTAATTTGGAACTTTGGTAATTGAGTAATTGAAAATCACCCGCCTTTTCAATTTCCCAATTTCCCAATTTTTACCCCGCCCTTCTTTTGTAGTCCTCGAGAACCCGATCCATCTTCTCCGCCGTTAGGTTCTCATGGAAGTCGTAGTTCACCTGCACCGCCGGTGCCCAACTGCACCCTCCGATGCATTCGACTTCTTCCAGCGTGAACACGCCATCGGGTGTGGTGCCTTTGTGTCCGATGCCGAGTTTTTTCTCGCAGTGCTCCAGCAGTTCCTCGCCGCCCCGCAGCATGCATGCAATGTTGGTACAAACCTGGACGTTGAATTTGCCTCGCGGTTTGGTGGTCAGCATGGAGTAGTAGCTGATCACGTTGCGAACCTCGAGGTCGGTCAGGTCGAGTCTGCCGGCAAGCTCAGCGATGACTTCGTCGCTCAAAAATCCAACTTCATCCTGCGCGTACAGCAACGTCGGGACCAATACCGACCTCTTCGTCGGATAATGCGTCAGCATCTCCGAGAAGCGATGTTCGAATTGGTCTGAGAATCTCATGCAAAAAACCTTCAACCACCAAGGACACGAAGTATCACGAAGGAGAGCGAGCGGAAGGACTTCCTTCGTGCACCTTTGTGTTCTTCGTGGTTCAAGCTTTCCTGTTTTCTATCGGTCAATCTCGCCGAGCACAATGTCGATGCTGCCGATCGCCGCCACGACGTCTGCCAGCAATCTCCCCTCACACATGGTGGGCAGCGCCTGTAAATTTGCCAGGCAGGCCGCACGCATGTGTACCCGATAAGGTTTTGCGGTCCCATCACTGACCACGTAATAGCCCATCTCTCCGCGCGGCGATTCTACTGCCTGATAGACCTCGCCCGCGGGAACGGCGAAACCTTCCGTAATAATCTTGAAATGATAGATGAGCGCTTCCATCTGCGTCTTCATCATTTCGCGGTCGGGGAGAATCACTTTCGGTGCGACCGCTTTGATCGGGCCTTCGGGCATCCCATCCACCGCCTGTTGCACGATCGCAATCGACTCCCGCATCTCCGCCACGCGGCACATGTAGCGCGCGAACACATCGCCATCCTGCGACACCGGCACTTTGAAGTTGAATTTCTCGTAGCTGCAGTATGGCATGTCGCGCCGGAGGTCGAAGTCGACTCCGCTGCCTCGCAGCGTCGGACCGCTGCATCCAAGAGCGAGGGCATCTTCCGCTGTGATCCGCGCCACGCCTTTGGTGCGCATCCCCCAGATAGGATTTCCCGTCAGAAGGTTTTCGTATTCATCCACTTTGGAAGGAAAGCGCCTGGCAAAATCCCTGACCTTTTCGGAAAAACCAAGCGGCGGCTCGAGTGCCAGGCCGCCAATACGGAAATACGACGTCATCATGCGCTGTCCGCTTACCATTTCGAACAGGCGCAAAATATCTTCGCGCTCTCGGAAGCAGTATAGAAACACTGTCATCGCGCCGATGTCGAGCGCATGCGTTCCCAGCCAGACCAGGTGTGAGTTGATGCGCGTGAGTTCATTCAGCATCACTCGCATCCACTGCGCTTTGGGCGGTATCTCCAGACCCAGCAGCTTCTCGACTGCCAGCACGTAACAGAGGTTATTGGTCAGGGGACAAAGATAATCGATGCGATCGGTCAGCGGCACTACCTGCTGGTAAAACTTCGCCTCGCAGGTCTTCTCAATCCCGGTGTGCAAATACCCGATGTCGGGCATGATGCGCACAATGTTTTCGCCGTCAATTTCGAGGATCAGCCGCAATACCCCATGTGTCGAGGGGTGATGCGGGCCCATGTTCAGGATCATCGTCCGATCCTGACCGGGTTCAAGCGCTGGCATGGGGGAGAGGTGTGCCATGGCGGATTCTAGCGGTAGCCCTCCACCGGATAATCCTTGCGCAAGGGATAGCCTTCCCAATCTTCCGGCATGAGGAGCCGCCGCAGGTAGGGGTGGCCGGCAAATCGTACTCCAAAAAGGTCGTAAATTTCGCGCTCGAAATAATTGGCTGCAGGCCAGACTGGTGTCACCGAATCAAGTGCCGGGCTGCCGCCGTCCAGTCGAACCTTCAAGCGAACTCGCTCTTTTTTCGTGATGGACAACAAGTGGTAGACAACTTCAAATCGCGGTTCAGAAGGATACCAATCCACGCAGGTCACGTCGGCGAGGAAGTTGAAAAGGCAATCCGCATCATCTCGCAGAAGCACACAAGCGTCGCGGATCAGCGACCGCTCAACGAAAATGCTGATCTCATTGCGATCGAACTTTGCTCCAGTGACCGCGGCTGGGTCCCAAGCCATCAATTTCGCGATAGCAGGATGGCTCTTCAGCTGCTCAAGGTCGGTAATAGCAGGTTCGAAAGCCATTAGACCTCTCCTCGACGGGCTGACGGCTTGCCCCAATCGAGCGCACCTTTCTTCCAGACGTAGAAAAAGCCCACAAGCATGATGCCGATATACACCATCATTTCCCAGAAGCCGAACATTTTGAGGTCGCGCAATATCACAGCCCATGGATAAAGGAATACGGCCTCAATATCGAACAGAATAAACAGCATGGCCACCATGTAGAATTTCACCGAGAAACGTTCTCTGGCGTCTCCCACCGGAGTCATGCCACACTCATAAGGCGACATTTTGGCCCGTGTAGGCCGCCGGTATCCGATAAAGTAGGAGAGCAGCACGATCGCTCCTGCCAGGGCGATTGCGACCAGGAAGTGGATCAGTAGAGGCAGGTAGTTGGCGAAATAATTGTCGGGCATGGGAGAGCTATATATAATTCGCGCAAAGTGTTACGTAAACATTCTAGATTAGATTTCGTGGTTGGCAGTGTCAAGCCACGCACCCTCAATTGTTGGTATTTTTAAGATTAATTTTTGGATCGACAGAAACGATATACGAAATCTTCCGGGCAACTGAAGGGAAGCGCATGATTTTCGGCTTTAACACGGATATCAAACAGGGCGACACCGTCTACCACGTACAAAGCGAAGCTCGCGAAAGCGAGCTATTGCTGCAAACGCAGGTATTCGTGCGCGGACGTTGTATCGGAAAGCATGCCACTCCCTATGGAGACAAGTTGGCGGGAGGTTTCACCGATCAGCAAAAGGAGCACGGATTGCGCGATCAGCACCGCCTGGTGCTCGATGCCATTCGCGACGGACGCCTTGACGACATTCTAGACAAGCGCGAGACTCCGGAAACTCTTGCCGCCGTGAAACAACTGGACCTGCACTGGATCAATGCCAACTCGGTCCACGCCGACCGCAATCTCACAATGCGATTGCGAGTTACCGAAAGCGGTACCGCCGTCCCCGGAGCTCGCCTGACCGTCCGCTTCGCCCGTCCAGACGCCACCCCTCCGCTTTATGCCCAGGTCATCACCGACCAGGCCGGTGATGCGGAAATGAAAATCGAAATGGACGAATCGTCGCTGCCGGATTCATCCGTTCTGGTCCAGGCCAGCTACTCCGGCCGCACCGCCACCCGCAAATTCCAGCTAAAGAGAGTGGAAGCCTGAGGAATCGAAGCTTAAAGATGGCCGTCATTTGCGCTCGATAGAGTTCCCGCTTGGCGACCTTTGTGGTTGAAGATTTTATGAGGACAGCCCGGCGGCTAAAGCCGCCTCGGTTTACGTATGCTATCGGCACGACTGAAGTCGTGCCCTTACCATCTATCTGATTAAAGATTCAGACGCGGCTGGATTACACCCTGAACGACCGTCCTTGCTGCCGCAGTTATTCCTTGCGAAAATCAAAACCGATATGAAACTCACTATCAACGGTCAGGTGCACGAGTACTCCCCGCTTACCTTGACCGATCTGATCGAACAGCTCGGGATGAAGCAGGACCGTGTCGCCGTCGAACTCAATCGCGACATCGTGCCGCGCGACCGTTGGACTGAAACTCATCTCGCCGAGGGCGACCAGCTGGAAATCGTCCACTTTGTCGGTGGAGGCCTTTCATAGTGCAGTCGCGCGAGCGATTGTTCTAAGAACATCGCGCACATTGCCGCAAGCAGGAACTCCTCTAGTCACCCCATCCCCACGAATCCACCATTGACACTAGCCGTTCGCCGCCTAGAATGTCTCAAACATTTTCTATTCCAAATGTTTGAAACATCCCTTCGCAGGGAATGATCGAAGTATGCAAACTCGCTTCACATCTCGTGAGGTAGTGGCACTTACCGGCATCACGCTTCGCCAGCTGCAATGGTGGGACGAGCGCCGCATCGTCGTACCCGCGCGCGAAGGTCACCGCCGTCTGTACTCCACGGAAGATCTGGCTGAGGTTGCGGTGATCTGCGAATTGCGTCGCCGCAATTTTTCACTGCAGCGCGTACGCAAGGTGATGCGTTTCCTGCAACGCGAATTCAGCAAGCGTCTCTCGGAGACCGTGAGCGGCTCGTCTGACTACCATCTTCTGACCGATGGCCGCACTCTTTATCTTGAAACTTCAGCCCGGCAGATTGTGGATATTCTCAAGAATTCCCGTCAGCCGATGCTGGCCATTTGTCTCAGCGACACCGTGCGCCAGGTGCGCGCCGAAATACGCAATCTCGAAAAAAAAGCTAATGAAGCGGTGACGATTTCGCGTCCGATGCGGCATGGCAGAAAAGTTTCGTAAGCAGGAAAGTTTGGCTCCGCGGGAGGAGAGATGGTTGCAGAACTGAACGTCCTGAACGAATGGATCCCTGAGCAGATGCAGCCGGGCACAATCTTTGTGCTCGAAAATGCTGGCCGCGTGGGTGAAAAGGAAGACCCCTATTGGGCCGTGCTTTCCTGTCCCGATTGCGGCACCCTCGGCCTGATCACGCGCAAACAGCTCGCAGGCCTGCTGCCCGTAATCTGCGGCTCCGACCAGTGTTCCGTGCAATTCTTCATCAACGACAATGACATTGTGATTCGCAAGCCGTCGTAAATTTGGAGCTAATCCTTCAGGTCCAGGGTCATCTGGTATAGCTGATTTACCGTCCGCCAATTTCGCGTCGTGGTGCCCACCTTTAGCATCTTTTCCAAAACATTGTTGCCGAGTTTAGTTGCGCCGTATCCATTCGGGCAGTGGAGATAAATTGCCTGCTCCGAGCAGTGAAATTGGTCCGGAGCGGCGCTGATTGCATCCAGCATTTTCAGCGCGCTCTTCTCTGGAGCCGACCACAAAAACGTAACGTGCAGTTTGGAAAGATCGATGTCCTTCTGTTTGATCAGCGGATTGTTTTTTATCACTTCGCCAATCTCGTCCGCAGTCTTTACCACCACCGGTACCGGAAATCCAAACTGACGCAACACACGTTCCTGAATCCGCTTGGCCATATCCTCGCACGAACATGACGGCGCTTTGAAAACCACGTTCCCACTCTGGATGTAGGTTTTTACGTCATCAAAACCCAACTTCCCGAACTCTTTCCGAAGCAGGTCCATTTTGACGATCTTGTGTCCGCCAAGATTGATCCCGCGTAGCAGCGCTACATACTTCGCTTTATCTGCTGTACGAGAGGTTTTCGCCATTCTGGATACAAAGATTGGATAGGATCAGCCCAAAGCCTTTAACCGCTAAGGACGCCAAGAAATTAAAAAACGTTAAGGACGCGAGGAACACCAAGATCGCTAATTGCGCAGTCTTCCCGCCCGCTCGAGCGTCACCGGAATCTGATCCACAATCTCGATATCGAAACCTTCCAGCCCGGCTACCTTCCGGGGATGGTTGGTGAGCAACCGGATCCGACGCAGGTTTAAATCCGAAAGAATCTGCGCTCCAATGCCGACCTCGCGCTGGGTCCTGCGTTCACTTTCCGGCAAAACCGGCAGCCGCTTCTCGCGATGAAATGTCAGCGCTTTTCGTTCTGCCAGTTGTTCCACCGAGAATCCCTTGGAAGTCTGGTGCAGGTAGATGATTGCGCCGCGCCCTTCGCGCGCGATGTTCTGCATGGAACCTTCGAGCGTGGCGTGACAATCGCAACCCGTGGATCCGAAGACATCCCCCATCAGGCAATGCGAGTGCATGCGGACCAATACCGGCTCGTCGCCGTGATCGATGTCACCGCGCACCAAAGCCATGTGTGACTCGCCGCCATCCACTTCACTTTCGTAGGCGATCAGGCGAAACTCGCCGTACTGTGTATCGATCAAAGCCTCGCCGACTCGATGCACATGGCGCTCATGCTGCATGCGGTAACGGATCAGTTCGGCCACGGTCAACAGCTTTAGTCCGTGTGTCGCACAAAATTGGATCAGATCGGGAACCCGGGCCATCGTCCCATCGTCCCGCATGATTTCGCAGATCACTCCCGCCGGGACAAGCCCTGCCAGCCGCGCCAGGTCCACGGAAGCTTCCGTCTGACCAGCCCGCACCAGAACCCCGCCTTTACGCGCTCGCAGCGGAAACACATGTCCGGGCCGCGCCAGGTCAGCAGGCCGGGTAGCTGGATCAATCGCCACCTTGATAGTGCGCGCGCGATCGTAGGCGGAAATACCGGTCGTCACTCCATCCCTGGCGTCGATCGCTTCGCAGAAGGCGGTCCCATAGTTTGAGGTGTTTTCAACCGTCATGGGTCCGACTCGCAAATGATCAAGACGCTCCTCGGTCATCGCCAGGCAAACCAAGCCGCGCCCATACTTCGCCATGAAATTGATAGCTTCCGGGCTGACCTTTTCCGCGGCCAGCGTCAAATCGCCTTCGTTTTCACGGTCTTCGTCGTCTACAACGACCACCATGCGTCCGGCACGGATTTCCTCCATCGCCGTCGGCACATCAGTAAATGGAGATTGGGAAGTCATAACGAATTAATGTTAGCAAATGAACGTTCGAGAGTCCCCAGGTACTTTGCGTACTTCGCGTTCTTTGCGGTTAAAACGCTGTCCGGTGCTAGCCAGCGGCGGCTTGCTCTGCGCCGCGGAAAAGTCCTCGCAGCGCCCGAACGACCCAACGCGCCAGCAACGCGATGATCAAGAGAAGGACACCAACGATTGCGGCTGCCGAGTACGGATGTTGCGAGGCGAACCAGGTCAGAAAGATCGCCAGACCATCCTCTCCCAAACTTAAAGCGGCGTTCGAAAACGGTTCCGGAGAAGCTGTTACCGCGGTTCGCGCCGCCGTTTTTCCGCCGTGAGCAGCAAAAGCGATGGCTCCTCCTGCAGCTGTGACCGCAAGCTGTTCCCAGGGTGAAAGTGTCGCCGTCGCGCGATAGGCCAGGAGTGCGGCCACCGGAACCCGGATGAAAGTATGTAATGCGTTCCAGATGAGGTCGAAAGCAGGAATCTTGTCGGCGAAAAACTCGACCGCGAATAGCGCCACACTGGGACCAATCACCCACCAGCTGGATAGCACTTCCAGTGCCGGAGGCAATGCCAGAACATCGTAGTGTCCCAGCAATCCCAGAGTAGCCACGGTGGCGTATAAGTTCAGTCCGGCCGCGAAGCTGGTCGCGACTACTGCAGCGACGATATGTTCCGCCGGTATTTTCATCGAACTGCTTCGGCAGGTGTGGCACCCACGGAAAAGGGCGGATAACGATTACATCAACCGCCAATCAGCTAAGGATATCAGGGCTGCGAACGACTTCTGGAAGGAATACCGCGTTGACGCCGCAGGTCGCTGTTTGTCACCACAAAGTAAAAAGCCGCCCTTTGGGCGGCCTTTCAAACCTTATCGGTAGATTTCTACAGAGTGGACTCAATCTCAAATCCCCAAGCTTCGAGCAATGGCTCCGGGATGTACTTTGAGTTCTTGTTCCGCCGCGCCCATTCCCGCAAGCGGGTCGAACGCAGATACTGATCCGGCGAAAGCTTGTACTCGCGCACAACCTGCTCGAACTCGGTAATGGTCGGGGTGATGGGTCCGATCGGCTCGGGCTTGCCCCAGTTGGGATTTCCACGTCGCTTGGCCATGAACGTTACGCCTCGTAAGGGGAAGTAAATGCGCTGCTTGTATATGGAACGACAAAACTTAGATTCCGCTACCCGCACTGGGGATTCACAGTAAAAGACCTGCAACCAATCGCCGCTCGCAAAATCAATCCCTGGATTGCGGAAAGTGTGGAATTGTACGACATTTGAATTTTCGGGTCAATCACGATTGTCCCACACAGCAGACCTCGAGGCGACGAACTAACTTCAACAAAACAAGGACCTATGTTCACAATCGGGAACAACCCCCTAGGTATTTCTAATTTGGTTCCAAGCCAGCCTCTCATGTACTTCAGGCTTCTGTTCTTCGCTTGAAGACAGTGTGCGTACGTGGTAACTCTTTGGAAGCAGGGATGTTATCTCCCCGTCTTCAGCGATTTTGATTACCCAGGTAACCCCTCTCCGAGCACCCATCATTGACGGACGCCAACTAGCTACTTAGAGTGCGATAAGGAGGCAAACAGCGTGAGGGATATCTACGAAGTACTGCATAAGAAACAGGCGGAACAGGCGCAACTGGGTAAGCAGATCGAAGCTTTGCAGACGGCTGCAGAACAGCTCCGAGGTGTAGCACACCTGCTTGATGACGACCAGGACGAGCAGAGCGCTGCCGCCGGCCGCGGCTAAGGATCGGTCCAGCTTTATTCAAGGCGTCTTATGAGCCTATTAGCGCTCGTTTTCAGTGCCGACGACAAGGTCGTACGCGTACTGCGGAGAGTTTTGAGTGAATTGGAAATTGGCATGGAGGTGTCCGCCGATGCCGAATCCGCCATTCACCAACTGACCCGCAAAAGGTTTGAGGCAGTCATTGTGGACTGTACAGACCAGCGCACTGCCTCGCGCGTACTCCGAAGCGCACATTCAGCCCCGGTCAACAAACGCGCCGTGGCTGTGGCTATTCTCAGCGGCCAGACCGCAGTCGCCGGCGTCGATTTGGGCGCACACTTTGTCCTGCATCAGCCGCTTTCTCCCGAACGTGCGAAAACCAGCTTTCGGGCGGTTCGTGCGCTGATGAAGCGGGAGCGACGCCGGAATGCCCGCATCGCCGTCGAAACCCCCGTAATCGTTCAGGTCAACGATGGCGCGGGGCAGTTGCGCGCCGTGACCACCGATCTCGGGGAAGGTGGCATGGCGATCCAACTGGCGCATCGCCCTAAAAAGCTTGGTCCTGTGACAATCCAGTTTTCGCTGCCCGGATCACCTACATCGGCGGCCGAGGACGTCATCGAATGCAAAGGTCAGGTGGCGTGGGAAAATCCTGGCCGCCAGGTCGGCCTCCGTTTTGTAGATCTTGCGCCCGAAATCCGCGACCGCCTGAATGTATGGCTGGAAAGCCATGCCCCGGAATTTGAGGAAGACGACCCCCCAGCGCCCTGCAAACTCACTGATCTCAGCCTCGGAGGCTGTTATCTGGAAACAGGTTCACCCTTTCCGGTCCGAACGCGCATTCTTCTCTCCGTGCAAATCGCCGGCGTCGTGTCACGAGCCGAAGGGGTGGTGTTGGTGATGCATCCGGATCTTGGCATGGGGGTTCAATTCGCCCAGGATACCGATCCCCAGCGCCAGCACGTTGAAAAGTTCATTCATGCTCTCACCACCAACAGCGGCGTCATCCCCGAGATCCTGGTGGAGCCCGAAGGGCTGGACACGGCAGATGCTGTTCCATCGGTTCCCATCCAAAACATCCGTCCCGACCATAAGGATCCGTTACTGACGCTTTTTCAAGGAAAGGCCGACCTAACTCCCGAGGCCTTCCAGTCGGAATTGCGGCAACAACGCCACCCCGCTCCCAAAGCGGCTGCAGCCAGCAAAGCATCTGTCTAGCGATTGTTCTCCTTTTGATTTACTTCGCGGTCTTTGCGGTCTTCGCGGCAAATGTTTGTCCGTGTTCGCCGCCTCATCAAACTCTGCTACCCTGACCCCGAATCTTTCAATTAAGCGGTTCGCCAAGGAATTCCCATGATCGAGACAGTGCTAAAGCGTTTCGAAGAGCCCGACGAAGTACGAACCTTCGAAAAAGGGAAGTTTGAACTGGTTCGCGTTGGGGGCATGACTATCGGCCGCGCCACCTACGAGCCCGGATGGAAGTGGTCCGTTCACGTCGGGCCGGGCGTGGGCGCACAACGCTGCAACGTCGAGCATGTCGGATTGGTGCTCTCCGGTTGTGCCACGGCTGCGATGGAAAATGGCACGGTCTACGAGATGCGCGCCGGCATGCTCTTCTACATTCCACCCGGACCCCCGGGCCATGACAGCTGGGTGGTCGGCGACGCGCCGTACGTCTCACTGCATTTTATGGGCGCCGACCATTATGCGACCAAGTAGCCGTTAAGCGATCGAAGCGCAGACAACAGAGTCGAGCGGCTGTCGGCCGCCTGCCAAGGATTTGGTCGGGGCGAAATGTTTTGGCGTTGTTAACGTACATGCCAGATGACGCATTGGTTCACTGGACAGCCGCCGGGACGGCGGCGCTACACAATGCGAAGGAATCTGGTGGGTAGCGTTTCGGAAGTTTGAGGGAGTATGCGTCGTGCACGCCATATCCTCGGGACTAAAGTCCCTGAGGATGACTCATTGGAGATAGAACGGTAGCGGAGTGCACGACGCATCAGTCGAGCGCTCGTTTCTTTTATTGACCGGTCATACTGTGAGCGGTCAGTTGACTCCGCCGGAGATGCTCTCAGCGCCAGGAATTGGCAAGGTCGCTCTGACTGTTGTGCCACTCGGCGCGGAGTCGATTTTCAAAGTCCCGCCCAGTTGCCGCAAGCGTTCCTGCATGCCGCGCAAGCCGACGCCTCCCGAGAATGCCATGTTCAATTGTTTTTCTCGTGGCATGCCTCGACCCGAGTCGCTGACTTCGACATACAGATTGTCACGGTCCTGAACGATCTTGACGACGCAGGACTTGCTGCCTGAATGACGGTGGACATTCGTCAGACACTCCTGAACCGCGCGGAAGATGGCGATCTCCGCATCCTGGGACAACCGTGGCAAATCGTCCGGTATGTCGAGCGCCGCCTCAATGTTGCTTCTTTCCGCGAAACCATCGATATACCACCGAAGGGCTGAAGGAAGACCAACTTCATCGAGCAGCGGTGGATGAAGAAGATGCGAAACGGTGCGAATCTCCTTGCCGATCTCGTCCACCATTTCGGAATTCTCCTGAACGATCGCGGCTACTTCGGGACTCAGCTTGTGAACTTCCATCTTGACTTTGGCGATATTCATAGAGATCGCAGCCAGCAACTGCCCGACGCTGTCATGCAGTTCGCGGGCGAGGCGTCTGCGTTCCTCGTCCTGCGTCCGCTGCATGCGTGAGGCGAGTTCCGCCATGTGCTTCAGGGAAGTTAAATCGGTGATCAACACGCCAATCGCCGATTTGTCACGTGACAGCAACCTGAAACTGAATCTTGCAGAGAGCGAAGTGCCATCAGCCCGGCGCAGGCGCATTTCGCCTTCGCTCGATCCCTGCTGCGCTTCATTCAACATCTTCTGGCAAGAGAATTGATCCTCAGGGTGAATGAACATTTGCAGCGGAACCCCGATGATGTCCGAGGATGGAACTCCCAACAAGTTCGCCAGGCTCGGATTGCAATAAACCAGTTCGCCGTTGGCGTTCATCATGGCAGCACCCTGTTGCATACGTTCAACCAAGGCACTGTAAGGAAGGTCGGATCCCTCCAACGTATACACGCGGTGGCCTTCGGGTTCCTGAATCACGAAAGCGTCAACACTGCCGTCGCGGATTGCGCGCAGAGTCTCTTCTGCTTCTTCCAGGCGCAAACGATTCGTACTGGCTTTCGGTCTGTTGGGCACTTGGAACTCTCCTGGGAAAAAAACTTTGTCAATCTCGCAAGCGAGATTCCTCAGCCCTCCGACTTGCCCGGCCGCAACTGCAATCCGACCAGCGCTCGCTCGGTATCGCGAAGGTCGCCCACAATTTTGCGGAACGGCGCTGGCAGCTTCCGCACCAGTGTTGGGATGGCTACAATTTGATCTCCTGCGGCCAGTTGGGGATGCTTTACGAGGTCAACTAATTCGATGTTGTACCGGCCGGACAAATGTTCCTCGCAAATTTTCTTCAGATTGGAGAAAGCGGTCAGAGACCGAGGCGTCTGTCCCGCCACGTAAAGCCGAAGCTCCCACAAATCGCTCTCATTGTTCTTGCCTCCCGCTTTCCGGGCAAGTTCTTCGAGACTGACGGGACGCTGCTGGCGGGGCTTCACTGATTTTTTCACTTCCGCCTCCTGCTGACTTTTTGAGAACGGCCGGCTTCTCCGCCGGGGTTCGCCCGCCGGCTGCGGCTCATAGCCTCCTGCGACTCAATGATGGCGTTCTGCCGGTTCAATTCTTCGGTTGTAATCGTTGCCGCCTCTGCTTCTTCCGATTCGAATTCCTTACGAAGCGCCAGGATGCGAGCTTCCAGTGCTTCCCGCTTCCGTTTCACGTCGCGTTCTTTTGCCGCCGCCTCCTGCTGCCGCGCCAGTGTACCGGCGGCCTCGCGCGCCTCTTGCGAAAGACGCGAAGATCCGGTGAGAACACCCTCCGGCCCCAGGTAAACGTCCACCAGGTCGACGCCGTTCTCGGTCAACAGAAATTCCCGCAGTTGATTGGAATGCGACATGCCACGCGACTTGAGGACGTACAAAGCTCGATTACGCTCTGCCCCCAGTTCAATGTCCCGCACAAAAAGCCAAGTGTCGACGATTGACGAGATATCCACGTCCGTGCGTTCAAGTGCGGCGCCGCCGGAGGTAAGGTTGGTCAAGAACGCAGTGATACCGCGCATTTTCAGAAAATCGATCAGCCGGATCAGCATCGTGTTTGCATCGCGCTGGCTCCCGGCCTGAACTAAACTGCCGACGGGATCGAGAACGACTACATCCGGCTTAAAGCTCTGGACCAATTTGTGGATAGTCGAAAGATGCATTTCCAAGCCATAAAATGTCGCGCGGCTGGAATGAAAGCTCAAGAGATTCTTCTTTGTCCACATCTCCAGGTCTATGCCAATCGAGCGCATATTGCGAATAAGCTGGCCCTGTGATTCCTCGAACGAGAAGTAAAGACAACGCTCACCTCGCCTGCAGGCTGCATCGACGAAATGCGCGGCCAGGCTCGTCTTGCCAGTTCCCGCAGTGCCTGAAACTAAAATTGTGGTGCCTCGAAAGAAGCCTTTGCCGTCCAACATTGCGTCCAGGCGCGGAATACCGCTGGAGACGCGCTCGTTGCTCACGTCATGCTGCAAGGCCAGAGAGGTGACCGGCAAAACGCTGAAACCATCTTCGTCGATCAGGAACGGATACTCGTTGGTGCCGTGACTTGTGCCGCGGTATTTAACAATGCGCAGCCGGCGGGTGGAAACCTGATCGGTCGTCCGGTGATCGAGCAGGATGACGCAATCGGAAACGTACTCTTCCAGGCCTCGCCGGGTCAGCGTCCCATCACCGCGTTCTCCGGTGATGATAGCTGTCACTCCTCTATCCTTGAGCCAGCGAAACAGCCGCCGCAGTTCGGCTCTCAGAATGCCTTCATTCTGAAGTCCTGAGAAGAGGGTTTCGATGGTATCCAGCACCACACGCTTTGCACCGATAGAGTCAATCGCGGCGCCGAGACGGATGAAGAGTCCCTCAAGATCGTAATCGCCGGTTTCGTCAATCTCGCTGCGCTCTACGCGGACGAAATCAAGTACCAGCTTTTTCTGCTTCACCAGGCGATCGAGATCGAATCCGAGTGACCGGACGTTCTGCGCCAGCTCGGGCCCAGTTTCTTCAAATGCCATAAAAACGCCGGGCTCGTTGTATTCCGTGGCACCGCGCACGATAAATTCCATCGCCAGCAGGGTTTTGCCGCAACCCGCGCTGCCGCAAATCAGCGTCGGCCTGCCGCGCGGCAGTCCGCCGCCAGTAATCTCGTCAAGACCCTGTATTCCGGTGAGGGCTTTAGGCAGACTACAATTTTCCGAGCTCTTCTGCTGCGTGGCTTTCTTCATGTTTTTCTTGGGTGTTCGGGACCCATAATTTAGAGCTTTTCTAAATATAGGCGTTTTCAGTCGCTCGTAAGCTCCCGTCTTCTTACTTTAGGGATCAACAACTCCATCATGAAATATAGAGACCTACAAGGCGGACTGCTTCCAGCAATAGCCAACCAGAGCGACCTATTCTACGAAAAACAAGCGAAGTTATCACCGGGGTGCGACCTGTGCCATACAGGATAGCCTGTAGCTCCTTCGCTGCCTACAGCTTCGGAGCATCGCGAATATCCGGGATCTTGTTCCAAACGCCTACGTGTCCGCTGTTTCATAGCCTAAGGACCCGCTTTTCCGGGACTTTCATCGGAAAACCTTCGCTCATTGTAAAATTAAGAAGCACCCGCGTCATCCTCCTAAAATCTATGCCGCCCGAAGAAAAGACAGCCATTAGCCGCGAAGAGCAGGCCGAGATTCGCTACGACGCCCACAGCATCGAGACGAAATGGTCCGAGCGCTGGCAGCAGGATCCCTCTCTTTACGCGGCCGAGCCGCATTCCACGCAAACCCAAGTATTACGTCCTCGAAATGCTGCCCTATCCCTCAGGCGCCTTCACATGGGGCACGTGCGAAATTACTCGATCGGCGACGCCCTCGCACGCTACATGTGGATGAACGGTTACAACGTGCTCCATCCCATGGGTTGGGATTCCTTCGGATTGCCGGCAGAGAACGCGGCTATCCAGAACAACACACCTCCTCGCGAATGGACGCTGCGCAACATTGCCGCCATGAAGGCGCAGATGGGCCGCCTGGGGTTCGCCTACGACTGGTCGCGTGAAGTCACGACCTGCCTTCCGGACTACTACAAATGGAACCAGTGGTTTTTCATCAAGCTCTTTGAAAAGAACCTCGCCTATCGCAAGAAGAGCAGAGTGAACTGGTGTCCGAAATGCGCCACTGTACTGGCCAACGAGCAGGTCATCAATGGCCGGTGCTGGCGCCATGAAGACACTCTGGTTGAGCAGCGTGAGCTTGAACAGTGGTTTTTGCGCATTACGGATTACGCGGACGAGTTGTTGCGCGGTCTGGACCACCTTCCGGGCTGGCCGGAAAAAGTCCGTACCATGCAGCGCAACTGGATTGGCCGGAGCGAAGGCACCCTGGTGGATTTCAAGGTCGATGGTTCGACGGATCCGGAACATTCAACGATCACCGTCTTCACCACGCGCATCGACACTATTTTCGGCGCGACTTCGTTGCAGCTTGCCCCTCAACATCCGCTGGTAGCTCGCTTGACTAAAAATAACGACGTGCTCCGCGCCTCGGTTGATCAACTGATTGCCGAGCAGCGCAAGGCCAGGGAAGTCGGCGACATTGGCGAAATCGAAAAGCATGGCGTCAATACCGGACGCTACGCCATCAATCCATTCAATGGCGAGAAGGTTCCGATCTGGATAGCGAACTACATCCTCATTGACTATGGCACCGGCGCCATCATGAGCGTGCCGGCCCACGACGAACGGGACTACGAGTTCGCCAAAAAATACAAACTCGAGATACGTCTGGTGATCCTGCCCAGCGACGGTGATCCCGAAGAAACCGCGGTCGAACCCCAGCTCCCTTTCACAACCGACACGGGCATGCTGGTGAACTCTGGCCGGTTCAGCGGCTTGCAATATGCGAGGCTGCCATCAAGGCCATGTCAGAGTACGCCGAGAAAAAAGGCTTCGGCAAAGCCACGGTCACCTATCGCCTGAAAGACTGGGGGATTTCGCGCCAGCGTTACTGGGGCACGCCCATCCCCATGCTTTATTGCGAAAAGGATGGCATCGTCGCAGTCCCGGAAAAAGATCTTGCCATCATTCTTCCGGAAAATGTGGACATCACCTTGACCGGTGGCTCGCCTTTGGGCGGGTGCCCGAATTCGTCAACGCTACTTGTCCGAAATGCGGAGGTCCGGCCCGCCGCGAAACCGACACCATGGACACGTTTGTCGATTCGTCCTGGTACTTCTACCGCTATACCGATGCCCGTAACGGTCAGGCTCCGTTCGACCGCGAGAAGAGCAGGCTACTGGTTCGGAGATCATGGTATCGACCAGTACATCGGCGGAGTAGAACATGCCATCCTTCACCTGATTTACTCGCGCTTCTGGACCAAGTTCATGCGCGACATGGGCCTGGTCAAAAATGACGAACCCGCCGAGCGCCTATTTACCCAGGGCATGATCATCAAGGGCGGCGCCAAAATGTCCAAGAGTCTGGGCAACGTGGTTTCCCCCGACGACATGGTCGAACGCTACGGTGCTGACGCTACTCGCATGTACACCCTGTTTGCCACTTCTCCAGACCGCGAACTGGACTGGCAGGACGAAGGCGTCGAAGGCATTGAACGCTTCCTGAGCCGCGTGTACCGTTTCGTAGCGCGCAATGCCGCTGTGCTTCCCGTTCAACCAACGAACCGGTGTCGGGAACGGCGTTGCCGCCGGCGGCCCGGCAGATTCAGCGCAAGCTGCACCAGACCATAAAGCGAGTAAGCGACGATTTCCAGGGCCGATGGCATTTCAACACCAGCATCGCCGCCATCATGGAGCTGACGAACGAACTGTATGCGGCGGAAACTCGCACAGCCGCGGGCGACTCGTCCGTTCAATCTGTTCCTGCAGCTGTGTTAGCCGAGGTCCAGCGCAAGCTTGGCTCTCTTGCTGGCTCCGTTTGCCCCATACCTCGCCTACGAACTCTGGGAAATGTTGGGAGAAAAGGGAAGCCTCTTGCGTACGGCGTGGCCGAAGTATGATCCCGCATTGGCCAAAGAAGACGAAATTGAAATTCCTGTGCAGATCAACGGCAAACTGCGCAGCCGCATCGTCGTGCCCGCCGGAGCGACGGAAAATGTAGTCCGTGAACAAGCTTTATCCGAAGCAAAGATAAAAGCTATGCTCGACGGCAAACAGATTGTGAAGGTGATAGTAGTTTCGACGAAACTGGTGAATATCGTCGTTCGCTGAGAAAGTTCTGGCCAGATCGCAACCGCATCACGAAAATAAACCTACAGTCCCGGGATTCCGCCTATCAGCTAGACGGCCCCGGCGGACGCTTTTAGAGCCGCCGTTTTTGCCGCTGCTGCTGCACTTCGATCTCGCGAGTTCTTCACCAGCCTCTCAATTAGCTGGATCAGTTCCTTTTCCCCTGTGTCCGGATGGTCCGCCAATCTTGACTTCGAGAAGTAGCCGGCCGCGCCTTCGTCCGCAAGCTTGCTCTCGTTGGCCTGCGAGAGACCGCTGAAGACAAGGACCGGAATCCGGGCGGTGGGTGCATCCTCGCGCAACGCCCGTATCACTTCGCGCCCGCCCAGTTTGGGCAGCAGCATATCTAAAAGAATGATGTCGGGAATCGTCTCGCGCGCGATCCGTAGGGCTTCTTCGCCATCTGAGGCGTTGAGCACGGTGTATCCCGCCCTGTGCAGGAGTCTCTCGTTCACCAGTTTTTGAAACTTGCTGTCTTCAACCAGGAGCACTGTTATTTTCAAGAGAGACCTCCGCCTGACGATTGTCGGAAGGTTCAGTTGCAAACCTGTCCGGCACAGTTTATCGGCCAGATGGACGTTTCTCTTAAGTTCCCGGGAGCGGGACAGTTACGGAAGTGCTGGTTGCGTTATCCTAATCACACATGACGCGGCGTTCACCCACCCTCGAAGGCTTCAAAATCCTGTTCCGCTTGCCTTCACTCGGCTTGGCTGAAATCGCGTGGCGGTGGAGCTTTGGGTTCGCGGTATTTGCATTGTTGGCGCTCTCTTTCCGCGAATATCTGTCCACTTTGCCAGTTACCGCCGCGGAGATGTTCCTGCTGCAAAGCCGCCAGCCGCCCCTAGTCCTTCAGGCTGTCGCCCGCATCCTGCAGGGAAGTGGCCCACGCGCAATTCTGGGCGTGATCGCACTGGCGCCGGCTTTGACGTTGGCATGGATTGTGCTCGCCTCGCTGGGACGGATCGCCACTCTCAGGACTCTTTTCGAATCCTTCCGAGTGAACACTCCGTCGAGAGGAACGGGCCGGTTCTCATCGCTCATGGGCCTCAATTTCCTGCGCGCGGCCTTGCTGTTGGCTGCCTTGACCGGTGTGGTGGGCGCTGTGGTTCTGGCGGGCCGGGCCTCGTCAAAAACAGATTCTCTTCCCGGAGCGGGGCTGCTGATTTTTTGGATGCTCACCATGTTCATCGGGCTCGCCTGGTCCACGCTGAACTGGTGTCTATCATTTGCCGCGATCTTCGTGGTGCGCGACAACCAAACTACGTTCGCGGCCCTGACCTCGGCTGCGGGTTTCTGCCTGAACCGCCCCGGTCCCATGGCCGCCGCGGCCACGTGGTTCGGTATCGCGCATGCAGTTGCGTTCACCATCGCCATGTCCGCTGTGGCATTCCCTCTGGGTCTCGCCGAGGTACTTCCCGGTGCCATGGTGCTGGGCGGGGTGATTCTGGTTGCGGTGCTATATTTCGCGATCGCCGATTTTCTCTACGTCGGACGGCTCGCAGCCTACGTTTTCCTGATGGAGTTCCCGGAAACCATCCAGCAGGTTTCACGTCAGCCGCTTTCAGACGACGACATTCTCAGCGATATTCCCGGCCTGATTCCCGGTACATGAAAATCAGGACTTTGGAGAGAACAGCAGTTCGGAACAAAACTTTCCGGTCAGAGACAACACACGTAGTGTCATTGAACGGAGCGTGATTCGAGTGTTGACTTCCGAGCGCGAAGTTCAAATGCCTCTTTACACTTCCCCGGCCAATCTGAGAGACTCGTCCGTGGAAACCCAATCCATCGTAGTCCTCGACTTCGGAGCGCAATATTCGCAACTCATCGCGCGCCGTATCCGTGAACAAAATGTTTTTTCGGTAGTTCTTCCTTGTACGGCCAGCCTCGAAGAAATTCGCAGCTATTCCCCGGTGGGCATCATTCTCTCCGGCGGCCCATCCTCTGTCTATGACGCCGATGCGCCGCCCGCCGACCCACGCGTGCTCCAACTTGGCCTACCCGTGCTCGGTATCTGTTACGGACTTCAGTTCATGGTGCACACCCTCGGCGGCAAAGTACGCGCCGCCAGCAAGCGCGAGTATGGACACGCCGACGTTGAGATCCAGAACGGCTCGCGTTTGTTTCAAGGATTGCCCGGAAAGCTTTCCGTCTGGATGTCCCACGGCGACGAAGCAGTAGAGCTGCCCGCCGGCTTCCACCTTGTCGCCAGCTCGCCTAACGCGGTTGCTGCAATTGAAGCTCCCGAACGCAAGATGTGGGCAGTCCAGTTTCATCCCGAAGTGCGCCACACCCAGTCCGGCACCGACATCTTGCGTAACTTTGCCCTGGACATTTGCGGCGCCAAGCCCACCTGGACAGCGCAGCACTTCATTGATGCGACCATGGCCAGCGTCCGGCAGACAGTTGGGGACGGACGCGCCATTTGCGCACTATCGGGCGGCGTGGATTCGGCCGTGGCCGCGACTCTGGTTGATCGTGCGATGCGCGACGGCAAAGGCCGCTCCCGCCTGACCTGCGTGTTCGTCAACAACGGTGTCCTGCGCAAGAACGAGTACGAAAAAGTACAGCAGGGTCTGCGTGATAACCTCGGTCTGCATCTGGTGGCGGTTGATGCCACCGAGCGGTTCCTCTCGAAACTGGCTGGGGTCACCGATCCAGAAACAAAGCGCAAGATTATCGGGAACGAATTCATTGCTGTCTTCGACGAGGAGGCCAATCGCATTACTCGCGAGGAGGGCAATGTCGACTGGCTGGTGCAGGGCACACTCTATCCCGATGTAATCGAGTCGCGATCTGTGCGCGGCCCTTCGCAAACCATCAAGACCCACCACAACGTCGGCGGCCTGCCGGACAAGATGAAGCTCAAGCTGATCGAGCCGCTAAAGGATTTGTTCAAGGATGAAGTGCGGAAAATTGGCCGCGACCTGGGCATGCCGGAAGAGGTTCTTCAACGCCAGCCTTTTCCCGGACCTGGCCTCGCGGTTCGTATTCTCGGTGAAGTCACTCCCGAGCGCCTGGCGATCCTGCGCGAATGCGACGACGTTGTGGTCACAGAGATCAAGAAGGCCGGCCTGTATAACAAAATCTGGCAGTCGTTCGCGGTCTTGTTGCCGGTGATGTCCGTTGGCGTTATGGGCGACCAGCGAACTTACGCATACACTTGCGCGGTTCGCGCCGTCCACTCTGAAGACGGCATGACTGCCGACTGGGTTCCGTTGCCGCACGAAGTCTTGAAAACAATTTCCAGCCGGATTGTGAACGAAGTGAAGGGCGTGAACCGCATCGTGTATGACATAACATCGAAGCCGCCGGGAACGATCGAGTGGGAGTAGCTGCGGTCGGGTTGAAACCTGCAAGGAAATTTCCAGAACGATACACTGGCTGAATCTGTTCCGAGGTGAACCGTGAGTGAAATCGCGTCCGATGCGCTGGTATTTTTCGGGGCCACAGGTGACCTTGCCCACAAGAAAATCTTTCCCGCCCTGCAGAGATTGGCCAAGCGTGGGCAGCTCAATATCCCGGTCATCGGAGTAGCGAAGTCCGGCTGGAACCTCGACCAGTTGAAGCAGCGCGCCAAAGACAGCGTGGAACACTACGGCGGCCTCGATCCAGAGGGCTTTGCCAAACTGTTGAGTGTGTTGCGATACGTGGATGGCGACTACGCCGATCCAGCAACCTTTCAGCAGGTACGCGCACTGCTAGGCAATGCCCAGCACCCCATTCACTATCTGGCAATTCCTCCCAGCCTGTTTGGGAAAGTGG
Source organism: Terriglobia bacterium (assembly GCA_963765715.1). GTDB lineage: Bacteria > Acidobacteriota > Terriglobia > Terriglobales > Acidobacteriaceae > JAIQFF01. Next base: position 70,927 of record CAVXXN010000009.1, read on the forward strand.
TCGAACAGTTGAAGGCTGCGGGATGCGTCGCCGGAGCGCGAGTGGTCGTCGAGAAGCCCTTCGGGAGAGATCTGATCTCGGCCCAGAAGTTAAATCAGATATTGCATCGTGAGTTTCCAGAAACCAACATCTTTCGTATCGATCATTACCTGGGAAAGAACGCCGTTCAGAATGTTCTCTTCTTTCGCTTTGCCAATTCGTTTCTTGAGCCCATCTGGAACCGTGACCATGTGGAAAGCGTCCAGATCACCATGGCGGAGAACTTCGGCGTACAGGGAAGAGGCGCATTTTACGAGCAGGCTGGGGCCATCCGCGACGTGGTGCAAAATCATCTGTTACAACTGCTCAGCAATATCGCCATGGAGCCGCCTCCCAACATGGAAATCGAGAGAGTACGGGATGAGAAGGTAAAGGTTCTTCGAAGTATTCGCACTCTCTCCGCCGAGAATGTCGTGCGAGGTCAGTTTGCGGGTTATCGCAATGAACCTGGCGTGCAAACCAACTCAGAGGTCGAAACTTACGTCGCCCTGCGTTTGGCCATTGATTCCTGGCGATGGCGGGGCGTGCCGTTTTACATTCGCGCGGGCAAGTCGATGCCGGTTACCGCGACAGAAGTCGTGGTCACTTTGCGCCCCACGCCGGCGATCTTCACAGCTACGCCGCCGCCAGCCAATTATTTCCGGTTTCGCGTAACTCCTAATCTTGAAATTGCCATTGCCGCGATGGTGAAACGGTCGGGGGACCAATTCCTGGGACAGATGACAGAGTTGATGGCGCACGACACGGCCGATCCGCAGGAAATGGAAGCATACGAAGAGCTGTTAGGTGACGCTATGCATGGCAACCAAATGCACTTTGCCCGCCAGGACTATGTCGAAGAAGCCTGGCGGATCGTGGACCCAATACTGGACAATGCCACGCCAGTCCACCCGTACCAACCCGGAACATGGGGCCCGGCAGAAGCGAATAGTCTGGTAGGAACAGCAGGATGGGTCAATCCCGCGGCCACGCCCAGTACTTAACTTACAACTTACGTCGGACGAAAACGCTGCGTGGCTCTCGTCGTAGCGTAGCTCGGCCATTTTACTCTCTGCAAAATCGTGTCGAGCTGCGCTCGACTGAGCAGATGAGGACATCTGCCCCTACGTGGTTATTCAGCGGTGCCGGCAGTCAGATCAATCCTGTTTGGCTTCATTCAACTTTCTTGATATGGCGGTTACCAGCTTCCGCGGACTGACCCGCAGCGACTCAGCCACCAGCCGATTCCTCAATCCTGGAATCACCAGAGTCTTGCCCGACATCAGCCCGCGATATCCAGCCAGCGCGACAGGCTTGGCATCCATCGGACGAAACTGTTTGAACAACCGTGATTTATCGTTGCCGGCACGGCTGGCAAAGTCCGTCGCGGTCGCTCCCGGGCAGAGACACGTGACAGTGACGCCCTTGCCGGCCAGTTCATTCGCCAGCGCCTCGGAGAAGGAGATCACATACGCCTTAGTTGCGTAATAAACCGCCATCAGCGGGCCGGGCTGAAACCCGGCGGTAGATGCTACATTCATAATTTTGCCCGAACGGCGTTCCAGCATTGGCCCTAGAAACAGCTTGCTGAGAGAAGTGAGCGCAGTCACGTTGAGTTGAATCTGTCCCAGGCTCTCCTCTAGCGGGATTTCCGCGAACGCTCCCAGTTTTCCGTAGCCGGCATTGTTGATCAGAATGTCCACGCGGGTTCCGTCGGCAACCAACTGGTCGAACAGCAGCTGAGGAGCGTTTGCGGCGGTCAAATCGAGCGCGATAGTCTTTACCGAAACTTCAAACCTGCGCTGAAGTTCGTCGGCAAACTGCTCCAGTTTCTCCCCGCTGCGGGCGACCAGCACGAGGTTGTGCCGGTCTTTCGCGAACAGTTTCGCGAGTTCGTAGCCGATTCCTCCGGATGCTCCCGTAATCAGTGCGGTTGAAGTGGTGGGGTTCATTTTGACCTTCCTGGCTATTCCGACGCGAAGCGGGCCCCCAACGATTCAACATCTTCACTTTCGATGCAGTGCGCGAAGATTTCTCCTCCGAAGCCACCTCCTGAAGACCAGCGGCATCCATAAAGGGCCGTAACAAGTAAAGGTCAAAGAAGGCCTTGGAAATAAGTCCCGAGAAGCGGGGATTTTCATCGCAATCCAGAAATAGCAATTTCAAAAACGCAATTCAAAAAGGAGTCCGAACATCATGGCTGAAAATAATGTTGTGGATGTCGTACGCGAACTGATCAACATAAATCGTGATGGCGAAAAGGGATACAAAGACGCAGCCGAACACGCGAAGGCCTCGGACCTGCAGTCATTCTTCCGCCAGCAGGGCAGCGAGCGCGCTCGTTTCGCCAGTCAACTCGAAGCCGAGCTGTCCCGGCTTGGCGAACAAACCAGCAAGAAGGAATCAGGACACGTCACCGCCGCTCTGCACCGCGGATGGATTGACGTCAAACAGGGTTTGGGAGGTGGCGACCACAGCCTGCTTGAATCCGTCGAACAAGGCGAGGACGCAGCCAAGGAAGGTTATCAGAAGGCGCTGGCATCAGCTCTTCCAGACAATGTTGCAGTGATCGTCCGCGAACAATCGCAGGCAATCATGGCAGCGCACGATAAAGTCAAAGCCTTGAGGGATCGCCGGGCAGCCTAACCAAATGGGCACAAGCATCACGGGATCAAGTCATTTCTCCGTGATACTTGTGCCCTTGGTGTATAAACGAAGCTAAACGGTGACTGCCTGCTCCACGCCGTAGATCGAATACCAGGATGTAGCTGCCTTCAGGCGCTCATTCACGTTGTTGATGTTGGTCACGCCCTCCGACTGCAGCCAGTCGCGGAAAGCATTGGCGCCTTGTTTGGCATAGATGGGAATGCCTTCTTTCCAGGTCGCCCGCCCGCACAGTACGCCATTAAACTTCACCCCGGATGCCGCTGCCAGTTCAAGCGCCTCGGTGAACTCCGCATTACTTACTCCCGCTGAAAGATAAATGAACGGCTTCGTGGTAGCGGTCGCAGCCTGCAGAAATAAACCCTTGGCTTCGGTCTGGCTGTAGGCTTTCTGTCCGCCATACGCCTTCGCGCCTTCGACATACTTCATGTTCACCGGAACTTCGACCTTCAATACATCCACGCCATAACGGTCTTTGGTGAATTCCTTCATGCTTTCTGCGACAATCTCCGGCTTCTTCTTTGCGTAATCGAGCCCTTTTTCGTCTGCACCCTCTTCGTAGCCCACGAACTCCAGGAAAAACGGGATGTCATTGGCCCGGCACTCATCGCCGATACGCTCCACCCAGGCATGTTTCTGGTCGTTCACATCCTTCGGATCGAATGGCGTGTAATAAAGCAGAATTTTCAGGCAGTCCGCGCCCGCTTCTTTCAATCGCCGTACCGACCAGTGATCCAGTAAGTCGCCCAATCGTCCGGGGCCAGTCTTGTCGTATCCGGTTTTCTCGTAGGCCAAAAGCAGGCCCGCGTTTTTGGCGCGCCGTTTCGAGGCCGGCAGGCCCCACTCCGGATCCAGCAGGATGGCGCTCGCATGGGGCGTCAGTACCTCTGTCACCAGCGTTTTGAACTCCTCCATCATGGCGTCGCCTACTTCGCCGCCTTTTTCTTTCTGCAGCGACTTCTGCAGTGAGCCGCGCTGGTCCATGGCAGCGGCAGCTATGACACCGCGTTCGTTCGAAACCTTCCTGAGCCCGGCCAATTTTCCCGGTGAGAGCTTCATATCTCTTCCTCCGATGAGTGCGTGAAATCGACTTAATTGTAAACCACGTTTGGGAAAGAGATGCAGGCGGAGGGAAGGTGCAGCAGGTAGGAAGCAATCCTTCTATGGGAGCCGTGATTCGAAGCCAGCGTGATCGGAAAAGGCCGTATTAAGTATTCCGCAGCAGGGCGAGCGTTGTCACGTCGTTATGCGTGGGCGGTACCCGCATAAAATCCTGAGCCGTCGTAAGGATGTTCGTGCAGAGTTCCTGGGCGCTATCGAGCGTCGCGCCTTGAAAGGTCTCGCTGCACACCCTCGAGTCCGAATTCTTCGCCGTCAAAGCTCGCTTCCACGATTCCGCGCGAAACAATCAGCAATGCCGCGCCCGGCACCAGGGCGCAGGTAGTGGCGCTGTGGGTCGCATGTGAAAACAGGCCAAGTGGCATGCCGGTCGCCTCGAGCGGGGTAATTCCTGTTCCGTCGCGAAGCAGTCCGGGAGTGTGTCCCGCATTGGTGTAGCAGACCGTGCCCAGGTCCTCGTTGTAGCATCCCATGAATGCAGCACAGCTGCGCACCCCGCCGGCGCTTTGCAGGATGGTCAGGTTGACCTCATGGCAAAGCGTCATGATGGCTTCTGCCTCGTTAAAATCCTCCCCCGCAAAAAGCAAGGGAGCGCAGGTTCGGAATGTGTTCTGCGCGGCAACCAGGATCTCGCGAGTGTCCTCCCTCCGCCCGGCCAGGTCGAGCAGGCCGAACAGCACGCGCGACGGACCGACTCTCAGGAATTCATAAAAGTCGCCTGCCACCCGCAAGTTGTAGTAGACGGCGGCGACTTCCGCGCCACGCAATACTGGCACGTCCGAATGTCGCGGCTCGGCGCATGGAACTACTTTCTCGTTATTGAACATCGAGCGGACAAGCGCCACGGGCGACGCGGTCAGCACGCGCATGATCTCAGTCTGTTCCGTCATGGTGAATCTCCATCACTGCGTACGCATGGACATCCCTGCCCAGGTGAGTGAGCGGGCGAAGCCCGCCGGCACTCCGAGCTGGCATCATGCTGACTGGGGTAGGGCAACCGGGTGTGGCAACAACAGGGTTAATCGGCATTTGCGTTGAATTGCTTTAACAGGACGATCGTTACGCGTGGAGTCGGATACCGCCTTACATCTCGCCGGTCAGGAACCGGGTCTCGCTCAAATCCATCTCCCGTTCCAGATCGCGCAACAATTCATCATTGATCCTGCCTTCATTGCGAAGGCGTACCGCGGTTTGCCGCTCCACCATCAGCAGGTCGCGCGAAAGCTTGACATAGCGCGTGTGATGACCGGCATGGATGTCAGACGCATCGGCCGTCAAAGCCGACAAGCGGTTCAGATAATGATGTTCCAGGTCGTCGTAAACTTCATCCGCTTTGCTTTCGGTCTTCTCGCGAAGACTTGCCAGGTGACCTAGCGCCGCCTCGATAATCACGCGTCGCGCTTCTCCTTCCTCGGTATTCCGGCCGCTGCAGCGCCGGCCAGCCCAAGCGCGCGGATCAAAGGCGGAAGGGTCAGTCCCTGCAACACCAAGGTCACCAGAATCACGATGAAAGTGAGAAAGATAATCAGATTGCGCTGCGTGAAGGGAGCGCCGTTGGCCAGGGTTGCCGGAAGCGCAATGGCTGCTGCGAGTGAAACCACTCCCCGCATTCCGGTCCAACCCACAACAAAGATCTGCCGCAGTGGCGGCCATGGTTCTTTTTGATGAAAGACACGCCGCCGGATAAAGTTCGAAACAAATGCCCCGGGAAAAGTCCATAACAGCGCGTAACGCGATGAGAAGCGCGCTGAAGACGATGCCGTACAGCAGCAGTTCCCTAAGATTGTAATTTTGAATTCCGTGCAGCACGGTAGGCAATTGCAGCCCGATCAAGCACAAACACCAGCCCATTCAGAATAAACGTCAGGGAATCCCAGACCGCCCACGCCTGCAGTCGGACGCTGGGAGAGAAGAAGGTAGCGCTTTTGCGGCTGAGATAAAGTCCGCACGATCACCACCGCCAGTACGCCGGATGCACGAATTGAGTCTGCGGCAAGGTAAGCCACGTAGGGCACCATGAGACTGAGTGCAATCTCGATGGGTCCGTTGTCAATGCGCTTTTCTACCCAGTTGACGATCGCCCCAACGACTAATCCGACCGCCAGACCCGCCGTCGACAGGTAAATGAGTCGCACCAGGCCCGGCGGAAATCGTTGGAGTTTCTCCGCGGACCAGCATTGCGATCCCGAACTCCAGCGCCAGCAGCCCAGTGGCATCATTGACCAGGCTTTCCCCTTCGAGAATATCCACGATGCGTTTTGGCAATCCCACCCGCCTGGCAATTGAAGTTGCTGCAATCGCGTCCGTCGGGGCCACCACCGCACCCAGGACCAATCCCATGCGCCAGTCGAACCCGGACAAGAACCAGGGGCCTACCCGTGCGACGCCTAGCACGGTTGAGAGGACCACGCCAAATGCCAGAAGCGTGATGCTCACCAGGTTGTAGGAAAACTCACGCCAGGAGGTGAGCCATGCGGCGCTGTAAAGCAGCGGTGGCAATACCGCAAAAAAAATGACATCAGGATTGAGAGTGATCTTGGGGATGCCCGGCACAAGACTCAGCAACAACCCAGCGAGCACCAGGACGATCGGATATGGGGTTTGAAGTTTCTTTGCCAGCGCTCCAAAAGCCACAACGAAAAGGAGCAGTAGAAGAAACACAATCTCCAACGCTTGAATGCTCCCGTCCCCCATGACCCCCTCCGTCGTAATAAAGTACCGTAATTGTTGATCGGGCAAGACAAAGCCCACGAGGAACATCACTGGGACGGACGATATTTCGCGCTATTTAAAAATAGAAAGGCAGAAGCAGCGAAGAAACATGTTTCCCCAGTCAGTTTTTGCGCGAAGTCGCCGCCGGTAGCTCTCCCGTTGCCAACACGTAAGTAGTCATTTTGTCGAGCTTGAGGTTGAAGCTGCGGGAAGTAATGGCAAGAGCGCCGTCGTTGCTACGCTCGGGTTCGACATCCCTCATCAAAACGCGCTGCTTCGAGAGCGCATAAACCTGGGCTTCTGGGGCGGCGTCCGTTCGTCCACTGGTGTCGCCATTGGGAAACGGTTGCGACGCGGGAGAGTTCGGATCAGGGTAAGTGCCGGCCCCATTCCACGTCCGCGTCGGCGATTGCGGCGGTCCGTAAGAGAGGTCCTGACCACGCGCAGCCATCATCGGATAAAACCACGCGGTCAAATAGACTTTGATCGGTGCCGATCCATTTTTCCACTGCGCCGAATCCATGCGGATGCCGATCCGCGATGGACTATCCGCGGATTGCGCCTTTGACTCTGTAACTTCTCCCGAAAAGATAGTGTTCTTCGGGAACACCGTACCATCCACCAGAGTAGCTACTGTAAGTTTGGCTTGCACTTTAGTTCCAACAGCCGTTTTGCCTGCCGTCACCTCTTGCTTGAGGGTCACCGGAAACTCTTTCACGCTGGCCGAACCGGTTACTGCAGGGATTTGTTGAGCTGCCAGGACGCCTGAGCCCATCACAGCAATGACGACCGTAGCAATGACAACCGTCGATAATAGGCATCGACCAACCATTAGTTTCGTAAGCATTTGCGTCCTCCCTCGGTCAGGGATTCATACATGTGTTCAATGCCGCAGCATGAGCGTCTTCAGTACCGCCTGTTGTTTAGCGATCAGCGCCTGTACCCCCTGACCGGCCAGGCTGATCATCTTCTTGAGTTGTTCCTCGTCGAACACCTGGTGCTCGGCGGTGGCCTGCACTTCAACAAACTTTTTGCCCGCCGTCATCACGAAATTCATATCCACATCGGCGCGCGAGTCCTCTTCATAACACAAATCCAGGAGGATTTCCCCATCCACAATGCCAACGCTCACCGCTGCCAGAAAATCCCGGAAGGGAACTGACGTCAACGTCCCCGCCTCCACCAGCTTTTCCAGCGCGAGGCCTAGCGCCACGAACGCGCCGGTGATCGATGCCGTGCGTGTGCCGCCATCCGCCTGGATCACGTCACAGTCGATCCAGATCGTGCGCTCCCCCATGCGTTCGAGATCTACTACCGCGCGCAACGATCGCCCAATCAGCCGCTGAATCTCATGGGTGCGCCCGCTCGGCCGGCCCTTATTCACTTCTCGTGGCGTGCGCGTCAGCGTCGCTCGCGGCAGCATGCTGTACTCGCTGGAAATCCAGCCTTTACCGCGATTGCGCATGAACTGAGGAACAGTCTCTTCCACCGAGGCTGTACAAATCACCCGCGTATTACCTACTTCGATCAGGACTGATCCTTCGGCAGTGTTAATGAAATTGGGAATGATATTGACCGGACGCATTTGATCAGGCGAGCGATTATCCGAACGATAGAACATGAAAGGGATTCTAGCAGGGACACTTACAGCCGAATGCCGCATCCGACAATTGAACAAAGAACAGAGGAGAGAAACCGAAGAAGAGAACTGACCGCCGACCCCGGCCACCGACAACAGCTTACTGCCCCATTCCCGTCACCATCTGCGCCACCGCCCCCACGTCATAGGTGCAGGACAAATCGGCATGGCCCGCAAGCGTTTCACGTTCCTTGCCTCCGACCAGAATCTTCACCCGGTTAATCCCCGGAATATTCACTGCCAGAGTTTGGACCAGCGACGCCACGGTGAGTTCTTCCACCAGAACACCGGATCGGTGGCCATCGGCGAATGCGTCGTTGACATCAATGACCGCCAGTCCCGGATCGACCAGATACACGTCGCGCAAGTCGGCTCCCGGCCCCAACGGGTGTGAAGACGATTTTTCCAGATAGAGTCCCAGCAAAGCGCGCAGCAATTCCTGTGCTCGTTCCTGCCGCCCTGCCGGCAGCGGAATACTAGCTGCTTGCGGCCGCAACAGGCCGGGATCGTCATAGGCCGCGTAGAGCGTCACCTGCTCTGTAGGTCCCTGGACGGGCGCCGCTACCGGGTGGGTATATTCGACAGGGGTCTCCGCCCGCTGGACGCCGCCGCGAACACGCCAGACGTAAACACTCATCGCCAGGGCGACCAGCAGCATGAGCGTGACACCGATAATCAGGTGGCGTGGGATCATTTCGAGGGTTCCAATTTGCCAGGGTCCGGCGTCGCGGCTCCTTGGGCTGCGGCGAGTTTGTCGCGGACCGCGTCAACCCCCGCAGCCACGGCTTCGGCGACCAGTTGTTGGTAGGCCGGAGAATACAAGTCGGAAATCTTGTCGGCCGACGGCGCTATCTCAATCGCAACCGCTGCTGCCGCAACGTTATTCAAGGGACGTAACGGCGCATCAAGTGAACGAGCCGCCACTTGCTTTCTGCCCGAATTCTGCTGCCAGGCTTGCGGCCATAGTTTGACTGACCGCACGGAAGCCACTCTGAGCCGTCTCCCAGTCCAGAAATGGACCGTGGTTGTTTCCTCCCGCAGGAAGCAGTGCAGTGTAGATCCGCACTCCCGGTCCCTGCGATCCGGCGTGCAGGCAGATGTAGACGGCCGGGCGGGCCTCATTAGTCAGACTCGCCCGGCGGTCCAGACCTAATGTGATGTCTGCATCGCGCACTAGCAATGCTGCGAAACCGTGGGCTTGCAACTCCTGCCGAATACGCCGCGCAAACGCCAGCGTCACATCTTTCTCCGCCAGGCGGTCACTGAGCGCCGCGCCGCGCTCGTCTCCGCCATGACTGGCGTCCACAACTGCGAAATATTGCAACGAAGGCGCTGGAGAAGAGGGCGCTGGTCAAATTCGCATCTGGGCGGTGCAGATCGCGGGTTGGGATTGGGGCGTGCTACCAGCCGAAGTTGCTTGCGTGGGGCTCTGGGCAGCCTTGGCACTGGATTGCGGCGCCGGAGTAATCGTGATGGTGCGCCCGTCATTGCTGAAGCTTGCAAATAGTGGCCCGGACCTGCCACCGCAATTTCAGCGGCTCCATTGTTTTCCTGAAACGTAGCTGAGGGGATGACTGCACTGTCGAAGGTCAAGTTCTGCGAGCCGGGAGGAACCAGAGGCTCATGGGTAAACACCATCCGCAGTTTTCCCGGCTCCGTCGCGATCATGGGATTCACCGGGGAGCTGAAATTCATCACCAGGGTCGGCGGAGTTGTTTTGCTCACCTGCGCAGTGAAATGAACCGCAATGTTGCCGATGAACAGGCGTCGCGAAGTTTCGTGGAGCTCTACGGGTGTTCCCAGAGAAGCGCTGTAGAAGCGTCGGCAGCGAACTCAGCGGGACCAGTCCTCGCCCATTCTCCAGAATAAAGCTGCCGGGAAGATCAAAGTTCTGTCCCTGGACACGAGCTTGCGTCTTTCCGTCGGCGAACTCTCCATCCACGGAGTTGTAGCGAACCTTCCACGTTCGTCCGTCTGCTCGCGTGCTGACCGCCCCCAGCGTTTGAAGAACTTCCAGCAGCCCGACATAGTCTCCGCCGTTGCGTTCCAAAACCTGTACAGCGTAGTTGGCTGAAGGGGAATAAACCGACAGGCGCTTCGTCTCCGGAGCCCCGGAAAGCAGGACGCCGCCAACGAGCAGGATTGCAGCCACCAGCCAGAACCGAAAGCCACGGCGGTTTGAGGAATGCAAAAACAAATCTTTTACCTATGAGACCTTGCGGAGGGCTTTCTTTGCCGCCTTCATCTTTGGGCCCTGCGATCTTTGCGGTTAAAAGCTCTTGCAGTCATTACTCCGAAGGCCAAACTCTTAACCGCAAAGAATCGCAAAGGACGCGAAGAAGGCAGATGGAATCTTTGGTTCTCGAGCGCAAGTCTATTCCAGCGCATAAATCGTCAGTCCCGTGAGCAGCTTGGGATAAAAATCGGTCGACTTCTGCGGTAGAACCTCTCCGGCAAACGCGATGTCACGCACCTGCGACATCCGCGCCGGATTCATGAGAAACGCCACATTGGCCGCTCCGCTCCGCACCAGAGCCATCGATTCCCCGATGTCCCGTATGTAACGAACATTCTTCTGGTCGCGGATCGCCTCTTCCGAAATTCCCAACACTCCTTCCAGCAGACATTTGTGCAACTGCACCACGTCCAGCGCCTGTTGGCGAAGCGACAAGCCGGCAAAGACGCTGGGGGGTACTATTTTTGCGCGATCCAGCAGAAAAACCCTGTCAGCAGTTACGGCCAGGATGGCTGTCCCGATCCGCCCAGCCTCCCGCAATATCACCTTCGCTCGGGCGGCGTCGACCGAAGCATCGACTTCCTCCACACTGAAATAAGGGCAGGCACCTTCGCGGAAGGAGGCTGCGGAAAAGGACTCCAACCCGTGGACGACCCGATGAGTGGGCAAAACCACCAGTCCTGGGCTGTCCATGTTCACCAGCGTCATCATCATCAGTTCGTAAGGCTCAGTTCCGCCTGCCTGGCCGCTTGTATTGGCTTTGCGTCGCTCGTTTCGATAATTGAGGGCCGTTTCGTACCGGTGATGGCCGTCAGCGATCACCAGTTTCTTGTCCTTCATCTTCTCGCAAACCAGATTGACTAACCGGGCGTCGGCAATTTTCCAGACCTGATGAGAAACCCCGTATTCGTCCTGTGTTTCGAGATCGGGCGCAGTTTCCGGCTTGAGCAATCCATCAATTTCACCCTCAGGATCGCTGTAAAGCATGAAGATCTGCCCAAAGTGGGCACGTGTTGCCCGCAACAAGTCCAGCCGGTCAGCCTTGGGTTTGGCTAGAGTCTGTTCGTGACGGAATACCATGCCTGCTGAGTAGTCTTCCACCCGTCCCAACGCGATGATTCCTCGCCGTTCCCGTTCGCCAGAGGTTCCTGGCACGGTAAAGCGCTGTACATAAAGGTAGATCGAGGGTTCTGCGTCCTGGAAGAAAATCCCCTGCTTCCGCCAGTCGCGAAAAAACTGCGATGCCCGCGTATACGTACTGTCAGCAGGGTGGTCGGTTGCGTTCTGCTTCCCGAGGATGACCCGAACCAGGTTATACGGGCTGGCGGCGTAGTAGTCCTCACGCATTTCGAGCGTGATCTTGTCGTAAGGCTGGGTCACAACTTGTGGGATCGAGACCTTGCGGGGGTCATAGCGGAGGGCGCGGAACGGCTCAATATGGGCCATAGTGGTTAAAAAAGAAAGAAATTGGACCTGAAAAAGAGATTGACCCTGAAATTGTACAAGCTTTGCCCTACAAAGGACGGTGGAAGCCGGAAAATCCCGGGGGATGGAATTCGCTCCATCCTTCCGGATTGATGAGTCGGAAGTCGGCGGGTTGGCGTTACAGCAGGAAAAAAACTTCGTCCTCGAGTAACCAGCGACCGAACGTCGGGAATATTACCGAGAAATTTAAGTTATGGACTTGTGCAACTCAGGAAAACCTTTGCACTTTCATCCTCATCGCACACGGCGCAAGAAAGGTTGACAGAACGTTGACAAATCCACTCGGGCGCTATGTTAAGATCACCGCCAATGAGGTAATTATGGCCCGCCATCTTGGGCGCGGGTCTTCCCGCCCAACGAGCCAAGGTCGTGAGTTCCCCTCGGCCCTACCCTGGACCCTGAGAGCCCTTATGCTGTCCGAAGAGCAGGCCTCCGCCGTTTCTTTTTCCCTGTTTGCTTTTTTAATCCTGATTATGGTGGTCGGCATGGCTCCATTCGCCGGAGCGCAAAGCCCGGTGGATGACGTCCATGTTAGCCCGCGCATCCAGCCTCCTCCGTCACCTGAAAAGCAGATCGTGGATCCCGCGTTACGCACCCACACCAAGCCGCTACAAACGAATGTCGACCTGGTTCTGGTTCCAGTCACCATCACCGACCCCATGAATCGCCTGGTCACCGGCTTGGACAAAGAAAATTTCGCCGTTTACGAAGGCAAAGATCAGCAGGAAATAAAGCATTTCTCCAGCGAAGACGCTCCGGTTTCGCTGGGTGTGATCTTTGACATGAGCGGCAGCATGAGCAGCAAGATCGAGCGCGCTCGTGAAGCCGTCATTGAATTTTTCAAGACGGCGAATCCGCAGGACGAGTTCTTCATGATCACGTTCGCCGATAAGCCCGAGGAGATTTCGGACTTTACCCAGTCGATCGAAGATATCCAGGGCAAACTGGTTTATACCGTTCCCAAGGGGCGCACCGCTTTGCTGGACGCCATCTATCTCGGCGTCAGCAAAATGCGGCAGGCAAAGTATCCCAAAAAATCCCTTCTGGTAATCTCCGATGGCGGAGACAATCACAGCCGCTACACCGAAGGCGAGATCAAGTCCGTGGTGAAGGAAGCGGACTTACTGATTTATGCCATCGGCATTTATGACCGCTATATGTCGACGCCCGAAGAACAGTTGGGTCCAGCCCTGCTAAGTGACCTGACCGAACTGACTGGCGGACGCGCTTTTACCATCGATAACCCGAACGACTTGGCCGATGTCGCTACAAAAATAGGCATCGAGCTACGCAACCAATATGTGCTTGGATACCGTCCTAAGAATTCAGCACATGACGGCAAATGGCGTAAAATAAAGGTGAAATTGGTTCCGCCAAAAGGTTTGCCGCCGCTGCGTGTGTATGCCAAGACGGGTTATTATGCTCCCACGGAATAGTCGACTCGCGCTTCGGCTGGTCGTGTTGTTTTTATCCTGCTTGGGAATATTGGGTTTCGGCCGGTTAAGCCTTCCACTCGGAGCACAAAATACCAACGCTCCAGAAGCTCCACCTCGCAGCTCCCAGCCGGCATCCCCAACCGCGCCTGCCACTCCGGCTCAATCAACTCCTCAAACACCGCCACCCGCGGGACAGGAGCAAGGCTCCTCTGACTCCGGTACCTTCGTATTTCATGCCGACGTTCAGGAGGTCTTGGTCCACGCAACTGTGATCGATGAGAAGCAGCGAATGGTCACGAACCTTGACCAGAACGCCTTTACCATTTTCGAGGACGGCAAACCCCAGGTTATAAAGTCATTTCGCCACGAAGATATTCCCATCTCACTCGGCATCGTCATCGACAACTCAGGCTCAATGCGGGAAAAACGTGCCAAGGTTGCCAAAGCTGCGGTCAATCTGGTGCGCGCCAGCAACCCGCAGGATGAAGTCTTCGTGGTCAACTTCAGTGACGAGTATTACCTCGATCAGCCCTTCACCAACAAAATCAATTTGCTCCAGGAAGCCCTCGAAAAATACGAGACGCGCGGCGGTACCGCTCTCTACGACGCGGTCGTCGCGTCGGCGGACGAATTGAAAAAGCACGGTAAACTCCAAAAGAAGATTCTGTTCGTCGTGACCGACGGAGAAGATGACGCCAGTCGCGAATCGCTGGAACAGGCCGTTCGTCGTCTTCAGGAAGAAAATGGACCGACCGTTTACGCTATCGGCGTATTGGGCGAGGAACGTCAACGGCGAGCCAAGCGCGCTCTCGAAACCATGGCCGAACGCACCGGTGGGATCGCCTTCTTTCCTCGCACCCTGGACGAAGTTGACGCGATCAGCAGTAACGTGGCCCGGGATATCCGCAATCAGTACACTCTCGGCTACAAACCGACCACACCTAAATCTGCCGGTGGATATCGCGCCATCAAGGTTGATGCTCACGCCCGGGGATACGGCAAGCTCACAGTAAGAACCCGTAGCGGCTACTACGCCGGACAGGACCAGTCAGCCGGCGGAGGGAACTGATTTTTAGCTGTCAGCTATCAGCTCTCGGTTTTCAGCAAGTCAATCACTCAAATTCGTTTGAAGGAAACAGGAAACCGACCACGATAGCCGACAGCTGAGAGCTAAGTCCACAATTGACGCTCTGCCGCCGCTTCCGTACCCTGTAGTGTGACGACAAAATCCTCTGAGAGCTCTCGCTTGCGCGTTACTGACGACATCTCCACGCTGGTCGGCGAGACTCCCATCCTGCAACTCAAGAAGCTGGCTTCCGCAGACGCGGCAAGTGTCTTCGCCAAGCTGGAATATCTGAACCCTGGCGGCAGCGTCAAAGACCGGGCTGCCAGCGGAATCATTCTGAATGCCGAAAAAGATGGACGCCTCAAACCCGGCGGCACAATCGTTGAAGCCACCGCTGGCAATACCGGCATCGGTCTCGCCCTCATTGGGGTTCAACGTGGCTACAAGGTCGCGCTCTTTGTTCCGGAACGCTTCTCCGAAGAAAAAGTGGCCATCATGAAGGCCCTCGGTGCCGAGGTAACTCGCACTCCCGATGCCGAAGGCATGCTCGGCGCGATCCGCCGCGCCAAGGAGCTGGTGGCGCAAGATCCCAGAGCGTTCATGGCTGGGCAATTCGACAATCCCGCCAATCCTGATTACCACTATCAAACCACTGCCCCCGAAATTTTCGAACAGATGGAAGGCCGCATTGATGCCGTGGTGATTGGCTCCGGCACCGCCGGAACGTTTACTGGCCTCGCGCGGTTTATGAAGGCGCGCCTCCCCAAGGTTCTGGCCTGTGCCGTGGAAACGCAGGGTTCGGTTCTCGGTGGTGGCCCGCCGGGTCCGCACAAGGTAGAAGGCATTGGTGCGAGTTTTATTCCCGGCAACTTCGATCCTTCCGTGTGCGACGAGATTCTCATGGTCTCCGACGCCGACGCCTTTGCCATGGTGAAAACTCTCGCCGCTCGCGAAGGTGTGTTGTCGGGATCCAGTGGCGGCGCCAACGTTTTTGCCTCGTTGCAGGTGGCCCGCCGTTTGGGTCCTGGCAAACGCGTGGTCACGATGATCCCCGATTCCGCCGAGCGCTATCTGTCGAAAAAGATCTTTGAAGGCGGAATCTGAGAAGGGCAGCTTTCAGCTGTCAGCTATCAGCCTTCAGTAAACTCAACTCAGAACAGGGGACCGACAACTGAAAGCTGAGGCTACCTATGAAAACCAGACAACCAGGTTTTGCCACCAAGGCCATTCACGCCGGACAGTATCCCGACCCTGAAACTGGAGCGGTATCCGTCCCGATCTATCCCACGTCCACCTACGTCCAGCAGGAACTTGGGAAGAACAAGGGATACGAGTACGCCCGCGTCTCCAATCCAACTCGCACACGCCTGGAAGAAAATCTGGCGATGCTCGAGGGAGGCATCGCCTCTCGCGTTTTCGCTAGCGGCATGGCGGCCATCAATGCCATCTGCACGATGTATAAGTCCGGCGACCACGTCGTCTGCGGCAATGATCTGTATGGCGGTACACCACGCCTTTTTAATCAGGTCATGGCGAATTTCGGGATGCAATTCACTTATGTCGACACTTCGGACGCCCGGAATGTCGAGCGCGCGATCCGCAAAAATACTCGCATGGTCTACGTCGAGACCCCGACAAATCCCCTGATGTCGCTCACCGACATAGGCGCGATCAGTCGGATATGCCGGCGCAAAAAAGTCGAGTTAGTGGTGGACAATACATTCATGTCGCCATACTTCCAGCAGCCAATCTGGTGGGGGGCTGACATGGTCGTGCATTCGACTACGAAATTTCTCAACGGACACAGCGATGGCCTGGGCGGCGTCGTGGTCTGCACCACTCAGCAGCAGGCCGACAAGCTGGCTTTCATTCAAAAAGCGGCCGGAGCGATTCTTTCCCCCTTCGAATGCTGGTTGATCCTGCGCGGCGTCAAAACTCTGGCGGCGCGAATGGAACTGCACGACCGCAACGGCCGCATCATCGCTGAGTTTCTCGCCAGTCACAAAAAAGTGAAAAAGGTTTTCTATCCCGGACTCGTCGACCACTCCCAACATGAGCTGGCCCACCGTCAGATGACCGGTTTCGGCTCGATGATCACGTTCGAAACCGGGTCCCTCGCTAACGCGAAAAGAATGTTGAAAAAAGTTCGCCTGTGCTCGCTTGCCGAGTCTCTGGGCGGCGTCGAAACGCTGATTTCGCATCCCGCCACCATGACCCACGCGGCCCTCGGGGTGAAAGGACGAAAGGAAATCGGAATTACCGACGGCCTGGTCCGCATCTCAGTAGGAATCGAAAACGTGGAAGACATTCAGGACGACCTTGCCGCAGCCCTGTCCGCAATATGACGAAGGCATCTCCGAATCCCACGCGTGAACAGTAGCCGCCATCAGAAATAGAAAACGGGGCGTGCCCGAACGAACTCTACAACGAGGCTGAGATGGAAAGAGCGAAACAGATCACACATAAGTTCGAAGGCATTCGACTTCAAATCGATACTTCCTTGAGCTTTGACGACGTGTTGAGCCGGCTGAAAGAGCGGACGGGCAAATCCGCCATTCCTCTCATCAATGAGGTGGCAGCGAGTGCACATTCCCAAGAACAATTCGCGGCGGAAGTCACGCGGCAATTCGTCGGGACTAGCGGGTTCATGATCTTTTCGGAAATCGAGCACACCACCTGGATCAGCAGATACGGAATCAACCGCCGTGTGCTCCGCATTATTCTGGGGAATCCACTCTTGGCGATCACCATGATGCGCGAGGATATCTCGGCCGGCTTGTTCGCACCCGTAGAGATTCTGCTGGTGGCGAACGGTTCCGGTACCACGTTGCACTATGTCCAGCCGTCGACGTTGATGGTGGTTACTGATAATCCGCCGCTTAAGACTGCAGCGCTGGAACTGGATCGTAAGCTCGCCTTACTGATCTCGGACATTACCGGCCTCGCCGGGACGGGACAATGAGCCGTCGAGAATACAAAGTAATTTCTCTTTGCGAGATGTCGCGCTTCACTTCACCGATTGGCCAATCCAGCCAAGATACTCGGTGCTTCCATCATCAATCGAAATGCTCACGCACTCCGGCGTTTGGTACGAGTGCAGTTCAAGAATCGCCGTCTGCACGCGGCTGAAGGCATCATGCGTTGTCTTGATGACCAGCAGCCACTCCTCGGCCTCTTCAATTTTTCCTTCCCAACGGTAGATTGACTGTACTCGGGGTACGACGTTGACGCATGCCGCCAGAAAGCGCTCCACCAGGGCGTGTCCGATCTTGCGCGCTTCATCTTTTGATCCTGCAGTCGTCAGGACGAGTATCTTATCTGTCATATAGAATCAGCTCTTGCTGTCGCAGTTGGACCGCGAAATTTAAGGTTAGCACCTGACTTGCAAGCGGAGATAGGACATGGCAACCCAGATTCATTTTGGAACCTCAGGTTGGCGCGCCGTAATGGCCGACGAGTTCACTTTTGCTAACGTGCGCCGGGCCGTCACCGGGATTGCGCGTTATGTGGCCTCCGAAAAGCCGTCAGGGGCGCGCGTCATCGTCGGCCGCGATCCGCGTTTTCTTGGCGAGACCTTCTGCGCCATGGCCAGCGAGATTCTGATTGCCCACGGTATTACGCCCTTGATGATCGCGGAACCGGCGCCCACGCCTGCCATCTCCTACGCTGTGATTCAAGCGAAATCGGATGGTGCGATCAACATCACGGCGTCCCATAATCCCCCGGAATACAATGGAATCAAGTTTTCCACACCAGATGGCGCTCCTGCTCTGCCCGAGGTGACAAAACGCATTGAAGCGGAAATCGCCGCGAGCGACGCCGGCGGCAATGCAAAGCCATCTGCTAAGACCGCAACTCAGCAGGCTGTCACAGCCCAAAGTTTGGACCCTCGCGCCGCCTACCTCGCGCGTCTGCAGGAGATCGTTGATTTCAAGGCAATCAAGAAAGCCGGCTTGCGTGTAGTCTTCGACCCGTTCTGGGGGGCCGCGCGCGGGTACTCTGACAGCCTACTGCGTGATGCTGGTGTCGATGTCTCCACCGTTCACGATTGCCGCGACGTCCTCTTCGGCGGACACGCCCCCGAGCCTGATGACCATCTACTCGAAGGATGCCGTGCGCAAATGCGCGCCACCAATGCGAATATCGGTATCGCCACCGACGGCGACGCTGACCGTTTCGGAATCGTGGACGCTGATGGCACCTTCTTCACTCCCAACTACATCGTCGCCCTGTTATTTGACTACCTGGTCGAAAGCCGGGGTTGGAAAAATGGTGTCGCGAAATCGGTCGCCACCACCAACCTAATTAACGCGGTGGCCAAACATCACGGTGTCGAGTTGCACGAAACTCCTGTGGGTTTCAAGTACATCGGCGAACTCATCAAGCAGGACAAGATCGCAATCGGTGGAGAAGAAAGCGCCGGGCTGTCGATTCGCCATCATGTCCCGGAAAAGGACGGAGTCCTGGCCGGTCTGTTGTGCTGCGAAATGGTGGCAAAGCGGGGAAAGTCTCTTGGCCAGCAACTTAAGGAGCTATTTGCCGAAGTTGGTTCCTTTTACAGTCTTCGCGAGAACTTCCACTTGACGCGGGAGGCGATGGCGAAGTTCACTGGAAAGTTGGGGAAAGAACCCCGCGAACTCATGGGTCGCAAGGTCACCCAGGTGGTTCGTACCGACGGCCTGAAGCTGCTGTTTAGTGACGGGTCCTGGGTATGTTATCGACTGTCGGGCACAGAGCCAGTGGTTCGGGTCTATACCGAAGCCGGAAACACACAAGAATTGGAAAAACTGAGCGCGGCTGCCAAACAATGGATTTTCGAATAAAACGACCCGCAATCCGAGTATTGCCTCACGCCCAGAGGGGTTTCAGCGCTTTAGTAGAGCGTGCTCCGCAAGCCGAGGATTTCGGCAATCGCATAGTTCAACGAGTGAAGGAGAACCTGCGCCCCACTTTGACTTGGTTGTACGGCTCTCAACGCCGGCTGGCCACATTGGGTGTAGCCGCAGTCACTGTATGGCTCTTCCTGCACGTGATGTTCGGCGCCAATGGCATGGTTGTCTACCGGCAAAAGCGGGCGGAGTACCAAAACTTGAGCCAGGAAATTGACCGCCTGCAAAAAGAAAACGACCATTACAGCAGCCAGATCAAGGCGCTTCAAACCGACCCGGAGACCATCGAAAAGGAAGCCCGCGAGCAATTGCACTACGCCCGGCCCGGGGAAGTCGTATATGTCTCTCCCGCCCCAGCTTCAATTCAAATTCCAGCCCTGAACGCCGCCCAAAAATAGCCAATCCCCGGGGATCTGTTGAAAAGCGGTTCGCTAAGCGTCTTCCGGCAAAGCTCTGTCATCTCGACCGTAGCGCAGCGCAGCAAGCGAAGTGGAGAGACCTGCTTTCGTTCGGTCGAGGATCGCCCCAACCCTCGGCCCAAAGCCTTACAATAGATCCATGGCCGACCCCCTCATTATCGCCGGACGCGAGTTCCGTTCCCGCCTCATCGTGGGCACGGGAAAGTACAAATCGTTTCAGGAGAATGCGCGCGCGCTCGATGCCAGTGGTGCTGATATGGTGACGGTCGCAGTGCGGCGAGTGAATCTCGACCGCAGCAAGGAAAGCCTGCTGGACTATCTCGACCCAAAAAAATATTTCCTCCTGCCTAATACCGCGGGTTGCTACACCGCCGACGAAGCTATTCGCGCGGCGCGCCTGGGCAGGGAAGTCGGATTATCGGATTGGGTGAAGCTGGAAGTCATCGGTGACCAGGCGACTCTCTACCCCGACGTGCAAGCCACCCTCGAGGCGACTCGGGTGCTGGTGAAGGAAGGGTTTACAGTTCTCCCATACACATCGGATGACGTGGTTTTTGCCAAGCGCTTGCTCGACGCTGGCGCCGCTGCCGTGATGCCACTGGGCGCGCCCATTGGCAGCGGACTTGGCATTCAGAATGCCGCCAACATTCGTATTCTGCGCGAGGTCATCACCGGCGTGCCGTTGATTCTCGATGCTGGCGTTGGCACCGCCTCGGACGCGGCGATCGCCATGGAACTTGGCGCCGACGCAGTATTGATGAATACCGGAATCGCGGCTGCTCAGGACCCCGTCCTTATGGCTGAAGCAATGAAACACGCAGTTCTCGCCGGACGCCAAGCCTATCTTGCGGGCCGCATGCCGAGAAAGCTCTACGCCACGGCCAGTTCGCCTCTGGAAGGCGTCGTCCGCTAACTGGCACTCAAATAAAAAGAGGCGGCCTGAG
This sequence comes from Terriglobia bacterium, assembly GCA_963765715.1. Classification (GTDB taxonomy): domain Bacteria; phylum Acidobacteriota; class Terriglobia; order Terriglobales; family Acidobacteriaceae; genus JAIQFF01. Next base: position 91,554 of record CAVXXN010000009.1, read on the forward strand.
GCCGCCTCTCACCACTGATCACAGACAACTGCCCACTAAGTTCAAATTACAGCATCTTCACGCTTTCCACGTGGATCGAATCGCCTTTCACATGTCCGGTAACGGCGACGTGATGTCCTTCGTGTCCCTTGAGCGCATCCGCGTTGTCGACGGCGAGCACTTTGTTATCGCCATCCGTGACCACAACCGCCGAAGCTCCACCCTCGATGCACTTCTTGGTGCAGGCGGCTGCGCCGGCATTTGCGCCCTTGGCGCCGCACTTGGAATCGCTGACCCAGCCCTTCACCGTCTCGGACTTGCCCATATCGTCCGCTACCACTACGGCTACCAGCAGAAACATTACGGAGAGCAACATACAGATCGCTAACAGTTTCTTCATGGCTGAAAACTCCTCGATTTTTTGGCGGCCGGAGCCGCGGATTGTAGGGGCGCCGCTGCAAGCGCGCCGGCCTGCTGAAAGCTATTGACGTAACGGGACAGCATCGGTTACTCATCAGCCTAAACCATCCCGAATAGGCGAAGAATAGCACAATGCGTGCCAGGAAATGTCATGGGCCTCGCTGTTACCGCGGTCGCGGGCGACCCCGCTCCAAAAACAACTCGATTGATTCCGGCGGCGGCGGTTACTTATGAATCGCTGCGATCATGGTCTCCAGCCCGTTCCAGGCGATCTGCACCCCGATGCACATCAGTACAAATGCGATTACGCGGAGAATTCCTTGGGCCGTTTGCGGCGCGATCTTCTGGGTAATCTTCGGAGCATACGTATAACTCACCAACACGCTGAGACTCAGCGCCAGCACCGCGATCGCGATGCCCACATGGGCCAGTACATTTGGCACAACTGAGGCCTTGGAAGCATGAGCGCTCAGCGTCAGCATCACCACAATGCAGCCGGGTCCAGCGGTGATTGGAAAGGTTAACGGATAGAAAATCTTGCTCCCAAGGTTTCCGCCCTCGGTGGCATCCGCAGCGGTCTGTTTGGCCGCCTTGTTTTGGTCATTGTCGTTCAGTAGCCCCCACCCCATGCCTGCCAGCACAAATCCGCCAGCCAGTTGAACCACTGGTAGAGAAATCCCAAAAAATGCCAATATCGCTGCGCCCACCAGTTCGATGGTGAGCAGAAAAAGGACAGTATCGATAGCCACCCTGCGGGCCAGGTTGCGAAAAACCTCAGTTGGCGCATTGCCGACAACGCCCAGGAAAATCAGTGCCGACCCTAGGGGATTGATTACCGGCAACAGTGCGCTGAATGCCAGGACGAAATATTTCAGGACAAGTGACATTTCGGTAAAGCATCATATCCAAATTCAGCAAGCGCAAGTATCTTTCTTTCCCGGAGTTTCTCGGAAGTTCTGGCCGTCGGAAGCCTCGGCTCGCAGAAGCCTGGTGCCCCGTCAAGGCTGCGCTTGGGCGGGTAGAGCGAGACAAAGCCGCACGATCCCGGAATTATCGCCAAATCGCACATCTCCTGAAAAGCCATGCATTTTTACGACTTTTTTATGCGCGAGGTGATTAGCTGGAAATGGAGGGTTTCACCCCTAAATGCTGATCGCTATCGTGATTCGTATCGTGGAGGCCATGTTTGTGGTCGGAGTTCTTGGCTCTGCGGTAGTTGTGATTCTTACCAGTGTTGAAGACTTCCGGATGTTGTTCAAGAAGGACAACACACCTTAAACTGGCGCCGTCCCTGTCCTCCCCCATTTACGTCAGTGATAGAATCCCCTGAGGCTCCGGGGGCGTTCGATATGTTTGGTTTCATCGCCGATATTGTCGCTCATGTTCTGAGCTGGGCTTTCGTGATCGGTATCGCCGGGTGCCTTGTAGTCATTCCCTTCGCCGCCTACCAACTTTTCAGCGTGCTCTTCGAGAGAGACCGTCCAGAAGAAATAAATCCCTCTTTGCGCGTTCGCTAGTGCCTCGGCTGTCCAGCCTTTTGAGTTCCCCAAAGGAGCTGCCCCGCCAGATATTACTCCATCTCAAACGCCAAATACTGCAGCCCACCATCCCGTTCGATCTGTAGAACGACCGCGGCTCCGAGCTTAAGATCGCGCACAACGTTTCGCAACACTTCCACGGAATCGATCTGCCTGGTATTGAGCGAGTGAATAATGTCGCCGGTTTGCAGGCCGCTATCGGACACAATAAGGTTAGCTGCGCGGCCAACTACGACAACTCCGCCCGAAATGCGTTGCGTCCCGATCGCGGCTCGCAACTGGTCCGTGATATCTACCGCCAGCACGCCCAGTTGTGGGACAAGGCTTTTGTCGGGATCGGTCGCATCCATGAGCAGATCCATCTGATCGTGTTTTTCGACGGCCGCGACGTACAGGATCTTCTTCTCGTTCTTCTTATCCCCACTCTTGTCTCCACCGCGCAGGACCTCGAGCTTCAACGGACGGTTGGGGTCATGAAGATAAGTGGCCGCGGTGAGCGCCGACATAGTTTGAATCGGCCGGTCATCGGCGCTGATTACAATGTCCTGTACCTGCAAGCCGGCGGAAGCAGCCGGACCGTCCGGGGTCACGTCATCGACGATCACACCCCACGACTGGGGCAGTCCCAGACCTTCGGCGAGAGTCGCCGTAATCTCCTGCGCGCCAGCGCCGATTTCAATATGGTGTACGTGCCCATACTTTCGGAGGCTGTGATATACGAAGTTGACCACTCGTGCGGGGATCGCAAAGCCCAGGCCTTCACTTCCGCCACTCTGGCTCAGAATAAAAGTGTTGATCCCCACGACATCGCCATTCATGTCCACCAACGGTCCGCCGCTGTTGCCCGGATTGATCGGCGCATCGGTTTGCACGTAATTCAGTGATTTCGTCGGGTCGGCTTGCCGGGCCACCGCGCTGATCACGCCCATTGTGACCGAACTCTGCAATCCTTCGGGGCTGCCTACAGCTAAAACCAATTGCCCGACGTGCAGACTTTGAGGCTCTTCCATTGAGAGCGTGGGCAAACCGGTGGCTTCGATCTTGAGCAACGCCAGGTCGCTCTCTTTGTGGATCCCAACCAGTTTCGCATCCAGCACCGGACGCCTCCCGGAGGGCGTGTTCGCCGGCGACGCGCCTGACAACATCGGCAATGCTACGCGAATCCGCTGTGCTCCTTCCACCACATGCGCGTTCGTCATGATGTAGCCGTTCGGATCCACAATTACACCTGACCCCACCGCATGCTGGCGTACGATCAGCGCCGTCTGTCCCTTGTCACCTTCATTCAACGGTCCATAGCCCGTCGTCTGGATCTGCACCACCGCGGGAGAGACCTTGGCCGCCAGGTCTTCGAGTGCACGGTTCATCTGCCGAAGGATGTCCGGGTTATCGGGAGAATGTGATGCCTGTTGGGCAAAGCTCGAGGTAGAAACGAATGACAGCAGAAGTATCGGCAACAGTCGGCAGGCTCGGCTGGACAAAAACGCAGTACTCAGAGTCATGGGAACTTGCTCCGTGACGCGGGCCTCTATTGGATGAGAGAGCGCATAAGAAAGATGGTGAAGATGAGTGTAAAGGAATGTAAAACAAAGACAGACAGCGGACCTATATCTTAGCGGTATCCGAGTCTTTTTCTGATACCTGGGTCACGATTTTCTCGGCGCCCTCCGCGCAATCTCTGCGATCTTCGCGGTTAAAGGCTCTTGTTCTCTCGATGAATCTACTCGGCAGGCGGACCAGACTCCTCCGCGCGCGCATACACCTCTTCAATCCGACCGCTATACCTCTCCTCTACCACCCGGCGCCGCAGCTTCATGCTGGCAGTAAGCATTCCATTCTCGGCGGAAAATTCATCTGCTACGACGATCACTTTCTTCAACTTCTCGAACCGCGCCAGGTTCTGATTCACTTCGTCCACAATGCCCTCATACAACGCGCATACCTCGGGAGATGCCACCAACTTCGCTCGGGAGCCGAAAGTCAATTCACGACCGCGCGCCCATTCTTCAAGAAAAGGAAAGTTAGGCGCAATCAGCACGGAGGGGAACTTGCGCTTTTCGCCCAGCACTACCGCTTCCGCAATCAGAGCATTGTGCTTCAGAGAACTCTCGATGGGCTGGGGTGCAATGAACTTTCCGCCTGAAGTTTTGATCAGGTCCTTTTTGCGGTCGGTGATGGAAAGAAATCCGTCTTCATCAAGATTTCCGATATCACCCGTCTTGAACCAGCCGTCCACGAACGCTTCCTGCGTCTCCTTCGGCTTGTTCCAGTATTCCTTGAAAATGGAAGGCCCGCGCACCAGTACTTCGCCGTCGTCGGCGATGCGAACTTCGATATTCGGGAGCGGCTTGCCCACCGTACCGATCTTGTGCGCGCGCGGCGTGTTGACTGCGATCACCGGGGAAGTTTCCGTGAGCCCATAACCCTCATGAATGCGGATACCGATGGCGGCATACCATTCGGCCAGTTCGCGTCCCAATGGAGCCCCGCCGGAAATAAAAATTCCAATCCGACCTCCCAACCCCGCACGAACCTTCGAGTAAAGCAACCTGTTCGCCACCCGCCACGTTCGACTCGTCGGTGCCCGTCCTGCCAGCACTTCAGCTCGGTTCTCTCGACCGACGGAAAGCGCCCATTGATAGAACGCGGAGTTCGGAAAGGCGCTGGCTTTCTGTTCTGTCTGAAAATGGATCTTTTCGTAGAGTCGCGGCACAGCGACAAAAAATGTCGGTCTAACCTCTTGCAACGCCCGCGGAAGCTGGTCCAGAACGGAGACGTATGCCAGCGTTACCCCGCGATAAAGAAGAGCGAAATCCACATGTCGCGCTGTCACATGCGATAACGGCAAAAATGAAATGCTGATGTCCCCTTCGCTGACAGGGAACTCCGTCAGGGAGCAGGCTAGATTCGAAGCCATGTTGCCATGTGTCAGCATCACGCCTTTGGGGGTGCCTGTCGTACCAGACGTATAGATAATGGTGGCCAGATCGTCAGGGGTAACCGTGCCAGCATCGGCTTCGATCTGGTGGTCGAGGCGGGAAGCGTCGTCCGAACCCAACTGTTCCATGGAAATTGCGCCGGCATCTGGCACTCGATCGAAGACCACGATTTTTTCGAGTGAAATCTTCTCTCGAATCGAGAGCACTTTCTTCAACTGCGCGGCGCTGGAAAGAAAAATGATCCGCGCCTCGGAATCGCGCAGGATGTAGGCAGTCTGCTCGGGCGTGAGCGTGGCATAAATAGGGACAGTCACCGCGCCCAACAGCAGGGAAGCGAAGTCGGCAATCATCCACTCTTGCCGGTTCTCGCTAAGAATGGCAACCCGGTCGCCCTTGCCGATCCCCCACGTCCGCAGAGCTCTCGCGACACCGTTAACCCGGCCGCGGAATATCTCCGCGGATGACGGAATCCAGGCGTCATCCCGCCGCGACAAAATAACCCTTGGGCTAGCCCGCTCAACCACAGCAAAGAAGACGTCGTTAAGTGTCCGCAAACTCATTGCAAAACAGAATGTATCAGACGCCGCAACGTTTGACCGTCCGCAACTACATTGCTATGATTCAACTGCGGGGTGGAGCAGTCTGGTAGCTCGTTGGGCTCATAACCCAAAGGTCGGTGGTTCAAATCCACCCCCCGCAACCA